>NZ_JAYJLH010000001.1:0-703589 GCF_051948695.1 Halopseudomonas sp. Lyrl_26
TCTAATTTTGTTATTCGAAAAAAGAATATACAAGTTCCAAAATAGTATTTTTCGCTATATCAATTTCCCCTCTAATATCTCCTCCGTCGATACCCCAGGTATCCAGCCCAACCCGCAAACGGAGCAGAGAACATGTCAGCAACAACCCAACTGCATGCGGCGGTGGACGATCAGAAGGTAGTGGCCGTCATCACTGAAGCGCTGCGAAGCATTCAGTTCGGTGCAGTGGAGATCACCCTGCACAACGGCCAGGTGGTGCAGATCGAACGGAAGGAAAAGATCCGTTTCCAGCCCCCGACCCGAGCGTCCTGACACCCGACCACGGGACAGTCCAACTCGCATTTTCATTACTGCCGACTGGATTACCAGAGGTGGCTTACAACATGGATCACATGGAGAGCCCCATGACACGGTGTGCCCTGAACAGTCAGACCAGCTCCTGTAGAAATCTGACCGCACGAATGTGCCGGTAACAGGAACGACTCGACCCGACTTCACATGAAACAGATTTCTACGAGAGTAATGAAAATGAAAAACATCCTGAAAAATACCCTGGCGGGCGCACTGGCCACCCTGATCGCGGGCTCCGCCCTGGCAGCTGACATCAACCTGCTCAACGTGTCCTATGACCCGACCCGTGAGCTGTACCGTGAATACAACGCGGCCTTCAGCAAGTACTGGCAGGCCGAGACCGGGCAGAGCGTCAATGTGCGCCAGTCCCACGGCGGCTCCGGCTCCCAGGCCCGTGCGGTGATCGACGGTCTTGACGCCGATGTGGTTACCCTGGCGCTGGCCTATGACGTGGATGCGCTGCGTCAGCACGCCGACCTGATCCCGGAAAACTGGCAGAGCCGCCTGGCAAACAACAGCTCGCCCTATACCTCCACCATCGTGCTGCTGGTGCGCAAGGGCAACCCGAAGAACATCAAGGACTGGGATGATCTGGTCCGTGACGACGTGGAAGTCATCACCCCCAACCCGAAAACCTCCGGCGGTGCCCGCTGGAACTACCTGGCCGCCTGGGGTTATGCCCTGAAGCAGAACGGCGGTGATGAGGAGAAGGCCTACGAGTTCGTGCGCAAGCTGTTCGCCAACGTGCCGGTACTTGACCCGGGTGCCCGTGGCGCGACCAATACCTTCGTGCAGCGTGGACTGGGTGATGTCTTCATTGCCTGGGAAAACGAGGCCTACCTGTCGGTGGAGCAGCTGGGCAAGGGTGAGTTCGAGATCGTGGTGCCCTCGGTGAGCATTCTGGCCGAACCGCCGGTGACCGTGGTGGACAAGAACGTCGACCGCAAGGGCACCCGTGAGGTTGCCGAGGCGTACCTGCAGTACCTGTACAGTGAGGAAGCCCAGCGGATTGCCGCGCGCAACTACTACCGCCCGAGCAACCCGGAGATCGCCAGGGAGTTTGCCGACAAGTTCGTCGATGTCGAGCTGTTCCGTATCGATGACGTGTTTGGCGGCTGGGAGAAGGCACAGAACGATCATTTCAACGACGGTGGCAAGTTCGACAGCATTCTGGAGAGTCTGACCAAGCGCTGAGGCGCAGGGTCCCGGCTGCCGTAGGAGCGCGGCAGTCGGATACACCAGCTGTTTGATGGATGCCAACCCGGACGCCAACGCCCGGGATCATTTCGAGGTGAACATGTCTACTGCCACCAGAAAACGTAGGGTCATACCCGGTTTCGGGCTGACCATGGGCTTCAGCCTTCTGTATCTGGGTTTCATTTTCCTCATCCCCGTCGGGGGCCTGCTGCTGTACACCTCGATGATGAGCTGGGAGGACTTCTGGAGAGCCGTCAGCCATCCCCAGGTCGTGGCCTCCTACAAACTGTCCTTCTCCGCTTCCCTGATCGGCGCCAGCATCAATCTGGTGTTCGGTGCGCTGGTCGCCTGGGTACTGGTGCGTTACAGCTTCCCGGGCAAGAAAGTGGTCGACGCCCTGGTGGATCTGCCCTTCGCGCTGCCCACGGCGGTAGCCGGGATCGCGCTGGTCACCCTGTACGCCTCCACCGGGTGGGTCGGTCAGTACCTGACCATCTTCGGCATCAAGGTCGCCTATACCCAGCTCGGGGTGGTGGTCGCGCTGACCTACATCGGACTGCCCTTTGTGGTGCGTACCGTGCAGCCGGTGCTGGAGGACCTGGAGGCCGAGCGTGAGGAAGCCTCCGCCAGCCTGGGCGCCAGCCGCTTCACCACCGTCCGCCGGGTGATACTGCCGTCGCTGCTGCCGGCACTGCTGACCGGCTACGCGCTGGCCTTTGCCCGCGCCGTGGGCGAGTACGGTTCGGTGGTATTCATCTCCGGAAACATGCCCTATCGCACCGAAATCACGCCGCTGCTGATCGTCGCCAAGGCTGAGCAGTACGACTATCCGGGTGCTGCCGCCATCGGCACCGTGATGCTCATCGCGGCCTTCCTGTTGCTGCTGCTGATCAATGGTCTGCAGTGGTGGACCCAGCGTCGCGGACTCTGAGGACGACCCCATGACGACACAGACACTTGTACATGTGGCCAATCCGGAGCTGGCCGCGCGCTGGCGCCGCGCCACCGAGGAGCCGGCCTGGGTGCGCTGGACCCTTATCGGCGTTGCGCTCACCTTCCTTGCCCTGTTTCTGGTACTGCCGCTGGCTGTGGTGCTGTACGGCGCCTTCGAGCAGGGCCTGCAGGTCTGGTGGGCGGCGATCAACGAACCCGATGCACTGGCGGCCATCCGCCTGTCGCTGATGGTGGTGCTGATAGTGGTGCCCATCAATCTGGTATTCGGTGTGGCGGCGGCCTGGGCCATCGCCAAGTTCGAGTTCCGCGGCAAGCCGATACTGATTTCGCTGATCGACATGCCCTTTGCCATCTCGCCGGTGGTGGTGGGCCTGATCTTCGTCATCCTGTTCGGCTCCCAGGGCTGGCTGGGCCCCTGGCTGGCCGCCCATGACCTGCGCATCATCTTTGCCGTGCCGGGCATCGTCATAGTGATCGCCTTCGGCACCCTGCCGTTCATTGCCCGGGAGCTGATCCCGCTGATGCAGCAGCAGGGCAAGGAGGAGGAAGAGGCTTCGCTGACCCTGGGCGCCAGCGGCTGGAAGACCTTCTGGTACGTGACCCTGCCGAACATCAAGTGGGGACTGATCTACGGCGTGATCCTGTGCAACGCCCGCGCCCTGGGCGAGTTCGGCGCGGTGGCGGTAGTCTCGGGACGCATCCGTGGCGAGACCAACACCATGCCGCTGCATATCGAGGTGCTCTACAACGAGTACATGTTCACCGCCGCCTTTGCCGTGTCCTCGCTGCTGACCGGCCTGGCGCTGGTCACCATCGCGGTCAAGAGTTTCATCGAGTGGCTGGACGAGCGTCAGCGCCCGGCCGGCGACAGTCATTGAGAGAGCCGACATGAGTATTGAAATCGATCAGGTAAACAAGCGTTTCGGTGATTTTGTCGCCGTCGACAATGTCAGTCTCAGCCTCAATGACGGCGAGCTGACCGCGTTGCTGGGGCCGTCCGGCTCGGGCAAGACCACCCTGCTGCGCATCATTGCAGGGCTGGAGCAGCCCGACAGCGGACGCATCCGCTTCCACGGCCAGGACACCACCGACCTGCACGTGAGTGATCGCGGGGTCGGCTTCGTGTTCCAGCACTACGCCCTGTTCAAGCACATGAGCGTGTTCGAGAACGTCGCCTACGGGCTGACGGTCAAGCCGCGCAGCCAGCGGCCGAGCAAGGCCGAGATCCGCCGCAAGGTCATGCACCTGCTGGAGATGGTGCAGCTGGACTGGACCGCCGACCGGCTGCCGTCGCAGCTCTCGGGTGGGCAGCGTCAGCGTATCGCCCTGGCCCGGGCGCTGGCAATGGAGCCCAGGGTGCTGCTGCTCGACGAACCCTTCGGCGCGCTGGACGCCAAGGTGCGGGCCGAACTGCGCCGCTGGCTGCGCCGTCTGCATGACGAGATCCACGTCACCAGCGTGTTCGTCACCCACGATCAGGAGGAGGCACTGGAAGTGTCCGACCGCGTGGTGGTGATGAACAAGGGCAGGGTGGAACAGGACGGCAGCCCGGAGGAGGTCTACGATAATCCGGCCAACCCCTTCGTCTACGAGTTCCTGGGTAACGTCAATCTGTTCCACGCCCGGGTGCAGGATGGCGTGGCACGTATCGGCAACCTGAATTTCTCGGCACCGGAGTATGCCGGCCAGCGCGAAAGCCGGGCCCTGGCCTACGTCCGTCCCCATGATATCGAGGTGCTGGGCGAACGCCGTGAGGATGCGCTGCACGCGCAGATCGAGCTGGTTTCGGTGGTCGGCCCGACCGTGCGCCTGGAGCTGCGCACCGACAACAGCGAGAACGTGGTGCAGGCGGAACTGAGCAAGCACCGCTACCGCGAACTGGGACTGGTGCAGGGCGGCGATGCCTGGATCCTCCCGGTGAACAGCCGGGTGTTTCTCGAGGACGGTGAGCTGCAGGCCGGCTGATCTGTTCCCCGGCCGGTGGCCTGTGCCGGCGGCCGGGGGTACCATGCTTCCCAAGAGTGTTGCCGGTCGATACCCGACCGGGCGCAAACCGGGAGGATCAGATGAGCAAAGACAGCTACGTACCACCACGGGTCTGGACCTGGGACAAGGACAACGGCGGCCAGTTTGCCAGCATCAACCGGCCCATTGCCGGGGCCACCCACGAGCGTGAGCTGCCGCGTGGCAAGCATCCGCTGCAGCTGTATTCGCTGGCCACGCCCAACGGGGTCAAGGTCACCATCATGCTCGAGGAGCTGCTGGAGGCCGGCTTCAGCGAGGCGGAATACGACGCCTGGCTGATCCGCATCAGCGAGGGCGATCAGTTCGGCAGCGGCTTCGTCGAGATCAACCCCAACTCCAAGATCCCGGCGATGCTCGACACCAGCATGGACCCGCCGCTGCGGTTGTTCGAGTCCGGCTCCATCCTGCTGTATCTGGCGGACAAGTTCGGCGCCTTCATTCCGCAGGACATCCGTGGTCGTACCGAGTGCCTCAACTGGCTGTTCTGGCAGATGGGCAGTGCGCCCTTCGTCGGCGGCGGCTTCGGTCACTTCTACGCCTACGCGCCGGAGAAGTACGAGTACCCGATCAACCGCTACACCATGGAAACCAAGCGTCAACTGGACGTGCTCGATCGGCAGCTGGCCAACAACCCCTATATCGCCGGGGACGAGTACAGCATCGCCGACATGGCCATCTGGCCCTGGTATGGCGGCATAGTGACCAACCAGGTGTACGGCGCCGCCGAATTCCTCGATGCGCAGAGCTATACCCACCTCATGCGCTGGGCCGAGAAGATCGCCGCACGGCCCGCGGTACAGCGCGGCCGCAAGGTCAACCGTACCTGGGGCGAGCTGGACGAACAGGTGCCCGAACGGCACTCCGCCGAGGACTTCGACTAGTTTGTTGTAGGAGCACCCGCCCCGGGTGCGAAGGGTGTAGGCTCGGTGGTTGGGGTTTGGCTCCGCTTTCGCACCGTGGGCGGTGCTCCTACATGAAACCGGGGCTGGCGCAGGAGGCCGGACGGTAGGAGCACCCGCCCCGGGTGCGAATGGGGGCGGGCTCGGGGGTTGTGGTTTGACTCCGCTTTCGCACCGTGGGCGGTGCTCCTACATAAACCAGAGCCGGCGCAGGACCCCGGACGGTACCCGCCCCGGGTGCGAAGGGGGCGGGCTCGGGGGTTGTGGTTTGACTCCGCTTTCGCACCGAGGGCGGTGCTCCTACATGAAACCGGGGCTGGCGCAGGACTCCGGAGGGTAGGAGCACCCGCCCCGGGTGCGAATGGGGGCGGGCTCGGGGGTTGTGGTTTGACTCCGCTTTCGCACCGGGGCGGTGCTCCTACATAAACCAGAGCCGGCGCAGGACCCCGGACGGTACCCGCCCCGGGTGCGAAGGGGGCCGGGGTCGGTGGTTGGGGTTTGATTCCGCTTTCGCACCGGGGCGGTGCTCCTACAGGAAACTGGGCTGGCGCAGGACTCCGGAGGGTAGGAGCACCCGCCCCGGGTGCGAAGGGGGCGGGCTCGGGGGTTGTGGTTTGACTCCGCTTTCGCACCGTGGGCGGTGCTCCTACATGAAACCGGGGCTGGCGCAGGAGGCCGGACGGTAGGAGCACCCGCCCCGGGTGCGAATGCGGGCGTGCGCGGGGGCTACCGGGTCTGGAATCGCACCGACTGCATTTCCCGCAAGCGGCTGAGGGTGCGCTGGAAGGGGAAGGTGAGGGCGCCCTGGGTGTACAGCTCGTCCAGAGGCACTTCCGCTTCGATGTACAACGGCACCCCACGGTCGTAGCACTCATCCACCAGGCCAATCAGCCGGCGCACGCTGTCATCCTGCCTGGACAGCGGAGGCAGCACCCGGTCGCCGGCCTGCACCTGCTCCACGGCATCCTCCGTACCCCGGGCGATACGCACTTCCCGGGCAGGCGCGCTCAGGCGCGGGACCTTGCCCAGCAGCACTGCCGGAAAGCGATCGCACAGGTCGATGAAGTCCAGCGCCGCCAGGGGCCTTTCGCACAGCTCGTCGAAATCGAACCACACAGCTCTGGCGCAGTGGTATCTGGGCCTGACCAGCTGGTGATTCAGCTCGATCGGCTCGTAGTTGCTGTCGATACCCTGGCTGAGCCGGCGGAAGGTCCTTTCCAGCGCCTCCGGGTTCTTTACCCAGTAACGCTGGACCTGCTCGGCCGGGTGCAGGCGGTGGTCCTGGCCGCCGTCCACATTGATCACCTGCATGTGCTTCTTGATGGCATCCAGCGCCGGCAGCAGACGTTCGCGGTTATGGCCGTGCTCGTACAGGCGCTCCGGAGGGATGTTGGAGGTCAGCACCAGCACCAGTCCCTCATCGAACAGGGTGATGAACAGCCGTCCGAGGATGCTGGCATCGCCGATGTCATTGATGAACAGCTCATCGAAGCACAGCACCTTCACCTCGGCGGCCAGTTCCCTGGCGATCACCTTCAACGGATCGACCGTGCCGGTCAGCTCGAACAGGCGCCTGTGCATCCACTGCATGAAGTGATGGAAGTGCTGGCGCCGACTGGGCACCTGCAGACTGCGGTGGAAGATGTCCATCAGCCAGGTCTTGCCCCGGCCGACCGGGCCCCACAGATAGAGGCCACGGCCCTTCAGCCGCCACTTGCCGTGGAGTTGCTGCTGCAGCTGGTCCAGGGCCAGCGCAGCCTGTTTCTGGGCCGGGTCTTCGACGAAGCCCTGTTCAATGGCGGCCTGCCAGCTCTGCAGCGGGCCGGGAATCTGGGTAAGTGCATTCATGGGGCGCTATGGTCGCCCAGGGCGGGAATAAAGCCAAGCGGATCCGGGTTGCAGGTAACGCACGACGGCCGCCCGCGCCGGGCGGACAGCCGTAGCTGCAAGCACGCCTCCGGTGCGAGGAAGTTAATCGCCATCATGGCCAGCGCACGTGTGCCCACTACCAGTGGACTCTCATCGCCGAAGAACGCCGGATTATGGTTGGGCGCGTGCAATGCAGGTTCCTGGCGGTCCCGGATGAGATTTTGCAGTACCATTCCCTTGAAGGTTGACCAGTCTAACCAATAGAAGTCCCGAGGTTTTGTCGGGGGAGTAACTGAATGTGTGAATTGATGGGCATGAGCGCCAATGTGCCGACGGATATCTGTTTCAGCTTTTCCGGGCTGATGCAGCGCGGTGGGCGTACCGGTCCGCATTGCGACGGCTGGGGAGTGGCCTTCTACGAGGGGAGTGGGGTGCGCTGCTTCCATGATCCGGCGCCCTGTCACAGCTCGGCCATTGCCCAGCTGATCGAGAGCTATCCCATCAAATCCGAAAACGTCATCTGCCACATCCGCCAGGCCAATGTCGGACGGGTCACCCTGGCCAATACCCATCCCTTCACCCGGGAGCTGTGGGGCCAGTACTGGACCTTCGCCCACAACGGGCAGATCAATGACTTCGCAGCGGGGGAGGGGCCCTTCCAGCCGGTGGGCAATACCGACAGCGAGGCCATCTTCTGCGATCTGCTCAACCGCCTGCGGGCGCGTTTCACGCAGCACCCGAGCCAGCAGGAGATTCTCGACTGCCTGACCGGCGCCTGTGCCGATTACGCCCGGCGCGGTGTCTGCAACCTGCTGCTGAGCAACGGCGAATGGCTGTTCAGCCTGTGCACCACCAAGCTGTCCTGGATCACCCGCAGGGCGCCGTTCGGCCCGGCGCAGCTACGCGATGTGGAGATGGTGGTGGACTTCCAGGAACACACCACGCCCAATGATGTGGTGACGGTGATCGCCACCGAGCCGCTGACCAGCAACGAGCAGTGGAATACCTGCGAGTCAGGGGAGTGGCGCCTGTGGCAGGGTGGTGAGACCCTGCAACAGGGCAATGTCCTCAAGGACTGATCAGTCGGTGCAGGGCCGGTTCTTCAGGCTGGCCTGGGATACGTTGCTGCCCGGCGGCAGACTGCGGGTAACCCAGACATTGCCGCCGATGATGGAGCCGGCACCTATGGTGATGCGGCCGAGAATGGTTGCTCCGGCGTAGATCACCACATCATCCTCGACGATCGGGTGGCGGGGCTGACCCTTGAGCAGCTTGCCCTCATCGTCAGATTCGAAACGCTTGGCACCCAGGGTCACCGCCTGATAGATGCGTACCCGCTCGCCGATGATGGCGGTTTCGCCGATCACCACACCGGTGCCGTGATCGATGAAGAAGCTCGATCCGATCCGGGCACCGGGGTGGATGTCGATGCCGGTTTCCGAATGAGCCAGTTCACTGATGATCCGCGCCAGCAGGGTCAGGCCTTCCCGGTACAGCAGGTGCGCGAAGCGATGATGGATGACCGCCAGCACGCCGGGATAGCACAGCAGCACCTCGTCCACCGACTTGGCGGCCGGATCGCCGCGGTAGGCGGCCATCACGTCGGTATCGAGGATACGCCGCAGGTGCGGCAGTTCGGCGGCGAAGCGGCGCACTATGTCCCGTGCCTGCTGCAGCAGATCATCGGGATCCAGCGGATTCTTGCGATGGGTGTGACGCAGCTCCAGCATGGCCTGTTGCAGCAACAGGTTGAGCGCCTGATCCAGGGTATGCCCCACATAGAAGTCTTCGTTGGCCTTGCGCAGATCCGCCGGCCCCAGCCGCATGGGGAACAGGGCTCCGGCCAGGGATTCGACTATGCTCTTCATCGCCGTCCGCGACGGCAGCTCACGGTCGCCCGGCTCGTGGGTTCGTCCCTGGGCGCTGCGCCATTCGGAACGGGCTTCGCGCAGCTGCTCGACGATGGTATCGAGCTGCCAGTTGTGGTCGTAGGTCATTTTCTCTCGTTTCTTCGTCGAAAACGTCCCATGGTAGTCACTCCGCAGCGCGGCGCAAAGGGGCGGCGGGCATCTGTTTCGCCCACGCCGGGTTGCGTCAGCGCGGGTCGATCTGGTTTTCCGGCCGGTTCAGCTCGTCGATCAGTTCGCGCAGCCGGCCCTGGGCCCGGGCGTTGAGGGCGAAGGTCAGATGCGCCAGGTGCTGCAGCTCCGGATCTTCCAGAGCCGGCTCGGCAAAGGGCTTCTGGGTAAAGCCACCGCTGGAGCAGATATCCGTGAAGCGGGTATTGAGCATGTCCAGCGCTTCGGGCGTGAGCGGGCGATTCAGGCGGATCAGGTACTGGTCGTTGTGCCAGCGCGATGAGTGGTAATTGCTGTAGAAATGTCGGATACAGTCCATTGCCTGCTCCGGGGAGTCCACCTGCTGCAGCAGCCTAAGGTCGCTGGCCAGAATGTAACCCTCGGCCAGCAACTGATGGTGAAAGAAGTCCAGCAGCGCTGACCAGTAGCCGCCGCCGGGGACGTCGAGCAGTATGATCGGCACCATGGGGCTCTTGCCGGTCTGCACCAGAGTCAGCACTTCCAGGGTTTCATCCAGGGTGCCGAAGCCGCCCGGGCAGAGGACGATGGCATCTGCCTCGCGTACCAGAAACAGCTTGCGCAGGAAGAAGAAGCGGAACGGCATGTCATGTGACGTGCCGGCCACCACGCGGTTGGGCTTCTGCTCGAAGGGCAGGGTGATATTGAAGCTCAGGCTGTTGTCCAGCTCGGCGCCCACATGCACGGCCTCCATGATGCCGCCTCCACCGCCGGTGATAGCCATGAAGTCGTCCTCGGCCAGCAGCCGGCCCATGTGCCGGGCTACGTTGTACAGCTCGCTGTCCACGGGCGTGCGCGCCGATCCGAATACGGTGACCTTGCGCCGCCGCTTGAACTGCTCAAGCCGCGCAAACGCCTCCTCCAATTCGCGGATGGTGTGGCGCATGATCTTGGCGTCCCAGCGGTTGCGGTCAGCCTGGGCCATGCGCACTATGCTCAGGAGCATGTCCTGATACAGCTGGCGGTTGTCGCTGCGGCCGTGGGCCAGATTCAGCAGCTCCTCAACCTTGTCCTGCAGGCCGGTACTCCCGGTCTGCCAGTGGCGGCCGAGATAGTCTGCCGCGTGGGTGTCCTCTGACATACCTGTCCCTTGTGTACTGCTTTCGGATTTCATCTGAACAGGCTACATCGCCTGGCAGTGATCCGCCACGAAACTCTGGGTCAGTATGGGCTGCTGGGTGTCGGTCAGCACGAAGTGATAGGTGAGGGTGGCGCCCATGTCCAGAAGCCGCCGAAAGCGCTGATCGGCACAGACGCTGGCCTGGAGCTGACTGCGCACCAGCAGGGGCTCGCTCTGCATACGGGTGGCGTAATCGGCATCGACACTCAGATGGTTCACCAGCTCCTTGCCCTTGGCGCTGAAGCCCTCGTCGGTAATATGCTCGTTCAGCTGGCGTGGCGTGTCCTTGCTGCTTTGCTGAGCCACGGTACGCAGCGTCTCCTCCAGTCGGGTATCACGCAGAGAAACGGAGTGGGCCGGCAGGGCAACGAGAACAGTGAGTACAGCTATCAGATAACGCATGGGGTCTCCCATCGGGGGCGGTTGCAGCTTGTGGATTACCACTGTGACCATGCAGGCGTGCTCAGGTTCTGCATGGCAACAGAGTTTTTTTCAGGCCTCCTGTGCCCGTCCCCGCTGAGCCTGTCTCTGCTGCCGGCGCTGCTGATAGATGGGCGCCAATTGGGCCACCAGCATGCCGCAGAGCATCAGACTGCAGCCGATGAGGCCGCGCAGACTCAGCATCTCGCCGAGAATCAGCCAGCCGGCCAATGCTGCAAACACGGCCTCAAGACTGAGAATGATCGCAGCATGGGAAGCGATGGCATCCTTCTGGGCCACCACCTGCAGGGTGAACCCTATACCCACTGCGAGAATACCGCCGAAGGCAATCGCCGGGGCTGCCAGCAGTATTGCCGTGAGGTCTGTTTCCTCCAGGGCGGCTGCCAGCATCAGGCTCACCGCAGCGCATACCGTGAACTGGACGAAGGAGACACGGACCGGATCATAGCGTGATGCCAGCATCCCTACCAGCAATACATGCACAGCCCAGCAGGCGGCGCTGGCCAGCTGCAGCACGTCACCCAGCGCCACGCGGTAGTCTGCGGTGACGCTCAACAGCAGCATGCCGGCCACTGCCAGCAGCGCGCCGCACCAGGTACCCAGACCGCTGCGCATGCCGACGATCAGACCGAATACCGGCACCAGGATCACATAGAAGCCGGTGATGAATCCGGAATTGGTGACCGTGGTGAACAGCAGGCCGATCTGCTGCAGGTTGATGCCGATGGTCAGCACCGCGCCGAGCAGCATGCTGCCCAGCAGCATGGGGCGGCTGAACCGGCGGTGCGCCTGCTCGGCGCCGCTCGGGCGGGCCAGCAGCACCAGCGGCAGTATCACCAGGCAGCCGAGGGCAAAGCGCAGCCCGGTATAAAGGAATGGGCCGATATGCTCCATGCCCAGACTCTGGGCCACGAAGGTGGTGCCCCAGATCAGGGCGGTCAGCAGCATCAGGGCATCGGCCCGGAGGGTACGGCGTTTCATCGAGTTCTCAGGTCCGGCGAAAAGCCGGGATTATGCGCCCGGCGTGGCAGGAAAGACAGTGCCGCCAACCGGCCGGGCCCGCGGCTTGGTTGACGGTTGGGGTCACCGGTGTCAGGCTTGTAACCCTGACATGATGGCTCACCTCGATACAGTCTGATAAGCGGGCAGGAAGCAAGGCATGGGGACAACCTACGAGATTCTGATCGCCGATGATCACCCACTTTTCCGTAGCGCGTTGTTTCAGGCACTCAACACCGGTCTGAACGGGGATATCCGTCTCACCGAAGCCGGTTCCATCGCCGAACTCCAGTCACTGCTGGAGCAGCGCAGCGACTGGGATCTGGTGCTGCTGGATCTGAACATGCCCGGTGCCCATGGCTTTTCCGGACTGGTGCTGCTGCGCAGCCAGTTCCCCCAGATCCCGGTAATCGTGGTCTCCGCCCAGGAAGAGGCGGCGGTGGTGCGCCGCGCCCGTGACTTCGGGGCCAGCGGCTTCATCCCCAAATCCTCCAGTCTGGAGATCATACAGAGCTCGGTTCAGGATGTGCTGGACGGCGATACCTGCTGGCCGTCCCAGGTCGATGATCAGGTATCGCCGCTGAGCAGCGAACAGGAAGCCATCAGCAGTCAGCTGGCCAGCCTGACGCCCCAGCAGTTCCGGGTGCTGAGCATGGTCTGCGATGGCCTGCTGAACAAGCAGATCGCCTATGAATTGCAGGTATCCGAAGCGACCGTCAAGGCCCACGTGACTGCCATATTCCGCAAGCTCGGCGTGCGTACCCGTACCCAGGCGGCGCTGGCGCTGCAGCAGATGGAACTGTCGCGCTCATAGCAGCCCATCGCGGGGCGGTAAACACGACGGCAGGGCGGTGCGCTTCGACTTAGGTCTGGGGGGTAACCTATGGGAAAAATGGTCGTCGCCTGCCAGACTATGCCGCCGTTACACGAGTTGAGATCCACCCCATGATGCTCTCCGGTGGGCTGGTTGCGTCCACGTTCCTCATTTACATAGCTTGCCTGTTCGCCATCGCCTTCTGGGGGGATCGGCAGACCGGGGAGTTCGGCCCGCGTCTGCGTGTGTGGGTCTACAGCCTGTCGATTGCCGTCTGGTGTACCAGCTGGACCTTTTTCGGCGCCGTCGGCATGGCCGCCGGTCAGATCTGGGACTTTCTGCCGATCTACATCGGGCCCATCATCCTGTGTTTCTTCGGCTGGCGTCTGATCGCCCGCATGCTTGTCATCAGCAAGCAGGAGAACATCACTTCCATCGCCGACTTCATCGCCTCGCGCTACGGCAAGTCGCAGGGTCTGGGCGTGATCATCACGCTGATCTGTCTGATCAGCGTACTGCCCTACATTGCCCTCCAGCTCAAGAGCATAGTGCTGGGCTTCAACCTGCTCACCGGCACCGGCGTATCGCTCACCGGCGGCGACAGTCGCAGTCCCGAGGAAACCGCGCTGGTGGTGACCCTGCTGCTGGCCCTGTTCACCATCCTGTTCGGTACTCGCAGCCTGGATGTGACCGAGCACCACCGGGGCATGATGCTGGCAATTGCCTTCGAGTCGCTGGTCAAGCTGCTGGCCTTCATTGCGGTCGGTATCTTTGTCACCTTCATGCTGTTCGGCGGGGTCACGGATCTGTTCGACCGGGCACTGAACAGTCCCGAGCTGACGGACTACTGGCAGCGCGAAACGCTGCATCTGAACCTGGTGTTCCAGACCTTCATCGCGATACTGGCGTTTCTCTGCCTGCCTCGGCAGTTCCAGGTTGCGGTGGTGGAGAACATCCGCTCCGGGGACCTGCGCGTGGCGCGCTGGGTATTCCCTGCCTATCTGCTGCTGGCGGGCATCTTCGTGATACCGATCAGTCTGGCCGGGCAGCTGAACTTCGGCACCGGCATCACACCGGATTCCTATGTGATCAACCTGCCGCTGTTCGAAGGCAGACCGATCCTGGCGCTGGCGGCGTTTCTCGGCGGTGCCTCGGCGGCAACCGGCATGGTGATCGTGGCGGCCATTGCCCTGAGTACCATGGTGTCCAACGATGTGGTCATGCCGCTGCTGCTGCGCCATCGCAAGCAGCAGAAGCGCTCCTATGAGGAATTCCGCGGCTGGATGCTCAACCTGCGCCGCAGTGCCATCCTCATCATCCTGCTGCTGGCCTATGTGGTCTACCGGCTGATCGGTTCCGCCGGCAGTCTGGCCAATACCGGGCAGATCGCCTTTGCCGCCATTGCTCAGCTGGCCCCGGCCATGTTCGGTGCGCTGATCTGGAAGCATGCCAACCGCACCGGCGTTTATGCCGGTCTGTTCGTCGGCATGAGCCTGTGGTTCCTGCTGCTGGTACTGCCGCTGCTGGGCATTGCCGCCGAGGGCGACTGGCCGGTGCTGAGTCGGCTCTACGAGGATGCCTTCGGCCTGCCGCTGGATGCCATTACCCTGGGCAGCATCATTGCCCTGAGTTGCAACTTCCTGATCTTCGTGGTGGCGTCCATGGTCACCCGTACCCGGGTGGTGGAGCACTGGCAGGCCAGCCGCTTCGTCAGCCTGGATGACGAGATGGACCGTGGCCCCAGCCGCGCCATGCTGCGGGTCACAGTCGAGGACCTGCTGATGCTCGCCGCCCGCTTCATCGGCGAGGAGCGGGCGCGGGCCGGCTTCGAGCGCTTTGCCGAGGCCCAGGAAGTGCCCTTCAACCCCGCCCAGGTGGCCGACAGCAACTGGATCACCCAGACCGAGCGTCTGCTTGCCGGGGTGCTGGGGGCTTCCTCGGCGCGGGTGGTGGTGAAGGCGGCGATCGAAGGCCGGGACATGCACTTCGAGGATGTGGTGCGCATCGTCGACGAGGCCTCCGAGGTGCTGCAGTTCAATCGTGGCCTGCTGCAGGGCGCGATCGAGAATATCACCCAGGGCATCAGCGTGGTGGACAAGGAGCTGCGTCTGGTGGCCTGGAACCAGCGCTATCTGGAAATGTTCCAGTATCCGGAGGGGCTGATCACCATAGGTCGGCCGATTGCCGATCTGATCCTGTGCAATGCCCGGCGCGGCCTCTGTGGTCCGGGCGACCCTTACATGCACATGGAAAAGCGCGTGAACTGGATGCGCCGCGGCACGGCCCACCGCTCCGAGCGTCTGTTTCCCTCCGGGCGGGTGATCGAGATCATCGGCAACCCCATGCCCGGCGGCGGCTTCGTCATGAGCTTCACCGACATCACCGCCTTCCGCAAGGCCGAGCAGGCGCTCAAGGAAGCCAACGAGAGCCTGGAGCAGCGGGTGGCCGAGCGTACCCGGGAACTGTCCGAACTGAACCAGGCGCTGACGGTGGCCAAGGCACAGACCGAGCAGGCCAGTCAGTCCAAGGGGCGCTTCCTGATGGCGGTCAGTCATGACCTGATGCAGCCGATGAACGCTGCGCGGCTGTTCTCCGCCTCGCTCATGCACCAAGCGAACCTGCCGCCGGAGGCCCAGCAGCTGGTGCGCCATCTGGATACCTCCCTGCGCTCGGCCGAGGACCTGATCTCCGACCTGCTGGACCTGTCCCGGCTGGAGTCTGGGCGGATCATCCCCGAGTGGAGCGACTTCGTGCTGACCGAGCTGATCGAGCCCCTGCGCATCGAGTTCGGCGCACTGGCCTCGGAGCAGGGCGTGGACCTGCGGGTGCACAGCAGCCGGTTGCGGGTGCGCAGTGATATCCGTCTGCTGCGCCGGGTGTTGCAGAACTTCATGACCAACGCCTTCCGCTATGCAGGCAATTCCCGGGTGGTGCTGGGCATGCGTCGTCTGCCGGATGCGGTGCGCATCGAGGTCTGGGATCAGGGCCCGGGTATCCCGCGGGACAAGCTGCAGACCATCTTCGAGGAATTCCAGCGTCTGGATAACCACCGCACCCAGGCGGAGAAGGGGCTGGGCCTCGGGCTGGCCATCGCCGATGGTCTGTGTCGGGTGCTGGGTCACGAGCTGGCGGTACGTTCCTGGCCGGGCAAGGGCAGCGTGTTCAGCGTCACCGTGCCGGTGGCGCGCTACGACCGCAACCCGCGCAGCGCTCGCACGCCCAGCGTGCCCGTGCTCAGCGGCGCCCAGATACTGTGCATCGACAACGAGGCGACCATCCTTACCGGCATGCAGAGTCTGCTCAGCCGCTGGCAGTGCAATGTCGCCGTGGCCCGCGACCGCGCCGAGGTGCAGGCGGTACTGGAGCGTGGCTTCGTACCGGAGCTGGTGCTGGCCGACTACCATCTGGATAATGGCGACACCGGCCTGGAGTTGATGGGCTGGCTGCGCGAGCAGATCAATCCGGAGTTGCCCGGTGTGGTCATCAGCGCGGATGGTCGTAACGAGCTGGTCACCCAGATCCGCCTGCACGGGCTGGACTACCTGCCCAAGCCGGTCAAGCCGGCGGCGCTGCGGGCACTGATCAGCCGCTACGTCAGTCTGTAGAACCCTCTGAGATGTAACGGGAGCAGAATGTCATCTTCTCGGCAGTTCCTGCTGGGCATGCGGGACACCATCCCCATGCTGGTCGGCGCCGTCCCCTTCGGCATTGTCTACGGCACGCTGGCGGTCGCCTCGGGCCTCAGCGTGGCC
This sequence comes from Halopseudomonas sp. Lyrl_26, assembly GCF_051948695.1. Classification (NCBI taxonomy): domain Bacteria; kingdom Pseudomonadati; phylum Pseudomonadota; class Gammaproteobacteria; order Pseudomonadales; family Pseudomonadaceae; genus Halopseudomonas; species Halopseudomonas sp. Lyrl_26. The sequence goes on from NZ_JAYJLH010000001.1 coordinate 16,518, forward strand.
GCCACCCTGGCCATGTCCCTGCTGGTGTTCGCCGGCTCGGCGCAGTTCGTCGCCGCCAGTCTGGTGGCCAGCGGCACCAGCCTGACGGTGATCCTGCTGACCACCCTGATCGTCAACCTGCGGCACCTGCTGTACAGCGCCAGCCTGCTGCCCTTCGTCCGCCATCTGCCGCAGCGCTGGCGGGCGCCGCTGGCCTTCTGGCTGACCGATGAGAGCTTTGCCGTGGTGCACCGGCACTACCTGCTGGATGACAGTCCGGTGGAGCGCAAGCACTGGTACTTCCTCGGCTCCTGCCTGGCCATGTACAGCCTGTGGTTCGCCTGCACCCTGATCGGCGTGTTGCTGGGTCAGGCGCTGCCGAGCCTGGGCGACTGGGGCCTGGATTTCGCCATGATCGCCACCTTCATCGGCATAGTGGTGCCGCTGCTGCGCAACCGGCCGATGATCGTTGCGGCGCTGGTGGCCAGCGCGGTGGCGGTCGCCGCCCACGGTCTGCCGTACAAGCTTGGACTGATGCTGGCGGCGCTGCTGGGTGTCTGTGCCGGTGTGATCAGCCAGCGCCTGGCCGAGCGCGGCAAGCCGGCGCAGGAGGAGGCGGCATGAGCGGCTTCGAGATCGGGCTTATCCTGGGTATGGCGATCATCACCTTTGCCATACGCTATACCCTGTTTGCCGTGGGCCACCGGGTGCGCTTCAGCCCGCTGGTGGTGCAGGCGCTGACCTATGTGCCGGTCGCCGTGCTGTCAGCCATCGTCGTGCCGGTGATGCTGATGCCGGAGGGAGAAGGGCTGCAGCTGTCTTTGCACAACCACTATCTGGTCGGCGGAGTAGCCGCCATTCTCATCGCTGCACGCTGGCGCAATCTGCTGGCGACCATTGCCGGCGGCATCCTGTGCTTCTTCCTGTGGCGCTGGTTCTACGGCTGAACCCGCCTGCGGGTGCACATCAGCGCGACGGCGGCCAGTGAGATCAGCACGGTGAACCCCAGCATGCTGTTGACCATGCCCAGCCGGTCGCTGGCAAAACCCAGCCCCAGCACCACGGTGGCCATGGTCAGGTAGGCGGCGAGATAGAACGCCGAGGTCATGCCGCCGCGCTCGGCCGGCGGTGCCGAGCGGGCAATGGTGACGGTGGCGATCACACCTATGGTGCCGGCGCCGGTTGCGGTCATCACCGTGGCCAGGGTGAACAGCCAGACCGAGCCCAGCAGAACGGCGCCGGCCATGGCGGCCAGACCCATGATCAGCAGCAGCGGACCGGCAAGGATCAATCGGGTGAGCGGCTGGCGCTGGGCGGCAAACTGGGTGATGCCCGCCACCAGCTGCCAGCCGGCAGCAAACAGCCCGGCCAGCGCCAGATCACTGACACCCGCCAGTTCCCGCGCCATGCTCGGCCCGAGCGAGGAATAGAGGCTGCCGGTGGACCAGGCCAGGCAGATGGCCGAGGCGGCGAAGACGAACACACCCAGCAGCGGACGCGGCACCTTGATCGGTGTCGGCCGCCATTTGCGCAGCCGGAAATCCGGGTGGCGCTGACCAAGCCCCGCCGGCCAGGGCGCTTTCAGCAGCAGTATCAGGCACAGCAGCACCAGAGCGATGACTACCAGAAAGGGCCAGACATGGGCATGGCTGGTCCAGCGCAGGGCCAGCGAGCTGGTGGTCGGCCCCAGGGACGCGCCCAGGGTAAAGGCCAGCGCCGCAAAGGTTGCGCCCCGGGCCCAGTTACCATCGGTCATCATCTCCACCACGGCTGCGGTGGCGGCGCCGGTCACCAGGCCGGTGCCGATGCCGGTAATCAGTCGCGCCACGCCCAGATGGTTGATGTTGCCGGCGAACATGAACAGCGTCGAGCCCACCAGAATGAACAGCAGCCCGGGAATCACCATCTGCCGGCGCCCGATCTGGTCGGACAGCGAGCCCATGGTCAGCAGTGTCAGCACCACGCCCAGCACGTACACCGAAAACACCGCCGTCAGCGCAGTGGAGGAAAAGCCCCAGGCCTGCTGCCAGACGGCATACAGCGGTGTCGGCAGGTGGCTGGCGAAGATGGTGGTGAAGATCGCCAGCAGGCAGGCGCCCATTGCGAGGCGTGGCGACTGCATCATCGGCAGACAGCAGCCGACAGAGGCTGCGGGGCAGGGAAGAGGCTGGGCATACCTGTACGGTCTCCTTGTGGCCTGCACCGGGCAGGGCAGGTTGTCCGGCATGGGCGAGGGCCTGCCATTATCGCAGATCCCGCAATAGCATGAACATCACAGCCAGTATCAGGATCGCTTATGTACAGGCGCGGCACTTGTGTATAAACAGCATGTAAAAGTCTTTGGATCACGGCCTGCAATGCGGCTGTTATGATATGCAGGTTACGGCCCGGACCGGGTCAGCCACGGACAATGAAGGGAGCACATGAGCACACCCCCACCCCCATCGATAGTCCCGGCGCAATCAGCGGCGCGCTGGCTGCTGCTGCTGGTGATCGTCGCCGGCATCTACTTCTTCCATGGTTTCATCGTCCCGGTTCTGGCGGCACTGATCGTCGCCTTCGCCAGCTGGCCGCTGTACCAGCGCCTGCTGCGCCTGTGCGGCGGCAGGCGCTCGCTGGCGGCGGCCATCGCCATTCTGGTCATTCTGCTGGTACTGGTGGTGCCCCTGACCATGGCCCTGTCCTTCGCCCTCAGGGAGGCCCAGAGCTGGGTCGCCTGGTTGCTGGAGGCCAACCGCGATGGCGCGCCGGTACCCACCTGGATCGCCGCCTTGCCCTTTGCCGGCGAATGGCTGGCGATCCAGTGGAATGACTACCTGAACCACCCCCACGCCATCAGCGAGATCATCCAGATGGCCAGTGGTCAGCACCTGGGCAACATCTCCCGGGTGATCATGACCATGAGTGGCAAGGCCTTCTCCCTGGCGCTGGCGCTGCTGTTCATGCTCATTACCCTGTTCTTCCTGTACCGCGACGGGCACCACCTGGTTGCCCAGCTGGATCGGGTCGGGGAGGGCGTACTGCCGGCGCGCTGGCAGCGCTTCTCGCGCATGGTGCCGGCCACGGTTACCGCCACCGTCATCGGCATGGGTCTGATCGCCATAGGCGAGGGCATAGTGCTGGGTATTGCCTACTGGATCGCCGGCGTACCCTCCCCGGTGGCCCTGGGGGTAATCACCGGGGTCATGGCGCTGATCCCGGGTGGCGCGCCACTGGCCTTTACCCTGGTGTCGCTCTACCTGGTGGGCAGCGGCAACGTCTTTGCCGGCGTGGCGCTGTTCATCTGGGGGGCGGTGGAACTGTTCATCGTCGACAAGACCATCCGCCCGTCGCTGGTCGGCGGCCCGATCAAGCTGCCCTTCCTGCTGACCTTCTTCGGTCTGATCGGCGGGGTCACCACCATGGGTATCGTGGGGCTGTTTGTCGGCCCGGTGCTGATGTCGCTGCTGCTGGCCATCTGGCGCGAGTGGGTGCACAACGGCGACCCCCAGGTGCTGGTCACCGCCCTGCAGGACAAGAGCTAGTCGGCAGACTCGCTCACCGGTGCCCTGGCCAGCGCACCGGCAAGCCGGCCGATGGCAATGGGACGATCCTGACTCAGCGCCCGATCTCGCAGGGCCAGCAGATCCTCCAGCGGCGGCCGGCCCATCGGCCATTGTTCGACCGAGCTGATCAGCTGCACGTCCCCTTGCTCATCCTGCTCGGCGAGGGCGAAGCGGAAAGGGTGATAACCGGGCATGCCCAGGCGCAGATCGGTCACTACCCACTGGCCATCAATCAGGTCATAGCGCAGCAGATCATTGGTAAACCAGCGCAGCCGCGCATGCTGTGGTGACTGCTCCAGCGCCTGCTGGCCCTCACTGGCCCGGCGGGGAAGCCGCTCCAGCTCCATCGGACGCTGATCAAACCAGCTGACCAGCCCCTCGTAATAATCGTCCCCATCCACCGCCATCACCCGCCAGAGCACCGTATTGAAGGGTGTCGCGGCAACAAAGGTAGACTCGGCCTCGATGCCCCGCGCCGCCAGTGCCTGCTCCAGACGTTGCCCGGCCATCTGCTGACCGATCAGGGTGCTCCCCAGATACAGACTGCTCAGCAGCAGGGCCACGGACTGGGCACGCAACCAGCCGGTCCGATGCAGGCCGAACAGCAGCCCGCCCAGCGCCGCCAGCAGCAGCGGAATGGTGTACAGCGGATCGATGATGAAGATGCTGGAAATTGCCACCGGAGGCGTGCTCAGCGGCCAGAACAGCTGGGTGCCGTAGGTGGTAAAGGCATCCAGCAGGATATGGGTGGTCAGCACCAGCCAGATACACAGCCACAGGCGCATCGCGCTGTAGCCGGGGTGCGGACGATAGCGGCGCACCAGCCAGGCCAGCAGCACGCTGGCCGCCGCCGTCACCAGCAGGGAATGGCTGAATCCGCGGTGATAGGTCATGTCGGCCACGGCATCGCCGTAGTCGATGACCACATCCAGATCCGGCAGGGTGCCCAGTGCGGCGCCATACAGCAGCGCCTTGCGCCCCTGCCAGCGGCCCAGCAGCGCCCCCTGAACGGAAGCGCCGAGTACCGCCTGGGTTATGGAATCCATCAGAGGTTGTGGTGCTTGTCTTCGTCAATCGCCCAGTCCAGCAGCTCCAGCAGACCCTTGCGGGCCTTGAGCTTGGTCTTGCGGTGGGCTGTCATGTTCAGCTGGGTCAGCTGGCTGGCTATCGCCATTGCCTCGGCTTCCAGCTCCTCCGCCGGCACCGCACGGTCAAGAAAGCCCGCCTCCACGGCCTGCTCGGGCGAGAACATCTCGGCATTGATCACCGAGCGATTGAAGGCACTGTTGGTCAGCCTGGCCCGGGCCAGCTCGATGCCGGCATGGTGCATGGTCATGCCGATGGCAACCTCGTTCAGACCGATCTTGAACGGGCCCTGCACACCGATGCGGTAATCACAGGACAGCAGCAGGAATGCACCCTTGGCGATCGCGTGGCCGGTGCACACGGCAACCACGGGGTAGGGGTGCGCAAGCAGACGACGGGACAGAGAGGAACCGATGCTCACCAGGCCTTTCGCCGCCTCAGGGCTGGCGGTCATGACCTTCAGGTCATAGCCACCGGAAAAGATCCCCGGCTTGCCGGAGATGACCACCACCGCACGATCCAGCTCGGCACGATCCAACGCCGCATTGAGCGCCTCGAACACTTCCGGCGACAGGGCATTGGCCTTGCCGTTGTCCAGACCCAGACGGGCAATACCATCGGAAAAACTGTAGGAAACCAGCTCACTCATCACAGAACCCTCGTCGTTGGAAGCTACAGGCGCATCCCGGCCCGGTCTGGCAGTGTACCAGCAAATAAATGACTGCCGAGTCTGCAAATAGGGTTTGCCAAACCGCTCTGGTTTGGGTACATTAGCGCGCCTCGGAACTGGCAACGTCCAGTGACGGGAATCCGGAGAGGTGTCCGAGTGGTTGAAGGAGCACGCCTGGAAAGTGTGTATACGTTAATAGCGTATCGAGGGTTCGAATCCCTCCCTCTCCGCCAGACAAACGAAAAAGCCCAGCTCATGCTGGGCTTTTTTTCCATCCCGGGCTTTCTGTCGCCGCTTTATCCCAACTCACCATCGTCCTAAAATCCCCTGATCCCACCCATCCCAACCCGGAGCCTCCCCGATGTTCGACATAACCAGTCTCTGGCTCTTCATCGTTGCGGTCTTCCTGTTATCCGTTACCCCCGGCCCCGACCTGGCCTATGTGGTCGGGCAGAGTGTGGCGAACGGGCGGCGTGCCGGGGTGATTTCGGCGGCAGGGGTGGCGCTGGGCAGCTGTACCCACGCTCTGGCCAGTGTCGTCGGGCTTACGGCGCTGATTGCCGCGTCGCCCACGCTGTTCAATGTGGTGAAGCTGGCCGGTGCGCTCTATCTCATCTATCTGGGTACCAGGTTCATCCTCGGCACCTTCGGCAAGGAGCAAGCCGACGACCCAGAGCAGCCCCGGATCAGGCCCGAAGCGAGCCTGAGGAGTCTGCTGACCAGAGGCTTCATCACCACCCTGACCAATCCCAAGGTACTGCTGTTCTTCGTGTCTTTCTTTCCGCAGTTCGTGGTGCCCGGCGGCGAGCATCAGGTGGAGTCCTTCCTGCTGTTGGGTGTGGCCTATACCCTGGTGGCCTTTCTCACTGATGCGACCTTTGCGCTGCTGGCAGGCAGTGCAATGGGCGTGGTTTCCGGGAACCGCAAGCTGCAGAAGCTGATGGACCGTATCGTGGGTACGGCCTTTATCGGGCTGGGTATACGGCTGTCGCTGACCCAGCGGTGATCACCGCTGGGTCTGAGGGGCTTCAATCCTTGAAATGACCCGCGTAGGCGGTGAGAAAGGCCGCTTCCTGAAACTGCTTCAGGCCGGTGTCGGCAAAATGCACCGGCAGCGGATTCGCCGCGAGAATGGACTTGATCTGTGTGGCTGACAGCAGCTCCACCTCATAATCCGCGGGGATCAGCTGAATAGTGGCTTCCAGCTTGAAGCTGATCGCGCCGCCGGCGAACTTGCCCTTCTGCAGCCGCTCCTTGATCACTACACGCTGCACCTTGTAATCCCCCAGAAACTGCACCAGCTCCTTCTGGAACGCCAGCAGATCCTCGCGGGTGTGGTCCTTCTTCAGGGTCAGCTTGCGGGTGCGGCTGTCCGGCAGGTTGAACAACCCATCGTCCTTATCAAGCAGGCACACCACTGCATCATTACCGGTCAATTCAATGCCACAGATACGCATGCTCATTCTCCAATCCTGCGCTGTTGATGAAATTGTCTGTGCAACTCGTGAACCCTGGCGGCCAGCTCTTCGTCCGGCCCTGCGACAGGCGTATCCGAAATGACGTCGCCGATGGGCAGCGACCGCACCCGGGGAGCCGGTACGTCCAGCTCGGCCAACCAATGGCCCAGCTGCGCGCTGGAGCTCGCATAGACGATGCGCCCCAGTCTGACCCAGCCATGAGCGGCCGCACACATGGGGCAATGCTCGCCCGAGGTATATACCGTGGCACCGGCTCGGTCCTCGGGGCTCATGTTCTGCGCCGCCCAGCGGGCAATGGCGAATTCCGGATGCTGAGTATGATCACCACCGGCAACCCGGTTGCGATCCTCGAACAGCACCTCACCCTGAGCCGACACCAGCACCGAACCGAAGGGCTCATCGCCAGCGGCCAGTGCTTCCGCCGCCAGTTCAATGCACCGCTGCAGGTGCTTGCGATCCTGCTCATTGATCATGGTATTTCTCCATCAGACGTTGCCGGCCCATAAGGCAGACCGGTTTGGGATGAGGCTGCCACGTATTCAAAGCGGCAGCCTGCGGGGAAGGGCGCCCCTGGCAGATCAGGCTACGCCGAGTGCTCGCCAGGCCGCCTCGGCCAGTGTCTCACGGTAAACCCTTGGGCTGCTGGCAACTCTGCCTGAGAGCCAGGCCCTGCAGTAGCTTTCCGCCGGGCCAATGATCAGGGAAGGAACCAGCTCGTAGGGTAGGCTGGTCAGCTTGTCACCTGCACATGCTCGGGCGAACCACTCCTGCAACTGCTGGTTCCGGGCCCGGTTTCTTGCAACCAGTTCTTCCTTATGGGGACCGTTGGCAACCACAAAGCGGGCGTTGAACTGATAGCGTGCCCACTCGGGCTGGTCTGCAACCCAGTCAACGTAGCTCAGAACCAGGGCGCTTACTCCGTCTCGGGGCGTCTGCGCGGTTGCAAGATATTGCTGGCGAAGGGAGGCCTGATCCTCCATGGCGGCGAATAACAGAGCCGCGACCAGGCCCTCCTTGTTGCCAAAATGGTGGTAGATGGCCCCGACACTGGTGTCGCACCCGCTGCGAATCATCTCGATGGTTGTCGCTTCGATACCCTGCGCGTTAAAGCACTCAAGCCCTGCGCGCAGGATGGCTCTCTTGAGTTCCGCCCGCCTGCCGGGATAGCTACGCTCCAGAATATCCATCTACCGCATCCAAGTGATCAGAAGACGCCATGTTACCTCGCCGGACTCCGCGCGTGCAGCATTGACGCTGCCATGTGTACAGAATATAGTTCCGTAACAGAATAATGTTCTGTATCTGATCAAGGAGAAGTCATGAACCAGGTACTCAAGATGTTTCAGTCCGCCGGCCCCGAGGTCTTCAGCAAGATGGCATGCCAGATGGCACCGTACTTCAGCACCATCAGCCCGCTCATATCCGAGTTGGACGTCAACAGCTGCATAGTTCAGCTGCCCTTCGCCAAGGATGTCACCAATCATCTGGGTACAGTGCATGCGATTGCCATGTGCAATGCGGCGGAGCTGGCCGCTGGCATGATGACCAACGTGTCTATACCCGCAGGCGCCCGCTGGATACCCAAGGGCATGACAGTAGAGTATCTGGCCAAGGCGAAAACTGATCTGACCGCTGTAGCCAGCGGCGAGGGCGTGGACTGGAGTAGCGAAGGCGACAAGGTGGTGCCGGTTGTCGTTACGGATACCGAGGGCAAGACGGTTTTTACCGCGCAGATCACCATGAATGTGAAGCTGGGTTGAACCTGCTGCTTCGGATTCCCGGGACGTCCTGAATGGAATCCGAAGCCCGCTGAAGCGTTACCCCCTTCGTCGACGGCGAAACTTGCGCGATCTCCACGCCGTACCGGCAGCCCCAACGACGTACCCGGGCTCTCAATGATCTGACACAAACGGGCCTCGCTGGCTCAATGTGATTACCCTGTGATCAAGCGCACGACAAATGTCCCGCTAAAGCCATGCTTTACGCTTATGGATTGATATTCAACAGGGCTGATTGGTTTAACCATGCATGTTCGAGCGGCTTCTAGGCGTTAATGTAGGGCATACCGATCACTTGGATGAACCTGAGTCACTGCAGCATCCGACTGCCCGCATCGACTTATAACAACATACTGGGAAGGCGAACTGTCCATGAGAACCAACCATGCCATAGAAGGGGGAGCCCAGGGCCACTTGACCGGCTTCGGCTCCAAGGCGTACCGCAACTATGTGCTCTTTGCGCTGACATTCATTTACATTCTCAACTTCGTCGATCGCGCCCTGCTGGCGGTCGTCGGTCCCGACCTGGTACCTGATCTGGGACTGACGGACACCCAGTTCGGCCTTCTCACCGGATTCGGTTTCGCCTTGCTCTACACCACAGTGGGCATCCCGCTGGCGCGTTTTGCCGATGTCGCCAACCGCGTCTGGATCATGACCGTCTGCGTGGCCCTGTGGTCCCTGATGACGGCGCTTTGCGGCCTGGCGACGGAAGTCACCATCGGTTCGATCACCATAGGCGCGTTCTGGATTCTGCTGATGTGTCGCGTCGGGGTGGGTATCGGCGAGGCTGGCTGCACGCCGCCGGCCAACTCCCTGATCGCGGACTACTTCATTCCGCGTGAGCGGTCCCAGGCACTGGGTTTCTACGCCATGGGCGTAACCCTCGGCACCATGGTCGCCAACATCGTCGGCGGCTGGGTTACCGACATGTTCGACTGGCGCACCGCCTTCTTCGTTGTCGGCCTGCCGGGACTGCTGGTCGCCCTGGTGTTCAAGCTTACAGTCAAGGAGCCACCGCGGGGTTACACCGATCCGCCGCAAGCCGTGCAGAAGGAGCGCGCCAGCCTTGGTGAAGCCATCCATGAGCTGCTGGGCAAGCCGGCATTCTGGCTGATGACCGCCGGTGCCACCATCGCCGCATTCTGTGGTTACGGCATTTCCTCGTTCCAGTCGCTGTTTCTGGTGCGTACCTACGAAATTACCGCCGGCCAGGCGGCCATCTGGATCAACACGCCGGTCGCCCTGTCTGCTGCCATCGGCACCTTTGCCACCGGCTGGCTCGCAACCAAGATCTACAAGAAACACCCCGGCGCCATCGCCTGGGTACCGGCGGCTGGCCTGATGCTGTCGATTCCCTTCTATATCTTTGCCTTCACCACTGACAATCTGCTGTACGCCGCCATCGGCCTGATCATCGGCGGCTTCGTGAAGTACGGCTATCTGGCCGCTCAGTACACCATCGGCCAGGGCGTGGTGAGCATGCGCGTGCGGGCGATGGCCACCGCAGTCATGCTGCTGCTGGTCAACCTGATCGGTTACGGCTTCGGCCCGCTGTTCATCGGCCTGGTGTCCGACATCCTGTTCAATTCCGGTGCCGCCGAGTATGGCGTAGCAGCGGGCGATCTGGCTCGCAGCCAGTGCCATCCCGCCGTGATCGGTCAGCTTAGTGAAGATCTGCGCGAAGTCTGCGGTCAGGTCTACTCACAGAGCCTGCAGACCTCCATGGTCATCATGGCCTGCCTGTACGCGGCCAGCGCCCTGTGCTTCCTGCTGACCTGGACCCGCCTGGGCAAGGACATGGTGGACAGAGAGGGCAAGTAACCGGCCACGGCCTGAGCAACTGACCAGAGGGCGCATTGCGCCCTCTTTTGCGTTGGTCGCAGTTGCAACCCGATCAGTTGGCGCTGCCCTGACCTTATCCAGCGTGCTGAAGGGCAGTCAAAAGGACGCCACATGAAATAAATTAATGATTGACTGAATTAAGTTCAATGTTCCTCAGGCTGCAGCTTGCCTATGATGCGCTCCAATTCAGCAGAACGTAAATCATTGGGCAGGCTTGGCTTTCCCGTCATCAGGGGCTTGGGTGAAATGAGCAAGGATTTTACATTCAGTATCAAGAGCACTCGCTTCGACGAGGATTATCGCCCGTCGGACAACACGCGAATTACCACCAATTTTGCCAATCTGGCCAGGGGCGAGCGCCGAGAAGAGAATTTGCGCAGCACCTTGAGAATGATCGATAACCGCTTCAACGCCATGGCGCATTGGGATAACCCCAACGGAGACCGCTATGCCCTTGAACTGGATATCATCTCCGTCGAAATGGATGTTGAGGCGGGCGGCATCGGCAAAGGTATTCCGCTGATCGAGATACTGAAAACCAGTATCGTCGATCGCAAAGCCAACAAGCGCATCGAAGGGATAGTTGGCAACAACCTCTCCTCCTATGTGCGCGATTATGATTTCAGTGTGCTGTTGCGCGAGCACAACGAGGGCAAGGCCGACTTCAGCACGCCGGACGATTTCGGCGATCTGCATGGCAAGCTGTTCAAGTGCTTCGTCAACTCTGCCGCTTACCGGGAATGTTTCAGCAAGCAGCCGGTAATCTGCTTGAGCGTCGCCAGTGGGAGAACCTATGTGCGCACTGAAAATCAGCATCCGGTACTGGGTGTTGAGTATCGGCAGGATGCGTACTCCCTGACCGATGAGTACTTCGGCAAGATGGGGTTGGCGGTGCGCTATTTCATGCCTCCGGGCAGCGTTGCGCCCCTGGCCTTCTATTTCTCCGGTGACCTGCTGGCGGACTACAGCAACCTTGAGCTGATCAGCACCATAAGCACCATGGATGCATTCCAGAAGATCTATCGGCCGGAGATCTACAACGCCAACTCCGTAGCTGGAAAGGTCTATCAGCCCAGTTTGGATAACGATGATTTCTCACTGACGCGCATCGAGTATGACCGCGAAGAACGGAGCCGTCTGGCTATTGAGCAGGGCAAGTTTGTTGAAGAGGTTTTCATCAAACCCTATCAGTCGGTACTTCAGCAATGGGCTGCTGATTACGCAGCTTGAATAAAAGAATATCAAGGCCTTATACCATGCAAAAGTTGTTACCCACTTCAACCGCTGGCAGCCTGCCCAAGCCCTCCTGGCTGGCAGAGCCGGAAACCCTCTGGTCGCCCTGGAAGCTGGAGGGGGACGCGCTGCTCGAGGGCAAGCAGGATGCGCTGCGCCTGGCATTGCACGAACAGCAACTGGCCGGCATCGATATCGTCAGTGACGGCGAGCAAACCCGTCAGCACTTCGTGACGACCTTTATCGAGCATCTGGACGGTGTTGACTTCGAGAAGCGTGAAACAGTTCGAATTCGTGATCGCTATGATGCCAGCGTGCCGACGGTGGTGGGCGCGGTGTCGCGGCAAAAACCTGTGTTTGTCGAGGATGCCCGTTTCCTGCGTCAACAAACCAGCCAGCCGATAAAGTGGGCGTTGCCTGGCCCCATGACCATGATCGACACGCTGTATGACGCCCACTACAAAAGCCGGGAAAAACTGGCCTGGGAATTCGCCAGGATCCTCAATCAGGAAGCGCTGGAGCTGGAGGCGGCCGGTGTCGACATCATTCAGTTTGATGAGCCGGCGTTCAACGTGTTCTTTGATGAGGTGAACGACTGGGGCGTTGCGACGCTGGAGCGGGCACTGCAAGGGCTCAAGTGCGAGACGGCAGTGCATATCTGCTATGGCTACGGTATCAAGGCCAATACCGACTGGAAAAAGACCCTGGGCTCGGAGTGGCGCCAGTATGAGGAAGCCTTCCCCAAGCTGCAGCAATCCAGCATCGATATCATCTCGCTGGAGTGTCACAACTCCAACGTGCCCATGGATCTCATCGAGCTGATTCGCGGCAAGAAGGTGATGGTCGGGGCCATTGATGTGGCGACCAATACCGTGGAGACACCGGAGGAGGTGGCCGATACCCTGCGCAGGGCGCTGCGGTTCGTCGATGCCGACAAGCTCTATCCGGCGACCAACTGTGGCATGGCGCCGCTGCCGCGTGACGTGGCGCGCGGCAAAATGAAGGCCCTGAGCGCGGGCGCCGAGATTATTCGCCAGGAGTTGTCGGGCTGATGTCCGCACAGGAGCTCATCATCGAGCCTTCGCGCTTTCGCGAAGCGCTCGGTCACTTTGCCTCCGGTATCACGGTGATCACCTCGCAGCTCGATGGTGAGCCGCTTGGCTTTACCTGCCAGTCGTTCTACAGCGTGTCGATGAGTCCACCGCTGGTGTCGTTCAGTGTCATGTCCCGTTCGGCCAGCTACCCGAAGATTCGCCAGACGGGCCGGTTCGCAGTGAATATCCTGTCTGGTGATCAGGTCGCTATTTCCGACCAGTTCGCTCGGCGGGGTGCGGACAAGTGGCACGGCGTTGAATGGGCCACGTCACCGCTGGGCAATCCGCTGATTGGCGGCAGTCTGCACTGGCTGGATTGCGAGATTCAGGCAGAACATGTTGCGGGCGATCACCTGATCGTGATTGGTGAAGTAAAAGCCCTGAGCCGTCAGCAGGGGCCAGTGTCGCAGCCTTTGCTGTATTTCAAGGGGCAGTATTGCAGCCTCGGCGCGTCGACGGATTGAACAGTCAGCCGCTCGGCATCCCAGCTATCGTTTCGGAACTCGCAGATCAGGCATGGTCGAGGCGGCCTGCCTGTATCACCACTGATTCGGCGCCCATATCCAGCAACCGTTGTCTGATCCATTGCGCGTCGCTGTCGGCCAGCCAGTTGGGGTGAGCCGTGATGCGCAGTTGGTGGCTGACGCCGCTGTTGATGACCAGCTCGGCGCTTTGCCAGGCAGCGTTACCGCTGTCCCGGGTTTGGGTGATCAGCGGGTAGTCGTTTTTGCTGGCCTTGATATCCAGGCCTATCCAGTCGATCAGTGACAGCAGGGCCTGCAGTTTGCGTGGGTAGATGCCGGCGCTGTGCAGGCCGATCTTGAAGCCCATGGCGCGTATCTGTTGGATGGCCTGGGGCAGGGCTGACTGAAAGGTCGGCTCGCCACCGGAAAACACCAGCGCATCCAGCAGCCCGCGACGGCTGTGCATGAAATCGACGATCTGCTGCCAGGGGATTTCCGTGTCGCCCCGTGCTGGCAGCAGCTCGGGGTTATGACAGTAAACGCAGCGCCAGGGGCAGCCTTGCGTGAAAACCACCGCTGCCAGCTCCCCCGGATAGTCGATGCTGGTGAGGGGCACAAGGCCCCCCACGCGCAGTGATTCAGCAGCCATCGCTGGCTGAACTCTGGGGCTGGAAGAACTGCCGCTCGCGGTGCTCGGACTGCTTGCCGGGATTCCAGGAGGAGACCGGGCGGTGGTAGCCCATAACCCGGGTCCAGACTTCGCAGCGGACCCGTTCGTGGTCTTGCAGTGGGGTGGTGATGGATTGATTCATGCTGATACTCCCTGGTTTTTTGCTTTCTGCTGGAGGATGTCCTCATCACAGCGCGGGCAGAACTCATGCTCGCCACTCAGATAGCCGTGATGCGGACAGATGGAAAAGGTCGGGGTAACGGTCAGATAGGGCAGCCGATAGTTGGCCAGTGCCCGCTGCACCAGTCGCCGGCAGGTGTCTGCACTGGCCAGGGGTTCGGCCATGTACAGATGCAGTACAGTGCCGCCGGTGTATTTCTGCTGCAAAGGCTCCTGTCGCTGTAGCGCCTCAAAGGGATCGCTGGTGAAACCGACCGGCAGTTGTGAGGAGTTGGTGTAGTAGGGCTTATCCATCGAACCGGCCTGCAGTATGTCGGGGAAACGCTTGCGGTCTTCTCGCGCAAAGCGGTAAGTGGTGCCCTCGGCTGGGGTCGCCTCCAGGTTGTACATGTGCCCGGTGTGCTCCTGGAATTCGGTCATGCGCGCGCGTACGTGATCCAGCAGGCGAAGTGCCATGGCGTGTCCGTCGGGGTGGGTGATGTCCTGGGTATCACCGGTGAAGTTGCGGACCATCTCGTTGATGCCGTTGACGCCCAGGGTGGAGAAGTGATTGCGCAGGGTGCCCAGATAGCGTTTGGTGTAGGGGAACAGCCCGGCATCCATGTGCTGCTGGATCACCTTGCGCTTGATTTCCAGGCTGTCGCGGCCCAGCTCCAGCAAGCGATCCAGTGCCCGCAGCAGGGCGGTTTCATCGCCCCGGTACAGATAGCCCAGGCGGGCACAGTTGATGGTGACCACGCCCAGCGAGCCGGTCTGCTCGGCAGAGCCGAACAGGCCGTTGCCGCGCTTGAGCAGTTCGCGCAGATCCAGCTGCAGACGGCAGCACATGGAGCGCACCATGTTCGGCTGCAGCTCCGAGTTGAGGAAGTTCTGGAAGTAGGGCAGGCCGTATTTCGCGGTCATGGCGAACAGGCGCTCGGCGTTGTCACTGTGCCAGGGAAAGTCGTGGGTGATGTTGTAGGTCGGGATCGGAAAGGTGAATACCCGGCCTCTGGCATCGCCCTGACTCATGACCTCGATGTAGGCGCGGTTGATCAGGTCCATTTCCGCCTGCAGCTCGCCGTAGCAGAAGGGCATTTCCTCACCGCCGATCACCGGCACCTGCTCACGCAGATCATCCGGGCAGACCCAGTCGAAGGTCAGGTTGGTGAAGGGAGTCTGGGTGCCCCAGCGCGAGGGGACGTTGAGGTTGTGGATCAGCTCCTGGATATGCTGGCGCACCTGCGGGTAGTCGAGCTGGTCTTTGCGCACATAGGGGGCCATGTAGGTATCGAAGGAACTGAAGGCCTGGGCGCCGGCCCATTCGTTCTGCAGGGTGCCGAGGAAGTTGACGATCTGCCCTACCGCGCTGGACATATGCCGTGGCGGGACGGAATCGATCTGCCCGGGAATGCCATTGAGTCCCTCATTGAGCAGGGTGCGCAATGACCAGCCGGCGCAGTAGCCGCTGAGCATATCCAGGTCGTGGATATGCAGGTCGCCATCACGGTGAGCCTGGCCGATCTGCAGCGGATAGACGTGACTGAGCCAGTAGTTGGCGATCATCTTGCCGGCGCTGTTGAGAATCAGCCCGCCGAGGGAGTACCCCTGGTTGGCGTTGGCATTCACTCGCCAGTCCTGGCGATTCAGGTACTCGTCTATGGTGCTGGAGACATCCAGCAGAGTGCCGTCGATGGGCGCGGTTAAGGCCGGCGTTGTCATGCGATCCCTCATGCTTGTGGTGGGGCACGCTGGACAGGACGCAGCTTTCGCCGCCCTGATGTCCTGACGCGGGACCCGGGTTGCCGTCTGATGACGGAGAAAGGCAGGCATTCGGGCTCAGGGCTGTTGGTCAGCTCCATACCGTTGCGCGACAGCTCTGGATTCGCACCAGATTCCCCTGCGTAAAAGCGTTAAGCACAATATATAGTGCTTTAATCTGCTTGGTGGGCACTATATGGGCTGGTTTGGCAATCCTCTTTGACCAAGGTCAATTTCTCCTTGTTCTTGTATGCAGTCGCAACGGTGGCATCAGATGTCAGCAGAGCACCTGACCAGGACGGTGTAATACGGAGGGTATTCATGAGTTGAATTGCATGTCCCCATGAAAATCATGAGATTGTTTCATCATCAGGTGGCGCAGAGAATCCTTCCATCATTCATTGAGGGAGTATTGACCGATGGCTTTGGCACACAATCTGGGCTTTCCGCGTATCGGGCGTGACCGTGAACTGAAACGGGCGCTGGAGGCGTTCTGGCAGGGCGATCTGGACGAGGCTGGGCTGCGTGAGACAGGTGTGCGGCTGCGCGCTGAGCACTGGCAGCTGCAGAAGCAGGCTGGTATCGAGCTGCTGCCGGTCGGCGATTTTGCCTGGTATGACCAGGTGCTGACCCATTCGTTGATGTTCGGGGTTATCCCCGAGCGTTTTCGCAAGGCGGGCGCCCCGCGGCCGGATCTGCAGACGCTGTTTGCCATGGCGCGTGGTGCCACCGGCGGCTGCTGTGGTGGTCATGCCCAGGAAATGACCAAGTGGTTTGATACCAACTACCACTATCTGGTGCCGGAGTTCAGCGCTGACCAGCAGTTTGCCCTGAGCTGGGAGCAGCTGTTCGACGAGGTGAATGAGGCGCAGGCACTGGGGCACAGGGTCAAACCCGTGGTAATCGGGCCGCTGACCTATCTGTGGCTGGGCAAGGTCAAGGGCCGGGAGTTCGACAAGCTGGAGTTGCTTGAGCGGTTACTGCCCTTGTACGGCGAGATCTTTCAGCGACTGGCGGCACAGGGTGTGGAGTGGGTGCAGATCGATGAACCGATTCTGGTGCTCGATCTGCCGCAGGATTGGAAGAACGCGTTTGAGCGTGCCTATAACCTGCTGCAGAAGGAACCGCTGAAAAAGCTGGTCGCGACCTATTTCGGTGGTCTGGAGGACAACCTCGGGCTGGCGGCGGGCCTGCCGGTGGACGGCCTGCATATTGATCTGGTGCGGGCGCCCGAGCAGTATCCGGCCATTCTTGATCGTTTGCCGTCCTACAAGGTTCTGTCGCTGGGGCTGGTCAATGGCCGCAACGTCTGGCGCTGTGATTTGGACAAGGCGCTGGAGGTGCTGCGCCATGCCCATGAGCGTCTGGGCGAGCGGCTCTGGGTAGCACCGTCCTGCTCGCTACTGCATAGTCCGGTGGATCTGCAGCGGGAGGATCAACTGGATGCCGAGCTGCAAAGTTGGCTGGCCTTTGCGGTGCAGAAGTGTGAGGAGGTGGCGACACTGGCCCGCGCCTTGAGTGAACCGCAGGCCGCTGACGTGCAGGCAGCACTGGAGCAGAGCCGGGCGGTGCAGGCCAGTCGAGCCGCTTCCCCGCGTATCCATCGACCGGAGGTGCAGGCCCGCCTGGCGGCAATCCAGCCGGGTGACAGTCAGCGCCAATCAGCCTTTGCCGAGCGTATTGGACAGCAGCGGGCGCGGTTGAATCTGCCGGCCTTCCCGACCACCACCATTGGTTCCTTCCCGCAGACATCGGCGATCCGTCTGGCGCGTCAGGCGTTCAGACAGGGCAAGCTGAGCGAGGCGGAGTACACCGAGGCCATGCGCAGTGAAATTCGTAATGCGGTCAAGGTGCAGGAGCAGCTGGGGCTGGATGTGCTGGTGCACGGCGAGGCCGAGCGTAACGACATGGTGGAATACTTCGCCGAGCAGCTGGATGGCTATGCCTTTACCCGGTTCGGCTGGGTGCAGAGCTATGGTTCGCGCTGCGTCAAACCCGCCATCATCTTTGGTGATTTGAGTCGCCCCAAAGCCATGACTGTGGACTGGATCAGCTATGCTCAACAGCAGACCGACAAGGTAATGAAGGGCATGCTGACCGGTCCGGTGACCATGTTGATGTGGTCGTTTCCGCGGGAGGATATCAGCCGCGAGCAACAGGCCCGGCAACTGGCGCTGGCGATCCGCGATGAGGTGACGGATCTGGAAGCGGCTGGCATCCGCATCATCCAGATCGATGAGGCGGCGTTCCGCGAGGGCCTGCCGCTGCGCAGATCAGGCTGGCAGGGCTATCTGGATTGGGCCACCGAGGCGTTCCGCCTGACCGCCAGCGGGGTGCGTGATGAAACGCAGATTCATACCCATATGTGCTACAGCGAGTTCAATGATGTGATCGAGTCGATCGCGGCGATGGATGCCGATGTGATCACCATTGAAACCTCCCGCTCGGACATGGAGCTGCTGGAGGCCTTCGAGCAGTTTGCCTATCCGAACGAGATCGGACCGGGGGTGTACGATATCCACTCGCCGAGGGTGCCGAGCACGGCGCAGATGGTCAGCCTGCTGCGCAAGGCCGCGCAGCGGATTCCGGCGCAGCGCCTGTGGGTCAACCCCGACTGCGGCCTGAAAACCCGCGCCTGGCGGGAAACCAGAGAGGCGCTGGCCAATATGGTGGCTGCGGCGCGTGAACTGCGCGCGGCGGGCTGAAGGCTGGTCGCAGCGGGATGCTCCGGCGTCCCGCTGCCTCGACGTTATCGGGAGTCAGACGTTCTTGCCGTAACTGCGACTGATGAACTCCGGCTCCACCAGCCCACGGCGCTGGTTTATTACCAGGGTCAGCACAAAGAAGAAGTTGCACAACATATTGCACATGCGCGGCAGCAGCATGGGCACCTCTTTTCCTTCCTGATCGATTTTGACCATGACGCGGATGGCCTTTTTGCAGGCCGAGCGGGCCAGGTGCAGCTGCGGAATCGGCAGGCTGCCGCGGGGCAGTACGAAGCCGTTCAGGCGTTCGGGCACTTCTGCCTTGTAATGATTCAGGCGTTGCTGCAACCAGGCCTGATCTTCCTCGCTGACGGCCAACCGGCCACGGATCGAGCCGTTGATATGAAAGGCCAGCGGCTGGATCTGCTCAAGGTCAGCGGCGATATCAGGCATGTCCTCGGGCAGGTGGGAGATGATGGCGCCGATATGACCGCACAGCTCATCGGTGATGACCTCGAAGTCGCACAGCGACGAGCTTTCGTACATGAAGGGGTAACACATCTCGTCAATGTTCTTGCCGAACTTGAAGGCCATGGGACGTTACCTCGGAATGATAATAGGAGGATCGCTGTCCAGGTCGATATGAGCATCGATCTGGAAAGCTTGCTGCAGGTGAGCGCTGGTCAGCACCTCGGCGGGCTTCCCCAACGCCAGCAGTTGACCTTCATGCAGCAGACACAGGCGGTCGCAGTAACGGGCGGCCAGTGACAGATCATGAACCGACAACATCACCGCGCGGCCGCTCTGGGCGTAGCGGCGCAGCAGGCGCAGCACGTTCTGTTGCTGGAACAGGTCGAGGCTGGCGACCGGCTCGTCGGCCAGTATCACCCGGGGCTGGCCGGCCAGTACCCGGGCCAGCCAGACCCTGGCCTGCTGGCCACCGGAGAGCTGGTCTACCTGGCGGTCCAGCCAGGCATCCACGCCGGCTGCTGCGGCGGCCTGGGCGATGGCGTCGGCGTTGTCGTCGCCCCAGGGCAGGCGCCCAAGGCTGATTACATCGCGCACGGTCAGAGCCCAGGCGCTGGAGCTGCTCTGCGGCAGAAAGCCCAGTTGCTGCGCGCGCTGGCGCTCGGGGATGGTTCTGATCGCGGTCCCGGCCAGGTGTATCTCGCCCTGATGATCCTGAATCCCTGCCAGACAGTGCAGCAGGGTGGACTTGCCTGCACCGTTGGCGCCTATGACGCCAAGCATTTCTCCGGCTTTCAGGTTCAGGTTGATGTCCATCAGCCGCTGGCCGACGCCCAGGTGCTGAATACTGATCAGATCCACCGTTTGCGCTCCTTCCATACCAGCCAGATGAATAGCGGCGCGCCCAGCAGGGAAGTCAGCACGCCCAGCTTCAGCTCGCGGCCGGGGGGCAACAGGCGCACGCCGATATCCGCCAGGCAGACCAGAATGGCGCCGGCCAGCGCCGCCGGAATCAACAAGCGCTCGGGGCGATGCTGCACCAGCGGGCGCAGGATATGCGGCACCAGCAGACCGACAAAGCCGATACTGCCAGCCACTGCCACCGATGAACCCACCAGCATGGCCGCGCCCAGCACCAGCATGATGCTGCCGTAGCGCACGTTCAGGCCCATGCTGCGGGCCACCTGGTCGCCCAGACTCAGGCCGCTGAGCAAGCGCCGCTGGCTGAGTATCAATGCGCTGCCTGCCAACAGGGCGGGTACCAGTAGCCACAGGTGTTCCAGGCCACGCTCGGATACCGAGCCGAGCAACCAGAACACCAGCTCCTGCATGGCGTAGGGGTTGGGCGCAAAATTGAGCACAGTGGCCAGCGCGGCGCCGCATAGGGTGGAGATGGCCAGACCGGCCATGATCACCATGTGCGAGCGGGCAGAACCGGCCAGCATGAGCATCAGAGTCAGCGCCACGGCAGCGCCAATCAGGCCGGCTACTCCGGGTGCGGCGGCGCCCAGTGACGGAAACAGGCCGAAGTAGAATACCCCTGCGGCGCCCAATGCCGCGCCCTGGCTGGCACCGGTCAGGCTCGGCTCGGCCAGCGGGTTGCGCAGCAGGCCCTGCAGGGCCGCACCACTCAACCCCAGAGCGGCGCCGACGCACAGGGCGATCAGCGTGCGTGGCAGGCGGATCTCACCGATAACGATGGCGTCCAGCCCGGGCTGGCCGGTGAGAAAATCATACAGGCCCGGCAGCACCGCCACTGAGGTCGAGCCGATCGCCAGCGACAGCAGAAAGGTCGCCAGTAACAGGACCAGCAGGGCAGGGGTAATCATTCGAGCCATTGGTTGAGTTGCCTTATCAGATCCCAGGTCCAGGGGCCGGGACATTGCCAGCGCCAATAGTCGGTGCTCAGCCAGCCGTCGACGGGCACGCTGCGGCGCAGTACCGGGTGCTCGGCAAAGCGGTTGGCCAGCGCCTGATGTTCCGGTGCGGCAAAGAGTATGGCATCCGGCGGGTTGCTGGCGATCTGTTCCAGATCCAGCCGTACCAGACCCTCTTGTTGCAGGTAGTTCTGCCAGCCGGCCTGCTCGAGAATCTGGTGTTCAAAGGTGCCGGTGCCGGTGCCAATGGCATTGGCGTCCAGCAGCAACAGGCGTTTGGCATCGGCTGCGGGGGTGGAGGGTGTGGGCGCAGGTGAGGTGCGCCGGGGATCGCCACCGATCAATGTCAGCAGGGTGCGTTCATAATTTTCTACCTCGGCAAAGGTCGACGGCAATGGCAGTACCTCGACCCGGTAACCCAGGCTGCGCAGGCGTTCGCGCAACAGCAGGGCACTGTACTGTCCGGCCAGTACCAGATCAGGCTGCAGCTCAACCACCTGTTCCAGCGTACCGTCGTGGCTCGGCCAGGCTGCCTCGATCCATTGGATCGGATAGCGCTGGTGCATGGGTGACAGCGCTGCCACCTGCGCCGGATCGGCATGGTGGGCCAGGATCCAGTCCATGCACAGGTCGAGGGAGACAATACGCGCTGGCGTGCCAGGGGCCGCCAGCGCAGGGAAAGTGGTCGCCAGAAAGATGGCGGACAGGCAGAGCAGCCCCCGGTGCAGCCAGTCCCTGAATCCGATCAGGGACTGGCTGCTTTCCGCATTGGATTGGTGGCTGTCAAGGCTGCTCATTCAGATTCAGAAATTGGGTGTCCAGGTTACGCCGACCATCGCTGCGAAGGGCATTTCCTGATAACCATAATCCTGTCCGTTGTGGTTGTAATTAAGCCGGCTGTAATCCTTGTCCAGCACGTTGGCCAGCTTGAGGTCGAAGCCCAGCTCATCGTTGGCCTGCCAGTTGGCGCGCAAATCCAGTACACCATAGCCCGGCAACTCGGTGTTGTTAGCGCCGTCAGCATAGCTGTTGCTGGCTGCGGCGAAAGTGGCGCCCACACCAAATGCACCGAATTGCCGATCCAGATTGAACGTCAAGGTGCGCTTGGCGCGGTTGGGCAGGACGTTGCCGGTGCCGCGGTTGCGGGGGTCGATGATGCTCAGTCCCAGCTCGCCATGCCAGCCGAACAGTTGCTGCTTCAGGGTGGCTTCAAAGCCGTTGACCCGCGCATTGTCCACGTTGTCCATGGTACCGATCCAGGTAGTCGGATCGCTGACATAGACGATCAGGTCGCGGAAGTCGGTGCGGTACAGCGAGGCTTCCAGCTCGGTGGTGGCGGTAAGCTGACTGCGCCATTGCAGTTCATAGCTGCGGGATTTTTCCGGGCTGAGATCGGGGTTGCCACCATAGGAACCGTCAAAGGGCCAGTACAGGTCGGCAAAGGTGGGCACGCGGAAGCCTTCAGCATAGGACAGGATCAGCTTGTTATCGGCGTTGACCTGATAACTCAGGGCGCCGTTAAAGGTGTTTTCACTGCCGAATTGCTGGTTGTCATCGTGGCGTACGCCCAGCTCGGTGCCAAAGCGCTCACCCTGATAACTGTGCTGGATGAAGGCCGCCTTGTTGTCGCGGTTGCTGACAGCGAAGTCATTGCTGCTGCGCACCTTGTCGTTCAGGTAGTCCAGCCCCAGACGCAGGCTGTGACCGTTACCCAGAGTCAGGGTGTTAAGCCAGTTCGCGGAGTCCCGGTAGGTATTGTTCACCGTGCTGCCAGGGAACAGCTTATCGAAGTTTTCCTGTTTGTCTTCGCTGTGACCCAGCTCGATGCGACTGCTCCAGATGTCATTGATCGTGCCATCCAGCCACACCGTGCTGGTGCTGAGCGCGTACTCGTCATAGGGTTTGGCGGGAAATGGTCCGCCCCAAGGAAAATCTGTTTCGTAGCGACCGAAGGGGTTGTCGTACTCGGTCTTGCCGCGTTGATCCAGCACGGTGAAGCCCGCTTCCAGCTGATCGCTGAAACGGTGGCTCAGGCTCAGTGCGAGTGAGCGGTTCCGGTAGGCGTCATCATCCGCATCAGCAGCGTAAGAGGTGCGGGTGCGGTCGATGCCAGCGGTTTCTTCCAGCCCCGCTGTCAGGCTGAAGCGGGTACGCTCATTACCGCCAGACAGCCCGAGAGTGCGCTCGAAGGTGCTGTCGCTACCAGCGGCCAGCCGTACGTAAGGGCGCAGTCCCTCTCCATCACCCCGGCGGGTAAAGATCTGGACTACCCCGCCCATGGCGTCGGCGCCGTGAATGGCTGAGCGCGAACCACGCAGTACTTCTATACGTTCGATCTGATCGACGCTGAGAAACTGCAATGCGGCGCTGCCCATGGTGGCGGAACCTGCGCGAACACCATCGATAAGCACCAGGGTCTGATTGGTATTGCTGCCGCGAATATAGAGGCCGAAGTTGGCGCCCCGTCCACCATAGTTGATCATCTGCACCCCCGGCACCTGGCTCAGCAGGTGTGGCACGCTGGCCGGACGCAGCCGCTCGATATCGGCGCGGGTGAATACCGTGCTGGCGGCGCTGCTTTCGCTGCGTTGCTCTACTGTGCGGTTGGCGGTAATCAGGGTATCGGAAAGTTTCAGTGCCTGCTCATGGGAGACAGGTTGGGCAGCCAACGCGAGGCTTGGAGCCAGCGCTACAGCCAGGGCAATACGGGACAATTTCATTTTGAATCCTCAAAAGGTCGGTGAGACTTTCGAGGAGGGCAGATAAGCAAGTGCAGGCGGTGACGTTGGCAAGGCACAGACAGTCGGCGGCACTTGACGGTGCCGCCCTCCGCAACACCAGTCGACATTGCATGCGGGCCGGCCTCCGGACTCTTGACGCCCATCCGCTCACCTTCCCATGCTCATGGCACAGTGGTCTTCGAGCGGACGCCGATACGGGATCGGGGTCAATTACCGTTGCGGGGGCAGTGTCGGGATTGTTCGCCAAGTGGGCGGTACGCACCGACTTTCCGTTTCACGCCTGTCAATCCAGGCGCACCAGCATGAAATAGCGGGGCGATGGTATGCTTACCGGCTGTTAAATACAAGCTGGGTGCCACCATCTGCCGCACCCGGCGTAGCCCTTGCCGACGACCGAGATGTTGTTAACGTCTTCCAAATACCCCTTCAGTGAAACCCTGGTAGCCGAGCAGCGTGATTACGTTGAGTGGCATCGTGGGCGTGCCCGCTACGGTGTGTGGATTGTGCCGATCGAGTGTCCAGAGCTGCTGGAGTACATAGACTGCCTGACAGAGCAGCTTGGTGATCTGCTGCATCCCAGTCGTCGGCAGCCGCATATCACGCTGTTTGTCTGTGGTTTCGATCAGCCTCACAGAGTCCATGATGATGACTTTACGGCGGAGCAGTTGCAGCAGCAGGTGCAGGGCCTCGAAAGCCTGGAAAGATCGCCCTGTACCTTGCAGATAGGCGCGGTTGACAGCTTTGCCAGTGCCGCCTTGCTGAGGGTGGCCGATCCGGGAGGGCACCTGGCATATTGGCGCAGTGCGCTTGCGCCCCATTGCACCGAGGTTCGGCAGACGGCCTATGTACCGCATCTGACCCTCGGGCTGTACAGACGTAGCGCAAGTGCCGATGAGTTACGCCAGCGGCTGGCTACTTTGTCGCAGGTGGATAGGCTGACGGTTCCGGTATCATGCCTGGACTACGTCACTTACAGTAGTTTTGATATGTTCGGGCCGTTGAGTCGCGAAAAGCGTATTTGTTGGCAATAATATAAGCATTAATCAGGTTGATAAGTTTTTTTGCTTGGCCTTGCCTGAATTTTTGAACAATCCTTGCCCACCCCATGTTATGGATTCAAACAATCAAAGGAGTGCCTAATGAAAACTGTGGCCCAGGTAATCCAGACCAAGCAGATCAAGCAGGTGCATACGGTGGATGCGGATGACACCGTACTCAATGCCTTGCAGGTGATGGCCGATCATAATATTGGTGCACTGCCGGTGACCGAGAACGGCAAGGTGATCGGCGTGGTCAGTGAGCGGGACTATGCGCGCAAGTGCGTGCTCAAGGGTAGGGCTTCGGTGGGCACCATGGTGCGTGAGATCATGAGCAGCCCGGCGATCAGCGTGAACTCGAAAATGAGCGTTCAGGAATGCCTGTCGCTGATCACCGATCGCCACCTGCGTCACCTGCCGGTACTGGAAGACAACCAGCTGGTGGGTCTGGTGTCCATTGGTGACCTGGTCAAGGAAACCATCGCCGAGCAGGAACAGCTGATTCGCCAGCTGGAGCAGTATATCCGCGGCGAAGTCTGATCACACCGCTGAAAGCGACGGCACTCCATACGCTTTCAGCGGCGCTCTGATGGGTCAGTTGCTGTCCAGACTGCCCATATCAATGACAAAGCGGTACCGCACATCCCCCTTGAGCATGCGCTCGTAAGCTTCGTTGATATCCTGGATCGGGATCATTTCGATGTCCGAGACGATATTGTGCTCGGCGCAGAAATCCAGCATCTCCTGGGTCTCGGCAATGCCGCCGATCAGTGAACCAGCCAGCTTGCGGCGTTTGAAGATCAGCCGGAATACCTCGGGCGATGGATGCGGCTCGGCCGGTGCGCCGACCAGGGTCATGGTGCCGTCACGCTTGAGCAGGGACAGCAGGGCGTTCAGGTCATGCGGTGCAGCCACGGTGTTGAGGATGAAATCCAGGCTGTTCATCGCGCCGAGCATCTGTCGGGTATCGGTGGAGATGATCACTTCATGGGCACCCAGGCGCAGGGCGTCATCGCGCTTGTTCGGTGAGGTGGTGATCAGCACCACATGCGCGCCCATGGCCCGGGCCAGCTTCACTCCCATGTGGCCGAGTCCGCCGAGGCCGACCACGCCGACCTTCTGCCCGGGGCCGACGCTCCAGTGACGCAGCGGTGAGTAGGTGGTGATACCGGCGCAGAGCAGCGGCGCCACCGCCGCCAGGTTTTCCTTGTGGCGGATATGCAGCACGAACTCCTGACGCACTACTATGTTGTCCGAGTAGCCGCCGTAGGTGTTCTCGCTGCCGCCGAAGGCGTGGCCGTTGTAGGTGCCGACAAAGCCGTTGTCGCAGTATTGCTCCAGGCCTTCAGCGCAGGATGAGCACTGCTGGCAGCTGTCCACCATGCAACCGACGCCGACGATGTCGCCGACCTTGAATCTGTCTACCTGATCGCCTACGGCCGCTGACGCGGCCGACGATTTCATGGCCCGGTACCGAGGGGTAGAGGGTGTTGTTCCACTCGTTGCGCACCGTGTGCAGATCGGAGTGACAGACGCCGCAATAGAGAATGTCGATCTGCACATCCCCGGCTCCCGGTGCCCGGCGCTCGAAGTGGAAGGGCTGCAAGGGTTGGTCACCGCTGTGCGCGGCATAGCCCCTGGTCTTGATCATCGGTCTGCTCCTGTAATGAGACGGTTCCTGTCAGAGGCTCCAGCATAGTCCAGCTGAGGGGCCAGGTAAGCCGGAGCGTGATTGAGGTGGGAAATGCCCAAACTTCTCGGGCCATGAGCCGTCAGAATCTGTGAATGGATCGGGTGAGGAATACCATGTCTTTTCTGCAATTGCGTAATGCCGGTGTGTGGGAAGTCATCAAGCGTACGGCCAAGGGGTTCAGTGAGCATGACCTGTCCACCTATGCGGCGGCGCTGGCGTACCGCGCGCTGTTTTCGATATTTCCCTTCATTCTGTTTCTGCTGGCGCTGCTGGGCTTTCTGCACCTGCCGGATTTCTTCGACTGGCTGCGCTCCCAGGCAGACCTCCTGCTGCCACCGGTGGCCATGGAGCAGGTCGGTCCGGTGATCGATCAGCTGCAGGACAGTCAGGGCGGGCTGATGTCCTTCGGTATCCTCCTGGCGCTTTGGACCGCGTCCATTGGTGTTCGCTCCCTGATGAATGCCATGAACCGCGTGTATGCGGTCGAGGAGAGCCGCCCGAGCTGGAAGCTGGTGCTGCTGTCGGTTGCCTATACCGTCGGCCTGGCGGTGATGCTGCTGCTGGCGGCGGGCTTCATGACGCTGGGACCGCAGGTCATGAGCTGGCTGGCCTCGCAGATCGGCATGGAACAGATGCTGGTCACCCTGTGGACCTGGATCCGCTGGCCGCTGGCGATCCTGCTGATGATGCTGGCGGTAGCGCTGATCTACTACGCCACCCCGGATGTCGAGCAGGACTTTCGCTTCATCACTCCCGGTTCGGTGGTGGCGGTGATCGTCTGGCTGGCGGCCTCGATCGGCTTCGGCATCTACGTGCAGAACTTCGGCAACTACAACGCCACCTACGGCAGCATCGGTGCCATCATCGTACTGCTGCTGTACTTCTACATATCCGCGGCGGTGCTGCTGCTCGGTGCGCAGCTCAACGCTACCATCGAACATGCCTCGGCGGAGGGCAAGGACGTGGGCGACAAGCAGCTGGAGGACTGACGTCGCCCGCTGCGGTCAACGGCAGTTGCCGGCCTTGCGATAGCCCTGGGCGACCGCTTCGGCTTCGCTGTCGAACCACCTGACGTTGCTGTCGCTCATCTGGCTGTAACCGGGGCAGCCCTGGGGCAGGTGATAGACCTTGCTGCGCTGGTTACCCTTGATCCGCCCCGCGCTGCTGGTGCTCCGGGCAGCCGGGGCCGGCAGGCTGCTCTGCAGCCCGGCACGGCTGTTGCGGTGGTTGAGTGTCCACTGCCGCTCGCCGGTGACGAAGGGGTTGGCGTGGCCCATCAGGCGGCTGATGCGCCGGTCACGCTCGCGCTCCCAGGTGCTGGGTGGAAACTGTCGGTCCCAGGCCATCAGCAGGCGCTGCTGGGCGTTGGACATGCGCAGGTCGTAGTGGTCGTGCATGTAGAACCAGACCCGGGCAATCTTGCCCTTCACCTCGTCGCGGGGCTCCACGGTCCGCTCGCTGAATTCCACCTTGAAGTCGCACTGGCCATGGCGGTAGCCGGTACCCGGCAGCATGCCGAAGCGGAAGTTGCTGCGGTCGGCATTGAGCTCGCCCACCGCCGGGGTGAGGTTGTGCAGGTTGGCTTCCATGGCATTGAACACCGGATCGGTATTCTTGCAGTTGCTGCGCCCACCCTGTTGCCAGCACTGGCGCTGCTGGCCGAACAGCGAGGCGGGCACTATGTGTTCCCATTCGATGCGGGCGGCACGATTGGCCTGGGCGCGGGTCTGGTAGCCGCAGCTCTGGTGGTCGACCAGCCCGCCGGAGCGGCCGGCCCATTCCCAGCGGCAGCCGCAATAGAAGGTGCCCTGGTCCGCGCGGTCGTGGTAGACCTGCTGACGGGCGAGGACCTTGGCGGCCTCGAAGCTGGTGGGTGCGGCAAGAGCGGCGGGAAGATGGAAAATACAGGCAATAACAGCCAGAACGGTACGACAGGATCTGAACATTGAACAACTTATAGCAATGGAGAACCGGGAAATCCGACACTACGGCGGGGGGATTGTACGGCATTCCACTCGGGGGTGGGAGGGTCAGTATTCATACTGTGAATGCCCTACATGGGCAGGTTTTTCATTCTATTGAACAGGGCTTTTGCGTAATGTATTGGCCACTCAATTCAAACAACGGAGAAGGGCAGTCATGGCTTCATTCGAGGACATCAAGAAGGTCGGTGTGATTGGTGCCGGTACCATGGGCCGGGGCATTGTCATGAACTTTGCCAACGCCGGTTACCCGGTGGTCTGGCTGGATGTGAACGGCGAGATGCTGGAGAAGGGGCTGGTCGAGATCGACGGCGTCTACAAGCGTTCGGTGGCGCAGCAGCGTTTTGATGATGCCGAAGCCAAGGCCCGTCTGGCCCGTATCAGCACTACCCAGAATTATGCCGACCTGAAGGACGTGGAGCTGGTTGTTGAAGCCGTGTACGAGAACATGGATCTGAAGAAGACCATCTTCGCCGAGCTGGACAAGGCGACCAAGCCGTCCGCCATTCTGGCCACCAACACCTCCTACCTGGATATCGACGAGATCGCCTCGGCGACCCAGCGTCCGGCCCAGGTGCTGGGTCTGCACTTCTTCAGCCCGGCCCACATCATGAAGCTGCTGGAAGTGGTGCGCGGCAAGGCCACTGCCCAGGACGTGCTGGATGCCTGCCTGGCGGTCGGCAAGAAGATCGGCAAGGAAGCGGTGCTGGCGGGCAACTGCCACGGTTTCATCGGCAACCGCATGCTGTCCATGTACTCGCGCCAGTCCCGCGAAGTCGTACTCGAAGGCGCCACTCCGTGGCAGGTCGACCAGGCGCTGCAGGGCTTCGGCATGGCCATGGGTCCGTACCGTATGTACGACGTGGTGGGTGTGGATCTGGGCTGGCGCTCCCGTCAACTGGCCGGGCTGGGCCGTGGCGAGCCGATCGTGTGGCTGGATAACCGTCTGTGTGAGATGGAGCGCTTCGGTCAGAAGAGCGGCCATGGCTTCTACCGCTACGAGCCGGGCAGCCGTCAGGCCATTCATGATCCGGAAACCGACATGATGGCCCGGGAAGTAGCCGAGGAGGCCGGTTACACCCAGCGCGATGTGAGCAACGAGGAAATCGTTCAGCGCTGCATTCTGGCCCTGGTCAACGAAGGTGCGCGCATTCTGGATGAAGGCTTTGCCGAAAGCGCCGAAGACATCGATCGGGTCTACCGCTTCGGCTACGGCTTCCCTGCCGAACGCGGTGGCCCGATGGCCTATGCCGACAGCCTGGGACTGGATGAGGTGCTGAAACAGATCCGTGAGCTGGAAGCGGCCCAGGGCGAGTTCTGGAAACCCGCTGCAGGTCTGGTTCGCCGTGCCGAGGCGGGTGAGAAGTTTATCGGCTGATTGAGCTGCTGTTCCCTGCCATTGCGGTGCCGCCCGGCACCGCAATACCTTTCCTGTCTTAGCCGCCACTACTCGCTTCTTTACTTGCTTGCGGAAAACTCCTAGGCTCGCGACTGCCTTCTTCCGCCCATCACGGCGGTCCGTGATTCGCTGCAGCATATGGGGTAACCGATTGATCGAACTGATTCTGGGCGGTGCCCGCTCCGGCAAGAGCCGCCTTGCCGAACAGCTGGCCAGTGCCTCGGGGCTGGAGGTGGTGTATATCGCCACCAGCCAGCCCCTCGATGACGAGATGCGCCAACGTATCCAGCACCACCGGCAGAGTCGGCCGGCCCATTGGCAGACGATAGAAGAGCCGCTGGCACTGGCGGGGGTGTTGCAACAGCAGGCTGCTTCCGGACGCTGCCTGCTGGTTGACTGCCTGACCCTGTGGCTGACCAATCTGTTATTGCACGACGACGGGCAGCGCCTGGAACAGGAGCGCCGACAGCTGCTGAATACGCTCGGCAGCTTGCCGGGACATATCATTCTGGTCAGCAATGAAACCGGTATGGGGGTCGTGCCCATGGGGGAATTGAGTCGCCGCTATGTGGATGAGGCAGGGTGGCTGCATCAGGCATTGGCCGAGCGCTGCGACCGGGTGCAGTTCTGCGTTGCCGGCTTGCCGATGCTGCTCAAGGGCGCAGACAAATGATCCTGGGAGAGTGAGATGACAACAGCATGGTGGCTGGAGCCGGTGGCTCCGGTAGATCTGGTGGTACAGCAGCAGGCCTGGCAGCGGCAGCAGCAACTGACCAAGCCTGCGGGTGCGCTGGGGCAGCTGGAGAGGGTAGCAGTACAACTGGCCGCCTGGCAGGGTGACCCGGCTCCGCAGATGCAGCGGGTGTGGATCAGCGTGTTTGCCGGCGACCATGGTGTGGCCGTGGAGGGGGTGTCTACGGTGCCGCAGGCGGTGACCGGACAGATGCTGCGTAATTTTGCCAACGGTGGTGCGGCCATCAGCGTCATGGCGCGGCAGCTGGGGGCGACCCTGGATCTGCGGGATCTTGGTCTGGCTGTGCCCATCGAGCCGTTGCCGGGCGTACATCACCTGAACCTGGCCCCGGGCAGCGCCAATCTGCTGCGTGAACCGGCCATGAATGCAGTGCTGTGCCGACAGGCAATGCAGGCGGGGCGTCAGGCCGTGCTGGATGCGCTCGAGCAGGGCACGCAACTGTTCATCGCCGGTGAGATGGGGATCGGCAATACCACGCCGGCCTGCGCCATGGCCAGCGTGCTGCTGGACAGGCCGGTGGCAGAACTGGTCGGGCCGGGTACCGGGCTGGATGCCACTGGTCTGCAGCACAAGACCCGGGTGATTGAAGCAGCGGTTGAGTTGCATCGACCGGACTGCCGGGATGCCTTTGATATTCTGCGCTGTCTCGGCGGGCTGGAGGTTGCCGCCATTGCCGGTGCCTACCTGGCCGCTGCCCAGCAGGGTATCCCGATGCTGGTGGATGGTTATATCTGCTCCACCGCGGCGCTCTGTGCCGTGCGGCTGAATCCCGGCGCACGGGATTGGATGCTGTTTGGCCATCGCAGTGCCGAGCCCGGTCATGCTGCGGTACTGCAAGGGCTGGGCGCCGAGCCGCTGCTGGATCTGGGCATGCGCCTGGGTGAAGGTACCGGTGCGGCGGCTGCGGTACCCCTGCTGCGCATGGCCTGCGCTCTGCACAATGACATGGCCACCTTTGCCGAAGCCGCCGTGGCCGCCGGGTCTGCTCAGTGTTGACGCTGGATCTGCTGCGCCACGGTGAGACCGAGCTTGGCGGCGGCTTCCGCGGCAGTCTGGATGATCAGCTTACCCCGACCGGCTGGCAGCAGATGCGTCAGGCCACCGCCCGCCCGGAGCATTGGGATGCCATCGTCAGTTCCCCTCTGCGCCGCTGTGCCGACTTTGCCTTTGAACTGGCCGAGCAGTGCCATCTGCCGCTGATGTTGCAGGACGGATTGCGGGAACTGCACTTTGGCGACTGGGAAGGCAGGCATGCCAGCGAACTCATGCAGGAACATGCCGAGGATCTGGGGCGGTTCTGGGCTGCACCCTATGAGTTCACCCCGCCGGGTGGCGAACCCATGCTGGCGTTCGAGGAACGGGTACTGAATACCGTCAATGAGCTGTATCAGCACCGCGCCGGAGAACATCTGCTGCTGGTCACCCATGGCGGGGTGATGCGCTTGCTGACTGCCCGGGCTCGCCGACTGGAGCGGGATCAGTTGCTGCAGGTCGAGGTAGGTCACGGCCAGCGGCTACGTCTGCAACTGGACGCCCGGGGGGAGTTTCACGAATGCCATTGTTGATTGCATTGCAGTTTCTGACCCGCTTGCCGGTGCGTCTGCCCGGGCTGCCGACGGCACAGGAGAACGGACGCTCGCTGCTCTGGTATCCGCTGGTTGGGCTGCTGATCGGCAGCTTGCTGGTACTGGCGTGGCTGCTGTTGCAGGGCGTGTCGACCGGGCTGCAGGCCGCGCTGCTGCTGGCAATCTGGGTCTGGCTCAGCGGTGGGCTGCACCTGGACGGTCTGGCTGACACGGCCGATGCCTGGGTCGGTGGCTATGGCGACCGCGAGCGGACTCTGGCAATCATGAAGGATCCGGCCTGCGGCCCGATCGGGGTGATCACCCTGGTATTACTGTTGTTGCTCAAGTGGGCAGCGTTGGTTGCCCTGCTGGAGTCGGGTCAGTGGTTGCCCTTGTTGTTGGCGCCCTGGTTGGGGCGCTGGATACTGCCTTTGCTGCTGCTGACCACAGCTTACGTGCGACCCGGCGGGATGGGGCATACCCTTGCCGAGCATATGCCCCGAGCCAGTCTACCCCTGCTGCTGACGGTGCATGCGTTGGGCATGTTGTTATGCGGCTGGTACGGGTTGCTGGCGCTGCTGCTGGCGCTGCCGGTCTGGCTGCTGGTACGCCATTACCTCCGCGCCCGGCTCGGCGGAACTACCGGAGATACGGCAGGCGCATTGGTGGAACTGGTGGAGGTGGTGGTGCTGATAGGTTGCGCCATTGCGTGATATTACGGACCGTCTGATTGCCAGAGACTTGGCGCCGTGCCAAGCTGCGGCCACGGGGTCTCCGGCGCGCACTGGATTGCCGCGCTTCGCTCGCAATGACGGGGTGTGCTGAGCTGAGCGGTGCCGTTGCCCCCTATCGTCATTGCGAGGAGCGTAGCGACGTGGCAATTCACGGGCCCGGGCATTCCCCGCACCCACTGGATTGTCGCGCCTTCGGCTCGCAATGACGGTGGATGTGTACGGTGTTGGGTGACGCGGTTCAACCTCAACGTCATTGCGAGGAGCGCCAGCGACGTGGCAATCCATGGGCTCGGAGTGTCCGGCTCGCTCTGGGTTGCCGCGCTTTGCTGGCAATGACGGAATAGTCGGGAATCAGTCCTGTCTTACCGGTGCGCCGACCACCGGTTGCCCGTCCATGGTCGCTTCCTTGAGCACTATCTGATAGTGCTGCCCATCGGTTTCCACCTGACTCAGACGCACCAGCAGGTAGTTCCAGTCCTTGGCGAACCACAGGGTGGTTTCCCGGCGGGCGTCGGGTTCGCGTACTCGCTGCACTTCCACCGCGTCAAACTGGCCGTTACGCGTGGTGACTCTGTCCTCGCCGGTCACGCGGAACTGGTACTGCTCTATCTCGTCGCCATCAAGCACCAGATAGCTCATCTCGGTCTTGCCGGCCATCAGATCGCGCTGCAGCGCCAGCTGGTAGGTGGTCTTGTCCAGCAGGCCGGGCTGGGTCGGCAGGGTGAACTCTTCCTTCTTGTGCACGCCCCGTACTTCGCCATTGGCCCAGTCAAACTGCTGGGTGGTTTCCCGGCTGCGGCCCAGGCCCTTGCGCTGGTAGCGGTAGGTGAGGGGGACGACCTCCTCGCCTTCGAGGCGCAGGGTGCTTTCCTCGGTCAGTCGGGCGACGAACATGCTGGCGTGAAAGTTCAGCGACCAGGTGCCATCGGCGTTCTGAGCCAGACTGTGCACGGCTTCACCATTGACCGGGATGTTCTTCATGTCCGCCGCGTAGCTGGCGGTAAAGGGCTGGAAAGGTTGGGCCAGGGCCAGGCTGCTGCCCAGGCTCAGTACCGCAGCCATCAGCCAGCGGCCCGGTCTGCGGCACAGTGAGGAGAGCTTGTCAGTCATTGCGGTTACCTCGCATGTCCATTTCAAATTGGTCCAGCCGCAGGCCGCTGGCCGGCAGGGGCGAGCCGTCCAGCAGTGCCCGGCCATTCTCCAGGCGCAGACGTCCTTCGATGTACAGGCTGGCAGCCAGCGGGTAGAGACGGTGTTCGGTGTTGCGCACGCGCTCGGCCAGACTGTCGGCCGTGTCATCGGGCAGTACCGGTACGTGGGATTGCATGATTGCCGGCCCGCCGTCCAGTTCCTCGGTAACGAAGTGTACGGTGGCGCCGTGTTCGCTGTCACCGGCTTCCAGGGCACGCTGGTGGGTATGCAGCCCGGTGTACTTGGGCAGCAGGGAGGGGTGGATGTTCAGCAGGCGGCCCAGGTAGTGGCTGACGAACCCGGGGGTAAGAATGCGCATGAAACCGGCGAGTATCACCAGCTCCGGCTGGTAGCTGTCGATCAGCGCCGCCAGCGCCTGATCGTAGCTGGCGCGGTCCGGGTAGTCCCTGTGGCTGAGCACGGCATGGGGGATGCCGGCTCGGGCCGCCCGCTCCAGTCCATAGGCATCGGCGCGGTTGGAAATGACCGCGACGATGTCAGCCTGCTCGGGGTGCAGGGTATCGATGAATGCCTGCAGGTTGCTGCCTGATCCGGAGATCAGGATGACGGTGCGGCAACCCACGTATCAGTTGCCGCTGCGCAGTACGACGGCCTCGCCACTGGCGTCGGCCTGTTCGATGGCACCGATGACCCAGGGCGATTCCCCGGCGTCACGCAGCACCTGCAGGGCGCGCTCGGCCTGGTCTGCGGCGACGCAGATGACCATGCCCACGCCGCAGTTGAGCACGCGGTGCATTTCGGTTTCGTCGACGTTGCCCTGCTCCTGCAGCCAGTTGAACACTGCCGGGCGCAGCCAGCTGCTCAGGTCGATGCTGGCACTGGCGCCCTGGGGCAGTACGCGGGGAATGTTCTCCAGCAGGCCGCCACCGGTGATGTGGGCCATGGCCTTGACCGCACCGGTCTCACGGATCAGCTGCAGCAGTGCCTTGACGTAGATGCGGGTGGGGGCCATCAGCAGCTCGGTCAGGGGCTTGCCGTCGAGCTGGATGTTCTGGATGTCGGCACCGGCGACCTCGATGATCTTGCGGATCAGCGAGTAGCCATTGGAGTGCGGGCCGGAGGAGGGCAGGGCGAGCAGCACGTCGCCGGCCTGCACCTGGCTGCCGTCGATGATCTCGCTCTTTTCCACCACCCCGACGCAGAAACCGGCCAGGTCGTAGTCATCACCTTCGTACATGCCGGGCATCTCGGCGGTCTCGCCACCGACCAGCGCACAGCCGGCCAGTTCGCAACCGGCACCGATACCGGTGACCACCTGGGCGGCGACGTCCACATTGAGTTTGCCGGTGGCGTAGTAGTCGAGGAAGAACAGCGGCTCGGCGCCACATACCACCAGGTCGTTCACGCACATGGCCACCAGATCGATACCGATCTGGTCATGCTTGCCCAGATCCATCGCCAGGCGCAGCTTGGTGCCCACACCGTCGGTACCCGATACCAGCACCGGCTGCTTGTAGCCGGCGGGAATCTCGCACAGCGCGCCGAAGCCGCCGAGGCCACCCATGACTTCCGGGCGGGCGGTGCGTTTGGCGACGTGCTTGATACGATCTACAAGCGCATTGCCTGCGTCGATATCGACACCGGCGTCCTTGTAACTGATGGAAGGCTTGGAGGGCGTTTGGCTGCTCATGCGTGGGTCTCGAGTCATCAAAGGGAGGAGGCGAACAGACCCGCAAGGGGGTGTCGCGATATAGCGCGCTAGTGTAGCAAATTCCAGCGCTGCCCGACCATGCCCGGACAACTTTGCGCGCTGCGGTTGCCGCCGCAGCGGTGCTTGTTTAATGTATGCGCTTTACGACCGCTGTAGCAGGCCGTTTTCGGCGCGGCAGCATCATCATATGGAATGACCATGGGTTTCAAGCAAGGCATCCGCGCGCTCCTGTCAGGCATGGCTCTTGTGGCCGCGCTCCACGCTCCGGCCGCTGTACTGGATAACCTCTACCAGGTTCAACTCACCCAGCAGGAAGATCAGCGCCGTGATCAGGCTCTGCGTGAGGCCACCGTGGTCATGTTGCAACGCCTGGCCGGCCAGAACGTTGATCTGAAGCACCAGGCTATCGCCAACGCCCTCAAATCTCCCCAGGAATTGATGAGCCGGATCGCCACCGCTGAAGGCGGGCAGCTGCGCATCCAGTTCGAGCCCGATGCCCTGGGGCGTGTACTCAAGCAGTCCGGTCAGCCGCTGCTGGGGCCCAACCGGCCGGGCATACTGCTGTGGGCCGTAGAAGCCGGGGAACTGGGCGACAGACTGCTGAGCCCCGTGGCTCCCCGGGCATTGCTGCTGAAGCAGGCAGCACAGCATCGTGGGGTGGCCCTGAGCTTTCCCCTCGCTGATCTGCAGGACCTGAGCCTGGTCAGCGAGCAGACCATCCGTCAGGCCAGCAGCCAGGAGCTGCTGGAAGCCAGCAAGCGCTATCCCGCCGATGGCACTCTGGCCCTGGTTGTCGGCGGGTCCGACGAGAACACCGAGTTGCAGTGGACCCTGTGGCTCAATGATCAGCACAACTCCGGGACGATCAGCGGCCCTGCCACCCAGGCAGCCGACGAGCTTATGCAGGCCCTGGCCGCCCAGGTCTTTGCCCAGTACGCCATTCCTGCTGCAGCCACCGGCGAGCATGCCGAGTGGCGTCTGCATGTGCAGGGTGTCGATGGCGTGGGCGCCTACTCCTCCCTGCTGGGTATGCTGCGCCGTCTGGGCACCCAGCAGCAGCCGCGGCTGCTGAGCATCGAAGGGGATGAAGTGGTGCTGCAGGTCAGCTTCCCGGGCAGTGAGGAGCAGCTCGAACGCATGCTGGGGCTGGATATGCGTCTGCAGCGGATCGAGGAGCCGGTGCGTGAGCCGGAGCCCGAGCCGGAGTTCGAGTCGGTTCAAACGGAACCGACAGATCTGCCCCTTGTCGAGCTGGACCCCGATGCCCCCGAGTCGCCGGTAGCCGAGGCGGAGTCAGCCGAAATGGCAGCTGCAGATGAGGAAGATTCGGCCGCGCCGGACGTGGCGGCCACTCAGCAGCCGGTCGAACCGGCTGCCCCGGCGCTGCCCACACTCTATTTCCGTTGGCGCGGTTAAGGCGGCCCATGGGTAATGCGGTCACTGTCGTGACGGGGCGCCTCTGATGTCCGGTCAACCCATGCAGCTGCCTCTGGGCGTCAAGCTCAGGGACGAGGCAACCTTCGACAGCTTCTTCGGCGGCCCCAACGCCGGGGTGCTGGATGTCCTGCAGCGCCTGTCCGATCCGCTGCAGAGCCCCGAGGAGCACTGCGTCTACATCTGGGGTGCCCCGGACAGCGGGCGCTCCCACTTGCTGCAGGCGGCCTGCCACCGCATGGCCGAAGCCGGTTCCCTGGCCATGTATCTGCCCCTGGACGAGGTGATCGACCATGGTCCCGGCCTGCTCGAGGGCATGGATGAGGTTGACCTGCTGTGTCTCGACGGTCTGGATGCGCTGGCCGGGCACAGTGACTGGGAAGAGAGTCTGTTCCATCTCTACAACCGCATTCAGCAGCGTCAGGGCCGCCTGCTCATGGCCGCCGGTGCGGCGCCCCGGGTGCTGGGGTTCCAGCTGCCGGATCTGGTGTCACGCCTGGGCTGGGGGCTGGTGTTCCAGCTGCAGTCGCTGGACGACGAGGCCAAGCAGCAGATGCTGAAGATGCGTGCCGAGCGCCGCGGGCTGCAGCTGCCCGACGAGGTAGCGCGCTACATCCTCAGTCGCGGTGCCCGGGGCATGGGCGAGCTATTTGCCGCGCTGGAGCAGCTGGATCAGGCCTCCCTGCAGGCCCAGCACAAGCTGACCATTCCCTTCGTCAAGCGGGTAATGGGCTGGTAGCGCCGGGCCTGTTATTGCGCGGCGCTGCGTAGCTCGTCGTTCATTTGGAATACCAAACTTCACTCCTCGCGCCTTGCTCCGCACAATAACAGACTCCGGCGAGCCGGGCGGCGGTGAGTTCAGCCTGGCTGGTGCTGCGCTGCAACCGCCGTGTTGCGCACCCGCTGTGCCTGATAACTCCAGCGCACATAGCCCAGCGCGGCGACGAAATACAGCACGCTGGTTGCCACCAGTATCCCCCCATACAGCTGCTTGCCCGGTACGAAGCAGGTCTGCACGCCGTAGATGAAATACAGGTTGATGGCAAAGCACAGCCAGGCATGGGCGCGCACATTGCCCAGCGCTATGCCCGGGAGGAAGATCAGCAGCGGCACGATCAGCACGCTGACAATGACCAGCGGGTTGGCGCCGTGCAGGTCGGCGATGAAGGCGTTGTAGATGAACAGGCAGGCCAGCAGCCCGGCATAGCCCAGCGCCGCCAGCAGGCGGCTCAGGCGGATGCGCGGTTGCAGGTAGCTCAGCGGCGGCAGCGGCTTGTCAGCTCTGGACATGGGCAGCTCCTGCCAGCAGCTGCCGGGTAACCGTGCCCACACGCTTGCCCAGCGCCCGGCACAGGGTGCTTTCATGCTGGTCGAGCGGGCGGGAGCCGTCCGCACCGGTATGGTGGCTGGCGCCATAAGGCGTGCCGCCGCCGCGGGTTTCGGTCAGTGCGCTCTCGCTGTAGGGCAGACCCACCAGCAGCATGCCGTGGTGCAGCAGCGGCAGCTGCATGGACAGCAGGGTGCTTTCCTGCCCGCCGTGCAGGCTGGCAGTGGTGGTGAAGACCGCGGCGGGCTTGCCGGCCAGGCTGCCCGACAGCCACAGGCTGCTGGTGCCGTCGATGAAATACTTGAGCGGCGCGGCCATGTTGCCGAAGCGGGTCGGGCTGCCGAGAATCAGCGCCGAGCAATGCTTCAGATCATCCTCGGTGCAGTACAGGGCGCCGGACTCGGGAATCTCCGGTGCGCTGGCGCGGGTTTCCGGGGACACCTTGGGCACGGTGCGCACCCGCGCTTCGATCCCGGCCTGCTCGACACCTTCGGCGATCAGGCGGGCCATGCGCGCGGTGGCGCCGTTATGGCTGTAGTAGAGAACCAGTACATAGGGTGCAGTCATGCGTAGAGCTCCAGGACTTTCTCCGGTGGGCGGGCAACGATGGCCTTGCCGTCACGGATGACGATGGGGCGCTCGATCAGGCGCGGGTAATCGACCATGGCCTGAACCAGCTCGGCCTCGCTCAGGTCCGGGTTGTCCAGCTTGAGTTCCTTGTAGATATCCTCTCCCCGACGCATCAGGTCCCGGGCGTTCATGCCCAGCTGCTGCAGCAGGGCGCTGAGGGTGGCGCTGTCCGGGGGTGTCTCGATGTACTCGACGATTTCCAGCTCGTCTCCCTGCTGCTCCAGCAGCGCCAGCGCCTGGCGGGATTTTGAACAACGGGGGTTGTGATAGATACAGACCTTGGACATGGCAGCTCTCCAATCAGATCCTGTGGGTGGTTTAAGCCGGGCTTGCCCGCTATTCTAAGCCTAAAGCGCTCTGGAAAAGCCATCCGGCGGTGTTACGGGACAAGTCCTTGCACCGGTTCCGTCCAGCGCAGGTACTTGCAACCATTGTCAGGGAACATGAATGACACGTCGACTCCAGCGGCTGATGCACTTCTGTCGCTACCTGCTGCGCCGCTTTGGCGAGGATAACTGTCCCAAGAATGCCGCTGCCCTGACCTACACCACGCTGTTTGCCGTGGTGCCGGTAATGACTGTGACCTACGCGATGCTGGCGGCGATCCCGGCCTTCAGTCAGGTCGGCAGCCAGATCGAGGGCTTCATCTTCGACAACTTCGTGCCCTCCACCGGGGCGGCGCTGCGCGAATACCTCAGCGAATTCTCCCAGCAGGCCCGGCAGCTCACCGGCATCGGTGTGGCGCTGCTGATGGTCACTGCCTTCCTGATGCTGGTGAATATCGAAAAATCCTTCAATGCCATCTGGCGTATCCGCCAGCCCCGACGCGGGCTGTCGAGCTTTCTGCTGTACTGGGCGGTGCTCAGTCTGGGACCCCTGTTGCTGGGAGCCGGTTTCGTGGTCAGTACCTATCTGGCTTCGCTGTCCTTTCTCACCGGCGACGCCATGCTGGCTTCGGCCTGGAAGGAGCTGCTCGCCTGGCTGCCGCTGATGCTGAGCATTGCCGCTTTTACCCTGATCTTCGCCGCCGTACCCAACACTCGGGTGCGTTTTCGCCATGCATTGGCCGGTGGTGTGCTGGTGGCGTTGCTGTTCGAGGGAGCCAAGGCGTGCTTTGCCCTGTATGTCGCGCTGTTTCCCAGCTTCCAGCTGATCTACGGCGCCTTTGCCACCTTCCCGCTGTTTCTGCTGTGGATCTATGTCAGCTGGTTGATCATCCTGTTCGGTGCCGAACTGGTGTGCAATCTGGGCAGCAGCGCCGCCTGGCAGCGTCCGGCCCAGCCCTGGTTGCTCAGCCTGCTGGCGCTGCTGCGAGTGTTCATGCAGGCGCAGAAAAGCGGGCAGGTGGTCGATCTGCCCGGGGTCAACGCCTCGGGTTGGATCATGCCCGAAGACCAGTGGCTGGACCTGACCGAGTGGATGGAGCAGCAGCGACTGATCACCCGTGCCCAGCAGGGCGGCTATGTGCTGAGCCGCGACCCCGGGCAGATGACGCTGGCCGAACTGCTGGGCAGCCTGCCCGAACCCATGCCATCGGTGGCGCAATTGCCGGTTACACTGGGGCAGCATGAAGACTGGTATCCGCCGCTGCGCGAAGCGCTGCAGCGACTGGAAGACTGCCGCCGGCAGGTGCTGGACGGCAGCCTGCGCAGCTGGCTGGCGGATGACGGCCAGGCGAACGCGGAGGGGGAGGGCGCATGAGAAAGTGGTTGTGGGTGACGCTGGTGATTGCAGCGTTCGGGCTGGCCGGCTGCGGCAACGAGCAGTGGCGCGATCACCAGGGCGAAGCCGTGGCCAGGACCGAGCTGCAGGGCAACTGGGTGGTGGTCAACTACTGGGCAGAGTGGTGTGCTCCCTGTCTGCACGAGTTGCCTGAGTTCAACCGGCTGGCGGCGGCGCGGCCGGATATCCGCGTATTCGGCGTCAATTACGACGGTGTCAGCGGTGAGGAGCTGCGCGAACTGTCCGACCGCATGGGGATTGCCTTTCCGGTGATGGGGCAGGACTTCGAGAAGAGTCTGGAGCTGGAGCGCCCACAGGTGCTGCCGACCACCTACATCTTCAATCCCGCCGGTGAATTGGTGCACAGCCTGCCGGGGCCGCAGACCGAAGCGTCGCTGATGGCACTGCTGGGTCAGGACCAGGGCTGATCGGACTCAGTCGCGGACGTACCAATAGCGGTACCAGTATTCCTGCACCTTGTCCGGGTACCTGTGACTGCCCAGGCTGCCGTTGTAGCGGGCCAGGGCGCGCCGCAGATCACCTTTTTCCAGATCCAGATAGTACTTGAGAATGGTGCAGCCGTAACGCAGGTTGGTCGCCAGGTCTATCAGGTTGTCATCCGGCCGGCCCAGTTCGTTTTTCCAGAAGGGCATGACCTGCATGATGCCCTGGGCGCCGGCCCGGGACAGGGCGAAGCGGTCGAACAGGCTTTCCACATGAATGACCGCCAATACCAGGTCGGGCTTGAGCCCGGCGCGGGTAGCTTCGCGGTGTACCAGACGCAGAAAGCGCAGACGCTCGGCCTCGTCGGGAATGTAGCGGTGCATCCGCGTGGACATGTCCAGCAGCCAGACCTGGGCATCGAAGGCGTCACTGAAGCTGTCAGCCTGGGACACCGCCTCCATCAGCAGCGCACGCAGCTCGGGGTCGACCGGCGGGCTCTGGCTCACTGCCCCGACTCCCGGGGCGGTGCAGAGCAGAAGACATAACACTATCCATGTGTTGCGCAGCATGTCAGGGCTGTCCGTTGTGGTCCTGTGCCTGTTGCCGGTCGAGGGCTTCGACGAACTCGAACTGCAGCTCCGGATCGCCGATCGTCAGCAGTATGAGCATGTTCTCCAGCTGGGTGGATTCCTCGCTCAGGCCCAGGGCTTCCAGCTGCCGGACGCGGCTCACCCACTGGGCGACATCCCCTTCCTCCAGGCTGTCGTAGATCAGCGGCACGGCCTGCTGCAGCAGACTGCGCAGCTCGCGGCTGACCAGCAGGTCGGCCTCGGCAACTACATTGCCGTTGGTTCTGGCAACCAGTTCAATGGCGCGAAGCTGGTTCAGGTCCAGATCCACGAACTGCTCCTCCAGCAGGTTCAAGCGTACCGCACCTTCATGGTCGGTCTGCAGCGCAAACTCCTGACCTTCGGCAATCAGGGTCAGCGTCTGGTTGGCCCAGGGCACCGTCTGGTAGCTCTCCCGGCTGCTCAGCTGTCGGCCCTCGGCATCCAGCTCGATGACTTCATGCAGCTTGTGCTCGGTTACCCGGATGATCCGCTGGGGGCGGGACAGTACCCGTGGTTCGCCTGCGTCAATGCTCAGGGTGTGGCTGACCAGATTGTGCTCGACACGGTTGGCAGCCGGGCTGGCCGGCTGCTGGGTGCTGCAACCGCTGAGCAGCAGGCCGGCGCACAGCCAGACTGCCCAGGGCGCCAGTGAATTATGCAGCGCTGTTTTCATGAACGTCCGATACGTTTGAGCAGGAAGTCGAACATCTGGTCCGCGGGCACGCTCTCGGCGTTCTCGGCGCGGCGGTACTTGTATTCCAGTTGACCTTCTGCCAGGCCGCGGTCACTGATGACCACCCGGTGCGGAATGCCGATCAGGTCCATGTCTGCAAATTTCACCCCGGGGCTGGTCTTCTTGTCGCGGTCGTCCAGCAGCACTTCCACGCCCGCCTGCTGCAGCGCGGAATAGAGCTGTTCGGTGGCTTCGCGCACGGCGTCGGAGCTTTCCATTTTCATCGGCACCAGGGCGACCTGGAAGGGGGCCAGGGCATCGGGCCAGAGGATGCCGCGGTCGTCATAGTTCTGCTCGATGGCGGCAGCGACCACGCGGGACACGCCGATGCCGTAGCAGCCCATCAGCAGAGTGCTGGTCTTGCCCTGTTCGTTGAGTACGCTGCAGCCCATGGCCTCGCTGTACTTTCGGCCCAGCTGGAAGATATGACCGACCTCGATACCGCGCTTGATCACCAGCTTGCCGTCGCCATCAGGGCTGATATCCCCTTCGACCACGTTGCGCAGGTCGGCAACCTCGTCGTAACGGGCATCGCGATCCCAGTTGACGCCGGTCAGGTGCTTGCCGTCCTGGTTGGCGCCGCAGACGAAGTCGGCCAGATGGGCGGCGCTGTGGTCGGCAATGACCTTGATGTTCATGCCGACCGGACCGATGGAGCCCGGCTTGCAGCCCAGCGCCTGCTGGATCTGCGCTTCGCTGGCGAAGGTCAGCGGAGCATGGACGGCCGGGTGGTTTTCGGCCTTGATCTCGTTCAGCTCATGGTCACCACGCAGGATCAGCGCGACCAGCGGCTGGGGCTGATCCTTTTCGGCGGCACCGAGCACGATCAGCGATTTGACGGTCCGGGTTGCCGGCAGGTCGAGGAACTGGCACACCGCCTCGATGGTGGTCTGGTCCGGGGTGTCGACCAGCTGCATCTGCTGGCTCGGCGCCGGACGCTCGCCCTGGGGCAGCTGGGCGGTGGCCTTCTCGATGTTGGCCGCGTAACGGCCGGTGTCGGAGAACACGATGTCGTCCTCACCGGACTCGGCCAGCACATGGAACTCGTGGGAACCTTCGCCGCCGATGGAGCCGTTGTCTGCCACCACAGGGCGGAACTCCAGACCCAGGCGGGTGAAGATGTTGCTGTAGGCCTGGTACATGCGGTCGTAGGTCTGCTGCAGGGAGGCCTGATCCATGTGGAAGGAGTAGGCGTCCTTCATGATGAATTCCCGGGCGCGCATCAGACCGAAGCGCGGGCGGATCTCATCGCGGAAC
Organism: Halopseudomonas sp. Lyrl_26; assembly: GCF_051948695.1. Lineage (NCBI taxonomy): Bacteria > Pseudomonadati > Pseudomonadota > Gammaproteobacteria > Pseudomonadales > Pseudomonadaceae > Halopseudomonas > Halopseudomonas sp. Lyrl_26. Next base: position 60,256 of record NZ_JAYJLH010000001.1, read on the forward strand.
TTGGTCTGGATCTGATACATGTTCAGCGGCAGCTGCTTGTAGCTGGTGATCTCGTTGCGGGCCAGCTCGGTGATGACTTCCTCGTGGGTCGGGCCGACACAGAACTCGCGGTCGTGGCGGTCCTTCAGGCGCAGCAGTTCGGGGCCGTACTGTTCCCAGCGGCCGGATTCCTGCCAGAGTTCGGCGGGCTGAATGGCGGGCATCAGCACCTCCAGGGCGCCGGCCTTGTTCATTTCGTCACGCACGATGTCTTCCACCTTGCGCAGCACCCGCAGGCCCATCGGCAGCCAGGTGTAGAGCCCCGAGGCGATCCGTCGGATCATGCCCGCGCGCAGCATCAGCTGGTGGCTGATGACGACGGCGTCGCTGGGAGTTTCCTTGAGGGTGGAGATCAGATATTGGCTGGTGCGCATGGCTGGGTGGTGTCCTGCTGAGAGAAGATCGGGAAATGGCGTCTATTGTACGTTCGCGCCCCATGGACGTATAGCCTGTCAGCGGGCCTTGGCGGCCTGTCGGTGCAGAAACGAAGAACCCGGCCGGAGCCGGGTTCTTCGGGGTTACAGCAGGGTGGTGCTCAGAGCAGGGTCCAGGTGTAGGAGGCGATCAGACGGTTCTCGTCGATATCGCCCCCATCCAGGCCTGCGTCCTGACGGACAGTTGCGTTACGCCAGGTCAGGTCCAGGCCCTGCAGCGCGCCGCGCTGGACGGTGTAGCGCAGGTCGGTGCTGCGTTCCCAGCGGGTGTCGCGATCAATGCCGACAAAGTCGGTGTCGATATTGCTGCCACGCACATAGCGGGTCATGAAGCTCAGACCGGGAATGCCCATGCCTTCGAAGTTGTAGTCGTAGCGGGCCTGCCAGGAGCGCTCGTCCTTGGCGTTGAAGTCGATCACCTGGACCGAGTTGGCCAGATAGATGGCGTTGTCGGCATAGTCATAGCCCGCATCACCGCCCATGCGCTGGTAGGCGACGGTGAAGTCGTGGAAGCCGGCACCCAGGGTGAAGGCCAGCGAGGTGGCCTTGTTACCGAATTCCTCGCCCGCCGGGCTGTCGTCGGAGGTATGGTAGTGGGCCAGATCGGTGGTCAGGTTCAGGCCATTGCCCAGCTCGGCGGTATGGGTGATACCGGCGAAGTGGCGCTTCCACAGGTCTTCGGCCTTGGAGGTATACAGCGAGGCGCTGAGGTTGTCGGCGAACTCGTAGGTACCGCCGAGGTAGGTCACCTTGTCATGATCGATAGTACCGCCGGAGAAGCCGTAGGGATCTTCATATTCGGCGGAGTCGTTCATGTCGCCGCGGTCGGTCATGCGACCGGCTTCCAGCAGCAGTCCGTCAATCGAGGTGTTGGTGATGCTGTAACCGAAGTAGTGGTTGGGCAGCAGGCGGGAGTCTTCGTAAGCGATGACCGGGTTTTCCGGCAGGTGGTAGCCGTAGCGCAGTACGGTGTCACCACCGAAGTTGGCTTTCACTGCACCGCGAATCTCGGAGTATTCGTTCGGTACGGAACCGTCATTGTCCACCGGCAGCAGCCCTGTGCCGGCACGGCCGCGGCCGCTGTCCAGTTTGATGCCTGCCAGGGCCAGCACATCGGCGCCCAGGCCTACCGGGCCTTCGGTGTAGCCGGACTGGAAGTGCAGTGCGAAACCGGTGGCGGTTTCCTCGCGTTTGCTCTGTCCGACGTTGTTACGGAAATCACGGTTGAAATAGAAGGTGCGGTTGCTCAGGGTGGCGGAGGCCCCCTCAACAAAACCTTCTCCCTGAGCGACGGCCTGAGTGGCGATAAGTCCATTGCCCAGTGCAACTGCCAGAGCGATGGAACTCCATCTGATAGTGGTTCTCATGTTACCTGCTCCTTCCGGTGAATATGCTTTTGTATAAGTACTTCAAGCAGCTGGTTTCGAGGATGAGTAAAGCACCAAACCCTCAAATACGAAAGAAATCTGCCTGCTGTTTTTTCAAATAAGCAAGGCGCCCGCCAGTGCGGGCGGATATATTATTATTCGTCAGCCAGCATAACGTGTCGGAAATGTATTTCCTTGATTTACGTCATGATGTGCTTTTGCCAATGCACCCGTCATCCATAGGAATCCGGTATGTTCACTCTGCATCCGCAACTTGCCCAAGACAGTATCGTTATCGGCGAGTTCCAACTAAGCAAACTTCTTCTGGCAAACGATTCTCAATATCCCTGGTTTATTCTTGTTCCGCAGCGTGAGGATGTCAGTGAGATATTCCAGCTCGATCAGGTTGATCGGCAGCAATTGCTGAATGAATCCTGCTGGCTGGGCGAAGCCCTGAAGGATGCCTTCGGCGCCCACAAGATCAATGTCGCTGCGCTTGGCAATATGGTGCCCCAGTTGCATATTCACCATATCGTGCGTTATCGCCATGATCCTGCCTGGCCTGCGCCCGTGTGGGGGAAGCTGCCTGCAGTGCCCTATACCGAGGAACAGGTCGGTGAATGCATCAGACGGTTGCAGACGGTGCTGACTTCTAACATTCGTTATGGGGAGGGTTTTCGATGAGCAGCGATGATCTTGTACAGCGGATGAATGATCTCGAGACCCGGCTGGCCTTTCAGGACGACACCATTCAGGCGTTGAATGACGTGGTGAGCAAGCAGGAGCTGGAACTGGAGCGACTGCAGCGGGCGGTGGAACTGCTGGCTCGACGCCAGGCCGATCTGGCAGCAGCGCTGCCCGGGGAAGCGGACGAGGATCAGCCGCCACCCCATTACTGAGCGATGGCCGCCGGCGGGTGTGCCCGGCCGGCGGCTGCGCTCCCGATTCTCAATCGAGGGGTTGTACGTCCTCGGCCTGCAGGCCCTTCTCCCGGCGTGCGACGACGAACTCGACGCGCTGGCCTTCTTCGAGTACCCGGTGGCCTTCGCCGCGGATGGCGCGGAAGTGGACGAAGACGTCGTCACCCTGGTCCCGGGAAATGAAGCCGAAGCCCTTGCTGGTGTTGAACCACTTGACGGTGCCGGTTTCCCGCGGGCCGTCTGCTCTGGCGCGGCTGCGGCCGCTGCCCAGCGACAGCATGGTGGTCAGGGTAAGTACGGTCAGCAGGCAGACTCCGGCAATGGCAGCAGCCACGGCCCAGGTCAGCAGCGGGCCGGCCGTGGGAGTGATCAGCAGTACGGTCAGAGGCAGCAGCACGCTGACCAGTAACAGGGCCGAGCCCAGCAGACTCAGGCCGTTGCGTACAACCGACTGCTTGCGTGGCTGGACATTGAATTGCTGGAGGTTGGCCAGGCCCAGCAGTGTGGCAGCAATGGCGGTCAGATCGATGGCGCCCTGGCGGGAGAAGAACGGCAGGCTGAAATACAGGCCGCACAGCAGCGCTGCCAGACCTGCGATCAGGTGAAGGTAACGGAGATTATTCAAGGTGGTCCATCCTGTTGTAACTGTTCTATGAGTGAAAAACCGGCTGTACAAGCGTCATGGCCGGGTGCGCACTCTAACCTGAAATGTCGACGGTCACAAAGCGGATGGGGAGGGGAGAGAGGAGCAGGCGTTCGCCTGCTCCTACAGAGCTTACTTCTCCAGCAGGCTGCGCAGCATCCACGCGGTCTTTTCATGCTCCTGCATGCGCTGGGTCAGCAGGTCCGCACTGGGCTCATCACTGGCCTTGTCGCAGGCCGGGAAAGCCTCGCGGGCGGTGCGTGCACAGGTTTCGTGACCCTCGACCAGCAGGCGGATCATGTCGGTTGCGGCCGGCACGCCGTCATCTTCCTTGATCGAACTCAGTTCGGAGAAGGCTTTGTAGGTGCCCGGCGCCGGGAAGCCCAGGGTACGGATACGCTCGGCGATCTCGTCCACCGCCAGTGCCAGCTCGTTGTACTGGGTCTCGAACATGGTGTGCAGCGTCTGGAACATCGGCCCCTTCACGTTCCAGTGGAAGTTGTGGGTCTTCAGGTACAGGGTATAGGTGTCTGCCAGCAGATGGGACAGCCCCTTGGCGATCGCTTCACGATCCTTCTGGCTGATACCGATATCAATCTTCATTATGATCTCCAGGCTTGCTACGAAAAGTCTGTTCAGTATATGCCGAAGCAGGCGCCGCTCAAGCTGAGTTTGCCAATTGTCGGTATTGGTTGTGCCTATGGCCTGGCCGTTGCGCCGGCAATGCTCGCCTGAGTCGGGTGGTTTCGGGTATATTATGGCGCTTTTATCTATCCGGGCTGCCGGGCCGTCCGGCCGGGGCAGCCACTCTGTCGACAACAGGATTCCACACTCATGATGCGTACCCACTATTGCGGCCAGTTGAACGAAACGCTGGCAGACCAGGAAGTGACACTCTGCGGCTGGGTTCACCGTCGCCGCGACCATGGTGGCGTTATCTTCCTTGATATTCGCGATCGTGAAGGGCTGGCCCAGGTGGTCTTCGACCCGGATCGGGAAGAGACCTTCGCTCTGGCCGACCGCGTACGCAGCGAGTATGTGGTCAAGGTGCGCGGCAAGGTCCGCCCGCGTCCGGCCGGCGCCGTGAACCCGAACATGGCCTCCGGTGCCATCGAGGTGCTGGGCTACGAGCTGGAAGTGCTGAACCAGGCCGAGACCCCGCCGTTCCCGCTGGACGAATATTCCGATGTGGGCGAAGAAACCCGCCTGCGTTACCGCTTCATCGACCTGCGTCGGCCGGAAATGGCCGCCAAGCTGAAGCTGCGTTCGCGCATTACCAGCAGCATCCGCCGCTATCTGGACGACAACGGCTTCCTGGATGTGGAAACCCCGATCCTGACCCGTGCCACTCCCGAAGGCGCCCGCGACTACCTGGTACCCAGCCGTACCCATCCCGGCAGCTTCTTCGCCCTGCCGCAGTCGCCCCAGCTGTTCAAACAGCTGCTGATGGTGGCGGGCTTCGACCGCTACTACCAGATCGCCAAGTGCTTCCGCGACGAGGACCTGCGTGCCGACCGTCAGCCGGAATTCACCCAGATCGACATCGAGACCAGCTTCCTCGATGAGTCGGACATCATGGGTCTGACCGAGGGCATGATCCGCGGCCTGTTCAAGGAAGTGCTGGACGTGGATCTGGCCGACTTCCCGCACATGCCCTATGACGAAGCCATGCGCCGCTACGGTTCGGACAAGCCCGACCTGCGGATTTCGCTGGAACTGGTGGACGTGGCCGATCAGCTGACCGAAGTCGACTTCAAGGTATTCAGTGGCCCGGCAAGCGATCCCAAGGGCCGTGTCGCTGCGCTGCGCGTGCCGGGCGGTGCGTCGCTGGCGCGCAAGCAGATCGACGATTACACCAGGTTCGTCGGCATCTACGGTGCCAAGGGTCTGGCCTACATCAAGGTCAACGAGCGGGCCAAGGGCGTCGAAGGTCTGCAGTCGCCGATCGTCAAGTTCATCCCCGAGGACAACCTGAACGTGATCCTGGATCGTGTTGGCGCCGTGGATGGCGACATCGTGTTCTTCGGTGCCGACAAGGCGAAGATCGTTTCCGAGGCGCTGGGTGCCCTGCGCATCAAGCTGGGTCATGACCTGGACCTGCTCACCTGCGAGTGGGCACCGCTGTGGGTGGTCGACTTCCCGATGTTCGAGGAGAACGACGACGGCAGCCTGAGTGCACTGCATCACCCCTTCACCGCGCCCAAGTGCACCCCCGAGGAGCTGCAGGCCAACCCGCAGGCGGCGCTGTCGCGTGCCTACGACATGGTGCTCAACGGGACCGAGCTGGGCGGCGGTTCCATTCGTATCCATCGCAAGGAAATGCAGCAGGCGGTGTTCGACATCCTCGGTATCAGTGCCGAGGAGCAGCAGGAGAAGTTCGGCTTCCTGCTCGACGCCCTCAAGTACGGCGCGCCGCCGCATGGTGGTCTGGCCTTCGGTCTGGACCGTCTGGTGATGCTGATGACCGGCGCCAGCTCGATCCGCGAAGTGATTGCCTTCCCGAAAACCCAGAGCGCTGCCTGTGTCATGACCCAGGCTCCGGGTGCGGTGGATGCCAAGGCACTGCGCGAGCTGAACATCCGTCTGCGCGAGCAGCCCAAGGTCGAATAAGGCCGCAAGCCCTTCGCCCCGGGCACCGCTCCTCCCTGTAGGAGCACCGTCCCGGTGCGAACGGCGTGCAACGCACGCCCGAAATCCCGCTCCGCCGCGGGGTCACGGCTCCCACAGGGCGCAAGTGCGACACTTCTTTCTTGCAGGACCACCGCCCCGGTGCGAAGGGTGTCTTTTTGGTAGAAGCACCGCCCCGGTGCGAACGGCGTGCAACGCATGCCGGATGTAACAAGTACGGAGGTTTTCATGGCTGGTCATTCCAAATGGGCCAACATCAAACACCGCAAGGCGGCGCAGGACGCCAAGCGGGGCAAGATCTTCACCAAGCTCATCCGAGAGCTGACCGTGGCAGCCAAGCTGGGTGGGCCGGAACCGGCTGACAACCCGCGGCTGCGCTCGGCGGTGGACAAGGCTCTGACCGCCAACATGACCCGTGACACCATCGACCGGGCCATCGCCCGGGGTGCCGGCAGCAACGACGCGGACAACGTCGAGGAGCTGGTGTACGAGGGTTACGGCGCCGGTGGTGTGGCCATCCTGGTCGAGGCCATGACCGACAACCGTAACCGTACCGTCGCCGAGGTCCGTCATGCCTTCAACAAGTGCGGTGGCAACCTGGGTACCGAGGGCTCGGTAGCTTACCTGTTCACCCGCCGAGGCCAGATCAGCTATGCCCCGGGCGTGGATGAGGACGCCCTGATGGAGGCGGCGCTGGAAGCGGGCGCCGAGGACGTGGTGACCAATGACGATGGCTCCATCGACGTGCTTACCGCGTTCGAGGATTTCGGCGCGGTCAAGGATGCGCTGGATGCCGCCGGTTTCACCAGCGAGGCGGCGGAAGTGAGCATGATCCCGTCCACCACCACCGAGCTGGATCTGGATACTGCGCAGAAGGTCATCCGCCTGGTCGACATGCTGGAGGATCTGGACGACGTGCAGAACGTCTACAGCAACGCCGACATTCCGGACGATGTTCTGGCGCAGATGGAGTGAGTGGTATAGTCAGGGCATTCGCTGAAAGGGAGGCGCTGCCTCCCTTTCGTCTATCCGGCACAGGATGGCTGCTTGCATGGCGCTGATTCTCGGTATCGACCCCGGCTCGCGCATCACCGGTTTCGGCATCGTCCGTGACGGGCGCAACGGCTGCGAGTACGTCACCTCCGGCTGCATCCGGCTGGGCAGCGGGCCGTTCCCCGAACGTCTGAAACACATCTTCGACGGCTTGAGCGAACTGATCGCGCAGTACCGGCCCGAGGTGCTCAGCATCGAGCAGGTTTTCCTGGCGCGCAATCCGGATTCCGCGCTCAAGCTCGGGCAGGCAAGGGGGGCAGCCATAGTGGCGGCGGTATCCGCCGGGCTGCAGGTGCATGAGTATACGGCGCGGCAGGTCAAGCAGGCGGTGGTCGGAACCGGAGCGGCGGAGAAGACCCAGGTGCAGCACATGGTAACCCAGCTGCTGGGCCTGTCCGGCACCCCCCAGGCGGACGCGGCGGATGCGCTGGCAATCGCCCTGTGCCACGCCCACTCCATAGGGCTCAAGCAGCAGGTCGGCGGCGGCTTGATCGGCCTGCGGGCCGGTCGCATGCGGCGGCGTTGAGGCGCTCGGCAGGCGTGGGCAATATTTTGAATCGGGCAGACGCATAAGGGATGCACAATGATTGGTAGGCTTACAGGCATACTGCTGGAGAAGCAACCACCGCAGATTCTGCTGGATGTGGGTGGCGTGGGTTACGAGGTGGAGGCGCCGATGAGCACCTTCTACCGATTGCCGGCGCTGGGCGAAAAGACCACCCTGCATACCCATCTGGTCGTGCGCGAGGATGCGCAGCTGCTGTATGCCTTCGCCGACAAGCGTGATCGTCAGCTGTTCCGTGAACTGATCCGGCTCAACGGCGTGGGGCCCAAGCTGGCACTGGCGCTCATGTCCGGGCTCGAGGTGGACGAGCTGATCGGCGCCGTCCAGGCCCAGGATACCAGCGCCCTGACCCGGGTGCCGGGGGTGGGCAAGAAGACTGCCGAACGTCTGCTGGTCGAGCTCAAGGGCAAGTTCACGGCCTGGGAAAGCCTGCCCGGCACGGCGCCGCTGGCAACCGGTCCCGCTGCGCAGGCAGCCTCGGGCACCGCGGATGCGGTCAGTGCCCTCATTGCTCTGGGCTACAAGCCTCAGGAGGCCAGCCGGGCGGTGAACGCGATCAAGGAAGAAGGACTCAGCAGCGAAGAATTGATCCGCCGTGCCTTGAAGGGCATGGCCTGATAGGCTCTGACTTCGGTCACCTGAAACTGTTTACCCGGGACACCCCATGCTGGAAGAAGACCGCTTGATCGCCGCCGGACCACGGCAGCAGGAAGAGATGATTGATCGGGCCATCCGGCCTTATCGCCTGGCCGACTACATAGGTCAGCCGACGGTGCGCGAGCAGATGGAGCTGTTCATGGCCGCTGCCCGCGGACGCGGCGAGGCGCTGGATCATCTGCTCATCTTCGGTCCACCCGGCCTGGGCAAGACCACGCTGGCCAATATCGTCGCCCAGGAAATGGGCGTGAAGATCAAGAGTACCTCGGGCCCGGTGCTGGAGCGCGCCGGGGACCTGGCGGCCATGCTCACCAGTCTCGAAGAGGGCGATGTGCTCTTTGTCGACGAGATTCATCGCCTGTCGCCGGTGGTCGAAGAAATTCTGTACCCGGCGATGGAGGACTACCAGCTCGACATCATGATCGGCGAGGGCCCGGCAGCGCGCTCGATCAAGCTCGATCTGCCACCCTTCACCCTGATCGGCGCCACCACCCGCGCCGGCATGCTCACCAATCCGCTGCGTGACCGCTTTGGTATTGTCCAGCGTCTGGAGTTCTACAGTAACGAGGATCTGGCCACCATCGTCTCCCGTTCCGCAGGCATCCTGGGGCTGAAGATTCACCCTGAGGGGGCCTTCGAGATCGCTCGTCGTTCACGGGGTACGCCGCGGATCGCCAACCGGCTGCTGCGTCGGGTCCGTGACTATGCCGAAGTGCGTGGCTCCGGCAGCATTACCCGGGAGATCGCCGACCGGGCGCTGGACCTGCTGGATGTGGATGCGCAGGGCTTCGATCACATGGACCGGCGCCTGCTGCTGACCATGATCGACAAGTTCGATGGCGGCCCGGTGGGCATTGACAGCCTGGCCGCGGCGATCAGTGAGGAACGCCATACCATCGAGGATGTGCTGGAGCCCTATCTGATCCAGCAGGGCTTCATCATGCGTACGCCGCGGGGCAGGGTGGTGACCCGCCACGCCTATCTGCACTTCGGTATGGACCTGCCGGCCAGCAAGGGACCGCAGGCGGGGGATCTGTTTGATCAATAAGTGATGCCCCGGTGCCGTTCTGATAAAAAAATACTATCCCGTTTGGAGGTTGCACCCGCTATGCAAGAACACAATCTGGCACTACATTATGTCGGCTGAAATCACCGGGCGGCCATTCGAGCTCAGAGCCCGTGTCTACTTTGAGGATACCGACGCCGGCGGTATTGTTTACTACGTCAATTACCTGAAATTCATGGAGCGCGCCCGCACCGAGCTGGTGCGTGCCCTTGGTTTTGATCAGAGCGTACTGCAGCGCGAAAATATCATCTTTGTCGTCCACTCCGTCAGCGCCCGATACCATGCTCCGGCGCAGCTGGACGATGAACTTGTGGTGACGGCCGGTGTCTTGGAACTCAAGCGTGCCAGCGTCCGCTTCGCTCAGCAGGTAAGGCGAGCCGATGGCAGGTTGTTATGTGAGGGGGAAGTGCTGGTGGCCTGTGTCAGTGCCGATCAGTACAAACCCAGGATGATACCTCTGGCCCTGAACGAGGCTTTCAAGACCGTCCAGGCGAACCAGTCAATGCAGGATCGAGGAGAAGCAGAGAGTGCAAGCTGATCAAATGTCGATGTGGCACCTGATAAGTGGCGCCAGTGTTCTGGTGCAACTGGTCATGCTGGCCCTGGTCCTGGCATCCATTGCCTCCTGGGTTCTGATCTTCCAGCGCAGCGCGGTGACCCGTGCAGCCAAGCACAGCCTGGACGAATTCGAAGACCGTTTCTGGTCGGGGATCGACCTGGCCAAGCTGTACCGTCAGGTAACCGGCAATCCGAACCCCGATTCAGGGCTGGAGCAGGTGTTCCGTGCCGGCTTCAAGGAATTCTCCCGCATGCGTCAGCAGCCGGGTGTCGAGCCCGAGGCGGTGATGGATGCCGTGCAGCGCGCCATGCGCGTGGCCATCTCCCGGGAAGAGGAAAAGCTCGAGCAGCATCTACCGTTCCTGGCGACCGTCGGTTCCACCAGCCCCTATATCGGTCTGTTCGGTACCGTGTGGGGGATCATGAATTCATTCCGTGGTCTGGCCACCGTGCAGCAGGCAACACTGGCCACGGTAGCCCCGGGTATTGCCGAAGCCCTGATCGCAACGGCCATCGGTCTGTTCGCCGCGATTCCGGCTGTAGTGGCCTATAACCGCTTCTCGGCCCGTGCCGAGATCCTGATCAGCCGCTACTACACCTTCGCCGAAGAGTTCTCCAGCATCCTGCATCGCCGCGTGCATACCAGCGAAGGGGAGTGAGCATGTACACCCAACAGGGGAGACGCCAGAAACGCAAACCTGTCGCCGAGATGAACGTCGTTCCCTATATCGACGTCATGCTGGTGTTGCTGGTGATCTTCATGGTGACCGCCCCGATGCTCAACCAGGGCGTCAAGGTGGACCTGCCGCAGGTGGCCAGCGAGGTATTGCCCTCGGACTCCAATCAGCAGGTGCTGACCCTGTCGGTACTGGCTGATGGCACCTACTACTGGAACCTGGGCGAAACGGTGGATACCGAAAATCGAACAGAAACTGCCATTTCCCTGGAGGAGATGACCGAGGGGGTGGCCAAGATCATGCGTGCCCGCCCCGACACTCTGGTGTATATCCGCGGTGACCGTGAAGTGAACTACGGTGTAGTCGTGGCGGCAATGGCCGCCCTACAGCAATCCGGCGTGCCCAATGTGGGCCTGATCACCGAGGCTCCGTGAGCTACAGATCTATGGTGGAGTCGAACAAAGAGCGCCTCGGCGCTCCCCTGATCAAGGCGCTGGGCATTCACCTGCTGGTCGCCATGCTGCTGTTCGTCTCCTTCAGCAAGGCGCCCGAATTCGAGCCGGCCAAGCCGATAGTTCAGGCGACGCTGGTACAGCTCAATTCCAAGAGCCCGGCGACCACCCAGACCGAGCAGCGCATTGCCGGTGAGGCCGAACGCACCGCAGCTCAGCGGCATGAAGCCGAGGAGCTGGCCAAGGAGCAGCAGAAACGCCAGCAGGAACAGGAGGCCGCGCGCGCCGCTGAACAGCAGCGTCAGGCCGAGCAGCAACGTCAGGCCGAACAGCGCGAGGCGGCCGCCGCAGCGGAGCGCGCTGCCCAGGAACAGAAGGCCGCCGAGGAACGACGGCAGGCTGAGCAGGTCGAAAGGCAGAAGGCTGAAGAGGCAAGGCGTGCCGAGGCGGCCAGACGACTGGCCGAGGAAGAGGCCAAAAAGAAGGCCGCCGAGGAAGAAGCCCAACGCAAGGCCGCCGTGGAGGCGCGCAAGCGTGAGGAAGAGGCTCGCCGCCGCGCCGCAGAGGAAGCCAGGCGCAAGCAGGAGGCTGAAGCCAAGGCGGAAGCCGAACGCGTCGCCAGACTGCAGCGCGAGCAGGAGGAAGCCCGCGCCCGTGCTCTGGCGGATCTGCTGGCCGAGGAAACCCAGTACCAGCGGGCCCAGGCCGACCAGATCGGTGATCAGGTGGCGGCCAGCTATGATGATGTGATCCGCCGCTATGTCAGCGAGCAGTGGCGCCGCCCGCCGACCGCACGTAACGGCATGGTGGTGGAGGTGCGTATCAGCATGCTGCCTTCGGGCGATATCACCGATGTGGTGGTGCTGCGCTCCAGTGGCGATGCGGGATTTGACCAGTCGGCTGTCCAGGCCGTGCGTAATGTCGGTCGTATTCCGGAAATGCAGCAGTTGTCGCGGGACAATCCCGCCGCATTCGATCGTATGTACAGACAGCGTACCTTGCGCTTCAAACCAGAGGACTTGGACTTTTGATGAATTCATTGAAGTACTGGCTGGCCTGCGCTGCCATGCTGTTGATGGCACAGGTCGCACTGGCTCAGGAAGCCATCGAGATTACCCGAGGCAGCGACCGGGCCACTCCCATTGCCGTGGTGCCCTTCGGTTGGCAGGGGGCGTCTCCACTGGCCGAGGACATGGCGCAGATCACCGCCAACAACCTGCGTAACAGCGGCATGTTCGCCCCCTTCGCCCGGGAGAACATGCTCAGCTATCCCACCCGTGCCGAGGAAATCTTCCCCCGTGACTGGAAGATGCTGGGTGTGGAATATGTGCTGGCGGGTCAGGTAACGGCCACGGGCTCGGGCTATCAGCTGCAATATCATCTGTACAGCGTGCCGCGGGAACAGGTGATACTGTCACGCACAGTAAGTGGTGGTCAGAACCAGCTGCGGGATATCGCGCACAAATTGAGTGACGAGGTATTCGAACATATAACCGGCATCAAGGGTGCGTTCAGCACCAAGTTGTTATATGTGGCAGCGGAGCGTTTCTCCGCCGATAATATCCGCTATACTTTGCAGCATTCGGATTATGACGGTGCTCGTGCGGTTACTCTTCTGCAATCGCGGGAGCCGATATTGTCTCCGTCCTATGCACCGGACGGGCAGCGGATTGCCTATGTATCCTTCGAGTCGCGGCGTCCGGAAATATATGTTCACTATGTTCAGACCGGTCGCCGGGAACGGATAACCAGTTTTGAAGGACTTAATGGTGCGCCGGCCTGGTCGCCTGATGGCAAGCGACTGGCCTTTGTATTGTCCCGTGACGGAAATCCCGAAATCTACGTCATGGATCTGGACAGCAAGCAGATGCGTCGGGTGACCAACCATTACGGGATCGACACCGAGCCCACATGGATGGACAACAATACCCTGATCTTTACATCTGACCGGGGCGGGCGTCCCCAGATTTATAAACAGAACCTGAATAGTGGCTCCACAGAACGTCTGACTTTCGTGGGCAACTATAATGCCAATGCCAAACTCTCAGTGGATGGTCGGACTATGGTCATGGTCCATCGCCAGGATGGCTACAGGAATTTCCACATCGCTACACAGGATCTGGAAAGAGGCAATCTGAAAGTATTAACAGAAACGTCGTTGGATGAGTCTCCTACTGTCGCACCCAACGGTACTATGTTAATTTACGCTACCCGTCAACAGGGGCGGGGTGTACTTATGCTGGTTTCGACCAATGGTCGTGCACGGTCGGAGATTCCGACGAAGTTCACAGACCTGCGCGTACCGTCATGGTCCCCATACCTGCCATAGGGTATACCAACACTAAACCACTTGGGGTTTATCAGGAGTCTATGATGGAAGTTATCAAGTTCGGCAAATTGGCAGCTCTGGTTGTCGCTTTCGGCGTTGTGGTTGGTTGTTCCTCCAAGGGTGGTGACGCTGCCGGTACCGGCGCGGTAGACCCGAACGCCGGTTACGGCGCTGGCGCTACCACCGGTGCTGACAGTGGCCTGAGCAGCGAAGAAGCCGCTCTGCGCGCCATCACCACCTTCTACTTCGAGTTCGACAGCTCCGACCTGAAGCCGGAAGCCATGCGCGCTCTGGACGTTCACGCCAAGGACCTGAAAGCTCAGGGCAACCGCGTTGTTCTGGAAGGTCACACCGACGAGCGTGGCACCCGTGAGTACAACATGGCTCTGGGCGAGCGTCGTGCCGCTGCCGTTCAGCGCTACCTGGTTCTGCAGGGCGTGTCCCCGGCCCAGCTCGAGCTGGTCTCCTACGGTGAAGAGAAGCCGGCTGTTGTTGGCTCCACCGAAGAAGCATGGGCTCAGAACCGTCGCGTTGAACTGCGCAAGTAAGCAGTAAGAGGTCACATGAAAGGGTATCAGGGATTCACGCTGGGTTGTCTGCTGTTGCCGGTCGCGGCTCTGGCTCAAGTACCGGTGATGGAAGGGTCGGGTAACACCGGCTACTATCCGCAGCAACAGGCGCCGCGTCTGCCTGATACCCGTTCTGCCTCGGCTGGCCTCTCGGCAGAGGGCCAGCTTCTGCTTCAGCTGGATCAGATGCAGCAGGAAGTATCCATGCTGCGTGGCCTGCTCGAAGAGCAGGAGTATCGCCTCAAGAAGTTGGAACAGGATCAGCTTGATCGCTATCAGGATATTGATCGCCGACTTTCTGCACTTTCCGCGGGATCACCGGCGCCTTCCGGCGACAGTGGTTCTGCATCCCCGGGCCTGGCCCCGGCAACGCCTTCCACCCAGAATCAGACCAGCAACACGCCGCCGGCAGAAGCCGATCCGGAGCGCGAGAAGTTGCTCTATGAAGCCGCCTTTGAACAGGTGCGCCTGCGTGATTTCGAGAAGGCCGAGATGGCATTCAATGCCTTCCTGCGTCGTTACCCGCAGAGCGATTATGCGGGCAATGCCCAATACTGGCTGGGTGAGGTCTATCTGGCGCAGAACGATCTGGACAACGCCGGCAAGGCCTTCGCCCTGGTAATCAGCCAGTACCCCGGCCACCGCAAGGAGGCCGACGCTCTCTACAAGCTTGCCGATGTTGAACGTCGTCTGGGCAATCGAGACAAGGCTGCACAGCTGTACCAGGAAGTACTCAGCAAGCACGGCAATTCCTCAGCCGCACAGCTCGCCCGGCGGGACCTCAACGCACTCTGAGCAGGCGTCAGCGGGGCGTACCAGTGCAGATGGGTGCCGGCCACCGCGTGAGCGGCCAGCGATTGAAAAAATTGAAAAAACTTCTTGAATTTCCCATCTGAATCAGTAAGATATCGCGCATTCAACGGGTCGTTAGCTCAGTTGGTAGAGCAGTTGGCTTTTAACCAATTGGTCGCAGGTTCGAATCCTGCACGACCCACCATTTCCCCCCCCACGTTATCCTCTGCTTTACCCCCTTTCGATGATCAGGCAGCTCGCTTCATCAGCTTGAGTTTTTTCTGCTTCATCTGTTCACCGAGTTCCTCGAGCTGCTCCGCACTCAGCAAATCCTGCGCATCCTTGAACATTTCCTCTTCCTCCTCCTCGATGTGATGCTCCACCAGCTCCTTGAGCACCTTGATTCTGCCGGCGAATTCCACGGTGCCCGGGTCCGTACTCAGCAGATCGGGCAGTACCAGTGAATCCACGGCCCGGTGCTCTTCCTTGGCTTCGTGGTACATCTTGGCCTCTTCCTTGGCACCGGCCTTCTTGAAGGCGGGGTAGAAGTCCTCTTCCTCAAGGGTGGTATGGACTTCCAGTTCCAGGGCAATCTTCTGAAGCAGCTCCGCACGCTTCTTCACCGCCCGCTCCGTGGTGCCGCTGATTTCCTCCAGCAGCTTCTTGACCTTCTCGTGATCCTGTTTCAGCAAGTCTATGGCATTCATCTTGTTGTCCTCGGCCAGTGGCTACATCACATTCCTTGGACGGCTCGCCTCGCGGGGCGTTCAGATTATCTGCCGGTCGAGGTGCTGCGTTAAAACTGGTTGAACCACTGCCCAAGCGGCCCGGTCATTTGTTGTACCACTCACTTGCTGAATGAGCAGGAGCAACTTCATGACCTTAGATACCAAAGAAGTGATTTCCACCCTCAATGATCTGATCGAAACCTGCAAGGATGGTGAAAAGGGCTTTCGTGTATGCGCCGAGGACATTACCCGTCCCGAGCTGAAGACGCTGTTCAACCAGCGCGCCGGCGAGTGCGCCCAGGCCGCTCAGGAGCTGCAGGCCATTGTCATCCGTCTGGGCGGCAACCCCGAGGACAGCACCAGCATGGCTGGCGATCTGCATCGCCGCTGGGTAGATCTCAAGTCGGCCATCACCGGCAAGGACGATGAGGCCATTCTGAACGAGTGCGAGCGCGGCGAAGATGTCGCCAAGCGCAGCTACCACAAGGCCCTGGAAAAGGCTCTGCCGGAAGACATCCGCCAGGTGGTGCAGCGTCAGTACGACGGCGTACTGCGCAACCATGACCAGGTGAAGATGCTGCGCGACGCCGAACGCGCCCGCAGCTGATGCACTGACCCATGAAGCCGGCGTCAGCTGTCGAGCCCGCTCCCGGTTGTCCGCCGGCTTTACATTACGTCAGTGACGAGTCGCCAGGTTATTCCCGGCGGATCCTCAACGACAAACCCGTCTATTTCGACCAGCGGGGCAAACGCATACGCGACCCGGAAACCATCCGGCGCATCAACGCCCTGGCCATTCCCCCGGCTTATCAGGAGGTGGCAAAGCGGCTGGGCAACACGCCCTCGGTCTGCCGCAAATGCTATATCCATCCCGCGATTCTGGACGCCTTCCTGGAAGCGGGACTGGATCAGGTGAAATGGAGCACAGGTCGGGCCAGACGCCGCTGGCTCAAGCCCGAGGAAGTGGATCTGCTGAGCTTTCTGCAGCACTACAGCGTGGACGGCAGCCTCAGGGAATAAGGCCGGGGTCCAGTTGGCGCTCCTCGACATCCTGGTATTCGCCCGGCGGCGAGACCGCTCTCCAGCTTTCCATGTAGAACACCCCGACGCTGACCATGGCCAGCATGCCTGCGCCTATGATGCAGGCGCCGTAGAAATAGGCCTTGTCCTGCGCCAGGCGCATGAAATGGGGCAGGCCGAAGTACAGCTGCACAACAGAAAATAAACCCACCAGGCCGAAGACCGGCAGCAACAGCCAGCGTTCGGGATACAGAGCGGCCAGGCCGCCGAGCATGAAGGGCATCGACAGGAAGGTAGCGAAGGCGATGCCATGGGAAGCGGGCGGGCGATGGGGTGTACGGAACAGCACCCATCGTACTATGTAGCCCATGATGACGGCGTTGGTAACAAAAGCCAGCCAGACCGCCACGCCCAGCAACGCACCACTCTGGCTGGTGAGAAAGCGGCGATCCTCGGAGCCGAACAGTTCCCAGCCGACGGTGGTGCCTCCATACCAGGTGCTCAGGGCGGGAATCAGGGATCCGATCAGCAGCAGCGGGAGAAAGGCCCAGGGCCGACGTTCTATATCGTCATGGATGCGGGTCCAGGTTTTGCGAGGGGCGTAGAATAGACCTGGTACATGTCTGAACATGGGGATATGCCTTTTCCGGTGACCTTGTAATTCTTGACTGGAGCCCCCGGGGATAGTTCCGGCTGGCTTGCCGGCGGGATCGGTAGAACCTGTGGGTCGTGGTATGATGGCGGTCTGTGTTCCCGGAGGGGTTGTTAGATGTCTCAGATTTCCGAAAGGCTGCTGGTGCAGGCCCATCTGGCGGCCAAAGAGCCGGCTCCGCTGACCGATCAGGAAAAGGCGGATTACAAGGCTCGCATCGCGGCTGCGCTCAAGGCGCACGATGCCGTGCTGGTCGCGCACTATTACACTGATCCGCTGCTGCAGGAGCTGGCAGAGGAAACCGGTGGCTGCGTGTCCGATTCTCTGGAAATGGCCCGGTTCGGCAAGAACCACCCGGCCAGCACCCTGGTTGTGGCCGGCGTGCGCTTCATGGGCGAGACGGCGAAGATCCTCAGCCCCGAAAAGCGCGTGCTGATGCCGACGCTCGACGCCACCTGCTCACTGGATCTGGGTTGCCCGGCCGATGAGTTCTCCGCCTTCTGCGATCAGCACCCGGATCGTACCGTGGTGGTCTACGCCAATACCTCGGCAGCGGTGAAAGCCCGTGCCGACTGGGTGGTGACCTCCAGCTGCGCACTGCCGATCGTCGAGAGCCTGATGGACAAGGGCGAGAAGATCCTCTGGGCACCGGACAAGCACCTGGGTGACTACATCCAGCGCCAGACCGGCGCCGACATGCTGCTGTGGGACGGTGCCTGCATCGTCCACGAGGAATTCAAGGCCAAGGCCCTGCTGGACCTGAAGGCAGTCTACCCGGAGGCCGCGGTACTGGTGCACCCGGAATCGCCGGCGTCGGTGGTGGAACTGGCCGATGTGGTCGGCTCCACCAGCCAGCTGATCAGGGCTACCCAGGAACTGCCCAACCCGACCTTCATCGTGGCCACCGACAAGGGCATCTTCTACAAGATGCAGCAGGCCGCTCCGGATCGTCGACTCATCGATGCACCCACCGCCGGCGACGGCGCCACCTGCCGCAGCTGCGCCAATTGTCCGTGGATGGCGATGAACACCCTGCCGCGTCTGCTGCAGAGCCTGGAGCAGGGCACCAACGAGATCCTGGTGCCCGAGGAGCTGATCCCGGCGGCGGTACGTCCGCTGCAGCGCATGCTGGACTTCACCGCCAACCTCAACCGCTGATGGGTGGCATCTGGCCGGGACCAGGGTCCCGGTCAGACTCGCCATGCAGACTCAGAAACTCTTGATGATTTCCCGGCGACGGGCGACTTCGTCCTTGCGGGCATTGATCCGCGAGGTGACGACGAAGTTGTCGCCTGCGCGCTTGAGCGCCTGATCCAGCTGCTCATCGGCCTGATCCAGATCCCCGGCAAGCATGAAGTATTCCGCCCGGGCCTGGTGCACGCCGAGAATGTTGCCGGCCAGCCCGCGGACTTCCGACACCAGATACCAGACGTCCGGGTCGTCACTGCGCAGGCGTGCCAGGCGGTCGGTAACCTGCTCGGCGCCGCGGTAATCCTGCTTGCGCAGCAGCATGTTGGCCTTGGCCTCCAGCAGCGGATAGTTGTCCGGTTGCATTGCCAGCAGCTGATCGAGACGGGTGAGCGCCTGGTCCAGGCGGTTGCGACTGCCGTCCAGCTCGACCTGGGCCAGCTGCACGGCAATGTTGTCGGGGTGCTCGGCCAGCAGCGTCTGCAGCTCGGTTTCCGCCTCGGCCTGCTGGCCGCTGCGGATCAGGGCCAGGGCCAGACCATAGCGGGCGGCAGAGTGCTCGCCTTCATGCTGGTCCAGCAGGGCACGGAAGCGTTGGGCAGCCAGACCGGGGCTTTCTTCATAGAACAGCTGCACCCGGGCACGCATCATCTGGTAGTAGAGACTGTCACGGCGGCCATCGCCGCTGAGCTGGCCTGCGCGGTTGCGCGAGTCGGCGATCCGCGACTGGTTCACCGGGTGGGTCAGCAGGAATTCCGGCGGGGTACGGCTGAAGCGGCTGAGTCTGGCCAGACGCTCGAACATGTCCGGCATGGCATTGGGATCATAGCCTGCGCCTTTGAGGTTCAGCAGGCCGATGCGGTCGGCCTCCTGTTCGTTCTGCCTCGAGAACCGGCGCTGTTCCTGAATGGCGGCGGCCTGGGTCGAGGCCAGGGCAGCGAAGCCGGCATCGCCGCCACCACTGGCAGCGAGGATGATGCTGGCCAGCATGGCGGTCATCAGCGGTATGCGGTTCTGCTGCTGGTGCTGCAGACCGCGGGCGAAATGACGCTGGGACAGGTGAGCCAGTTCGTGGGCCATGACCGAAGCGAACTCGGCTTCGCTATGGGCATGCAGGAACAGCCCGCCGTTGACCCCGATGATGCCGCCCGGTGCGGCAAAGGCGTTGAGCTGGGGGCTGTCCAGGGTAACGAAGGTCAGGCGCCGGTCCTCCAGCTGACTGGTTTCGGCCAGCCCCATGACATGGCGTTCGACGTAGTCCTTGAGCAGCGGATCCTCAAGAGTACGTACCGAGCCGCGCAGCATGGACAGCCAGGCCCGGCCGAGCTGGTATTCCTGCTCGCGGGACATGATTGAGGAACTGGTGTCGCCGAGGGAGGGCAGATTGAACTCGTTGGCGGTCAGGGGCATGGCTACCGCTGTCATCAGGGAGAACAGCAGGATTCGGGCGGGGGCTCTGACGGCGTTGATCAATCGCATGGACTCACTCGTGGTTCAGGATGTGCCGCAGCGGGTGGCGCGTCGCAGGGTTATACTCGCGGCTTGATCTGGAGTGTACGCATGTTTGATGAAAAAAGTGAATTGCAGCCTGACCAGTGTCTGGACGCCCGGGGACTGGCCTGTCCGCTGCCGTTGTTGCGGGCCAAGGTGGCACTCAATGGCATGCAGAGCGGGCAGTTGCTGTATCTGGTGGCTACCGATGCCGGTTCGCAGCGGGACATCGCCCGCTTTGCCGAGCTGGCCGGACACGAGTTGTTACAGGCTGAGGAAAGGGAAGGGGAGTTCCATTACTGGTTGCGCAAGGCCTGAGTGATGGAGGCAGATGGTGCTCGCACCGCTGCAGGGTGCGGGCACCACCCCGTCCGGCATGCTGCCGGGAAGCTGGTTCAGTCCAGCGCCTGGGCGGCGGCCAGCACCTCGGCAACATGGCCGGGGACCTTGACCTTGCGCCATTCGCGGCGCAGTACGCCTTCGCGGTCGATCAGGAAGGTGCTGCGTTCGATACCTTCGTACTGCTTGCCATACAGCTGCTTCTGGCGGATCACATCGAACAGGCGGCACAGGGTTTCATCAGCATCGCTGATCAGCTCGAAGGGGAAGCCCTGTTTGGCGCGGAAGTTCTCATGGGTGCGCAGACTGTCCCGGGAGATGCCGAACACCAGGGTATCGGCGGCCTGGAACTGCTCGTACATGTCGCGGAAGTCCTGACCCTCGGTAGTGCAGCCGGGGGTATGGTCCTTGGGGTAGAAGTAGAGCACGACCTTCTTGCCGGCCAGTTCCGACAGGGTAACTGTGACGCCGCTGGTGGCGGGTGCAGTGAAGTCCGGCAGTGGGGTGTCCACCTTGATACTCATGAAAACAGCCTCGCTAGGGTTCAGTGAAGGGGACGCCAGGGTTCTATCACGGCGTCCAGGTTGAGTTCGTCGCAGAAGTCCAGAAACTGCTCGCGCAGCCAGCTGAGCTGGGTCTTGACCGGAATGGCGATGGTCAGCGTCAGGTTGAGCATCGGGGTACCGGTGTGCTGGGCCATGTAGGTGAAGCTGAGCATTTCCTCGATGTCGATTTCCAGGTGCTGGAAGAAGGTGCACAGCTCGGCGATCAGTTCCGGACGCTGCGCAGCAGTGACGAAGACGTTGTAGGGCAGTGCCGAGGGGCGTTCTTCGAGGGCGTTGCTGCGGCGCAGGGACAGTGTCCAGTGTTCCCTGCGCGCCAGAGGGGGCAACAGGGTCTCGAGGCGGGCCAGGGCGTCCCAGTTGCCGCTGACCTGCAGCAGCAGGGCAGTGCAGGTGCCGTGGCGGGTCATGCGGCTGCTGACGATCAGACAGCGCTGTTCCATGCACAGGCGTGTCAGCGTGCTCGCCATGGCAGTGGTCTGCTGGCCCATGGCATTGATCACCAGAAACTGCTCCCGCGGGCTGGGCGCTGTGGACATGGATACTCCTCGAGGTAATGAACTTGGCCAGCGGCCATCAGGCTGCCTATTGTCCCCGTCTGCCGCCGGGCGTTCAACCACCAGTTTTATTGCCGCCCGCCGCTTTGCAGAGCCGCGTCCCTTGTGCTGATCCCATGGCCTAAGTACCATTGCTGATCATCTCGTATCTTGTTGGAGCCCCTTGCATGATTTCAGGCAGCCTTGTGGCGCTGGTAACCCCCATGGACTCGCGTGGCAACCTGGATTGGCAGGCGCTTGACCGCTTGATCGAATTCCATCTGAACGAGGGCACCGACGGCATTGTTGCGGTCGGTACCACCGGGGAGTCCGCCACCCTGGACATGGAAGAGCACAAGGAAGTCATCCGCCGTGTGGTCGACAAGGTCGCCGGGCGCATTCCGGTGATTGCCGGCACCGGGGCCAACTCCACCAGCGAAGCCGTCGAGCTGACCGAAGACGCGCGCAGTGTCGGCGCCGATGCCTGCCTGCTGGTGACCCCCTATTACAACAAGCCGACTCAGGAAGGCCTGTATCAGCACTTCCGTTTCATCGCCGAGGCGGTGGACATCCCCCAGATTCTCTACAACGTGCCCGGGCGTACCGCCTGCGACATGCTGCCCGACACCGTGGTGCGTCTGGCGGATATCGACAACATCATCGGCATCAAGGAAGCCACCGGCGACCTGCAGCGTGCCCGTGAACTGATCGACCGCGTGGGTGATCGCATGGCAATCTATTCCGGCGACGACCCCACGGCCGTGGAACTCATCCTGATGGGCGGCAAGGGCAATATTTCCGTTACCGCCAACGTGGCACCGCGGCTGATGCACCAGCTGTGCGAGGCGGCGCTGAACGGCGATGCCGAGACCGCCCGCCGTCTGAATGAACAACTGATGCCGCTGCACAGGAAGCTGTTCATCGAATCCAACCCGATTCCGGTGAAATGGGCGCTGCATGAAATGGGGCTGATCGGCGATGGCCTGCGCCTGCCGATGACGCGACTGAGTGACGACTGCCAGCCTGTGGTGCGTGAAGCACTCAAGCAATGCGGTCTGCTGTGAATCCCGGGAACCTGATAATCAAGGAAATGCGAATGAAGCCTGTGCTCAATGCACTGACTCTGATGATGGTTGGCGTAGGACTGAGCGGCTGCGGCTATCTGTTCGGTGAAGATGGTTACTTCCGTGATCGGGGGTCGGACTACCAGACCGCCACCATCGAACCGCGCATGACAGTACCGCCGGAGCTGCAGAGCAAGCCCATCGGCGATCTGCTGCCAGTACCCGGCGAGGTCCGCGCCGGCGGCACAGGCAAGTACAAGGTGCCGCGTCCGCAGGGCATGGCAACAGGTATCGAGTACAGTGAATACTCGATGCAGCAGAACGGCGGTGAACGCTGGCTGCTGGCCCAGCATGGCACCTCTGCCATGTGGCCGCGGGTGCGTCAGTTCCTCAGCGACTACCGTGTGCCGGTCGCCCGGGAGTCGGCTACTCTCGGTGAGCTGGAAACCGGCTGGCTGGGCTTCGACGTGGACGCGGACAACCCGCTGGTACGGCGCCTGGCGCCGGCGGTGGGCCAGAACCGCCGCACCGATGGACAGGAACTGCGCCTGCGGATCCGTGTTGAGCCGGGCGTCCAGTCCGGCACCAGTGAGATCAAGGTACTGCAGGCGCAGCGCAGCCAGGGCAGTACCCAGGACAGCTGGCCCCAGAGCTCAAGCAACAGCAACCTCGAGCGGGCCGTCCTGGCCGAGCTGGAAAGCTATCTGAACCAGAGTGGCGGTGCCGACTCGGTGGCCCTGTCCAGTGCGCCCGCCGCGCGGCGCAGCTCGCTGGATCAGGACGGTGCCGGCAACCCGGTGCTGAACATGACCACCGACTTCAACCGCGCCTGGGCGGCCGTGGGTCAGGCACTGGCCAGCGCCGACATCCATGTTGATGACCTGGATCGCAGCGCCGGTGTGTATTATGTCAATCCGCAGCAGAGCGCCAGACAGGACAAGCCGGGCTTCTTCGGTCGCCTGTTCGGCCGCGGCAAGGCGGAGGCCGACGCGCAGCAGCGTACCCAGGTACGGCTGACACCGGTAGGCAATCGGGTGCAGATCACTGTGGAAGACAGCATCACCACCAGCTCTGATTCCAGCGAGGCAAGAGCGCTGCTCAGCCGGATCCTCGAGAATCTCAACTGAGGCGGCATTTGCGCTATTGCTCACTGGGAAGCGGCAGTCGGGGAAATGCCACGCTGATTGAGTACGGCACAACCCGACTGTTGGTGGACTGCGGCTTCAGCCTGCGCGCAACCGAGCAGCGACTGGCGCGGGCAGGGCTCAGCGCGCATCAACTCACGGCCATTCTGGTCACCCACGAACACTCCGATCACATCAGCGGCGTCGAGCGTCTGGCGCAGCGCTACTCCCTGCCGGTCTACATGACCGCAGGTACCCGCCACGGCATGGGGTCGACCGATCTGCCGGTGCGCCTGATCCGCTTCGGCGAGGACATCGACATCGGCGAGATCCGGGTCACCCCGGTGCCGGTACCCCACGATGCCCGGGAGCCCAGCCAGTTCATCTTCGACAGCGGCTATCACCGCCTCGGCGTGCTCACCGACACCGGCAGCATCACCCCGCTGATAACAGAAATGTACAGTGAACTGGATGCGCTTTTGCTGGAAGCGAATTATGATCCGCACATGCTCGCCAGCGGACCCTATCCACGCTTTCTTCAGGCCCGAGTGGGCGGCGCGTTGGGCCATCTGAGCAACCAGCAGGCCGCCGGCCTGCTCGCCTCCCTGGATACCCGTCGGCTGCAGCAGATCGTCATTGCCCATATCAGTGAAAAGAACAACCGGCCGGAACTGGCCCGGCAAGCTGTTTCCAGTGCCCTGGATGGCTGGTCGGGACAGTTGCAGCTCGCGGCACAGAACCAGGGGCTGCCCTGGCAAGAGATAACCGAGACCACACAACCAACTATCGCCTGCATCGGGAGCCGATAATGGAAAAACGCACTGAACTCTATCGCGGCAAGGCCAAATCGGTTTACACCACCGATGATCCGGATCGCCTCATCCTGCTGTTCCGAAACGACACCTCCGCCTTCGACGGCAAGAAGATAGAGCAGCTCGAGCGCAAGGGCATGGTGAACAACCGCTTCAACGCCTTCATCATGCAGAAGCTGCAGGAAGCCGGCATCCCGACCCAGTTCGACAAGCTGCTGTCCGACACCGAGTGTCTGGTCAAGAAGCTGGACATGATCCCGGTCGAGTGCGTGATCCGTAACTATGCTGCCGGCAGCCTGGTCCGCCGGCTGGGCGTGGAAGAGGGCACCAGACTGACCCCGCCGACCTTCGAGCTGTTTCTCAAGGACGACGCCAAGGGTGACCCCTTCATCAACGAATCCCACGTGGTCACCTTTGGCTGGGCGACCGCCGAGCAGCTGCAGCGCATGCGCGAGCTGACCTTCCAGGTCAACGACATCCTCAAGAAACTGTTCGACGACGCCGGCCTGCAGCTGGTCGACTTCAAACTGGAGTTCGGCCTGTTCAAGGGCGAAATCACCCTCGGCGACGAATTCAGCCCCGACGGCAGCCGCCTGTGGGACAAGGAAACCGGCAAGAAGATGGACAAGGACCGCTTCCGCCAGGGTCTGGGCAACGTCATCGAAGCCTACGAAGAAGTCGCCCAGCGCCTGGGCGTCCCCCTGTCTTAACGCTTTATCGGCCGCAGCGAAGCTGCTATCATGCGCGCCGACTTGGAGAGTTGCCGGAGTGGTCGAACGGGACGGATTCGAAATCCGTTGTACCCGCAAGGGTACCCAGGGTTCGAATCCCTGGCTCTCCGCCAATTGAAGCCAAAAGCCCTGTAAAAACAGGGCTTTTTTGTGGTTCATCGCGCATTTCCGGGGAAGGCGGCCTTGATCTTCAGAAAGAAGTAATCAATGTCGCGGTATCCGTAAGCCATGCGTTTGATCACTTTGATCTTGTTATTGATCCCTTCAAGCTGGCCGGTATGCATTGGCCAGCGCACTCTGGCCAAGATGCCTCGCCAGTAAGGCTTCAGTACTGAGGCGAAGTGCATCAATGCTGGGATGCCGCTTTCGGCAGCATGGGCATGCCATTGACGCACCGTCTTCGCCACTCCCAGGCATCAGGTGCGGTCCATAGCGATCGCAACCCTTCCTTCATTATGTGTACTGTCATGATTGGTTTGTTCGCCTGCAGTACTTCGTCGAGCCGAACCTGCTCACGCTCGTTGAGTGAGGCGGGATTACGCAGCAGCAACCAGTGCGCTTGCTTCACCACCCGACGTGCAGGGCGGTCATGGCGTAGCTGATTTGCAGCGTCTACGCGCACTCGGCTGATGACCTCGCGGCCGTACTTGGCGATCACATGGAACAGGTCATAGACGATGCGCGCGCTCTGGCACTGCGCTCGCACTTCAAGATCAAAAGCAGTGTTCATGTCCATAGCCACGGCCTCGATCCGGGCACGGCTCTCTGGACCAAGCTGTTCGAAGAAGGGGCGAATGGCCCGGCGAGAGCGGTCTTGGGTCACGTAGAGAACACGGCGTGTATCGGCATCAAGGATCACAGTGGCATAGCGATGTCCTTTGAACAGGGCGAACTCGTCCATGATCAGGCGACGCGGTCGAGGCGTTGGCAATAACTCTACCAGCGCCTGGAGCCGCTGATGATCCAGCCGTCTGACCGTCCCCCAATGCAAGCCGAACATATCTGCGACGTGGGCTACCGGCATGCGGGCGCAGCACTCTGCCACCGCCTGAGCCAGTCGCCGAGTCAGTCTGGCATGCCGATCAAGCCAGGGCACACGCTGCAGGTGGCGTCCGCATCCAGCACAGTCCAGACGATAGAGTGTCAGGTCGAGAAACACCGGCAGGCCCAGCATGGGAACATCCCTGACTGAGCGCCTGACTCGCTCATGAACTTGGCGGCAGGGCTTGGCGCAGATACCACAGGCGAGCCGCGCCCTGTCCGGCGCGAGAACGACACAAACGCGGTCATCAAAAATTTGAAGGTCTAGAAGGCGGAAATCCTGCCAGAACGGCAGCCAATCGGTATGATCTGACATGAGGCGGTGCTCTCGGATTATGGTGTTGGTCGCACAACCATCATGACCGAGATGTCACCGCCTCACCTCATTTCTGAAAACGAAAAGTCCGGGTTACCCCGGACTTCGGTGAAGAACCTTTTTTGTGCCTGAAGTTTATTGCAGTAGGCGCTTGCTGAAAGAATAAGGAAAGATTCAGATGAGCACGCCGAATATTCCCCAGAACCCGAACGAAAGCCACTTCCATGAAGTGCTGACGCTGATCCAGAGTGCTCGCCACAAGGCCGCACAGGCAGTTAACACTCAGTTGATTGAGCTGTATTGGCAGGTTGGCGCCTATATCAGCCGCAAGCTGGAGCAGGCAGAATGGGGCGACGCTGTTGTCAGTCAACTGGCTGATTACCTGAAGCAGACGCAACCTGGGTTGCGGGGTTTCACTCGCAGCAACCTGTTTCGAATGCGTCAGTTTTACGAGGCTTATTGCCACCAAGAGAAAGTCGCACCACTGGCGCGACAATTGTCTTGGAGCCATAACCTGATCATTCTAGGTCAGAGCAGGTAGGAAGAAGAGCGCGAGTTTTACCTGCGGATGGCGGTACAGGAAAAGTGGTCAAAACGCGAACTTGAGCGCCAGTTCAAGGCCGCGCTGTTTGAGCGTAGCGTCACGCGGCCGGCAAAAGTCTCAGCAGTGCTGAGACAAACTCATCCGACAGCCCTGGAGGTGTTCCGCGATGCCTACATGGTCGAATTTCTTGACCTGCCCGATAGTCACGTTGAGGCGGACCTTCACCAAGGTCTGCTCACCCGTCTTCGGGACTTCCTGATCGAGCTTGGCCGTGACTTCTGCTTTGTCGGCTCCGAGTACCCCTTGCAGGTAGGTGGGCGCGATTTCGCTCTGGACCTGCTGTTTTTCCATCGCGGCCTCAACTGCCTGGTGGCCATTGAGCTCAAGGTAGGACGTTTCGAGCCGGAATATCTCGGCAAGCTGGGCTTCTACCTGGAAGCGCTGGATCGCGATATCCGCAAACCTCACGAGAACCCCGCCATCGGCGTACTGCTGTGTGCCAGCAAGGATGACGAAGTGGTGGAATACGCCCTCAACCGCAGCCTGTCCCCGGCATTGATAGCCGAATACCAGACCCAGCTGCCGGACAAGGCGTTGCTGCAAGCCAAATTGCATGAATTTTATGCGCTCAACACCGCGCAGGGAGAGACTGAATGAGCGGGCACTCCAGGGCTGAATTAAACAGTACGGCGCTCTATAATCCTTGCATCTTGCTTGCCAGGAATGAAAGGAGACAACATGCCGATATCCCCTGGTCGCAGGCTGCTGGTGCTGCTGACACTGGGTTCCCTTACCGCATTCGTCTCTCTTGGTGCACAGGCGCAACCGCTGGCCCTGCATTTTGAAGAAGCACAAGAGCGCCTCTTGCATGTCTCCGATGCCCTGGCCAGCTCCCGCAGCCAGGTGGAGAGTCGTCGCCAGTTGGCTGAGGCCAGCCGCAGTTTGTCCTACCCGGATGTGTCCATTGATATCCGCCGCCTGCACTTCCAGAAAAGCCTTAAGCTGCCACTGGGCTCGCTGGAGCCGGTAGCCGAGGCCTTCGATATCTCCAGTCCGCTGGAGTTCGCAGAAAAGGATTGGCGCACCCGGCCGATCGTGACGGCGACGATGCCGGTCTGGACTGGCGGGCAAATCAGCGCTGCCAAGGCCGCCGCCAATGCAGCGGCGGACGAGGCCGATGCCCTGCTGGCCCGCGCTGGCCAGGATGAAACCGTGCAACTGGTGGAGGCCTACTTCGGGCAGCAGTTGGCGCAACAGGTTGTCGCGGTGCGACTGGAGGTCCGCAACGGCCTGCAGGAGCATTACGCACATGCGCGCAAACTGGAGCAGGAGGGGTTTGCCACTCGCGCCCAGCTGTTGCAGGCGCAGGTGGCACTGGATAATGCCGAGCGCGAATACGCCAAGGCAGTCAATGACCTGCGCGGAGCTCAAGCGGTACTGGCCGGTTTGTTGCGCAGTGACGTTCCCATCCAACCCCTGTCGCCGCTGTTTGTAGTACAGGCACCCCTTGAACCTGTTGAATACTTTGTCGAGACTGCGGTGCGCCAGCACCCCGGCCTGGAGCAATTGCGCGCGGTGGGCGAGCAGGCCCGGCAAAAGGTTCTGGCGGAACAGGCCAACTGGAAACCGCGCGTATATCTGTTCGGCCAATATGACCTGAAACGCGAGGATGCGCTGCTCACCGAGTCCGATTGGGCCTTTGGTGTCGGGGTGAGTTACACGCTCTTTTCCAATACCGATCGCCATCGCCAGGTGGGCGCGGCGCGCAGTCAGCAGTTGCAGGTGGAGCACGGTTTGCGCGATACCGCCGTCAAGCTGGAAATCGGTGTGGCGCGCGCCTGGCTGGCAGTCGACAGCGCGCGCCAGCAATTCACCCTGCTGGAGAGTGCCCTGGCCAGCGCCGAAGAAAACCTGCGCCTGCAGGGCTTGTCGTTCCAGGAGGGGCAGGCAACCTCCCTCGATGTGATCGATGCCCGCCTCCAGTTGGGCAAAACCCGTACTGATCGTGCCCTGGCGGCCTGGGAGTTCGATCTTGCCTTGATTCAGCTGCTGGATGTCAGCGGACAGACCAACCGTTATAGCGATTACCTTCGCCAAGCCGACATAGTGCTTTCACCATGACCAATACCCGCTCTGCCCTCCCTCGCCTGCTGTTATTGCTGGCTGTTTCCCTGGCGCTGGCCGTCGTCATCGTCGGGCTCTGGCTGGCCTTTCGCACCGCCCCCGGACTGGTACAGGGCATGGCCGATGCCGACTCGGTCAAGGTGTCGGCAAAGATCCCGGCGCGGATCGCCGAACTGCATGTGCGCGAAGGTGAGCGCGTCAGTGCCGGGCAGCATCTGTTCACCCTCGACAGCCCTGAAGTGGAAGCCAAGTTCCGCCAGGCCACCGCGGTGCTGGATGCAGCCCGCGCCCAGGCGGCAAAGGCCAGCGAAGGCGCCCGCGTAGAGCAGATCAGTGCCGCCGAGGCCAACTGGCAGCGTGCAAAAGCCGCCTCGGACCTGGCGCGGACGACGGCCGTGCGTCTCGATCGCCTGCACAGTGAAGGCGTGGTCACCCGACAGCAGCGCGATGAGGCCCTGGCCCAGGCCAGCGCTGCCGAAGCGCTGACCAGGGCTGCACGCGCGCAATACGACGAGGCCCTGGCCGGTGCCCGCCGCGAAGACAGGGATGCGGCCGACGCCCAGGTACGCCAGGCTGAGGCAGCGGTCGCCGAGGTTACCGCTGCCCGCAATGAAGCCCTGGGATTGGCGCCGGCCGCCGGCGAAGTCAGCAAGCGCCTGGCCGACGTGGGCGAGTTGGTACCTGCCGGTTATCCGGTGTTCACCCTGGTGGATATCGACAACATGTGGGTGTCCCTCACCCTGCGGGAAGATCAGTTTGGTGCTGTGAGCATGGGGCACACACTCAAGGGCGACATTCCCGCCTTGGCGTTGAGCGGGGTTGATTTTGAGGTGTACTTCATCAGCCCGGCGGGCGATTTCGCTACCTGGCGGGCCACCCGGCAATCAGCGGGCTACGATGTGAAAAGCTTTGAAGTACGCGCCCGACCGGTGCAGCCGGTTGCCAACTTTCGCCCGGGCATGAGTGTGCTGTTTCCGTGGCCACAACCCTGAACGGAGCCGCCACCGGCTTTCGTGCATCGCTGCGCAGTTCGGCGCGACGCGAATGGCAATTTCTCTGTCACTCGCTCTGGGACATGGCCTTGATCAGCTGGATTCCCTGGCTGGCCATGATCCTGTTCGCGGCGATGTTCTACAGCGCCGTGCCCCGTACGCTGCCGGTGGCCGTGGTGGATGACAGCCGCGGTCCTGTCAGCCGCGAATTGATTCGCGCGCTGGATGCAGCCCCGGCACTGGATGTACGCTCGCATCCGCTGGACCTGCATCAGGCCTGGCCGTTGGTCCGTGCCATGCAGGTGGACGCGGTAATACATATCCCCGCCGATACCGACGACCAGATCCAGCGTGGTCAACCGGCAACGGTGTTCGCGTTTTATAACGCCGCCCTCACCACCGCAGGTGCCACTGCCTTTCGCGATATCGATGCGGCGGTAAAGAACCTCTCCGGCCGGATTGTGTTGGAGCACACCGCATTACAACAGGGCGTGGACAAACTGAAACCACCCCCTGTCAGCGTCCAGGTAACCGTGTTGTTCAACCCGGCGCGCAGCTTTGAGCAGTTCCTGCTGGGATTACTGCTGCCCGCGGTTCTGCATTTGATACTGTGCGTGGCCGTCACCAGTGCCTGTTGCCGGGAACTGCGCGATGGCACTGCCGGACGCTGGCTTGAACAGTGCGGCGGCAGCCTGCCGGGCGCCATTCTCGGTAAATGGCTGATCTATATCCCGATATTCTCCCTCTACGGTTTTGCGGCGGTGCTGTGGGTGAGTGTCATCCGCGGCGATGGTATTGCCGGCTCACTGATGGCGCTGCTGGCAGGCCAGGTATTGCTGTACACCGCCTACGCCGCCATCGGCTTGCTGCTGTCCGGCGTGATACGCAATATGGGTACCGCCTTGTCGGGCGTCGGCCTGTACGCCGGTACCTCGCTGGCTTTCTGCGGCGCCACCTTTCCCATCGACGGTGCCTCCCTGTTCGCCCGCACCTGGCACTACCTCCTGCCTTTTACCAGCTACGTGAAACTGGATGCGGCGGAACGCTATCTGGCAGCACCAGCGACAGTGACCTTCACCCATCTGGGGGCGCTGGTGCTGTTTATCCTGATACCGGGAGCCATCGGTTATCACGCCTATCGCCGGGCGGTCCTTGATCCTTCCACCTGGGGGCAACGATGACCCGCACGGCCATGCAGAATTATCGCGCTGCTTTTGTGGAGGCCTTTGCCAGCACCTTTCGCGCTGTTTTTACCGATCGCGCCGTGGTCATGGTGATGGTGGGCGCCGTTATCCTGTACTCGTTCTTCTATCCCACGGGCTACCAGCAACAGGTGGCCAGCGAACAACCGGTAGTGATTGTCGATCAGGATCGCACCGCCCTCAGCCGGGATCTGATACGCCATATCGAGCGTGTCAGCGCCGTGCAGGTGACGGCGCTGGTGGCCAGCGAGACGGAAGCCATCGCTCAGGTGAGCGCCATGAGGGCCGAGGGTTTCGTGGTCATTCCCAGGGGCTTCGAGCGGGATATCCTGCGTGGCGACCAGGGGGAAGTTGCCATCTATGCCAACGGCGCCTGGCTCGGGCGGGCCAATACCGTGCTCACCGGGCTGGGCGACGCCATCACCGGTTTTGCTCGCGAAGCGGCGGTCAGGCAGGCCGCCTTCGCCGGGGCCGCAGCACAGCCGCCCTTGCACCTGGTGCAGCGGCCCCTGTTCAACACGCGGGAAGGTTACGGCAGTGCGCTGGTCACCGGTGTGGCCGAACTGATCGTGCAGCAAACCCTGTTGGTGGGCATTGCGGTGATGGCGGGAACCCGCCGCGAACGGAGGGGACAACTGTTTTTCAGCGGCACCCAGCTGATCGGCATTGCCAGCGCCTGCCTGCTGATCGGCTTCATCAACATGCTCTACTACGCCGGGTTCATGTTCTGGTACCAGGATTACCCGCGAAGTGGAAACTTCCCGGGCATGCTGGTCGGCGGTCTGTTATTCGTTGGCGCGGTGGTGGCCCTGGGCATGTTCATTGCCAGTTTCTTCCGCACCCGCGAGCGGGCCTACCAGCTTATTCTGGTCACCTCCCTGCCGTTCTTCTTCCTGTCCAACCTCTCCTGGCCAGCCACATCGACACCGCAATGGCTGCTGTGGCTGGCCAAACTTCTGCCATCGACACCGGGCATCAACATCATGGTCAAGTTCAATCAGCTGGGCGCCAGCTTTGCCGAGGCAGCGTGGGAAATGGCGAACCTGCTGGTGTTGATTGTCGTGTTCGGCGTATTGGCCTGGTGGCGCTATCGTCGGCCATCCTGATTACCGCCCCCCTCCCTCATGCCTGATATTCGCTACTCGCGCTGCTGAGCCGGAGCAATTGCTCATGCTGTTTCCGGAGGGCTTCTCTCGTGATGAGATTCTTGGGTTTATGGGGGTGAGCGATGTTGAGCGGATTGCAGAAAAACGAATTGCACGGTTTGAGCGTGTTGTTTATCGGGAATGATGTATCAGCGTCCAGCAGCAGGCTCCATTCTATCACCGGCCACGCCATTTCTTCAGGTGCCGGTTCTCGTCCTCACCAAGCCGGATGCCGAAATTGTCCAGCAGGCTGTTGAACAATTGCGCGAGCGCCATAATGACCTTCGGTCCGTGTAATAATCACTCAGGGCTGCTACGTGCCCTGTGTGTAGTGCTGTTGGCTGGCCAGAAGGGCGGACCGCAAGGAGTAGGTGTATGGACATGAAACAGCGGGCAAGGGAGCTGCTGCGGCGGCTGGAGGCGGCTATTGCGGCCAACCAGCTGGTACTGCCTTCGCTGCCGGAGGTGGTGATCCGGGTGCGGGCGCTGACCGAGTCCGGCAACTGCTCGGTGGAGGAGCTGGAGCGGGAGATTTCGCGGGATCCGGCCATTGCTGCGCGTCTGGTCAAGGTTGCCAACAGTTCGATCATGCGTCGAGGTGTTCCGGTGTCTTCGGTGCGTCAGGCCATCGTGCTGCTGGGTTTCAGACTGGTGCGCTCGATGGTGACGCAGCTGGCGCTGTTGCAGACCATGGGTCGGGCTGGCGGGGACCCGGGGCGCCTGCGCGGTTTTGTCGAGGGCGGCCTGCATATCAGTGCCCTGTGCCGTGATCTGGCCGAATCCTTCCCCTATCTGGATGCGGAGCTGGCCGCCCTCGGCGGGCTGCTGCATGATATCGGCAAGTTGCCGTTGCGCGAGTTTCTCCGTCAGCAGCCCGAGCTGAGCGGGATAGAGCGGCTCAGATTCGAGCTGATGCTGCATCCTCTGGTCGGGGCCATGCTGCTGCGGCACTGGGATATGCCGGAGGAGCTGATACAGATGGCCCGCTGGCACGAAACGGTCCTGCGGGACAACGGCCGCCCGCTGCCTGATTATGTCGACGTGGTAATCGCCGCCAATCTGATGCATTACGGCACGCAGAAGGGGCGTTATGCCCGGTATGCCGGAGTGTCCGTGCCGGCACTGGAAAAGTGCCTGACCGGACGCAATCAGGACGAGCCGAACCTGCACGTGCGCAGGGAGCTGGTCCAGCTGATGACCAGTGAGTAAGCGCTCGCGTAACCCGGGTATCCTCGGATGCCGCTGGGCTGCCCCGACGCGTATCATGTGTGTCTGGCAGGCCCGGGCTCGACACCCATCGAACCGGAGCGCTGCCTGCGACTCGAATGAGCAGGACGCAACCTCACAACGCCGGAATTCGACTTCAACGGGATGAACCGCATGTTCCTCAAGCCAATATCTGCCCTTCTTGCACTGTTCTGGATTCTGCTTGTTGTGCCGCTGGTCCAGGCGCAGTCTTCGGTCATTGAGGAAGTAACGCCCGAGCAGGCCCGGGAAGTGCTTGATGCCCTGCAGGACGATGAGAACCGGGAGGAGGTGCTGCGCGCATTGGAGGAGAGGGCGGCAGAGGAGTCTGCAGAGGAGTCTGAGGTGGCGGTGGAGGAAGAGACGCCGCTGAGTGCAATCGTGCCGCTGGAGGCCGATGGGCTTATTGCCCGCACCCTGGATCAGGTAGGGGACTGGGCAGCGGGGCTGCGGGTCCAGCTGATGCGCGTTACCCAGGCGCTGGGCGAGCTGCCCAACTGGTTTCAGACCACCTTTTTCAATGAGCAGGGGCGCCTGTTGCTGCTGCAGGCGCTGGCCGATATGGCGCTGGTGCTGGGTGTGGGGCTGTGTCTGGAGTGGTTGCTGCGTAGGCTCCTTCGCCGTTCCATGCAGAGCCTGCTGCACAATGCCCGGCAGGCGGATGTTCAGGCGCCGCCAGTCGCGGCGCCGACCCGGGTTGCCGATCCGGTGGTGAAGGCAGCACTGGACCCGACGGATGAGAGTACTGCCCTGGTGCAGACCCAGCGCGATGGTCTGGAGCAGGTTGAGGCGGTCCCGATAGAGCCACCGTCGGTCCTGATCGACCCGCAGGAGGCGGTGCCGGAGGACACCCATTCCGGCGTTGCCGCCCCTGTGGAGTCCGAGGTCAAGGCCCTGCGCCGGCTGCCTTTTGCGCTGACGGCCATGGTGCTGGATCTGCTGCCGCTGGGGCTGTTCTTCGGTATCGCGGCGCTGGTGCTGCAACTGCTTCCCGGTCTGGATATCCGTACCCATCTGGTGACCCGCGAGTTCGTCTATGCCTATGTCATCACCCGGGTGGTGATGGCGGTAGTGCGCCTGCTGCTGGCGCCGGGCGATGCCAGTTTGCGTATCGTCCAGTTGACTGATCTGGCCGCACAGCAGGTACACCGCTGGGCCCGTCGCCTGGTGGTGCTGGCGACCTTCGGTGTGGCCTTCGGCAACGCCCTGGCCATCCTGGGTTCGGGTACCGAGGCGCAACTGGTCGTGATCAAGGCGACATCGCTGCTGGTACATCTGAATCTCATCTATCTGGTGTTCCGCTTCCGCCACCCCGTGGCGCAGTGGATTGCCGGTTCGCAGGACAGGGAGGGGGTGGTGCATGCACTGCGCCAGTGGCTGGCCGGCGTCTGGCCCCTGCTGGCGGCGGTGCTGATCATGGGGACCTGGGTGGTCTGGGCCATGGGTATCGAGGATGGCTTCACCCGGCTGCTGGAGTTCATCGGGCTGTCGGCGGCCATTCTGGTGCTGGGACGCCTGGCGGCGGTGCTGGTGCTCGGCATGCTTGGCCGTCTGGCCGGCGTGGATGCGGATTCCCGCCAGCCCCGGAGCCTGCGCGGCCGGCTGCTGGCCCAGTATTACCCATTGCTGCGCTGGTTGGTGTCGCTGGTGATAACCGCGGTAACCCTGGTGGCGCTGCTCCAGGCCTGGGGGCTGGATGCGCTGGCCTGGTTCGCACCGGGCACCATCGGCCGCATGCTGGCCTCGGCCATGGCGACCATCGCCGTGGCCGTGGTCATCGCACTCATTGTCTGGCAGGCCAGCAACCGCGCGCTGGAAAGGCGCATTGCCCGCTGGCGTTCGGAAGGGGACCTGCTGCGTGCGGCGCGTCTCAATACCCTGCTGCCGATGCTGCGCTCGGCGCTGTTTCTGGTGATTGCCCTGATCGTCGGTCTGACCACCCTCAACCAGATCGGCATCAGCACCGCGCCGCTGATTGCCGGCGCCAGCATCATCGGTGTCGCGGTGGGCTTCGGCTCGCAGAAGCTGGTGCAGGACTTCATCACCGGTATCTTCCTGCTAATGGAGAATGCCATGCAGGTGGGGGATTCGGTGACCGTGGCCGGGGTGTCCGGCACGGTAGAGAACCTGTCGATCCGCACCGTGCGCCTGCGCTCCTCGGACGGGGTGCTGCATATCATTCCCTTCAGTTCGGTGACCACCGTGAGCAACGCCCACCGCGGCATCGGCAATGCGGCGGTGCGGGTCAGCGTCAGTTACGACACCGACATCGACCTGGCGATCAGCGAGCTCAAGGCCATAGGGGCAGAGCTGCGGCAGGACCCGGTGTTCGGTCCCAATACCCTGGCGGACATGGAGGTGTGGGGTGTGGATGCGGTCGATGGCTCCATGGTCACCCTGGCCGGACAGATGCGCTGCGTGGACAAGGCCAGATCCGGCATGCAGCGGGAAATCAACCGCCGTATCCTGGAGCGTTTCCGCCGGGCAGGCATCACCATCGCCGACCCGCGCGAGCGCCCGCTGATGACCGCAGGGCTGAACGGCGGCGCCGAGCCAGTCTGATCGGGCATGCACCAAAGCGGGCGCCATGGGCGCCCGCCTGCACTGTCCTGGATCAGTGATGCGCACCGTTATCCAGCGCTGCGTTTGGTCCCGGGGTTCAGCTGAACCTGTCTGGGTCGGGGCTTCTCCGCCTGTCTTCACTGCCAGCCGAGCTTCTGGCACAGCCCTTGCTCTTCCCTCGGTACAGCAACGCGTAACGAGGGGAGACGCATGGCGGCACACAGCGGACCTAAGCAACAACTGGTCATCGTCGGCACATGCTGTGCAACTGGATGGTGTCGCTGGGCGTGGTCGGCGCCATGATCTCCACCACCGTCGGCGGCAAGGCCATCGCCATGTGGATGCCGATCATGCTGTTCTTCTTCATGGGCTTCGAGCACTCGGTAGTGAACATGTTCCTGTTCCCC
The DNA here is from genome assembly GCF_051948695.1 of Halopseudomonas sp. Lyrl_26. NCBI lineage: Bacteria > Pseudomonadati > Pseudomonadota > Gammaproteobacteria > Pseudomonadales > Pseudomonadaceae > Halopseudomonas > Halopseudomonas sp. Lyrl_26. The sequence goes on from NZ_JAYJLH010000001.1 coordinate 96,831, forward strand.
TTCGGCATGATCATGGGCGGTGACTTCTCGGTGATGGATTACATGATCTGGAACGAGATTCCCACAGCCCTGGGTAACCTGGTCGGCGGCCTGGCATTTACCGGTCTGACCCTGTACACCACCCACAGGCGCACAGCGGCGCAGCGCTCGCAGTTACGCCTGGTAGACTCGCACACTGGGCATCAGCCAGCATCTGGAAGTTGATTGGCGAAATCTGGCTGGTGTTGTTGATATGGGGGAGGGTGCAGGCAAGAGGGGAGGAGGATGCAGAGGCTGAAAAAAGAATCCAGCCGAGGCTGGATCCTTGCATTGCTGGTTGATCAGTTGCCGACTTTCAGCTGACCACCGCGCCCCAGACCGCCCTGAACTTCCTGAGCCTTGTAGTTACGCAGGGAGATGACCATGTTGTTGTAGGCATCCATGAATGCCGCCACGGTCGCCTTGCCCTCGGGCGTGCGGGAGAAACCGCCCATGCCGCCAGCCGCGCTGCCAGTCAGGGCACCCAATGCGGCGCCAAAGTTGGTAGCAGTAGCGTTACCTTCGGAGATGGACAGCTGTACGCCGGAACGGATATCGAACATGGTCATGGTCACCACGGACTGCTTGCTCTGCAGGGAACCGGCAACAGCACCAGCGAAGCCGCTCATCAGGCCACCCATACCCGCTGCCAGACCGCCCACGGACTCGTTACCGATAATGATCGCCGGCTCCAGGTAGTAGTCAGCGGCAACACGCTGACCAGCATGCTGGTTGGAACCAGCACGGAACTCGCCGGAGTTGCGCTGCTTGTCGGTAATCTCGCTCAGGCGGCTCTCGGTGCGGTTGTTGCCAATGGAGGTAATCACGAAGCAGTTGGATTGCTGAACGGCCAGTCGGATCAACGGCTCGATGGTGGTTACCTGGGTGGCTTGGCCAAAGCTGGCGAACCACTCCTTGCCGCGACCGTCGTCCACTGCGATGGTGCCTAACGGAGCGTCACAACGCTCGAGTGAACTGTTGGCGTTGACGCTGCTGGCACCGCCAGCTGCGCCGGAGGCGGCAGTGGCATTGTTGCCGGTGCTGATCAGGCCGCCGCCGGGGGTAACGCAACCAGCGATTGTCAGTGCAGAGGCGAGAGTGATGAATGGTAGAGTTTTCTTGAACATTTTTAACATCTCATTGTTGGGCAGAATAAACACTGAAGTTGAATAGTTGCATCAGCGCTGATACCAGGAACGGTCATGCCAGTACCAGTAATAGGGAGCGGACAGGTACCAGTGGCCCCAGTACTTGCGTTCAGCCTCACGTATCCGATAGTTCTCATGAGCTACCTGGCGGGCAGCCTGGGCTTCCGGCAGTAGCTGTTGTGCTTCGGTACTGCCCTGTGCTGCGGCGCGGCTCAACCAGGCCTCGGCTTCGGCCGGGTCGGCCCCCATCTCTTCATGACCGCCCAGATACAGCTGACCGAGAGCCAGTTGTGCGGCATCCAAGCCGTTGTCTCCAGCCCGGCGCAACCATTGAATTCCCTGATAACTGTCACGCAGCACACCATCGCCTCGCAGCAGGCGAAGGCCAAGGTCGTAAGCTGCACTGGGGTTCTGTTCCGCCAGTTGAGTGAGGGCCTGCAAGCGCTGCGCTGCGGCTGCATCGACTGGTTCAGGTTGGAAAGTGACTGTGCTGGTGGCTTGCTCGGTGCAGTGACTGTCCTGACAGACACGGACAGTGTCCTTGCGCTGCAATTGGGATTCTGGGGTCTGGTTGGCACACCCACCAAGCGTGAATGCTGCCAAGGTAATAGGCAGGAGAATGCGTCGCATGCTGATCAGTCCGTGAATGAATTGTTAAATTATCTTGCAAGCGAGGCGTAAGATATTTCTTTTTTGCTGGAAATGGAATTGATGGCAAAGTGCCTACAAAGTCATGCTTGATAGCTGGCCAGATGCTTTGGCTGATAAACAGTCAATGCCATCTATTTTTCGCCAAAGCTTAATCCGACTGTCGTCTGCTCTTAACCTTCTCTGGCCATCCTCTACTGCATCTCAACCAGCAGCCTGTAGAGGGAAGCACGGATGTCGAATGAAGTTCGCAATCAGATAACCATCGTTGACAACGGTAACGGTGACGAGCCGCAGATCAGTTACACGGATAACAGGCCCTTCGCCAGCGTGCTGGAGGCGCGGCTGGCTCGCCGTTCACTGCTCAAGGGCAGTGCCGGTGCCGCCGCTCTGGGGTTCATGAGCCTGGGCCTGGCGGGCTGCCTGAGCAGCTCTGACAGCGACGATGATGATGTGGGCGGTGGCGATGCTGGCAATGGTGGCGAGGTCGGTCCGCTGATTGGCTTTACCGCCGTTGCGCCGAGCGAGTCGGATGAGATTGTCGTGCCGCCGGGTTACAGCTATCAGGTCATATTGCCCTGGGGCACGCCCATCACCGGCACCATGCCGGCCTTCGATATCACCAATACCGGTGAAGAGCAGGGCATGCAGATGGGCTCGCACCATGACGGCATGCACTTCTTCCCGATCGAGGGCGAGGAGCCGTTCGAAGGCAGCTCCGACGAGGGGCTGCTGGTGATGAACCACGAGTACGTGGAGCCCCGCTTCATGCATGCCGACCATATCGGTGTGGCACTGGGCAGCGGTGCCATCGTCATGAAGGGCGATGTGCGTGACCGCGATCAGGCGCTCAAGGAGATCAATGCCCATGGCGTGTCCGTGGTGCACGTCAGAAAGCGCGCCGACAACCGCTGGGAGCTGGTGCAGAGCGAATACAACCGCCGCATCACCGGCCTGACACCCATGGAGCTGCATGGCCCGGTGCGCGGCAGCGATCTGGTCAGAACCAAGTACAGCCCGCAAGGCCTGGCCACCCGGGGTACCCTGAACAACTGTGCCATGGGTGTCACCCCCTGGAACACCTACATGGCCGCCGAGGAGAACTGGGCCGGTTATTTCGGCAATCGTGACGAGACCATTCCCCGGGAGCACGCCCATTACGGCATCCGCGCCAACGACAGCCGCTACCGCTGGGCATTGGCCGAAGGCGGTGGCGATGAATTCATCCGCTTCGACGCCACCAGCACCGGCGCCGATGCCACCCAGGACTACCGCAACGAACCCAACTGCTTCGGCTGGATGGTCGAGATTGATCCCTTTGACCCGAACAGCGTGCCGAAGAAGCGCACCAGTCTGGGCCGCTTCGGTCATGAGGGTGTGGTATTCGGCCCGGCCATCGAAGGCAAGCCGGTGGTGTGCTACTCCGGGGACGACTCCACCAACCAGTTCATCTACAAGTTCGTCAGCGAGCAGCCCTTCCAGAAGGGCGTGACCGACGGCTCCATTCTCGATACCGGCGTGCTCTACGTGGCCCGCTTCAACGATGACGGCACCGGCGAATGGCTGCCGCTGGTGTACGGTCAGAACGGCCTGGATGCGAGCAACGGCTTCCGTGACCAGGCGGATGTGCTGGTCAACACCCGCCTGGCCGCCGGCCTGGTCGGTGCCACGCCCATGGACCGCCCTGAATGGGGTGCGGTGGACCCGAACAACGGTGATGTCTATTTCACCCTGACCAACAACAGTGGTCGCAGTACCGCCAACGGCGCCAACCCGCGTACCCAGAACCGCCATGGTCACATCATCCGCTGGGCGGAAGCCGGGGGCGAGCATGCCTCCGCTACCTTCGAGTGGGATATCTTCCTGTTCGGCGGAGATGCAGGGCAGAGCGGTCAGGCCAACCTGGCCGGCAAGGACCCCAACGGCGATGCCCTGACCGTGGACAACCTGCTCAGCTCGCCGGACGGCCTGTGGATCGACAAGGACAGCCGCGTGTGGATCCAGACGGATATCGGGGAAGGCAGCCAGAACTCCGGTGTATACGAGGTGTTCGGCAACAACGCCATGCTCTGTGCCGACCCGAAGACCGGCGAGATGCGCCGCTTCCTGACCGGGCCCATCGGCCAGGAGATCACCGGTGTCATCACCACGCCGGACCAGCGCACCATGTTCATCAACGTGCAGCACCCCGGGGCCACTACCACCCCCACCGAGTGGGAGCTGGGCCCGCGTTACGTGCGCAGCAGCTGGCCGGATCGCAACCCGGCGCGTCTGCCGCCGCGTTCGGCGACGGTAGTGATCTGGAAGGATGATGGCGGTGTCATAGGTAGCTGATTTTCCTCCTTCCCTCAGGGGTGGTTGTCGCTGTGGCGGCAGCCACCCCTTTTTCATTGACCTGTCTCACTGCCGCAGCGTGCAGGGCTCTGGAGCCGCTTTCGCCAGTGATATCAATGAGATATTTCGCGCTTTCGTTTCACCCAAACAGGTTATTGAGGCCGGTCTCACGCGACCGGTAGCGTGCTATGCCGCTGTATTTGAGATTGAGGGGTTGCTGGCGTATGGCAAAATCGTGACAATCGAATCACTGAAGAAAAGTTTCAGGGATATAACAATAAAACTGCAAAGAAAGATCGGTAGCCTCCTGCGACTGATCCTGCAGCTCGAGGGCTGCGCGCTTTGCCTGGAGTATGCATGCCCGTGATAGCCCGTCTCAGCTTGGACTCGGTGGTGAAACTGTCCACCTTTTTGTTGGTTGCTATCACCTCTGTACTGCTGGCCCGCCTGACCTGGACCCTGATAGAACCGACCAGTGTGCTGCCCCCGGCCGCCTCCGTTCCCCTCGCCGAACTCCAGGCCGATTCGGCCACCGGTGCCCGGGGCGGTTTTCGCGAACTTGCCGCCCTGTCCGTATTCGGTACCCCCGCCCGGGAAAACCGGGTCGTCAACGCCCCCGAAACGTCGCTCAGCTGGACACTCAAGGGCGTGTTCACCAACCCCGATCCCAGCCGCAGTGCGGCCATTCTCGCCCCCCAGGGCCAGCCGGAAAAACTGTATCGCGTGGGCGCGTCCCTGCCGGGCAGCGTGACCCTGCAGGAAGTCTTTGCCGATCGCGTCATTCTTGATCGCGGCGGCCGCCTGGAAACCCTGCGCCTCAAACGCCACGATGCCCCGGCCAGTGCCGGGCGGCGCAGCGCTCCGGCCTTGCCGGCTGCCGCGCAGGCCGAGCCCCGAGTTGACCGGGATGCCTGGGTCAACGATCCCCAGCGCTTTCTCGATGTGATCAGTGCCAACCCGGTCATGGAGGACGGCGTCCTCTATGGGCTGGAAGTCTCACCTGCACGCAATGCACGGGAGTTCGAGGCCGCTGGTCTGGTCTCCGGTGACGTGATCACCGAGGTGAACGGCCGGCCGGTAGCGGAAATCAGTGACTACCGTGATCTGCTCACCGAGCTGGCCGATGCCAGTTCGGTGTCTGTTTCTCTGGAGCGTAACGGAGAACCGATGAACATTACGATCAATATGGATTAAGCCCGAATGCCTAGTTTGTTGCCCAAGTGTCGTTACGCCCTGCCGGTGGCCCTGGCCCTGAGCATGCTGAGCGGGAGTCTTGCAGCGCAGAACGCCGCGGTGCAGCCCGAGAATGATGAGTTGGTCCTGAACCTGCGCGATGCCGATATCAATGGTCTGATCGAGATCGTCAGTCAGGAGACCGGCATCAACTTCATCGTTGATCCTCGGGTGCGCGGCCAGGTCAACGTGGTGTCGGGTCAGCCGATCAGGCGCGAGGAGCTGTACGACCTTTTCCTCGGGGTGCTCAAATCCTACGGTTTTGCTGCGGTAACCGGGGCCGAGGGCACCGTGCGCATCGTGCCCGAGGTGCAGGCCAAGGAAAATGAAGTGGGCAGCCTGGAGCAGAACAGCCGGGGCGACGAGTTCATTACCCATGTGATCAGCGTTCGGCATCTGGATGCCAGCCAGCTGGTACGGATCCTGCGACCGCTGGTGCCCAAGGGCGGGCATCTGGCGGCAGCGGCGGAATCCAATTCCCTGGTGATTGCCGATACTGCAGCCAATGTGCGGCGTATCGAGGCGCTGATCAAGCGTATCGACCAGGAGTCCATGGAAGACTTCGAAGTGGTGCCGCTGGAGCATGCGTCGGCCCTGGAGCTGGTGCGCATCATCGAGGGGCTGAACATTGCCAGACCGGAAGAGAGTGGCGGCACCAAGCGGGTGCGGGTGATCGCCGATGAGAGGACCAACGCGCTGATTTTGCTGGGCGACCCCCAACGCCGTTCTTCCTATCGCGCGATGATCCGTCAGCTGGATGTGGTCGGCGACGAAGGAAATACCCAGGTGCATTATCTGCGCTACGCCAAGGCCGAAGACGTGGCCGAAGTGCTGCGCGGCATTGCCGAAGGTCGGGACGTGGACAATGGCACCACTGCCTCCAGCAGCGGCACCAGCAGTGGCAGTGGCAGCTCCTACGGTTATGGCAACCGGGATTCCCGGGTGCGCATCCAGGCCCATGAAAGCACCAACTCGGTGGTCGTGCACGGCCCGGCGGAGCTGAGCCGGGAAATGGCTCAGATCATCCGTCAGCTCGATATCCGTCGTGCCCAGGTGCTGGTCGAGGCGGTGATTGCAGAGGTGTCCTATGACCGCGCCAAGGAGCTGGGCGTGCAGTGGGGCTTCGGTAGCGAGAGTCGCGGGGTTGGGGTGATCAACTTTGCCCGGGCCAGTGGCGGCATCGTCAGTCTGGCCGCCGGTATCGACGCCTTTCTCGATGGTGAAGTGACCTCCCCGCCGTCCCTGTCTGACGGCGCCACCCTGGGCGGGGTGGGGACCATCGGCAGCACCCAGATCGGCCTGCTGATCAACGCCCTGCAGGGCGACAGTTCAAGCAATATCCTGTCCACTCCGAGTCTGCTGACCCTGGATAACGAGGAAGCGGAGATCGTGGTCGGTCAGAACGTGCCCTTCATTGTCGGCCGTTCGGTGGAGAACTCGGGCCAGGCCTTCGATACCATCCAGCGTGAGGATGTGGGCATCAAGCTGCGCATCCGCCCGCAGATCAACGAAGGCAACGCGGTGCGCCTGGAAATTGCCCAGGAGGTATCCCAGATCGCCCCCGGTGCCAGCGCCGCCGCGGACCTGATCACCAACAAGCGCAGCCTCAACACCCACGTGATGGTCGACGACAACCAGTTGATCGTGCTCGGCGGTCTGATCGACGACCAGATGGTCGAGACCCAGGACAAGGTGCCCCTGCTCGGCGACGTGCCCGGCCTGGGACGGCTGTTCCGGTACGACACCGCCAACGTGCAGAAACGCAATCTGATGATATTCCTGCGTCCGGTCATCGTCCGCGACACCGCCGTGGCTGAAAGTCTGACCCACGCCAAGTACAGTTACATGCGGGACCAGCAGCTGAAGGAGCAGGGCCGCCGCGCCAATCTGTTGCCGCGTCAGGACATGCCGATTCTGCCGGACTGGAACTACCTGCTGACCCTGCCGCCGCCCTTCGAGAATGCCAGCCAGCCCGATGTGGCGGTGAGTACGCCGATTCCCGCGCCGCCGAGGGCACGATGACCACAGTGAACGAGGCAGGTATGAGCACAGTACTGCCGGAAACCGGGGCCCAGCCACTGCCGGAGGCAGGGCTGCAGGCCGAGACCGGCTACCGTTTCGCCCGGCGTTTCGGGGTCCTGCCGGACCAGCTGCGCGACGGCCGACTGGATGTGTTCGTGCGTGCCGACTGTGATCCCCAGGCGCTGCTGGAGCTGCGGCGGCTGGCGGGTCATCCGCTGCATCCGGTGATGCTGGATGATGATGCCTTCGCCGCCCGCCTGCGTGACCGCTACGAGCGCTCAGCCAACGATGCCATGCAGTTCGTCGAAGGGTTGGGCGAGGACGCCGATCTGATGTCGGTGGCCCAGTCCCTGGCCGAGCCGGAAGACCTGCTGGAGTCCCAGGATGAAGCGCCCATCATCCGTCTGATCAACGCCCTGCTGTCCGAGGCGGTCAAGGAGAACGCCTCGGACATCCATATCGAACCCTTCGAGAATCGCCTGTCCATCCGCCTGCGGGTCGATGGTGTGCTGCGCGAGGTGCTGGAACCACCGCGGGCGCTGGCGCCGGTGATAGTGTCGCGGATCAAGGTCATGGCCAAGCTGGACATTGCCGAGAAACGCCTGCCCCAGGACGGCCGCATCGGCCTGCGACTGGTGGGCCGCGCAGTGGACGTACGGGTCTCGACCCTGCCGTCCGGGCATGGCGAACGGGTGGTGCTGCGTCTGCTGGACAAGCAGGCCGGTCGTCTCGAGTTGCGTCAGCTGGGCATGTGCGACGGACACTACGAGGCCATGGAGCGCATCATCAATCGTCCCCACGGCATCGTGCTGGTCACCGGCCCGACCGGTTCGGGCAAGACCACCACCCTGTACTCGGCGCTGATGCGGCTCAACGACCGCAGCCGTAACATCCTCACGGTCGAAGACCCCATCGAATACTATCTGGACGGCATCGGCCAGACCCAGATCAATACCAAGGTCGATATGACCTTTGCCCGGGGACTGCGGGCCATCCTTCGTCAGGACCCGGATGTGGTCATGGTCGGGGAGATCCGCGACCTGGAGACGGTACAGATTGCCATCCAGGCCAGTCTCACCGGTCACCTGGTGTTCTCCACCCTGCATACCAACACCGCCATCGGGGCGATTACCCGGCTGCGGGATATGGGCGTGGAACCCTTCCTGCTGTCCTCCACGCTCAACGGTGTGCTGGCCCAGCGGCTGGTGCGCACCCTGTGCCCGGACTGCCGCAAACCGCACACCGCCACCGCCCGGGAATGCCAGCTGCTGGAAGTGGACCCGGCCCAGGCACCGATCCTGTACAGCCCGGTGGGTTGCCCCGAGTGCAACGGCAGCGGTTACCGCGGGCGTACCGGTATCTATGAACTGATCGAGATCGACGACACCCTGCGCGGGCTGATCCACGATGGTGCCAGTGAGCAGGCGATGGTCCGGCATGCCCGGCTGTCGCAGATCGGCATCCGTCAGGACGGCCTGCGCCGCGTGCTGGCCGGGGACACCACGCTGGAAGAAGTCCTGCGCGTGACCCGGGAGGACTGAGCATGCCAGCCTTCGAATACGTCGCCCTGGACCAGACTGGCCGCACCCGCAAGGGCGTGGAGGAGGGCGATTCCTCCCGTCAGGTACGCACCCGCCTGCGGGAGAAGGGCCTGATGCCCATGTCGGTCAACGAGGTGGCGGAAAAGCAGTCGGTGCTGCGCATGCCCATGTTCCAGCGGCGCATCAAGCCGCTGGAGCTGTCGCTGGCCACCCGGCAGATGGCCACCCTGGCCAGGGCCGGCATGCCCATCGAGGAAGTTCTGGGTACCGTGGCCCGCCAGAGCGAATCGCCACGGGTCAAGGCGACCCTGGCGGCGGTGCGCACCCGGGTAATGGAAGGCCTGCCCCTGGCCCACGCCATGGGCGAGTTTCCTTCGGTGTTCCCGATGATCTACCGCACCACCATTGCCGCCGGGGAACAGGCCGGGCGCATGGAGCTGGTGCTCGAGCGGCTGGCGGACAACGTCGAAGCGCAGAATGCCATGCGCCAGAAGATCACCCTGGCGATGTTCTACCCGGCCATCCTGACCCTGGTGGCCATGCTGGTGGTGGTGGCCCTGCTGACCTATGTGGTGCCCGAAGTGGTACAGGTATTTGCCGGCATGAATCAGCAGCTGCCCTGGCTGACCCGGGCGCTGATCGCCACCAGCGATACGGTAAGGGAGTGGGGCTGGCTGATGCTGCTGGGTCTGATCGCCCTGATCACCGGCGTGCGGCAGATCCTCAAACGCCCGGCGGCAAGGCTCCGCTGGGATGGCATGCTGCTGAAGCTGCCGTTGATCGGGCGCCTGGTACGGGGCCTGAACACCGCCCGTTTTGCCCGCACCCTGAACATCCTCGCCGGCAGCGGTGTCCCCCTGCTGGACGCGCTGAACATGAGCGCCTCGGTCATCAGCAATACACCCATGCGCGAGGCGGTGGCCGAGGCCGCCCGCCGTGTGCGCGAAGGTTCCGGCGTCGGTCATGCGCTGGAGCGCAGTGGCTACTTCCCCCCCATGACCCTGAGCCTGATCAAGAGCGGGGAGAGCAGCGGCACCCTGGACAAGATGCTCGAACGGGCCGCGGAAACCCAGGAACGGGAACTGGAGGCACGGATTGCCATGGTCATGGGGGTCTTCGAGCCGCTGCTGATTCTGGCAATGGGGGGCGTGGTACTCATCATCGTACTGGCCATCCTGCTGCCCATCTTTGAACTCAACCAACTGGTCAACTGATATGCAAAGCGTAAAGACAGTCTCCTCAGCCCAACGTGGTTTCACCCTGATCGAGGTCATGGTGGTGGTGGTCATCCTCGGCATCCTCGCCGCCGTGGTGGTGCCCCGGGTCATGGACAGGCCCGACCAGGCCAGGACCACCAAGGTGCAGAACGACATCCGCGCCATGGAGAGTGCGCTGAACCTGTATCGTCTGGACAACTTCAACTACCCCACCACCGAGCAGGGCCTGCGGGCACTGGTCGAGCGACCCAGCGGCGATGCGGCGCGCAACTGGCGGGCCGGTGGTTATATCGACCGTCTGCAGCGTGACCCCTGGGGCAACGAATACCAGTATCTGCGTCCGGGTCGTGATGGTCGGGACTTCGACCTCTACAGTCTGGGCGCCGATGGCCGTCCGGGCGGCACCGGTGCCAATGCCGATATCGGCAACTGGAACCTGGAAAACGCGGACGACGAAAACAACAGGTGAGCACAGTGGCCGCAGCGCAGTTCCGCCATCCCGGTTGCCGGCCGGCCCAGCAGGGGTTCACCCTGATGGAGCTGCTGGTGGTCATGGTGTTGATCGGCGTTGTGGCTGGTCTGGCGTCGCTGTCGATCGGCGATGGCGCCGAACGACAGCTGCGCAGCGAAACCGAACGCCTGGCCATGACCCTGCGACTGGCGCGGGACGAATTGCTGATTACCGGCGAATCGGACCGGGCGCTGGGGCTGCGCCGTGATGGCTACAGTTTCCTCGAACTCATGGTGCTGGATGACAATACCCGCGAGTGGCATGCGCTGGAGGACCCGCAGCTGGGGCCGCGCCGTTTCCCGCAGGATCTGATCGAGGTCCAGCTCGAGCTGGATGGCCAGTACACCGCCTTGCCCCAGACGCGTGGCTGGGAACCGCATATCCGTCTGGGCAATACCGGTGAGATGACGCCGGCGGTGATTACCCTGCGGGTGGCGGGGAGCGAATTGCGCCGCGAGATAGAGGTGACCCTGGAGGGGCGCGTGGAGGTGCGGGATGCGACGCCGCAGGGCTGACCGGCAGCGGGGGTTTACCCTGCTCGAAGTGCTGGTGGCGCTGACCGTGCTGGCCGTGGCCCTGGCGGCGCTGGTCAAGACCGGCGCCGACCATGCGCGCAACTCCGCCTATCTGCAGGAGCGTACCCTGGCCCACTGGGCCGGCCAGAACCTGCTGACCGAATTCCAGACCGGCATGCGCGTCGTTGCCGAAGGCGGCCGTACCGGGGACATCAGCATGGGGCCCTACAGGTTCGGCTTCCGCGTTCAGATGAGCGATTACACCGCCACCACGCCTTTTCCTCTGCCAGCGGTCAAACGTGTGGACATCCGCCTGTGGCTGGCCGAAGAGGGCGAGCAGGCGCAGCGGGCCAATGTATCCGGGTTTCTGCTGCCATGATCCGATCCGAGCGGAAGCGGCAGGGCGGGTTCACCCTGCTGGAGATGCTGATTGCCATGGCCGTGTTCGCGGTCATGAGCATGGTGGCCTACCAGGGATTGCGGGCCGTGCTGGATGCCGATCACATCACCCGGGAGCAGGCCCAGCGGCTGGCCGATCTGCAGGTGACCCTGAGTGTGCTCGAGCGGGATCTGGCCCAGGTGGTGAATGTGCGGGTGCGTGACGAGTTCGGTGATCCGCTGCCGCCGCTCAGATTGCGCGCCGGCGGTGAACATCAGTTATTGGAGCTGGTAAGGGCCGGTGCCGGGGGCGATCAGCGCCTGCGGCGCACCGCCTGGCAGATTACCGAGCGCGGGCTGGAACGCCGCCTGTGGCCGGGTGTGGATATTGTCGATCCCGAGAGCATGCGGGTTCGCCCCTTTGCCGACCTGGTCGCCGAGGACCAGCGGCTGGGAATGGACAGTGCCTTCCATTTCATTGTGCGGACCCAGGCCGGTCTGGACCGGGTGGATGCCTGGCCGCCGGCGGATGCCGATCCCGAGGCGGGCGGCTTGCCGATGGCAGTCGAACTGGTGCTGGACATCCCCGGTCTGGGGGAAATCCGGCGGCTGATGGCGGTAGGTTTATGAGGCGGTGCGGACCACAGCGGCAGCGCGGCGTGGCGCTGATCACAGCTCTGCTGGTCATGGCCCTGGCGGTGGTGGCTGCGGTCGCCATGGCGGTGCGCGGGCAGGCGGATATTCGTCGGACCAGTGCGGTATTCGAGCGGGACTTTTCCCGCCAGGTGGCTCGGGGGGCAGAGAACATGGTGCTGCAGATGCTGGAGCGGGCCGATGGGCCGGAGGATCTGGTGTGGGATACCTGCCGCTCGCCGGTGCTGCCCTTCGAGGTTGACGGGGTGCGGCTTGAGGCTTTTCTGGATGACATGCGCTGTCGTTACAACCTCAACGCCCTGGGCGGAGGACAGGAAGCGGAGCTTGCCGATTTTGCCCGGCTGGTCGACCGGGTATCCCAGGAAAGTGGCGTGCGCATGCCCCCGGGCGCCCAGCTGGCGCTGGCGGTGGCCGACTGGATGAATGCGGAAAGCGATGATCCCGTGTATCGGCTGGAGAACCCGGCCCGGGTATCGGGTAACCGGCCCATGGTTACCGCTTCGGAAATCAACAGCGTGGCCGGCATGACCGCGGAAGCCTGGCAGGCTCTGGCGCCCTACGTGACAGCCTACCCGGGCAGTGCCAGTCCGATCGATCTGGAGCGCAGCCCCAAGCTGATACAGGAAGTATTCTCCGACCGCCAGCTGGGTGGTGACGCAGCCTGGTACATGCGCCTGCAGGTGGTCGCGCACTTTGCCAATCGACGCTTCTACCAGTGCACATTATTGGACGCACCCAATGGAAAGGTGGTGCTCAGAGAACAGACGGCCTGCGAGCCATGAACAGACGGAACACACCATGCTGATAGTGCTATTACCGGAGCCGTCCCTCACTGCAGGGCTGGAGTCACCCCCGCTGTACTGGTGGCGCCTCGGGCGGGAGGGGGCCCTGCTGGAGTCGGGGCAGGATGACCTGCCGGCCCTGCGCAGACGCTACCCGGCGGAGCGACTGCGGCTGCTGGCTCCGGCCACCGTCACCAGTCTGTATCGGGTTTCCATCCCGGTACGCCGGGCCTCGGCAGCGCGTGCGGCGCTGCCCTTCGCGCTGGAGGATCAGCTCGGCCAGGAGCTGGAGGAATTGCATCTGGTAGCCGGTCCCCGCCGGGCCGACGGCCGCTATGTGGCAGCGGTAACCGAACACCGCTGCATGCAGGAATGGATGCAGCTGGTCGAGGCGGCCGGCTGGCGCGCCGACGCCATGCTGCCCCAGGCCAGTCTGCATCAGGATCAGACGCCGGAGCGGGGGCTGCGCATCCAGCCCTCGCCATGGCCGAACGGGCCATCCACGGTGCTGGTCACCAGCGTCGATCAGGAGCCGGTACTCATCGAACAGGAACTGCTCGGCTTCTGGCTGCAGCAGCGCCTGGGTCAGCTGGACAAGGACCAGCGTCGCGTCCAGCTGATCGGACTGACACCGGAACAGCAGGGGATTGACGCCGACTGTGAAATTGACTCGTCCGCCGCAGGCACCAGTCTGGAAGCGACACTGCTTGCCAGCTCGCAACCGGCTCGCTCCCTCAATCTGCTCACCGGCGGCTACAGCAGTGGCATGGCCGCGCCCCCGTGGCGCAAGCTGCGCCCGGCGCTGGTAGCTGCCGGCGCGCTGCTTGCGGTGTTGATTGCCCAGCAGGGCATCCAGACCCTGGTGCTGAATCAGGAGCGGGAAAAGCTGCAGGCGCAGATCGATCAGCTGTTCGACGAGACCCTGCCCAGAAGCCGGCGGGTGGACCCGGTGACCCAGTTCCGTCAGGTGTTGGAGGGGGCCGGTGGCCAGGCTGCAACGGACGGCATGGGGCTGCTGTTGCATGATGCACTGGCAGTGGTGGCAGCCGAAGGCTCGGCGAAGATACAGCAGTTTCGTGCCACCCCCTCGGAAATGGAGCTGGAGCTGAGTCTGCCGTCCTTTGCCGAGCTGGAGAAACTGCGCAGTCAGCTGGCGGCCAGTGCCGGGCTTAGCGAATCCCTGCAGGGTGCTGACTCCGATGGGGAAGGGGTAACCGCGCGACTGCGCATACAGAGGAATCCGTCATGAATGCCTGGTGGGCGGGACTGGCCCCGCGTGAACGTATCATTCTTGCCGGTGGTGGCCTGGTGCTGCTGCTGGTAGTTCTTTATCTGGCGATCTGGGAGCCACTGGCCCGGCAGCATGCCGAGGCCCGCGCCGACATTCGCGCCCTGTCCGCGGATCTGGCCTGGATGCAGCAGGTCGCCGGTCAGGTCAAGCGCCGCGGCGCGCAGCAGAGCAGTCAGCCAGCGGCTGCCAGCGGCGGCTCGGTACTGACCCTGGTGGAGGTGTCGGCGCGCAGTGCCGGGCTGCATCAGGCTCTGGAGCGCGTGCAGCCCGAAGGCCTGGGCGCACGGCTGTGGCTTACCGAAACCGGGTTCGACAAACTGATGGCCTGGCTGGGGGATCTGGAGCAGCGCCATGGTCTGCAGGTCAGTCAGCTGGCAGTGGACGCGAGCAATGCCCCCGGTACCGTGACCGCCCGGATCAAGGTGGAGCCGCGCTGATGAGGATTCGCTGGAACCTGAAGAAAACCCTGATCTGCGGTCTGCTGCTGTATCTGCTGACGCTCATCTGGACACTGCCCGCCGCAGTGGTCTGGAAACAGTTGCAGCCCCGTCTGCCGGTGCCGGTGACCATTCATGGCCTGACCGGCACGCTCTGGTCCGGCCAGGCCGGTCAACTGGTGGTGGATGGCATCAATCAGGGCCGTCTGGACTGGCGCTGGCGTCCCGGAATGCTGCTGAGCGGCGCCATAGGTCTGGAGTTGCACTGGCAGCCGCGCAACGGCCAGGTGCTGGCGCAGCTGCGCGTCAGCCCCGGTGCTCTGAGCCTGCACAACATCAGCGGCGAACTGGATGCGTCCAGCATGGCGATCATCCACAATGCGCCCTTCGCCCTCGGCGGAAAATGGCTGCTGGATGTACCCGAGCTGACGCTGGAGAATCTGGAGCACGTATCCGGTGCCCAGGGCCGGCTGGTCTGGCAGGAGGCGGCCGGTGGCCTGCCCCAGGCCATGCCCTTCGGACACCTGACGGCCGAGTTGGATCAGGCCGATGGCTGGCTGCTGCTGCGCCTGCAGGATCAGGGGGGACCGCTGGGACTGCGCGGGGACGCGCGCTGGCGCCCAGGACAGCCTATGAAGATCAACGCGCAACTACAGGCCCGGGCGGATGCCGAACCGGCCCTGGCCAGCGGGCTGGGCCTGCTGGGCCGGGCAGACAATCAGGGCTGGATCCGCTGGCGGGCACAGCTGCAATGACAATTTGGAGATATTCGATGCGTTTGATGGTGATGATGGTCGTGCTTGCTGGCCTGGCTGGTTGCGCCGGCATGGCCTCCCAGCCGGGTAATGACAGTGAGCTGGCGGATGTGCGGGCCAAGATCGCACTCGGGCGCTGTGACGAGGGGCTGGTGACAGGCTTGCGTAATCAGAGCATGCCGGAGCTGGACCAGGAGGCTGCCTATGTCTGCCTGCAGCGGGGCGAGCTGGAGGCGGTCGAGCAGTTGCTCGCTGACTACAGCAAGCGCCACCGCGATCCGCCGCACCCGGATTATTCGGCCTATCTGCTGGCTTTGACCCAGCAGTTGCGCTTCGAGCTGACCGAGGACGACACCGCGCGTCTGCGCGAAGGTCGTGCAGCCCATGCCCGCTACGCCGAATTCGCCCGGACCTATCCTGATTCCGAATACCGCACCGAAGTGGGGCCACGGCTCAATACCCTGCTCGATGAAATGGCCAGTGCCGAATTGCGCCTGGCGCAGGCGGCGGCCAATGCCGGTGACCGCAGCGCGGCGCAGGCGCGCATGCAATACATAATGCGTCACTACCCCCTCAGCGGGGCCGCGCGTGAGGCCGGCAACTGGCTGGAAGCGCGTACTGGAGATGAAGACGAGAACGTGCCCCCGGGCACCGCCTGGTAGCATCCACGTGCCCCATCAGGGTGCATGTGGCAAGGGCTTTTTTTGCCCTTTGTGAGATATTTGCCCTTGACATTGTGCACAAGCGGAGCAAATCGCCGCTCGCCGTTCCGCTGAACCGCTGCAAACCCCCGTCAAATCAGTGTTTTATTGCAACCTGCTGATTTATAAGGAATTTTTTCACGGTTAAAATTTGATCATTTTAACCTGCAGCCATGAATTATCAGCCCCAGAGGCACTTTTAAGCAGGCTATCCACAATGTTATCCACAGCTTCTGTGGATAGCCTGCAGGTCGACTGACGACTCGCTGGTCACACCCCCTGGGGGATGTCCTCACCGCCCAGCGCAGTGGTCAGGGCGGGCAGCAATTCGGACAGCGTACGGGACATGATGATGAAGCTGGCGTCCAGCTGACCGGCCATGTCGTCACCGCCCTGGTCGTCCGCCTCATCGCGCAGCAGCTCTTCAAAACGCAGCCGCTTGACGCTCAGCTTGTCATCCAGAGTGAAGGACACCTTGTCCTGCCAGTGCAGGGCCAGCTGGCTGACCTGCTTGCCAACGGCCAGGTGCTGCTGGATCTCGTCGCTGGACAGATCCTGACGTTTGCAGCGAATCACGCCGCCGTCTTCACCGGTATCCCGCAGCTCGCACTCATCGGAAATGATCAGCCCTTCAGGCGCCTGGCCGGCCTTGACCCAGTCGGTCATGCAGGCCGCAGGGGCGATCTTCACGTTCATCGGGCGCACCGGCAGGCTGCCGGTACCTTCACGCAGCAGGCTGAGCAGATCTTCCGCCCGCTTGGCGCTGGAGGTGTCCACGGCAATCCAGCCTTCCTGGGGTGCGATCAGCGCCAGGGTGGTCTGGCTGCGGGTGAAGGCCCGGGGCAACAGGCTCATGACGATCTCGTCTTTCAGCGTGTCGCGCTCCTTTTTGTACACCTTGCGCGCATCCCGGGCTTCGATTTCCTCGATCTTCTCGGCCAGGGCGTCCTTGACCACGCTGCCCGGCAGAATCCGCTCTTCCTTGCGCATTGCCACCAGCCAGTACCCTTCGGCTACCTGCAGCAGGTTTTCCGAATGACGGCCGAACGGCGTGGTCCAGCCCAGGGTATGGGTTTCCTGGCTGGCACAGGGGCGGGCAGGACGCTGCTCCAGGGCGGTGAGCAGTTCGGCTTCGGTAAAGGGAACGGGCTGGCTGAAACGGTAGAGCAACAGATTACGAAACCACATGAGTGATCCTTGTGATGCGTGGATGGAGATGAAAAAGGGGGCGGGCATTATTGCGCGCAGCGCGGATTTCAGCCAGTCCCCGGCGATGAGTGCATAACATATTGAAAAAGAGTGAGATTTTTTTCACAAAAGGTCTTGCCAGACAACGGAAACCTGCCTAGAATGCGCCCACTTCGAGAGTAAAGGGGTGGTTAGCTCAGCTGGGAGAGCATCTGCCTTACAAGCAGAGGGTCGGCGGTTCGATCCCGTCACCACCCACCACTCGAGGTAACGCGCAGCGGTAGTTCAGTTGGTTAGAATACCGGCCTGTCACGCCGGGGGTCGCGGGTTCGAGTCCCGTCCGCTGCGCCATATTTGAAAGCCCTCGCATCGAAAGATGCGGGGGCTTTTTCATTCTGGGGGCGTCGAGCACCAGCTCGATGAGCGTCCTTGCCGATAATCATCATTGTTCGCCAAATACCTTCTGATCCACTTGCCATAACCCTGAAAGCCCATTAGAATGCGCGCTCACTTCGAGAGAGGGTGGTTAGCTCAGCTGGGAGAGCATCTGCCTTACAAGCAGAGGGTCGGCGGTTCGATCCCGTCACCACCCACCACTCGAGGTAACGCGCAGCGGTAGTTCAGTTGGTTAGAATACCGGCCTGTCACGCCGGGGGTCGCGGGTTCGAGTCCCGTCCGCTGCGCCATATCGAAAGCCCTTAGCTTGTTGAAAGCCAAGGGCTTTTTTCGTTTTTCAGGCTTGGTTTCATGATGTTGGCCTGCGAGTGATTTTCACTCTGTGACCAAGACGTGACTGCTCCCCTCTATTGCCTCGCCGGCTGCAACCCCTGGGTCAGCTCTGCCAGTTCGGTTTCATCCAGTGTCTCCACCTCCAGCAGACGCTGGGCGGCTTTTTCCAGAATCGCGCGGTTGTGCTGGAGTATCTCCAGCGCCCGGGCCGACACCTGTTGCAGCAACTCACGCACGGCCGCGTCCATCGCCTCGGCGGTGGCTTCACTGTAGCTGCGCTCGATGTAACTGGGCGTTCTGCCACCGAGGAAGCTGTTCTTCTCGTATTCGTAACTGACCCCGCCCAGACGCGTATCCATGCCGTAACGTGCAACCATGGAACGGGCAATATCGGTAGCCCGCGCCAGGTCGTCCGCCGCGCCCGTGGAAAGATGGTCAAACACCAGTTTCTCGGCGGCACGCCCGGCCAGCAGCACGGCTATCTTGTTGCGCAGCTCCGCTTCGGTCATCAGGAAGCGGTCCTCGGTAGGACGCTGAATGGTGTAGCCCAGCGCACCCACGCCACGCGGAATGATCGAGACCTTGTGCACCTGATCCAGCCCCGGCAACGCCATGCTTACCAGCGCATGTCCCATCTCATGGTAGGCGACGATTTCCCGCTCGCGGGGGTTGATCAGACGATTGCGTTTTTCCAGGCCGGCGACGATGCGTTCGATCGCACTGGTAAAATCTTCCATGCCCACCACCTTGGCACGCCGGCGGGTGGCAAGCAGGGCGGCTTCGTTCACCAGATTGGCCAGGTCGGCGCCGGAAAAGCCGGTGGTCAGCGCGGCAATATCGTCCAGTGCTATGTTGTCGGCCAGTAGCACCTTCTTCATGTGAACCTTGAGAATCTGCACCCGCCCGGCACGGTCAGGCCGGTCCACCAGTACCTGGCGGTCGAAGCGCCCAGCACGCAACAGGGCCGGGTCGAGTATTTCCGGACGGTTGGTCGCCGATAGCAGCACCACGCCCTCACCCGGATCGAATCCATCCAGCTCGGCCAGCAACTGGTTCAGGGTCTGCTCGCGCTCTTCGTTGCCGCCCTGCACATTGGCCGCACCGCGGGCCCGGCCCAGCGCATCCAGCTCGTCAATGAAGATGATGGCCGGGGCTGCCTTGCGGGCCTGCTCGAACAGGTCCCTGACCCGCGCCGCGCCTACGCCGACAAACATCTCGACGAACTCCGAGCCGGAAATAGAGAAGAAGGGCACCTGCGCCTCACCTGCGACCGCACGCGCCAGCAGGGTCTTGCCCGTCCCCGGCGGCCCGACCAGCAGAATCCCCTTGGGCATACGCGCACCGAGGCTGCCGTATTCCTTGGGGTTACGCAGGAAATCGATCACTTCCTGAAGTTCGGCCTTGGCTTCATCGACGCCCGCCACATCATCAAATGTCACCTTGATGTCGGTCTCGACATACACTCTGGCTTTGCTCTTGCCGATCGACATCATCCCGCCCATGCCTGACTTCGCACTCATGCGCCGGATCAGGAACAACCAGATAGCGATAAAGAACAGGGCCGGCAGCATCCAGGACAGCAGCGCGGTAAACCAGGTGTTTTCCACCTTGCCGGCATAGGTTACGCCGGTTTCACTCAGGCGCTCGGCCAGGTCGGGCGCGACCGGCGTGGTGATAAATCCGGTCTTGCCGTCCTGGGCAACCTTGAAGGTACCCCTGATGCTGGTGCTGCTGATCTCGACCTTCTCGATCACATCACGCTCGAGGTAACTCTCAAACTGGCTATAGGGGATCGACTCCACCGTTTGTGTCTGCACCCATATGTCACGCAACAGGACCACGCCCATTACCGCAAACAGGACATACCAAAGGTTGATCTGATTACCACGATTCATGATTGCGCTCCGGGCGATTTGGGAATGCGGAATCCGGGGAATGCCCCCGCGACACTGATATAGATAGGACTGCCATGATTGTGCCAGAGATAGCCGCATAAAAAACGCCCCGCTGCACCTTCCGATGCCAGCGGGGCGTAATTACCCGACAGTAGCGTCCGGACAGCCCTTACGGCTGTTTGGTGGTACGCAGGTAAGGCAGCTTGATGTCGATCTCGCCGAATTTGGCTTTGGCCTCGTCGTCGTTCAGGGACAGGGCAACGATCACATCCTGACCTGCTTCCCAGTTGGCCGGCGTGGCCAGCGGCACCTTGTAGGTAGCCTGCAGCGCGTCCAGCGCACGCAGCACTTCAGCGAAGTTGCGGCCTACCGACATCGGGTAGGTCATGGACAGTTGCAGCTTCTTGTCCGGGCTGAAGATAAATACCACCCGCACGCTGGCAGAGTCCGCTGCGGTGCGGCCGTCCGGCAGGTAGGCATCAGCCGGCAGCATGTCCAGCGCCTTGGCAACACTCATGTCATCGTCGGCGATGATGGGGAAGGTGGCCGGCGCACAGCAATATTTCTCAATGTCGGCTTTCCATTCCACGTGTTCATCGACGCCGTCTACCGACAGGCCGATAACCTTGGTGTTACGCTTTTCCCATTCTGCAGCCAACTGCGCAACCGCACCGAACTCGGTGGTGCACACCGGCGTGAAATCTTTCGGGTGACTGAACAGAATGGTCCAGTTGTCGCCAATGAAGTCATGCAGGGTAAAGTTCCCAAGGTCGGTCTTCAGATCCAGGTTGGGTACTGTGTCATTGATACGAAGTGCCATTTCTCTTTCTCCCATTACTGCGCACATGCGAGTTGAAACGTATATAAGAATAATCTAAATTAGATGGCATTGAACTATAATTTCATCCATATCCAGCGGGGATGCAAGATGATTTTTCGACAACTGTTCGACACCACCTCATCCACCTACACCTATCTGCTCGCCGATGAACAGCATGGCGAGGCACTTTTGATCGATCCGGTTTTCAGTCAGGCGGGACGCGATCTGGCGCTGATCCGCGAGCTGGGACTGAAACTGGCGCTGGTGGTCGATACCCACGCCCACGCCGACCATGTCACGGCGGCCTGGCTGCTGAAGCAGAAAACCGGCTGCCGGATTGCCTCGGCCAAAGCCATCGGCGCCGAGCATGTGGATCTGCCGCTGGAGAATGGCCAGACCTTTGGCGTTGCCGGCATCGTCCTGCGTGCCATTGCCACCCCCGGGCACACCAATGGCTGCATGAGCTACGTGCTGGACGATAAATCCATGGTGTTCACCGGTGATACGCTGCTTATCCGCGGCTGTGGCCGCAGCGACTTTCAGCAGGGCAGCGCCGAGAAGCTGTACCAGTCCCTCACCGGCAAGCTGTTCACGCTGCCGGACGCCTGTCTGGTGTACCCCGGCCATGATTACCACGGCCGCACCGTCAGCAGCATAGGTGAAGAAAAAGCCTTCAACGTGCGGGTTGGCGCCGGGGCCAGCGAAACGGATTTCATCGAGTTCATGCGCGCCATGCGCCTGCCCCATCCGAAGCTGATTGACGAAGCGGTGCCGGCCAATATGCGCAGTGGCTGCCCGGAAGACGGCAAACTGCCTGCCGTGCCCGACTGGGCGGATATCCGCCTGACCTACGGCGGCGTGCCCGAGGTGGATGCCGACTGGCTGCAGAACCACCTGGACCGGGTTACCGTGCTGGATGTGCGCCTGCCCGAAGAAGCGACCGATTGCAGCACCTCCAGCAAGCTGGTGGACATCCATATCCCCCTCGACCAGCTACGCGAACGCACGGCGGATGTGCCCGGCGACAAGCCGGTGGTGACCCTTTGCCGCTCCGGCCGCCGTTCGGCAATGGCGGTGACCATTCTGCAGGAAGCCGGTTTTGAGCGGGTGGCCAGCCTGAGTCATGGCCTCATGGGAATGACCAAGGCTTGAGGGGGCCGATGACAGCTGAGCACCTGTCCCGCTGGCTACCCTGCGCCCGCTGGCTGCGACGTTACAACCGCAGCCTCGCGAGCCAGGATGCACTGGCGGCGGTTATTGTCACCCTGATGCTGATACCCCAGAGCCTGGCCTATGCCATGCTCGCCGGGTTGCCGCCGATCACCGGGCTCTATGCCAGTATGCTGCCGCTGCTGCTGTATACCCTGTTCGGCACCAGTAACACCCTGGCCGTGGGGCCGGTGGCGGTGGTCTCGCTGATGACCGCCGCGGCGCTGCAGCCGCTGTTCCCCGCGGGCAGTGCCGACTATGTCGCCGCCGCCATGCTGCTGGCGCTGATGTCCGGCGCCATCCTGCTGGGCATGGCCGCTCTGAAGCTGGGTTTCATTGCCAATTTTCTCAGTCATCCGGTGATCTCGGGCTTTATCTCAGCCTCGGGGATCCTTATCGCCCTTGGCCAGCTGCGCCATCTGCTGGGGCTCTCCGTGTCCGGCGACAATGCACTGAACATGCTGGTGAACCTGTGGCAGGCCTTGCCTGACACGCATCTGCCGACGCTGCTGATAGGCGCGGGCAGTCTGGCCCTGCTGTATCTGGCGCGTTTCCACTTCAAATCCGCACTGCAGCGTCTGGGCTGCGCCGAGGCCATGGCCGGCCACCTGGCTCGGACCGGCCCGGTGCTCACCCTGCTGCTGGCCATACTGGTGGTCAGCCTGCTTGGCCTGGCGGACGCCGGGGTCAGCGTGGTGGGGACTATCCCCGCTGGTCTGCCCGGCCTGGCGTTGCCTGCCCTGGATGCCGGCCTGGCCGTGCAGCTGCTACCGGCAGCCTTACTGATCAGCCTGGTCGGTTTTGTCGAGTCGGTGTCGGTCGGCCAGACCCTGGCTGCCAGGCGCAGGGAGCGTGTCGAGCCGAATCAGGAGCTGGTCGGGCTGGGCGCGGCCAACGTCGCCGCGGCGGTGAGCGGTGGTTTTCCGGTAACCGGCGGTTTTGCCCGTTCAGTGGTCAATCATGATGCCGGCGCGCGGACACCGATGGCCGGTGCCTTCAGTGCCGTCGGGATTGCCCTGACCGTGCTGTTTTTCACCCCGCTGCTGGATAACCTGCCCCACGCGGTGCTGGCGGCGACCATCATCATGGCGGTGCTCAGCCTGGTCGATCTCGGCGCACTGCGTCGCACCTGGGCTTATTCCCGCCCTGACGCGCTGGCCATGGCCGTGACCATGCTGGGAGTGCTGCTGGCAGGGGTTGAAATCGGTATTCTGCTCGGCGTCGGCCTGTCGTTGCTGCTGTTTCTCAAGCGCACCAGCGAGCCGCACATTGCAGTGGTCGGCCAGCTGCCGGGCACCGAGCACTTTCGCAATGTGCAGCGCCATCAGGTGATTCAGAGCCCCAGCGTGCTGTCCATCCGGGTGGATGAAAGCCTGTACTTTCCCAACGCACGCTATCTGGAAGACCAGGTAGCCAGACAGGTCAGCGAACACCCCGGCGTGCGCCACCTGGTGCTGATGTGCTCGGCCGTCAACCTGATTGATGCCAGTGCGCTGGCCAGCCTGCAGACCATTGGCGAGCGGCTGCGGGAGGCGGGTATCCAGTTGCACCTGTCAGAAGTGAAAGGGCCGGTGATGGATCAGCTGCGCCGCTCGCAGTTCCTCGACAGCTTTGGCGGGCAGGTTTTCCTGAGCCAGTATGAAGCGCTGCGGACGCTGGACCCGCAAACCACCAGGTTGGGGTCGCGGGTTCGAGTCCCGTCCGCTGCGCCATATCGAAAGCCCTTGAGTTAACGCTCAAGGGCTTTTTTCATTTCCGGCTGCTGTGCGGAGGCGGATGAGTGCATGCCAAGCACGGCCCTGGCCTGTTCGTGGATATGCTCGCGCCAGCTCAGAGGGTGCAGTACATCGATACGGGCGCCAAAGCCCATGATCCACCACAGCGTCTGCTGGTCATTGGGCACGCTGCCTTCGAGCATTACCCAGCCGTCATCATCCGGCTCGGACAGGTGCTGGTCAGCGCACAGCGGGGTTTCCGCCAGCAACCAGGCAACCGCCGAGGTGATGCGGGCCTGCAGCTTGACTGTCCCATCCTCCAGCGGAAAGCCGAAGGCGCCCTGATCGATATAGGTCTGCACATTGAACTCGGCGCGTGCCCGGTAGAGCTGCGCGCTTGGCTGGGCTCGGCGGAAGCGGTGCAGAGCAAACTGACGGATGTCATCGTGTTCGTTCACGGTGGCCAGCAGGTATGAGCTGCTGTCACGGGCGACCAGCCCCTGCGGGTGCAGGGTGAAGCTTTTCAGCTCACCCTTGAAGCGGCTCAGGTATTCCACATCCACGGCGTAGCCATTCAGCAGCGCATCCGTAAGCTGTTCCCAGATGTCCGGATCGATTTCTGCCGCTATCAGGGATTTTCCATTGGGAATGGCACGTACGCGCTGACTCCACTTGGTAAAGCCGTTGGCCTGCATGTTCTCCAGATGCTTGCGCGCACTCTCGAAGCGATAGCCGATCTTGTCCATCGCCACCTTGGGCAGCAGGCTCCGCACCGTCTCCTCTGCCAGCACCAGGGTCAGCGCCGTTACCGTGTCCATGGCGGGTAGGTCGCTGCTGTAGTGGCGGGTATAGCTCCACTTGTAGGGTTTGCCACTGGTATCACAGACAAGCGGGAACTGCTCGGCCAGCCTTTCCAGATCACGCTGCAGTGAGCGTGGCGTGATGCGGAACCCCTGGTCTTCGAGCCGAAGCTGGATGGTGGTGGTACTCAGACTCTGGGGCGCGCGAGGCAGCATCTGCAGAATCGCAAGATGCCGGAACAGGCTGCTGCGCTGGCTCATGGGATCTCCTTTTCCATAGATAGCGACGTATTCGGTCGCATGATGCCCATAAGCTACGGATCAGCACAACCTCGGCCAATACAGGGAGAACCGACATGGCGCTTATTGACTGTACTGAATGTGGACACCGGGTCAGTGACAAGGCAGCCTCCTGCCCCGGGTGTGGTATGCGGCTGAATGTGGACAGTGCCGGGGCAGGGGCCGCCGCAGCGGCCGGGAGTGTGCCGCAACCCCAGCCCCGGACACGTTCGGTGGGCATCCTGCTGTTCCTCGGCATCGCAGTGGTGCCGGTGGTGTTTGTGTGGTTTCTGTTGCGCAAGGGGCACAGCACCCTCGCACGAGTGCTCGGCTTTGCCTGGCTGGGACTGACGTTGGCCCTGGCCGTGATCGACGCTCCGGACAGTGTAAACAGTGGCTCTGACGGGGTGCACCAGGAAGCACAGACACAGCGCAGCGCAACCCGCGAAGTGGAGGTGCTGGAGGTAAGCGCTGCACAGCTGGCCTCGGCCTATGATCGCAACACCGTAGCGGCCGACCAGAAATACAAGGGTAAACGCCTCAAGGTCACGGGAGTTGTCGATTCGATCAATACAGACCTTTTCGGCAATCCCTACATCACCATGCGCGGTGGGGTGAATCAGTTCATGGAGCCGCAGTTCAAGCTGAGCAGACAGTACAGCGACTACGCAGCGCGTCTGGCACCAGGGATGCGGGTTACGCTGATCTGTACCGGGCGTGGCGATGTTATCAAAACGCCTATGTCGGACAATTGCGTGCCGGCGGGCTGAATGTGGCTGGCCTGCACCTCAGGTTGTCAGGTAGGGCGGGACCTCGCAGACTTAAGATTCATCGACTGGCCTCTGCTGCAACAGCGCAATTTCAAGCGGGATCCGAACGACCCTGAGAAGGTTGAGCGTTACCAGGCAGAGGCGCTGATCTATCGGCAGGCTCCACTCCAGGCGCTGTTGGGTGTGGTTTGCAACACGTCACAGGTGAAGAGCGAGTTGGAGGAGCAGGTGGCGAGGTCGGGTGTCCAATTGGGTGTCCACTGCAGGCCTCAGTGGTATTTTTGAGGCGCGATTCTGGAGAACAGCATGATTAGTTACACCACCGGTAATCTGCTGGATGCGGACGTTGATGCGCTGGTGAACACAGTCAATACCGTAGGCGTGATGGGCAAGGGTATCGCACTGATGTTCAAGGATCGCTTCCCCGACAACATGGCTGCTTATGCCAAAGCCTGCAAAGCGGATGAGGTACAGGTCGGGCGTATGTTCGTCACCGAAACTGGCGAGCTCATGGGGCCGCGCTGGATCATCAACTTCCCGACCAAGAAGCATTGGCGGGCAAAGTCACAGATGCAGTGGATCATCGATGGTTTGGCAGACCTGCGCCGGTTTATCGAAGAGCATAAGGTTGGCTCCATCGCTATCCCGCCTTTGGGGGCTGGGAATGGTGGCCTCAATTGGCATGAAGTGAAACCGCATATCGAGCAGGCCCTGAGTGACTTGGAGGGTGTGGAAATCATCATTTATGAGCCCACAGCTCGTTACCAGAATGTTGCCAAAGCCAAGGGCGTTGAAAAGCTGACACCTGCCCGTGCCCTGATCGCTGAGCTTGTTCGCCGCTATTGGGTGATGGGCATGGAGTGCAGTCTGTTGGAAATACAGAAGCTTGCGTGGTTCCTGGAGCGAGCCATCGAGGCCGAGGGGCTGGAACCGCTGAATCTGCAGTTTGTCGCCAAAAACTATGGCCCTTACGCTGACCGTCTGCGCCATTTGCTGGATGCGCTGGATGGTAGTTACTTGAAAAGCGATAAACGCATCAGTGATTCTGATCCACTGGACCCCATCTGGTTCAACGATTCCAAGCGCGAAATTTTGGAGCTGTACCTTAAGACAGAGGCCAGCGCCTACTTACCGGCCTTGGAGAGGACATCCAAGCTGATTGATGGCTTTGAATCACCATTCGGGCTTGAGCTGCTGTCTACTGTGGACTGGTTGCTGGTGGAAGAGCGGGTAGCACCTGAGCCGCAGGCGTTGCAAGAGGGTGTGAGTCAGTGGCCAGCCGGTGAGAGCTGGGCGCAACGTAAGCTGAGGCTGTTTGATCTGGCTACCCTAGAGCTGGCGCTTAATCGCCTGCAGCAGTCACCGTTGCATACCGCTGTCTGAACATTATCCCAGTGGTTGCCACGGCGGCTCATGCTTTGCGCCATGCGATAGCGCCAGGAGCCTCCAACAGACCACTATACACCCTGCAAATTCCGCTGGGTCATTACAGCAGCGTGTGCCTGTTGCTGATGAAATCAACCACTCACACCAGACTCAGAAAGAACAGCATGAAGAATGGCGCGGCCAGGGTCAGGACCAGGCCGCTGATGATGGCGGTGGGCACGTACTGGTAGTGGCAGGCCTGGCGGACGAAGGGCAGGGTGGTGTCCATCGCGGTGGCGCCGCAGACGCCGATGCTGCTGTTGGCAAAATTGCGGCCCAACAGGAATACCACCGTCAGTCCGATCAGCTCGCGCATCAGGTCGGTGAGCAGGGCGACGCTGCCGTTGGCGTCACCCAGGTGCTGTCCGGCCAGGGCGCCGGAGAGGCTGAACCAGCCGAAACCGGTGCTCAGCGCCAGTGCCACGGGCAGGCGTTCGCCGGTCATCCAGCTCAGCAGTACGCCGCCGAGCATGGAGGCGAGCATCACCATCAGGGGGATCTTCAGCACCCGCAGGGCCAGCCAGGAGCGGTTGATGGCGACCTGGGCCAGATCAATCCCGATCAGAAACAGCAGCGCATATAGCCACCAGGCAATGTCGAGCAGCAGGCTGCCGACCGGATGTTCCAGCCATTGCAATCGCCAGGCGAAGGCGCCGAGCAATACCAGGCCGAAGGCGATCAGGCATTGCTTGAGCGGATGCCAGAGTCCACGCCAGCCGCCCAGGCGCTCCGTTTGCGCGGTTCCGCTTCGGTTCAGCGGCAGCAGGCAGACGAATACCACGGCGCTGAGGGTGAAGGCGTAGATTGCCGACTGCTTGAGCACCTGCATGCCTGACGCCAGCGTACTGAAGGCCGCCCCCGACTCCATGCCGATGATGAACAGGATGACCCAGACCACGGGGGTAATGGCACTTGTCAGGGGCGGGAGTACTGACCTGGGCAGTCGCTTGCCGGTCAGGTATCCGACCAGCAGGGAAAGGAGAATGGGCAGTACGGTCGCGAAGATGTTGGATAGATGGGCAGACACGGAGCTGGTTTCAATCGGAAGTGAAGCTGGTAAGCAGCGGGCTTGCATCGCGTTTCGATGCAGCGGGGCACTATAGCGCACAACGGCGGCGGATGGGTAATGGACGCAGGGTGGCCGGGGAGTGCTGTCTGGGATGAGAAAAGCAAAAGGGCTCGCACGGCGAGCCCTTTCTGGTTACCGCAGGCGTTGACGGATCAGGTATCCGGCGTGGCCTCGACCAGTTTGCGTGCTTCTTCCAGGTGCTCCTTCAGCTTGGGCAGGGTTTCCCGGGCGAAGGCGGCGATCTCGGCGTCTTCGGAACGGGAAGCCCGCTCGAACAGTTCGATGGTCTGCTCGTGGGCGTTGACCTGATTGTTGGCGTAGGCGGCGTCGAAGGACTCGCCGTCACGGGCCTGCAGGATCAGGGTCTTGGCCTTGTCCATCAGGGGGGCTTCGTCAGACACTTCCAGCCCCTTGTCCGCTGCCAGCCTGGCCAGCTTCTCGTTGTCGACCTCGAGATCTATGGGGTGACTGGTGGCTGCCATGGTCTGATGCTGACTCCTTTGGTAATGGGTCCGACCTCGGGGTCGTTACCCTGGTAGAGGACGCGCCCCTGAGGAGGAACAACGGGATTCTCGCCGTAGACTTCCCAACTGCTGGTGCACAGATGCTGCAGGTCGGGGTCGGCGGCAAAGGCCAGCAGGGCCTGGATCTCCGCGCTGCTGGCGCCACCGATGCGCCAGGACTGTTCCAGCACTCCCATCACCTGCTGTCCTGTGGGTGCCAGCCCAATGGCTACATCACAATTGCGCCGCGAGGCGATTGCACCCGGGCATGCAACCCGGCTTCCCCGGCCGCCAGTGCGGTCTGTTCGAACAGCGGCGCAGCCCTGGCCAGCAGGACCTCGCTGTACTGCTGGCGGTGCTGGTCGGTCACGGCGGTCATGCTGGTCATGGCGGCTCCTGTCAGGACTCTGTGGTTATGAAGCTTTGACCGGCGCCGGGGCGACGAGTTGTACCGCCAGGGGGAAAAAATAACGCGAACCTCTGCCAGAGACGGGCCTCCAACCCTACAGGTGCCCCTGCACCTGCATGTACAACCTGATTGGAGGCCAAGCACATGACTCAACGTAGAGGTGGTAAAGGCAATTTTGCTGAAAACCCGCAACGTGCAGCGGAAGCCGGCAGAAAAGGCGGTCAGGCCAGCGGTGGTAACTTCAAGAACAATCCGCAGCGGGCGGCAGAGGCCGGACGCAAGGGCGGGCAGCAGAGCAGACGGAGCTGATTGACGACGGCGGAGGTCGCCAGACCTCCGTTCTCGCCCCGTCGCCGCCCGGGCGGCGGGGTTCAGCAGTACCCCTGATCCCGGTTTATCCATCTTCGTAAATTGCAAACCTGATCATTATCCCGGTCCGGGTGGGCTGTAGCCGGGCTGGGGCTGCACTGTTATGCTTCAGCCCCCATCCTTCGCCCACAACGGGCCAACTCAAGAGGTAAGCATGAAGCGGAATCTGCTGGCAGCCACTGTAGCGATAGGTATTGTGACCCTGGTGGGCTGCAATAAGGACAAGGAACAGAACGTGGAACTTACCACGTCGATTCAGCAAGCCTCCTACGGCATCGGCCTGAACATGGGCCAGACGCTCGCGCAGGACGGCCTGAACGATCTGGATCTGGATGCTCTGAAACTGGGCATGCAGGACGCACTGGGCGGCAAGCCGCCGCGTCTGGAGGACAAGGACATCATTGCCGCTTTCGGCGACCTGCAGGCCAGACTCGAAGAGAAGGCCAGCGAGGCGGAGGAGGCCAATCAGCAGGCCGCGGCCGACTATCTGGCGGAGAATGCCAAGCGTGAAGGTGTCACTACTACCGATTCCGGACTGCAGTACGAGGTCATTGAATCCGGTAATGCCGACGGCGCCCAGCCCGGTGCCGATGACGTGGTAACCGTGCACTACGAGGGTCGCCTGATTGATGGCACCGTATTCGACAGCTCCCTGCAGCGCGGCGAGCCCATCGATCTGCCGGTGGGCCAGGTGATTCCCGGTTGGGTAGAGGCCCTGCAGCTGATGCGTGTGGGCGACAAATGGAAAGTCACCATACCCAGCGAGCTGGCTTACGGCCCGATGAGCCCGAGCCCGCTGATCCCGCCGAACTCCGTGCTGGTGTTTGACATGGAGCTGATCGGTATTCAGGGTAACGACGACGCCGAGTGAGTAGAATGGTAACGCCCGTGGAGGGGCAGGACAGACGCTCCTGTGCCCGCGGGTGTTACTGTTATGCACATTTCCCGGTGACGGTCCAGTCCCGGGAAGACGTCTCCCAGCAGATTTTGTGCCAAGCGCAAGTGCCTGTTTTTCAAGTCTTTTCTTCCTGATTAAAAAATGCCCAGCAGTGTCCCGCTGCATTTTCATGCGGCTTTGGGCGATTTGATCAGGGCTTGTTCACAGAGTTATCCACAGGATCTGTGGGTAACCCCGGCGAAGGCGCCGGGGTTGTCGGGAAGGGAAGGTCAGCCCGCTTTGGCTACCTGAGCCTGCAATTGCAGCAGGTCGATGAGGATGTGGCCGGTTTCGGCGAGGAAGGGGTCCTTGGTAGCATCGACTTCGTCATCGGTATCCGGAATGCCGGCGGTCTCGAGCAGCGGATCTTCCTTCTCCAGTTTTTCCAGCGGCTCTTCGCCCAGGGCCCGGCGGCGGGCATTCTCCATGGCCAGCAGCTTCTCTTCGAACTCCTGCTGCTCGGCCCGGCGACGCTCTTCGTTCAGCGGCAGGTATTCCCGTTCCTGCATGGCCCGGTTGAGGTCGATGCGGGCCATGGTGTAGATGAACTCGGGATTCTTCTCCGCCCGTGCCTTGTGCCGGTCGATCAGCTGGGGTACCAGTACCTGCAGCATGTTATCGGCCTTGTACGGCACCGGAGGGATGGTATCCCAGGGCAGGGCGCGGGGCAGGCTGCTTTCACCGAAATCGGCGGTTTCCAGGAGCGACGGATAGAGGATGTCCGGGACCACACCACGGTTCTGCGTGCTCTGTCCGGACACCCGGTAGAACTTCGCCAGGGTGAACTTGAGTTCGCCATGGTTGAGCGGCTGGATCGACTGCACCGTCCCCTTGCCGAAGGTCGGCTCGCCGATCACCAGACCACGTCCATAGTCCTGCACCGCGCCGGCAAAGATCTCCGAGGCAGAGGCAGACAGCTTGTTGACTATCACCGCCAGGGGGCCGTGGTAGACCACGCCGGCATCGGGATCATCCAGCACCTGCACCTGTCCCTTGGCGTCGCGTACCAGCACGCTGGGACCCTGACCTATGAACAGGCCGGTCAGCTCGGTGGCCTCCTGCAGGGAGCCGCCGCCATTGTTGCGCAGGTCCAGAACGATGCCGTCAATGTTCTGTTCCTGCAGCTCGCTGAGCAGCCGGCGAACATCGCGGGTGGTGCTGCGATAATCCGGATCACCCCGGCGATAGGCCTTGAAGTCGATATAGAAGCCGGGCACCTCGATCACCCCGATACGGTAATCCTGGCCCTGCTCGTTGAATTCCAGCACCGAGGATTTGGCGGCTTGGTCCTCCAGTTTGACCGCTTCACGCACCAGAACCACCTCGCGGCTGGTCATGTCACTGGGCGGGTTGCTGGCGGGAATGACTTCCAGGCGCACGGTGGAGCCCTTGGGACCGCGGATCAGCTTGACCACTTCATCAAGCCGCCAGCCGACCACGTCGACCATTTCGCTGTTGCCCTGGGCCACGCCGATGATGCGATCGGCCGGAGCCAGCTGCTTGCTCTTCTCCGCCGGACCGGCCGGCACCAGACGGACGATCTTGGTGTGGTCGTTGTCGCTTTGCAGCACGGCGCCGATGCCCTCGAGGGACAGGCTCATGTTGATGTCGAAGTTCTCCGCGTTATCCGGAGACATGTACTGCGTATGGGGGTCGTAGACCTGGGCCAGGGCATTGATGTAGTTCTGGAAGATGTCCTCGCTGCGGGTCTGGTACAGGCGCTTCTGCTGGTTGGCGTAGCGCTTCTCGAGCAGCTCCTGGATGGACTCGGTTTCGCGGCCGGCCAGTTTCAGCCGCAGTACCTCATCCTTGATCTGCTGGCGCCAGAGGCTGTGCAGCGCGCTGTCGTCAGCGGGCCAGTCGGCCTTCTCGCGGTCGATCAGGATCATCTGGTCGCCGCTGAAGTCCAGCTTGTCTATGCCCTCGCTCAGCAGCTGGCGGGCAAAGGCGATACGCTGGTCGGCACGCTGGATCTGCCGGGTATGCATGGCGAAACCGACGCTCAGGTCACCGGCCTGCAGCAGGTCATCGAACTTGTAGCGGTATTCGGAGAAATCACGGATGTCCGCTTCGGTAAAAAGACTGCGCTGTGGATCCAGCTGGCGCAGGTAGGTATCGAAAACCTCGCTGGACAGCTCGTCGTCCAGGCGGATCCGGTTGTAATGGTGACGACGCAGCAGTTCGACGGTATTGAGACTGGCGATCATCTGCTCACGGGTCGGCTGCAGACTCTCCAGATCCAGAACTGGGATAGCGCTAACTGCCTCGTCAGCGACGGCATTGCCCACGCCCAGACAGAGCAGGGCAATGAGGCAGGATTTGCGCAGGGTGGTAGATAGTGTCATCTGAGGTATCGTGTCCGGAGAGCTGAAGGTATGCTTTCTTTAGTGTGCTGACGGAAGCCGTGGGTTCCCGTTTTCAGGTCATTCAACGAATCAATATTGGAGGCACAGTGAGAGGATTGCAAGCTGAAGGTGGGGTGCTGAGCTGGCGTACGGAGCCGGCTGTCGCCCTGCAACCCGGGCAGGTTCGGGTGAGGGTCAAGGCTGCTGGAATCAACCGTGCGGACCTCCTGCAGAAGGCCGGCCACTATCCGCCGCCGCCGGGTACAACCGATATTCTCGGGCTCGAATGTGCCGGCGAGGTGATCGAAACGGCCGGTCAGACCCGCTGGCAGGTGGGGGACAGGGTATGCGCCCTGCTCGCCGGTGGCGGCATGGCCGATGAGGTGGTGGTCGATGCCCGGCACCTGCTGCCGGTACCCCGGGATATGGCCTGGGAGGACGCAGCGGCGATTCCCGAGGTGTTCAGTACCGCCTGGCTGAACGTGTTTGAGCTGGGCGCAGCCCAGCCCGGGGAGAAGGTGCTGATCCACGCCGGGGCCAGTGGTGTCGGCACCGCGGCGATCCAGCTGTGCAAGGCCTTCGGCAACCCCTGCTGGGTGAGCCTGGGCTCCCAGGAAAAACTGGAAACCTGTCAGGCCCTGGGGGCTGAGGGCGGGGTGCTGCGCCATGATGGGATTGCCACATTGAAGGACTTCGGGCCCTTCAATGTGGCGCTCGATCCGGTCGGCGCCAACTATGCTCCCGAGCATCTGGATCTGCTGGCCCAGGACGGGCGCTGGGTACTGATCGGTCTGATGGGTGGGCGTAATGCCGAGCTGGATCTGGCCAAGGTGCTGGTCAAGCGGCTGCAGCTGACCGGCTCCACGCTGCGCACCCGCAGCGCCGACTTCAAGGCCGGACTGCTGGCGCGGATGGAAGAGAAGCTCTGGCCCCTGTTCGAGTCCGGACAATTGAAACCTCTGGTGGCCCGGACCTACACCTTCGATCAGGCCGAGGAGGCCTTTGCCGAGCTGGCCAGGGATCAGGTGGTCGGCAAGATAGTGCTGGTCAACAACTGAGGAGAGAGGGGCGGGCGGTCCGACGGTCCGGTGCCCGGGGTTCGCACCGGGGCGGTGCTCCTACAGTTGCGGCCTCGATGTCTAATCGTTTTTGTGGGAGCCCCCGCTCCGGGGGCGAATGGGGGCGAATGGGGGCGGTGCCCATGCCGACTGCGTTTTGCACGGAGCGGCCCGGCGTTGACTGGGGTTCGCACCGGGCGGTCCGGCGGTCCGGCGGTGCTCCCACAGTTGCGGCCTCGATGTCTGTTTGTTTTTTGTAGGAGCCCCCGCCCCGGGGGCGAATGGGGTGTCGAGCGCCTGCGCTACACCCCGGCCTTCACACCTGCGGACTGTTGAGGAACGCGGTCAGGACCTTCTGCAGATATTCCACATCCTTCACCCCCGCCAGCTCGCGGATCGAGTGCATGGCGAAGGTCGGCGCTCCTATGTCGACGGTACGCACACCCAGACGGCTGGAGGTGATGGGCCCTATGGTGCTGCCGCAGCCCATGTCGCTGCGCACCACGAAGGTCTGCACCGGTACCTCGGCCTGCTGGCACAGATGGCGGAACAGGGCCGCGGTTTCGCTGCTGGTGGCGTAGCGCTGGTTGTTGTTGATCTTGATCACCGGACCGGCATTGAGCTGCGGGCCGTGATTGCCGTCATGACGGTCGGCATAGTTGGGGTGGATGCCATGGGCGTTGTCCGCTGATACCAGCACCGAACGCTGGATGGTGCGGATGCGCTGCTGGTCGTCCGGAATCAGGCGACGCAGGACATCCTCCAGGAAGGGGCCGTCGGCGCCGCAGCAGGAGCTGGAGCCGACCTCTTCGTGGTCGGTACAGACCAGCAGGCAGGCCTGCTCACCATCGCTGGCCAGCAGTGCCTCCAGCCCGGCATGGCAGGACAGCAGGTTGTCCAGCCGGGCCGCAGCGAGAAAATCGCCATCCAGACCCACCACTGCCGGCGCCTGGGTGTCGTAGAAGCTCAGCTCGTAATCGAGCACGGTCAGCGGGCCGTGTTCCGGGTAGGTTCCCTGCAGTTGGCTGGCCAGCAGGGCGCGCAGGTCCCGGCCGGGTTCGATGCTGTGGGCCAGCACCGGGGGCAGGTCGGTCTGGGGGTTGACCGCAAAGCCGCTGTTGACGTCGCGGTTGAGGTGGATGGCCAGGCTCGGAATGATGGCAATGGGGCGCTGGAAATCCACCAGCAGGTTGAGCAGCTGCCCCTGGGCATTGCGCGCAGTCACGCGACCTGCCAGCGACAGGTCACGGTCGAACCAGGGCGCCAGCAGAGCGCCGCCGTAGACTTCCACGCCCAGTTGCCAGAGCCCCTGGCGGTTCAGTTCCGGCTGCGGCTTGACCCGCAGGCAGGGACTGTCGGTGTGCGCGCCGATCAGCCGGATGCCGCGCTCCAGCGCGCCGGGCTGACCCAGGCTGAAGGCAATCAGCGAAGACTGGTTGCGCAGCACGTAGTAGCGCCCACCGGGCGAGAGGTCCCACTCATCACGCTCGTCCAGCTGCTGATAGCCGGCGGCCTGCAGGCGTTCCGCCAGGCTGCGGGCGGCATGGAAGGGCGTAGGGGAGGCCTGGATGAAATCGGCGAGGGATTGGCTGGTGCTGTTGTGCAACGTGAATTCTCCTGTTCAGAACGGGGCCGGGCTGTCGAATACCATGCGCTGACCGGTCTGCGGATGGTTGATCTCCAGCCGGGCGGCATGCAGGGCCAGTCGCGGGCAGGCGTTGAGTGCCTGTTCATGGGCGTAGAGCCGGTCGCCCAGCAGCGGGTGGCCGATGCTGAGCATGTGCACGCGCAACTGGTGGGAGCGACCGGTTATGGGGGTCAGCTCCACCCGGCAGTAATCGCCAAGGCGTTCCAGGACCTGCCAGAAGGTCTGCGCCGGCTTGCCCAGCTCGTGGTCGACAATGTGCCGGGGTTTGTTCGGGGGATCATACCGCAGGGGCAGGTCGATATGCCCGGCGTCGGCCTCCGGCTGGCCCCAGCACAGGGCTATGTAGCGCTTGCCGGTCTCGCGGTCGTGGAACTGGCGGGACAGTTCGCGGTGACTGTCCGGGTCCCGGGCGATGACCAGAATGCCGGAGGTTTCCCAGTCCAGACGGTGCACTATGCGGGCTTCGGGGTAGCCATTGTCCTGCAGCCGGGTGATCAGACAGTCCTTGTTATCTTCGGCACGACCGGGCACCGACAGCAGCAGGGTGGGTTTATCAACGATCAGAAAGGCGGGATCCTCGTGGAGGATACCGATATTGGTCAGGGGCATCGGGGGTCCACGGCGCCGCCCGTTGACGGCACCTGTCTGTCAACGATCGGGGAGGGTGATATTCAGTTCGAGGATGGAGCAGTCGTCCTGATTATCCAGGGCTACATGCACCTGGTCCCGGTCGATGGGTACGTATTTGCTGATCACGTCGATGATCTCCTGCTGCAATTGCGGCAGGTAATCGGGCTGACTGCGCTGACCACGTTCGTGGGCAACGATGATCTGCAGGCGCTCCTTGGCCACGGAAGCAGGAGATTCCTGCTTCTTGCGCCGGGTGAAGTAGTCGAACAGGCTCATGATTATCCTCCGAACAGGCGCTTGAGCAGCCCTTTCTTCTGAGCTTCGAGGAAGCGGTGGGGCACTTCCTTGCCAAGCAGGCGTTCGACGGCATCACTGTAGGCCTGACCCGCATCGCTCTTGTCGTCCATGATCACCGGGATGCCCTGGTTGGAGGCCTTGAGCACGGCCTGGGACTCTGGAATCACGCCCAGCAGCGGAATCGACAGGATATCCTCGACGTCGCTGACCGAAAGCATCTCGCCGCTTTCCACACGGGCCGGGCTGTAGCGGGTCAGCAGCAGGTGCTCCTTGATCCGCTCGCCCTGTTCGGCACGGCGGGACTTGCTCGACAGCACGCCTAGCATGCGGTCGGAGTCGCGCACCGAGGAGACTTCCGGGTTGGTGACCACGATTGCCTCGTCGGCGAAGTACATGGCCAGATGAGCGCCCTTCTCGATACCCGCCGGCGAGTCGCAGACGATGTAATCGAAGGTTTCGCTCAGCTGATTGAGAACGCCTTCCACTCCCTCCAGAGTCAGCGCGTCCTTGTCCCGGGTCTGGGACGCCGGCAGGATGTAGAGGTTGTCCGAGCGCTTGTCCTTGATCAGCGTCTGATTGAGGTTGGAGTCGCCGTTGATCAGGTTGACGAAGTCGTACACCACACGACGCTCGCAGCCCATGATCAGGTCGAGGTTACGCAGCCCCACATCGAAGTCGATGATGACCGTCTTGTATCCACGCAGAGCGAGCCCGGTACCGATGGCAGCGCTGGTAGTGGTTTTGCCAACGCCCCCCTTGCCTGAGGTAATGACTAGGATCTTTGCCAAAATGACCTTCCTGACTGATCTTTTAATGTTTGATGGGGCGCACATGATACTGTGACTGGGCGCCGTTGCTGCTGACCGGCCTGGCCCGGTAACACTGCGCCAAGCCACGGCATTCGGGTGTTTCCGGATGGGAAAACAGTATCTGTCAAAGAGTTGTTATCTTCAAGCTGTCCCCTTCAAGTGCGATCTGCGACGCCGCTTTCCACAACGGCTGCCGGCGCAGGTCCTCGGCGACCTTGTACTGCCCCGCCACCGAGACCAGTTCGGCCTCCAGCGACTGGCAGAAGATCCGTGCCCCGGTATCCCCACGCACCCCGGCCAGGGCGCGGCCGCGCAGCGGGCCGTAGACATGGATGTGGCCGTCGGCAAGCAGCTCCGAGCCGGCGCTCACCGGTGCCAGTACTATCAGGTCTCCACCCGGTGCATATACCTGCTGCCCGGAGCGTACCGGCGTGGTGATGACCCTGGTCGGCGTCGGCTGGGCGGGAGCCACTTCCGGCGCCGGCGGGTTGGCGGTTGGTTGTTGGGCAACAGCCTGCGGCTGAGGTTCCGTGGTTTCCAGCGGTTTGTCGCGGCCGCCCCGTCCCGGAGGCAGCAGCACCAGACTCGACTGCTGCGCCAGCGGGCGGTAATCCTCGGGGCCACGCAGGGCGACCGGCAGCAGTCCATGGTCGCGGCAGATGCGCAGCAGCGCAATCAGGCCGGATATGTCCAGCCGGTCATCAAGTTTTTCCAGGCTGATCAGTACCGGGGTGTCCTGGAAGAAATTCGGTGCCTGCTCGACCTTTTCCGCCAGCTGAATGGCGAAGCGTTCCGGTGCCTGGCGTACCAGTTCCACCACGGTCATGGCCAGCATGCCGCCCTTGAGGTGGAAGACGGGGTCGCTGTCGAGCAGATCGAGGTTCGAGTTGGAAGTCATGACGGATCCATAGAGCATTGAGTGGGCACACTTATATAGTCTGCAAGAATCGGCGGCAAGCCGAAACCGGAATTGATCTCCCTGCCGCGATTTTCCCTCCCGGCGACGGGCCGGGTAGAATGGATGCCCCGTTTCTGTCTGCATGGTTCTGCGATGACTCGTCCCGGCTTCAAGGCTTCGTTGCTTCACCCCCGTTACTGGCCCATGTGGCTCGGCCTGGGGGTGCTCTGGCTGATCATCCAGCTGCCCTATCGGGTGCTGCTCCTTCTGGGGCGGGTTCTGGGTTGGCTGATGTACCTGTTCATGCGCGAGCGCCGTGAAATCGCCAGGATCAACCTGGAACTGTGTTTCCCGGACTGGAGTGCCGAGCGCCGAAAGACCGTGCTGCGGGAGAACTTCGCCTCCAACGGTATCGCTCTGTTCGAGATGGCCATGGCCTGGTGGTGGCCCAAACAGCGGCTGGCGCGGCTGGGCCGGGTCGAAGGTCTTGAGCATCTGCAGCAGGCGGCGGCGCAGGGGCAGGGCGTGGTACTGATGTCGGCGCACTTCACCACGCTGGAAATAGGCGCCGCGCTGCTCGGCCAGAAAGCCACCATCGACGGCATGTACCGAGAGCACAAGAACGCGGCCTTCGACTACGTGCAACGTCGGGGCCGCGAACGGCACAATGCCGACGCCGTGGCGGTGGAGCGCGAGGATGTGCGCAGCATGCTCAAGTCCCTGCGCAAGGGGCGGGCCATCTGGTATGCACCGGACCAGGATTACGGTCGCAAGGCCAGTGTCTTCGTGCCGCTGTTCGGCGTGACCGCTGCCACGGTGACGGCGACCGCAACCTTTGCCCGCCTCGGCAAGGCGCTGGTGGTGCCCTTTACCCAGACTCGGCTGGCGGATGGGAGTGGCTATTTGCTCAGGGTGCATCCGCCACTCGAGGCCTTCCCGAGTGGGGATGATGAGACTGATGCGCGACGGATCAACCAGTGGGTCGAGCAGGAGATACTGCAGCAGCCGGAGCAGTACATGTGGGTACACCGGCGCTTCAAGACACGCCCCGAGGGCGAGCCCCGGCCCTATCCCAAGCGCAGTCGCAAGCGCCGCAAGCGGAGGAGCGCGGCCTGATGAACCGGCCCGGCAGGGAGGCAAGCCAGCGTCTGGCGCTGATTCTCTCCGGAGGCGGCTCCCGGGCCGCCTATCAGGTGGGAGTGCTGGCCGGCCTGCGCCAGCTGACCGGGGCGGATGCGCCCAACCCGTTTCCCATCATTACCGGTACCTCCGCCGGGGCGATCAACGCCCTGGCACTGGCGACGCACTCGGCCAGTCTGCATACCGCGGTCGACAGCATGCTGGCGGTCTGGGCCGGCTTTCGCAGTGACCATGTGATGCGCACTGACTGGCCGGGACTGCTGGCCCAGGCTTGGCGCTGGTCGCACACCAACCTTCTGGGCACGAGCGGTGGGAATACCACGGCGCTGCTGGACAACAGCCCGCTGCGCTCGCTGCTCGCCCGGCACATGCGTTTCGGTTGCATCGAGGAAGGGCTGCAGGCCGGGCGTCTGCAGGCGGTCTCGGTCTGCGCCTTCGACTACCATGCCTCGCGCTCGGTGTACTTCTATCAGAGCCACCACCGTATCACTCCCTGGCGGCGGCACCGACGGGTCGGTGTGCAGACCCGGCTGGGGCTCGACCATTTGATGGCCTCGGCGGCGATTCCCCTGCTGTTCCCGCCGGTCTATCTGAACCGCAGCTGGTACGGCGATGGGGCCGTGCGCCAGCAGGCGCCGCTGAGTCCGGCGTTGCACCTTGGAGCCAATCGGGTACTGGTGATAGGCGTTACTCACCGGACCGGCAGCGGGCCGTCGTCGGTGCCC
Organism: Halopseudomonas sp. Lyrl_26; assembly: GCF_051948695.1. NCBI lineage: Bacteria > Pseudomonadati > Pseudomonadota > Gammaproteobacteria > Pseudomonadales > Pseudomonadaceae > Halopseudomonas > Halopseudomonas sp. Lyrl_26. Next base: position 136,683 of record NZ_JAYJLH010000001.1, read on the forward strand.
GCGGCTGCGGCCGATCAGAGGCCACCGCCACCCACGCTGGCACAGCTGGGGGGCCATCTGCTGCACAGTACCTTCATCGACAACCTGGAAACCGACCTGGAACAGCTGGAGCGCCTCAACTTCCTGGCGTCGCACTCGGCACTGGACGGGCGGGACACCGGTCTGCGGCATGTGGACGTCATGGTGATATCGCCCAGCGAACCGCTGGATGTGATCGCGGCGCGTCACCGGCGCGCGTTGCCGGCGGCGCTGCGGCTGTTTCTGCGCGGCAGTGGTGCCACCCGAAGCTCTGGCAGTGATCTGCTGAGCTACCTGCTGTTCGAGGCGGAGTACTGCAATGAACTGATCGAGCTGGGCCGGCGCGACGCTCTGGCCCGGGCCGATGACCTGTGCAACTTTCTGGGTCTGGAGAGGGTGCGGGCCGGGGCCTGACGTCGGTGCGCCAGACCCCGGGGCGGATCAGCCGACCACCATGATGCGCAGGGCATCCAGGCGGATCTTGGCCTGGCCCAGCACTTCCATGCCCTGTTCGCGCTGGCTCTGCAGCGCATCGATCTCGCTCTGGCGTACCAGCGGGTTGACCTGCTGCAGGGCCTTGAGTCGGGCAATCTCCTCATCCAGCTCACTGGTGAAGCGCTCGCAGGCCTGCTGCACCAGCTCGGCATGCTGCAGATCGGCCAGGGCCTCGGCCCGGTCCAGCAGCTGCTCGACGGTATCGCGCTGGCTCTTGGCGATCTTGCTGGCCAGGTGCTTGGGCAGACTCTCGAGCTGGGCATCCAGCGTCTCGAAGGCGACCTTGGCAGCCAGGTCGTTGCCACCCACATCCAGCAGCACACGCACCGGTGTCGGCGGCAGATAGCGCTGCAGCTGCAGCTGGCGCGGGGCGATGGCCTCGCTGACGAACAGGCATTCCAGCAGCATGGTGCCGGGCTTGAGCGCCTTGTTCTTGAGCAGTGCCACGGCGCTGTTGCCCATGCTGCTGGACAGCACCAGATCCATGCCACCCTGCAGCATGGGGTGTTCCCAGGTGATGAACTGCATGTCCTCGCGCGACAGGGCGGTGTCCCTGTCGTAGGTGATGGTCACGCCCTCGTCGTCGCCGAGGGGGAAGCCGGCATCCAGCATGCGTTCGCTGGGACGCAACACCAGGGCGTTGTCCGAGTGGTCCTCACTGTCGATGCCGAAGACGTCAAACAGGCGCTCCATGTAGATGGGCAGCTGGAAGTCGTTGTCCTGCTGCTCGATGGCGTCGATCAGTTTCTGCGCATCGCCGGTATGGCCGCGCGAATGCAGCTCCAGCAGGCGGTCGCGACCGCGCTGCAGTTCTGCCTCCAGCTCGCTGCGGGTGTGGGCAGCCTCGGTGAGCAGGGACTGCCATTGCTGCGGGTCCGGATGGTCGAGCTGGCGCAGCAGGCTGGCGCCGAACTGGTGCTGCAGGGCGCTGCCGGCGGGGCAGGTGGCTCGGAAGGCGTTCAGTGCCTGGTCGTACCACTGGAACAGATATTCCTGGGCAGTGCCTTCCAGATAGGGGACATGCAGCTGAATGGTGTGGCGCTGGCCGATACGGTCGAGACGACCGATGCGCTGCTCCAGCAGATCCGGATGGGCGGGCAGGTCGAACATCACCAGATGGTGGGCAAACTGGAAGTTGCGGCCCTCGCTGCCGATCTCGGAACAGATCATCACCTGGGCGCCGAATTCCTCGTCGGCGAAGAAGGCCGCCGCGCGGTCGCGCTCGACTATGCTCATGCCCTCGTGGAAAACCGTGGCCGGGATGCCACTGCGCACGCGCAGCGCATCGTCCAGATCCAGGGCGGTCTCGGCATGGGCGCAGATGACCAGTACCTTGCTGTGCTTGAGCATCTTCAGGGTGTCGATCAGCCAGTCGACCCGGGGGTCCAGTTGCCACCAGCGGCTGCCGTCCGCTTCGGTCTCATCCTGCAGGCCGTTCTCCGGATAAAGTGCGGCGCGCCCTTCCAGGTCCTCATAGATGGCCGGACAGGCCAGCGGGTAGGCGTGCAGCTCCCGCTCGGGGAAGCCGCTGATCACCGCGCGGGTGTTGCGGTAGAGCACTCGACCGGTGCCGTGGCGGTCGAGCAGCTGGCGGATCAGGCTGCGGCGCGCTTCCTCGGCGACGGTTTCATCGGCGTCGTCCAGCCTGTCGATGATGGCAGTCGCGCTGGCACCGAGCCAGTCGATCAGTGCCAGTCGGTCACTGTCGGCCAGCTGGCGGGTATCGAGCAGGCGCTGTACCGCATCGGCAATCGGCTGATAGCGCTCGTTTTCCTCGCGGAAGGCCTGCAGATCATGGAAACGGTCCGGGTCGAGCAGGCGCAGGCGGGCGAAATGGCTGGCCTGGCCCAGCTGCTCGGGGGTGGCGGTCAGCAGCAGCACGGCGGGAATGCGTCCGGCCAGCTGTTCGATCAGCTGGTATTCGGCGCTGGCGCCGTCCTCGTGCCAGACCAGATGGTGCGCCTCGTCCACTACCAGCATGTCCCAGTCGGTGGCCTGCAGCCATTCGGCGGCGCGGGCATCGGCCAGCAGATACTCCAGGGACACCAGTCCCAGCTGTTCTTCCTCGAAGGGATTGTCCTCGGCGCCCTGGCAGCGCTCGCTGTTGAACAGGGCAAAGCGCAGATTGAAGCGGCGCAGCATTTCCACCAGCCACTGGTGCTGGAGGTTCTCCGGTACCACGATGAGCACCCGGCGGACCCGTCCGGTCTGCAGCTGGCGGTGCAGGATCAGGCCGGCTTCGATGGTCTTGCCCAGGCCGACCTCGTCCGCCAGCAGCACCCGAGGGGCGATACGGTCGGCCACGTCACGGGCGATATGCAGCTGATGGGCAATGGGCTGGGTACGTACACCCGCCAGTCCCAGCAGCGGCGAGCGCTGGATGCGGCAATAATGGCGCAGGCTCTCGTAACGCAGGCCGAACCAGGGCAGGGGGTCTATCTGGCTGGCGAACAGCCGGTCGCTGGCCAGGCGGAACTGGATGAAGTTGTCCAGCATGGTCTCGCTGAAGTCGGCCTCGCTGCCATCCTCGCGCAGTCCGCGGTAATGCAGCAGCCCGTCCCGTTCGCTCACGTCGCTGACGGTCAGGCTCCAGCCCTCGTGATGGGTAATGGTATCGCCGGGACTGAAACGCACCCGGGTCAGCGGGGCGGTGCGAATCGCATAGTGACGGGTCTCGCCACTGGCAGGGAACAGCATGACCACCAGGCGGCCGTCCTGTGATAACACGGTACCCAATCCCAGCTCTGCCTCGCCGTCACTCACCCAGCGCTGTCCGGGGGTAAATACTGTCATGCCTCACTCCTGCGGTACCGAGAAAAGGGCGCTATGGTAACTGATACATGGGTGTGTAAAAACCGCTGGCTGGCGTTGCAACCCAGCCGTACGGGGATAATTATGAACCCGAGCCGACCAACGCACTCTACTGAGGCGATAAGCCGCCGATAATTTGCCTTGAGGCGGTCATACGGGACAGAGCGGATCATTCGGTAGCGAGGCAGGCGATGCAGATTCCAGGATTACCCCCGGCGGGCACCCAGCAGGAGGTGTTCAAGCCGGACCGGCAACCCCGGCCTACCGGGGCGCAAGCGCTGGCACAGGATCCGCTGGCGGATCTGCCAGTGGATCAGGACACTTCCGGTGGTACAGGCCGGCAGCCCCAGCCGCAGGCCGAAACCGCTACGGCTGATGGTGAGACCGATACCGTCCAGACTCAGCCGGACGCTGCCCCGCAAGGGGCTGCTGGTTGACATCAGGGCCTGAGCTTTTCATGCTTGGTGGGCCAGATTTCCCAGGAGCCGAGATGTCCGATCCCACCGCGCCCGCCACTGTCATCGATCTTGCCGAAGCGCGCCGTGATCGGCTGCACGATATCCACGAAGCCCGACTGCTCGAAGTGCGCAAAGCCTTCGAGAAGGCATTTCCCCTGCCTGAACCCCCGCCGAAAAAGCCCCGCTCGAAGAAGAAGTCGCGCAAGCGCTGAAAGTCGCTTTAATTGATCCCGGTCAATTACCCTGATCGACCATATGGGTATTCTCTAGCCATACACGGATGCGGAGATGCCCAGATGTTTATTGATGACGCAGTGATTGCCGGTCTGCTTACAGTCGGTCTTATGGTTGTGTTCCTCACCGGGGTAGGCGTGTTCATCTACAAGGATGCGCAGAAGGCCCGCAACAGGAACTCCTGAATTCTCGATTTTCAACGTGCATGGCTCGCAAGGCCTTTAAGCGGTTACTCCGGTAACCGCTTTTTTTTGTTTCAGCGCCAGCCCCCGGAAGTCGCCGGGTCCGCTGAAGTTGAATGCGCCACATTCGGGACAGTGATATTGCTGTTTTCCGCTCCTCCAATACCCCGCAGCCCGCTAGACTGGCAGCATCACCTGACTGAGACAGATAACAAGAATGACTCGGTGTCATCGGGGTGGAAACTGGAGGCGGTATGACGAAGAAGATGCGAGTAGTGGTAACCGGAGCGGGAAGTGGACTGGGGCGCGAGCTGGCGTTGCGCTATGCCCGGGAGGGCGCCTGGCTGGCCCTGGCGGATATTCAGGAAGTCGGTCTGGGAGAGACGCTTTGTCTGGTCGAGCAGGCTGGCGGCAGCGGTTTCACGCGGCGCTGTGATGTGCGCGACTACAGTCAGCTGGCGGCGCTGGCGCAGAGTTGCGAAGAAAGCATGGGCGGTATCGACATCCTGATCAATAACGCCGGGGTCGCCTCCGGTGGCTGGTTTGAGGATCTGACCCTCGATGACTGGGACTGGCAGATCAGTATCAATCTGATGGGTGTGGTCAAGGGCTGCAAGGCCTTCCTGCCGCTGCTGCAGAAGGGTGGGCGCATTATCAATATCGCCTCCATGGCCGCCCTGATGCAGGCCCCGGCCATGAGCAACTACAACGTGGCCAAGGCCGGGGTGGTCGCGCTGTCGGAAAGTCTGCTGTGCGAACTTCAGCCCAAGGGTATCGCCGTGCATGTGGTCTGCCCCTCCTTCTTCCAGACCAACCTGATGGATTCCTACCGCGGGCCAGATTCCGGGTCCAAGGAAGACATTGCTCGCTTGCTTGAAAGCTCGCCGATTTCGGCAGCAGATATCGCCGAGATCATCCACCAGGAAAGTCAGGCCGGCACCTTCATGATCCTGCCCCATGTCAAGGGTCAGGAAGCCTGGATGCTGAAGCAGAGCAATCCCGGGCTGATCCATGAGGAGATGGTGAAGCTGGCAGTCAAGAAGCTGGCCAATCGCGCCTGATCCCTTTCGGGGGGAGCGTCTCTGCTCCCCTCTGGCTTACCGTTCGTCGCGTGAGTCAAGTCCGTCTGTCTTATTTTTCCCAAACTTTTTGAGCCAGTTCAAATATTTAGCGCATGTCATGGCGATATCGCATTGCCTTTGCGTCAAGAATATGTCTTTCTGCAATTGACTTGTATCGATTCGCTGGTAAATTGGCACCTGCCCCGGTTGGTGGGCAGGGAGTGCCAATATGGAAATCAGCGTTTTCGGTACGGGATACGTAGGACTGGTTCAAGCCGCCGCTCTGGCGGATGTAGGACATCAAGTCATCTGCGTCGACATCGATCCAAGGAAAATAGCCCAGCTGCAACGCGGCGTGCCGACCATTCACGAGCCGGGTCTGGCGGAGATGCTTGAACGCAATCTCGCCGAGGGCCGGCTGGGGTTCACCACCCAGGCATCGGATGCCGTCCTCCATGCAGACATCATCTTCATTGCTGTAGGTACACCGCCCAACGAGGACGGTTCCGCCGACCTCGGGCACGTCCTGGACGTGGCTCGGGAGATCGCCCGGCTGATGGACAGCGACAAGACCCTCATCATCAAGTCCACTGTACCAGTGGGGACCGCCGACCGTGTGCTGGCGGTTGCTCGCGAAACGCTGGCCGAGCTTGGCAAGGGCATGTTGAACGTCAGCGTAGTCTCCAATCCCGAATTTCTCCGTGAAGGCTCGGCGGTCAACGACTGCATCCGCCCGGACCGTATCGTTGCCGGCTGCCCGGACGAAGCAACCAGGCAATGCATTGCCAAGCTCTATGCGCCCTTCAACCACAACCATGATCGTATCCTGTTCATGGATAACCGCAGTGCCGAGCTGGTGAAGTACGCCTCCAACGCCATGCTGGCGACCCGTATCAGCTTCATGAATGAGATTGCCCTGCTGGCGGACCGCCTTGGGGTAGATGTCAATGCCGTTCGCAAGGGGATGGGGGCCGATTCGCGCATCGGCTATCACTTCCTTTACCCGGGTTGCGGGTTTGGCGGCTCCTGCTTTCCCAAGGATCTCAAGGCACTGATCCGCACCGCCGAGGAGCAGGATGTGCCGCCCCTGCTGTTGCGGGCGGTCAGCGAGGTGAACAACCAGCAGCGACTGGTGCTGTTCAGGCGGTTGCAGGAGTTTTTTGAGGGTGATTTGCGTGGCAAGGTCATTGCCCTGTGGGGGCTGGCTTTCAAGCCCAATACCGATGACATGCGTGAAGCCCCCAGCCGCTATCTGATGGAGGCGCTGTGGGCGGCCGGGGCCGTGGTCCAGGCCTATGACCCGGAGGCAATGACCGAGTGCCGTCGCCTCTACGGTTATCGCCCGGACCTGCAATTGTGCGCCACCCGCGATGACTGTCTGCAGAATGCCGATGCGCTGGTCATCTGTACGGAGTGGAAGACCTTTCGTGTTGTCGACTTCGACCTGCTGCGGGACAAGCTGCGCTCCCGCCTGATTCTGGATGGCCGCAATCTCTATGATCCGGCCGAGGTGGCCCGCGCGGGGTTGCACTACCGAGGCATAGGGGTTCCCTATCAGGCGCCTGCAGCATGAGAATCCTGGTTACCGGAGGTGCCGGGTTCATCGGCGCTCACTGCGTTCATCGCCTGGTCCGTGAAGGACACCAGCTGTGCGTGGTGGACAACTTCAACGACTATTACTCGCCCCAGCTGAAGGAGGATCGGATCACCTGGCTGCGTCGGGAAGTCGACAGTTTCGACCTGCACAGGCTGGATATCGCCGACAGCAGTGGCCTGCTCGAACTCTTCGAGCAGTTCCGACCGGAGGTGGTACTGCATCTGGCCGCTCAGGCCGGGGTTCGCTATTCGATCGAGCGTCCGGATGTCTACCTGCAATCGAATCTGGTGGGCTTTCTCAATCTGCTGGAAGCCTGTCGCGCATTCATGCCCCGGCATCTGGTCTATGCCTCGTCCAGTTCGGTTTACGGCGCCAACGAGCACATTCCCTACTCGGAAAAAGACAACGTGGACCATCCGTTGTCGTTGTACGCGGCAACCAAGAAGGCCAACGAAGGCCTGGCGCACGCCTATGCCCATCTCTACGACATCCCCTGCACCGGCCTGCGGTTTTTTACGGTATATGGTCCCTGGGGGCGCCCCGACATGTCGCCGATGCTGTTTGCCCATGCCATCAGTGAAGGGCGGCCGGTCAAGCTGTTCAATTACGGTCGTCACCGGCGGGATTTCACCTACATCGATGACGTAGTCGAATCCATCACCCGGTTGCTGGACAAGGCACCGGCCCGGAGCCTGACCTGGGATGGCAGTGCTTCGACCAGCTACGCGCCCTGGCGGATCTGCAACATTGGCGGCCAGCGCCCGGTACAGCTGATCGATTACATCGCCATTCTGGAGCGTCTGTTGGGGCGCGAGGCGGTTCTGGAGTTTCTCCCGCTGCAGCCCGGGGACGTACTGGAGACCTGCGCCGATACTCGCGCCCTGGAGCAGCTCACCGGGTTCGCCCCCCGGGTGGATCTGGAGCAGGGGCTGGCCCTGTTCGTGAAGTGGTTCCGTACATATCCCTGTTAACACCGCCATGGAGAAGTGGACATGGACGACGCATCACCCGTGCTGGAAGTCGACAGCATAGTCTCCCCGTCGGCAGACCGACGGGATCATGTATTCAGACAGAAGATGGACAATGCCCTGCGGGTGCAGGACCGGGGCTGGATCACCGGCCGAACCGGTGGCCGGCCATGGACGCTGTCCCGTTGCAATCGCTGGGTGTCGGCATTGATCGCCGCGTTGCTGCTGGTGCTTATATCGCCGCTGCTGCTGGCTATCGCGCTGGCCATCAAGCTCGGCAGCCCTGGGCCGGTATTCTTCATTCAGGAGCGTACGGGCTTTCGCGGCAGGCGCTTCGGCATGTTCAAGTTCCGCACCATGGTGGTCAATGCCGAGGAGCTCAAGGAGTCTCTGCGGCATCTGAACAAGCATGGCAAGGATTCGGTCGACTTCAAGATCGACAGGGATCCGCGCATCACGGGGATCGGTCGCCATCTGCGCCGCTCCAGTCTGGATGAGCTGCCCAATCTGATCAACGTGGTGCTGGGCCACATGCGTCTGGTGGGCCCCCGACCGACGTCATTCAAGGCCACCACCTACCATGACCACCATCTGAGTCGCCTGAGCATCTATCCCGGTATCACCGGGTTGTGGCAGGTGTCCGGGCGCAGCGATGTGGGCTTCGACGAGCGGGTCGAGCTGGACATGAAATACATCGCCCAACAGGGTCCGCTGATGGACCTGAAGATACTTCTGATAACCCCCTTCAAGGTGCTGAACGGCCAGGGAGCAAGTTGATATGGAAAGGATGTCGAATGCGATTTGCGCACGGCGCCCGAGCGAGAGCAATCTCGCCGCGCTGGCCGTGGATCAGGACCTCAAGGTGATACTGGTCACGGCGGCCAGCCCGGGCAGCGGGACATCGTCCTGCACCCTGACACTGGCGGGGGAACTGGCGCAGACCAGCCGGGAACCGGTGCTGGTGGTGGATGCCTGCCTGTCCGATGCGGGGCTGACCCGGGCGCACAAGCTCGAGGACCGGCCGGGTTTTCTCGACCTTCTGGCGACGTCACAGATGGCGCCCCAGTCCTGTGTAGTCAAGCTGGAGCAGCAACCCTTCGACTTTCTGCCGCTGGGCGGCAACGGGACGCTGGATCCCAAGGCCCTGCCGCAACTGTTCGCTGCGCTGGGGCAGCACTATCGCTTCGTGATTCTCGATGGCGACGCCGTCTATGCCAACTCCGGCCTGGTCAGTCTGGCCGCTCGGGTCGACGGTGTGGTGCTGGTGGTACGCGCGGAGGAAACGCGCTGGGAAGTAGCCCAGGCAGCGGTGCAGCGGCTGAATCAGGCGGACGCCCGAGTGATCGGCAGCATCTTCAATGCCCGGCGCTATTACATGCCGAAATGGATTTACGACAATCTTTGAGCGAGCGACCCATGAGAATACCGTTATCGACCCTGATGCTGGGGCTTGTGCTGGGCGGCTGCTCGAGCGTGCAGGAAAGCCAGTTGCCGGTACAGCTGGTGACAGCACCGGCGGAACACAGTCAGGCATCCGAAGTAATGCCCATCAAACAGCTGCTGCGCCCCGGCGACGTACTGGATGTGATCTTTCATCTCAATACCTCCAGCGATGGCCCTTACCGCATCCAGCGCGGTGACCATCTGGAAATGATGTTCCTGACCGCCAGTGAACTCAATGGTACGCGCATCGTCATGCCCGATGGCGTGGTCGACATGCCCTATGTGGGAGCCATAGAGGTGGCCGGCCTGTCGGTAGCTGATGCTCAGCGCAAGGTGATCGAGCAATACAGTCGGGTACTGCGCCGACCGGAGATCGTGGTCTCGGTGGCCAGGCCCATGGCCCAGCTGGAGAACCTGCGCATGACGCTGAACCATCCGGCGACCGGCATGAGCCGCGAGATTACCGTCGGCGCGGACGGGCGTGCAAGCTTTCCCCTGGTGGGAACCCTGGCACTGCAGGGCAAGAGCGTAGAGGACGTGGTGGCAGAGCTGAATCAGCTGTATGCCGCCGAGTTCGGCGAGATCCGCGCCGATGTGCTGCTCAAGTCGACCGTGGCCAACGAAGTCTACGTGCTTGGTGCCGTCACTCAGCCCGGTGCTTACCCGGTGCGGCGTCCGGTCTCGGTGCTGGAGGCCCTGACCATGGCCCAGGGGCCGCTGTTGGGTGCCAACCTCGAGACGGTGGCGATCATGCGCCGGCGCGGCAACGAGGTGGCCGTGCATCTGTACGATGTGGATGCGGCTCTCAAGGGCCAGGCGCAGGCCTTTGCCTATCTGCAGCCCGATGACCTGATCTATGTACCCAAGACCCGCCTGACCAGAGCCGGCGAGGTCAGCCGCCAGTTGGCGGACGTGGTGCTTTTCCAGGGCGTCGGCTTCAGCTTCTCCTACCGTGTGGATAACAAAGATGACGACTGATCAAGGACGGGTCATGAACAGAATGGAAAACTATCTGCACGACTTCCTGCGAGTACTGTTCGTGCACAGGCGACTGATCAAGCGGGTGTTCCTGCTGTTCGCACTGATCACGCTGTTACTGCCGCTGGTGCTCAAGCAGACCTTCGAGATCAGTGCGGACATCATCGTGCAGTCCAAGAAGTTGTCCCAGGCTGACGTCAGCACGGCGCTCAGCCAGGAAAGCGACAAGTTCATTCCGCCGACGCTGACGGACATGGAAACCGAGGTCAATATCCTGCGCTCCACCACCCTGATCCGGCAGACCATCGCCGAACTCCGGGAAGAGGGCAGCTACGATCCGCGTCCGGGCCTGCTGAACAAATGGCTGGTCCGGCCTCTGAAGACCTACATCGCCAATCCGATCCGCAATCACGTGGTCAATCCGCTGCGTCACCTGCTCGGACTTGAGACCGACCCGGTGCGCGACACTACCCTTGATGCCTGGACCGAACAGGCAGCGAAGGCGTTGACCATCGAGACCCGCCCGGGTTCGAACGTAATAACCGTGGTCTACGACTTCCCGGACCCGGTGCAGGGTACCCGCTTTGTCGAGCGCCTGCTGGCCAACTACCTGCTCAATCGGCAGATGCTGCAGTCCAACGACCTGCCACAGCATTTCTACGAGCAGAAGAAGGCACAGTACGAACAGCGCCTGGATGATCTGGAGGCGCAGCGTCTGGAGCTGCTGGCTGCGGCCAACGCATCGGACCCGGCGGAAGAGATCACCTTCCGTCTCAACGCCATCAATACCGAGGAGCAGGCGCTCAACCAGTACCGCGACCGCGCTCTGGAGAGCCAGCGCTGGCGTGACTACCTGCAGGCCAGTCTGCAGGAGGCGCGCAGGTCGGGCCTGACCGATTACACCTTCCCCTATGCCTTCGCCAACATCATCGACAACATCGCCTACGAGGATCGGGAGATCAAACAGCTGGGCGAGCAGCTGGCGGAGCAGGTCGGACGTTACGCCAGCGCGGCAGCGTCCTATCAGGATGACAGTCTGCCGATCCGCGAGCAGCGCCGGCAGATCACCCAGACCCGCAATCAATTCCTGCAGGTGGTTGAGAATCGCATCCGCGAGCGCAGTGAAGACCTGGCGATCATGCACTCGGTGATCACCCAGAAGGAGGAGCGGATCGCCCAGTACAAGGATCGCATCCGCCTGCTGCAGGAGGTGCAGAGCAAGCTGCGCCAGCTGGATACCGAGATTGACGCGCTGCACAAGGCGTTCTTCACCTATACCCAGCGCTCCGAGGAAAGTCGCAGTCAGGGTCTGATCGATGGTTCCCTGTCCAATGCCCGGATCCTCAGTCAGCCCTATGAGCCGACCGAACCGGCGTTTCCCAAGCCGCTGCTGATCATCCCGCTGGGATTGCTGACCGGGCTGCTGCTCGCTCTGGCGCTGGCCTATGTGCGGGAGTTCTTCGACCATCGCTTCAAGCAGCCGTCACAGGTGCCCCAGCATCTGGGCCTGCCGGTGCTGCTGGTGATCAATGCTGACGAGACGCCGGTGATCAATCAGCACCGCCCGGGCAGCTGGCGCTGGTTCTGGCATTGGGCACGGACGTGAACATCAATCACGTGATTCACAGCGGGGGCTTCTACGGCGCCGAGCGCATGCTGCTGGATCACTGTCTGCAGGTGCCGGGTCGTCATCGAGTGATCTTCCTCGACGGGCCCGGCGAGCTGCTGCGCCGCTTCAGTGAAGCCGGGGTGACCGCGGTCCCCTGTGCCGGACTGAAGAGCCTGTATACCGAGCTGCGTCGGCACCCGGGTCTGCTCAATGCGCACAACTTCCGTGCGCAGCTGTTCAGCTGGCTGTGTGCCCGACGGCTGGCCATGCCGCTGGTGTGGACGCAGCATGGTTTCACGCCCAGAAGCCTGAAGCAGCAGTTCTATACCTGGCTGGCGTTGCGCATGGGGCGCAGCAGGACAGTCACCCGGGTGGCCTGCGTTTCCCGTGGAGTCGCCGAGCTGCACCTGAGCGCGGGGGTCTGCGCCGGCAAGCTGCGGGTGATTCCCAATGGTCTGCCGCCACGAGCGTCGCTGCCCCGGGCGGTGACCACGCCGCTGGTAGGCTACGTCGGGCGACTGAGCCACGAGAAGGGTCCAGATCAGCTTCTCGACGCGCTGTTACCGGTGCTGGTGCGTCGTCCGGAAGCCCAGGCGGTGCTCATCGGCGATGGCCCGCTGGAGGACAGCCTGGCTGCGCGGATCCAGGCGGCGGGGCTCGGGCGGCGTATTCATCTGGCCGGTTACCAGACCGATATCGCGGCCTGGCTGGCGCGCCTTTCCGTTCTGGTAATCAGCTCCCGAACCGAGGGCACACCCATGGTGCTGCTGGAGGCCATGGCGGCGGGCACGCCGGTGGCCGCCTTCGCTGTCGGCGGCATCCCGGACGTGGTGGAGAACGGGGAACATGCCCTGCTCGCGCCGCCGGGACAGAGTGCCTTGCTGGGCGACTGCGTGCTGCGCCTGCTGGAAGACAAGTCGCTGGCAGATCGTCTGGCACGCGCCGCGCGGCTGCGCCAGGCCAGCGAGTATGCCTTGCCTCAATTGGCGGTGCGCTGGCAGGAACTGTATCGCCAGGCGCAGGAGGAGCGAGCATGCTGATAGTCGCGATGATGGGGATTATGTTGGGCCTGGCCTGCGTGCTGGCCCTTGCAAGTCCCTGGCCCTGGCTTGCGCCCATGGTGATAGGCGCGTTGGCCGTGGTGGCCTTCCTCTACCGGCGACCGGGCTGGGGACTGCTCGGACTGGTGGTACTGGTGCCGCTCGAGGGGTTGTTCAAGGAGCTGGCGTTTTCCCCGGCCAAGTTCCTGGGGGCCTCGCTGATCGGCATTCTGCTGATGCAGCTGCTGCTGCGCCAGTTGCCGGAGGGACGGGCGCGCAGCAATCTGTGGCCGCTGCTGTTGCTGTTCCTGCTGTGGGTGGGATTGAGTTTCCTGTTCAGCAGCAACCATCCGGCATCGCTGGGCAACCTGCGGGAACTGCTGATAGGCATGACCCTGTTCGGCATTGTCCTGCTGGTAGGGCGAGACCTGCCATTGCTGCCGCTGTGCCGGTTGCTGGTGGTCAGTGTGGCGGCCACCTGCCTTATCGCCCTGTTTTCCGCCCGGCACCAGGTACAGGGGCGTGCGGTCGGCCTGTTGCAGGACGCCAACTACTTTGCCCTGCTGATCACGGTTGCCATGCCCCTGGCGGTATTGCTGGCCATGCGCGCCCGGCACTGGCTGACGCGGTTGCTGTGGCTGGGGCTGGGGGTAGTACTGATGGCGGGGATGACCCGAACCGACTCGCGGTCAGGGTTGGTGGTGCTGCTGCTCGCTCTGCTCGTCGGGCTCTGGCACCACCGGGCACGCCTGGCCCGCATCCGGCCCAGACACCTGGGATTCATCATGCTGGGGGCGGCGCTGCTGGTGCCGCTGGGTCTGATGTCGGTGCCGGATGACTATGTCGAGCGCATCAAGTCCCTGTCGATTCTCCGGTCCGGGGTCAATGCCCATCAGGACGCCTCCCTGGGGCGCCGGGCCTCCTATCTGCTGGTCGGTGGTGAGATGATCCGGGAGGATCCGGTGTTCGGCGGTGGTCCCGGCACCTTTGCTCTGCGCTACGCGACTACCGGTTACGCCAAGGCCTTCTCCGACAGCAGTGACAGCCTGGACATCTACCGCCGTGCGCACAACACCTACCTGGAGATCTTCGCTGAGATGGGTATTCCGGCCGGGTTGCTGTTTCTCGCGCTGCTGCTGATGGGCTGGCGCAACTTCGAGCGGGCGCGGCGCGCCTGGCTGGACCGCGGCGAGCGCGAGCTGGCCGATCTGGTAGTGCACCTGGGCCTGGCCTTCTTCTCCATGACCCTGTTCCTGTTGTTTCTCAGCGTGCCCAACCACAAGTTGCTCTGGTTGCTGCTGGGCCTGTCCTGGGTGTTGCGTCAACAGGCCGAGTCCGGTGGCCCGGCGGAGGTCCGTAGCGCATGAAGCTCAGCGTGATCATCCCCATGTTCAATGAAGAGCGGCATATCGCCCGTACCCTGGCGAGCGTACGCACCGCCGCCGAGCATGCTGGTATTGCCTGCGAGCTGCTGGTGGTGGACAACGGCTCCACTGATGCCAGCTCGCAGCTGGCCCGGGAGGCCGGTGCCCGTGTGCTGGATGGTGCCGGCCTGGGGATAGGGGCCCTGCGTAACCTCGGGGCACGGGCGGCGCAAGGTCAGTGGCTGGCCTTTCTGGATGCCGACATGGAAATGCCGGCGGACTGGTTCATTCTCGGGCGCAACATCTTTGAGCAGGACAGGGCCGATGTCTTCGCCCTGGAATGCGCTGCGCCGGCGGAAGCCCCTTGGTTCGCCCGGAGCTGGCAGCTACGTAATCAGAGCACCGGTGCTGCACGCCTGCGTGACTGGCTGCCCAGTGCCAACCTGTGTCTGCCGAGAAACTGGTTCGAACGGGTAGGGGGGTTCGACGAGCAGCTGCGCACCGGCGAGGACAAGGACCTGGGTCTGCGCCTGCATGCTGCCGGTGCCCGCCTGCTGCTGGTGCCGACTCCCCCAGCGCTGCACTGGGGTTATGAAGCCAGCTGGGCAGAGTGGCTGGGCAAGGAGTGGTGGCGCCAGGGCAGTCATCTGCAGCTTCTGCGGGAACATCCCGGCTTGCGGCAGTGGCGCTTTCCGCTACTGGCCTTGGCGGTATCGGCGGCTTCTCTGCTGAGCCTCGCCTCGATGCTGTCCATTCGCGCAGATCTGGCTTTCCTGCTGCTGTTGCCCGGTGTCCTGATCGCCCTGGCCCTGTCGCTGCGCCAGAGCTGGCGGCATCGTGATCCGCTGCTCAGCCTGCAGCTGGCCGGTCTGCACTGGTTGCGTCTGCACCTGACCGCCGCAGGTCTGATCGGCGCGCTTTTCAACCATTCCTCGCGGAGGCCCGCCCGTGGCTGAATTCCTATTCTGGACCTGCCTGCTGCTGCCGGCCTATGCCTGGCTGGGTTATCCGCTCGTTCTGCGGGTACTTGGAACCTTCATCTCACGCCCGGTGCGAAGCGGCAACAGCGCGCTGTCGGTCAGTATCATCATCGCTGCGCATAATGAGGCAGCGCACATCCAGAGCAAGATCCGCAGCCTCCTGGGGCAGGGCTATCCAGCCTCGGCTCTGGAGATTCTGGTGGCCAGCGACGGCTCCAGCGATGATACCGTTGCCCTGGCCGAAGCGGTGGGAGACGCACGGGTGCGGGTGCTGGATCTGCCACGCATGGGCAAGACCCGGGCGCTCAACGTCGCGGTGGCGGAAGCCCGGTACGAGGTGCTGGTATTCACCGATGCGGATAACGTCTGGACGGCCGAGACTCTCAATCATCTGCTGGCCCCCCTGGCTGATCCCACTGTCGGCTGTTGCGGCGGCACCCTGGTAGTACACAGGTCGGGTTCGTCGCTGAGCATCGGTGACCGCTGGTATCGCCGTTACGAGGCCTGGTTGCGCGAGCTGGAGAACCGGGTTGGTTGCATGGTCTCCGCCGATGGCGCACTGCTGGCCCTGCGCCGGGAGCTGTGGCAGCCGATCCCGGACGAGGTGAATGACGACTTCTTTCTGAGCACCTGTGCCCCGGTTCAGGGGCAGCGCATCGTCCATGTGCCGGGCGCCGTGGTGCTGGATCATGGGCTGGCCGAAGCGGACAAGCAGCTGCATCGCCGCATCCGGGTGACAGTGGGCGGCTTGCAGAGCCTGCTGGTACGACGCCAACTGCTCAACCCCCTGCGCTATGGCGCCTACGCCCTGGCACTGATCAGTCACAAGGTACTTCGACGGTTTGCACCGCTGTTGCTGGTTCCACTGCTGCTCGCCAATCTGGCGCTATGGGACGCCGGTCCGCTGTACCGGTTCAGTCTGCTGCTGCAACTGACCGGCTATGCCGTTGGCCTGGCCGGTCTGTTCGATCGGAGTGATCGCCTGCCGCGCGCCTTTCGCCTGGCCGGCTTCTTTCTGGTGACGCTGGTCGGCATGGCAGTGGGTCTGGTTCAGTTCATCCGCGGGCGGCGCTACAGCCTGTGGAATCCGCAGCAGAGTCGATGACATGGTCACGAAGCAGCAGGTCAAGCGATTGATGGGCAGCATCTGGCTGGCAGCGCCTCCGGCCCGGGTCCGGCTCGCCCGCCGGGGCAGCGTGCTGATGCTGCATCGGGTGCTGGCCAGTGATGCCGAGGCGGATCTGCCGCATCGTCGAGCCCTGTGCATCGGCGCCGGCGCCTTCGACCGACTGCTCGGCTGGCTGAAAAAGCATTTCGACTGCGTACCTCTGGAGGATCTGCTGAGCGCGCCGGCCGGCCAACGTCCGCGGATCAGTCTGACCTTCGACGATGGCTGGCACGACAACGCCGAACAGGCGTTTCCTCTGCTGCAGCGCCACGGCGTACCGGCCAGCATTTTCCTGGCGACCGATTACATAGGTACCTCGCGCCGGTTCTGGTGGGAAGCAATCGGCGAGAGCCTGTGGCAATGCGGCGGGGCCTGTACCGTCCTGCTCTCGGCCCTGGCGGCTGAGGGCCACCCGGTGCCCGCCATCATCCGGGGCGGACAGATGAGCGCGGCGCGCAGCCAGGCGATTGCCCGTTATCTGCAGGACCTTAAACCGCTGCCACCGGCTCGTCTGGAGCAGCTCACGGGGTTCTGCCCGCCGCAGGACCACTGCGATGCCCTGTCCTGGGAGCAAGTGGCGATGATGGAGGCCTCAGGTCTGATCCGTTTCGGCTCCCACGGTGCCGGCCATGCGATTCTCACCGGGCTGGACGATCCGCAACTGCGGGCCGATATTGCGCGCTCGGCGACGGTGCTGCGCGAGCGTTGCCGCAACCCCCTGGAAGTGTTCTGTTACCCCAACGGTGATGTGGATGCGCGGGTGCGCGCAGCGGTCGCCGTTCAGGGTTATCCCCGTGCGCTGGCCACCCGGGCCGGCCTCGTTTCCCCGGAAAGCGATCCCCTGGCCTTGCCGCGCATAGATGTCAGCCACAGCGCGGCGCGCTGGCCGGGACTGCTGGGATGGCGGTTGATGCAGGGGGCGTTGCGATGAAAGGCGGCGACTACCTGCGCCACCTGGCGCTGAGCCTGGCTACCCGCCTGACCATGATAGCCCTGCGTCTGGTGCGTAACGTTCTGCTCGCCCGGCTGCTGGGACCCGCCGACCGTGGCATCTTCGCACTGCTCGCAGCGCTGCCGGACATGATTGTTGCCGTTACCAGCGGCGGGCTGACCAGCGCGGTGGCCTTCCATGCCGCGCGGCAACGGGGTATGGGGCCGCTGCTGGCCCATATTCTGGTGCAGGGGTGCGCACTGGCTGGCGTGCTGACCCTGCTGGTCCTGCTTGCCATCCACAGCCTGGGGAGCCTGCCCGAGTTTGCCGAGCGGCTGGGTCCCTGGGTCTGGGTGCTGCTGATTGCCGTGCCCGTGGTGATCGGCAAGAATTCCTTGCTGGTGCTGCACAATGCCGATGGCCGGGTGGGGCCGTTCAACTCCCTGCGCCTGTTGGAATCCCTGGGACCCTTGCTGCTTTTCGTGGCGCTGTGGGCGCTGTTTCCCTCCGCCGCACTGGAGGCGGCCATCGGCAGCTGGCTGATCGGCCTGATAATGGTGGTGGTGGTGGGTATCTGCTGGCTGGGACGGTTCCACCGGCTGCGCCCGCGTTGGCAACGGGACGAGCAGGGGGCACTGGCCCGCTACGGCCTGCGCAGCCACCCCGAGGTGCTCTTCCAGCAGGTGCTGCTGCGCGCCGATTATCTGCTTATCGGTATGTTGCTGCCACCCGCCGAGCTGGGTTATTACGCCATGGCCAGTGCGGCGGTAGAGCTACTGCTGATTGTTCCCGAAGCGGTCACCACGCCGCTGATGAAGCGCCTGCTGCAGCAGGGCGAGGGCATGGAGCGGTTGACACCGCTGGCGCTGCGCCTGACCGCCAGCGTGATGCTGCTGGCCTGCATCCTCATGGCGCTGCTGGGCGAGTGGCTGATCGTCACTCTGTTCGGCGACAGCTACGCCCCGGCCTCGGTAGCACTGCTGGCGCTGCTGCCCGGGGTATTTGCCCTGTGCTATGCCAGCATCCTGCGACTGGATCTTCTGGGCAAGCAACGACCGGGCACCCTGTCGCTGATCACCGGCGTTGCCGCCGGGGTGAATCTGCTGCTCAACCTCTGGTGGATCCCGGACTGGGGCATTCTCGGCGCGGGCCTGGCCTCCTCGCTGGCCTACGTGCTGGCGGCCACGGCCATGCTCTGGCAGTTCTGCCGGCTGTCCGGGGGGGCCTGGTGGCGGACGCTGTTCCTGCTGCCGGAGGACCTGAGCATGCTTCGGTCACTGCTGCGCTCGCGACAGGGGAGCACAGCCTGATGCGGGGCCTGTTCATGCTCATGCTGGTCATCTGGAGCAGCTGGGGCCTGGCCGATACCCTGGTCTGGGGCAAGCTGCGCGATGGCGATCTGTATCTGGACACGGAGCGGGAAGCCACACTCACCCTGCGCTGGCAGCCGGCCTGGCAGGCCGATGCCAATGATGAGCAGCTGTATCTGCTGGACGGGCACGGCAGACTCATGCACCAGATTGATGTCGACGCAAGCCAGACCCGTGGGGTGCGCCAGTTCGCCCTTGGCCCCGGCGATGGCGATCATCGTCTGAGCGTGCCCGGATACAGCTTCCGTGCGTGGGAGGTAGAGCTGCCGGGATACGTGCAGGCCCTGTATGAACCGGTCAAGCTGCACTTCAACTCGGAGGTCGGCCCCGGCGTTCAGCTGTACTTCCGCGTCGTGGCGCGGCAACAGGCCAGCCTTGCCGGCAAGTACCACGGTGGCGTGAATCTGCTGGTGGCCACGCGTCTGTCCGATGGCCGCCAGGTTCGCCTGCCGTTGCGCGAGCACGAACAGTACTGGGCGTTCGACAGCCTGCCACTGCCTGACTCCGAGCGGGACGAGATCTGGCGCCTGGACCTGGGCGGACAGGGCAAGGCAGCCTTCTGGCTGGATGGGACCGACAACCTGTTTGCCATGAAGGTACAGCATCTGCGGCAGGTGCAGTTGCCTCCGGGGCAGGTCGAGCTGGCCCTCGGCGCTGCCAGGGTTGGTCGTACGCCCGAGCTGGGCGTGGCCTTGCCCTACACTGACCCGCCCGAGGCGGTCCATCCCCTGCTGCGTGAACTGGGGCTGAGGGCAGCAACCTACTACAGCTTCGTCGATGTCCTGCCCGAACAGCCCGGCCGCGAGATCGGCTATCGGCGACTCTACGCTGAAGAGTTCGGACTGCGCACCAGTGTGACCCTGCTGGCCGGCACCGGAAGACGTGCGGTGCTGGCTGCTGATCCGCAGACGCTGGCGGGGCTGGCCGCCTGGCTGGCTGACAGCGCGCTGCTGGGGCAGGGCCCTCACTATCTGGGATTTGCCGATGAGCCCAATCTCAACTACCCGGACTACCCGAGTTTTGCCCGCTATTTCGGCCGCATGCTGGAGGCGCTGCAGGGTGACCCCCGTGCTGCGCAGGCGGGCATCAGGGTGGTCGCGCCGGCCAGCTCCCGCTGGCTGGACGGTCCCTTCAGGCCCGGGGCGGCACGGCGCCGGGGGGTGGATTGGACGCAGCAGCTGCTGGCGCAATACAGCGATCGGATCGACGCCCTGGCCTGGCATGAATGGATGGTGCGTGATCTGCTGGCAACCCGGCGCTACCGCCAGAGTGTGGCGGCTGCGGCCCGCCTGGTCGGGCTGGACGAGCACGGCCGCCCGCGCAAGGCGTTGCTACTGGATCAGACCAATATCTCCAGCGGCGCCGCGCTCAGTCCCTATGAGCAGGACAGTCATTTTGCTGCCCTGTGGTGGGCCTCGGTGGTGATCAATTCATCGCAGGATGGCCTGCTGGAGCTGTTGAGCTGGTTCCAGGCGGCGGACGAGCCCGATTATCCCAAGGGCATGCTGCGAATGGATGAGTCTGGCAGTTTCCAGCCCAAGCCGGTGGCTCAGGCTCAGGCGCTGATCGCCCGCCACTGGCTGCCGCAGGTACAGGAGTTGGTTAACGACGCCTTCGAGGTTGATGCCCTGGCCATGGCCGGCGGGGAGCGCCGGGCCGTTCTCGGGGTGAACAAGGTCGGCCGCGAACAACGGGTGCGTCTGGTCGGGTTGCCCGACGATTGTCGCGGCCTGCGGTTGGAGGGGTTGGGTCCCGAGGGGCCGCTGGCAAGCCACGCAATTGATTGCACCGAGGGTCAGGGTCACTTCCGGGTGCCCGGCAATACCCTCTTCATACTTTACTGGGAGGTATAGCATGTCACTGCACCTGTGGGACAAGCTGAGACGCAAGGGGCTGCGGGGCAGCCTGCGCATCCTGCGTGAACGTTTTCTCTACAGACACTGGGTGCTGCTGGTGCTGGAACGTGATCTCGCTGATCCTCTGCCGCAGCTTCGGCGGCTGGACGAAGCGAGCTGGCCGTCGATCACTCTGACTGCACAACGACTGCCCGCGCTACGGCGTCACTTCTCGGCCTATCTGCCCACGATCAACGACCTGTTGAAGCAGAAGGGTGTCACAGGCTTCGCCAATCTTGACCGTGAGGGGCATGCTGCCTGTATGGCCTGGGTCAGCGAGCGCGACTATTACGACCGTCATCTCTACCGCTGCTGGGTCCGTTTGCCGGAAACGTGTATCTACCAGTTTGCCGGCGAGGTGGCCCGGCCCTACCGCTCCCGCGGTCTTCCACTGGTAATGATGAAGGCCGTATGGGCGCACTACCGGGCTCTGGGCTTCACACACAGCCGGGCGCTGGTCAGTTGTTCCAACCCGCCGTCACTGGCCATCCATGCACGGCTGGGCTTTCGCGAGATAGGCGAGAGTGTGCATGTCTACTGTCTGTTCGGCTGCCTGCACCTGTCCCGCAGCGAGCGCTACGCTGGCCGTCGTCTGCCTGCGCCCCGTCCACGCGCTGTCATCGGAGGGGCGGTGTGACTGAAACCTACACCTGGTATGACAGTCTCGACCCGGCGATTTTTCCTGAGACGGCCTATGCGCAGCTGCTGGAGCGGTTACCCGAGGTGACTCCCTTCAATCAGCTGGCCTGGCTGCGGGCCTGCGCCGACCAGCTCGCGGGGCGGCAGCTGCGCATACTCGCGGCCTGGCAGGGGGAACACATGGTGCTGTGCCTGCCCCTGACCATCGGCCGGGAAAGGCTGCTGGGCATGCCCTGGAGGGTAATCCGGCACCTCGGGTATCCCCTGGCCGACCGTATCGTTCTGGCGGTGGACGGTGTTGACTCCCCTCTGCTCGGGAAAGCCCTGCGGCAGATTCGTTCGCGCGTGCCGCACAGCCTGCTCGAGTTCAACGAAGTGCTGGCCACCGAATCGGCGGACCAGCTGGCGGCGGTCTGGAGCGATCTGTGCTCCTATCGGGAGGACAGGTTGAGCTGCCGGGTACCCGAGCACCGGATCACCGAGGCGGATCACAAGGACCCCACCGGCGTACTCGGCTCGGAGCTGCGCCGGGCGCGTCGGCGGGCGGGAGAGGCGACGGCCCAGCTGCGCCGCCTGGCGCCGGATGCCGGGCAGATGCGCGATCTGGTGGGCGAGCTGGCCGCGGTGGAGCAGGCCAGCTGGAAAGGCGAGGAGGGCGTGGGGCTGTTCTCCCCCGAGCGGCTGCCATTGATGACTGCGGCACTGACCGCCCTGGCAGCCCAGGGCAGGGTGCGGGTGGTCTATCTGGAGCGGGACGGGCGCTGCATCAGCTACCGACTGGGCCTTCTGGAGCGCGGCCGGCTGTACGATTACAACATCGCCTATCTCCCCGAGTACTCGGCGCTGGGCAGCGGTCGTCTGCTGCTGCATGAATGGCTGATGTGGGGGCTGGAGGAGGGCTGGCAATGGGTGGATGCATCCCGCGTGAGTCTGCACAACTCCAATCATCAGCTGCATGAGCGGATGGATGGTCTGATAGACAATCACCACTGGCGCTTCTGCTCCCGGCGCCCCGGCGGCATCCTTCTGGGCATCGCCTATCGGCTCTGGGCCCGGGTCAAGCCACGGATCAGGAAGGAGAAGATGTCATGACCGACTCACGGGTAATAGTCAATGCCGATGATCTGGGTCTGGACAGTGAGACCAATGGCCTGATCTGGGAAGCTTTCGCCCTGGGTTGCGTCTCTTCTGCGACCCTGATGGCCAACATGCCCGCCTTCGAGGAGGCCTGTGCCGGTATCGCCGAGCGGGGGCTGCATGGAGCGGCGGGGTTGCACTTCAATCTCACCTACGGCGAGCCGCTGACCGACGGACTGCGCCGGCACCCGCTGTTCTGCCGCGATGGACAGTTTGACCTGAATCTCCCGCCCTGGCGTCTGCGCCTGGATTCCGCCTCCCGGCAACTGGTGGCGGCCGAGCTGCAGGCGCAGTGGGATCGCTGCGTTCGCCATGGTGTCGTGCCCAGCCACATCGACTCCCACCAGCATGTGCACAACCGCCTGCCGGTCGGCAGCCTGGTGGCTGTCTTTGCCGGGCAAAACAGAGTTCCGGTGCGGCTGGCGCGCAATCTGGGACGCAACATAGGGCCACTGAAACGCGCCTACAAGGGACTGCTGAATGCCCACCTGCGTCGGCATTGTACGGCGACCGTCAGGCAGGTCTGCACCCCCCGCGACCTGCTTCACGGCCTGCGCCCCGGTGCGCTGGTCGAGATCGTCGCCCATCCTCGGCGGCTGCCCGACGGGCGTCTTGGTGATGACTATCTGCCGGACGACCAGTCGCTGCAGGCCGTGCTGCAGCGCTGCCTGCCGGGATACCGGAAGATCAGCTATTCCGAGTTGCGGTGACAACCACCTGATCCACTCTTCGCTGCCGGCCCCGGCCTGTGGCACAATGCGCCCTTGGACTCCAAAACGGACTCGGGC
Source organism: Halopseudomonas sp. Lyrl_26 (assembly GCF_051948695.1). Taxonomy (NCBI): domain Bacteria; kingdom Pseudomonadati; phylum Pseudomonadota; class Gammaproteobacteria; order Pseudomonadales; family Pseudomonadaceae; genus Halopseudomonas; species Halopseudomonas sp. Lyrl_26. Next base: position 159,849 of record NZ_JAYJLH010000001.1, read on the forward strand.
GTGACCATGAGCGCTTTTCTCAGCCACAGGCGGACCAGCGGATGACCGTACGGCGCACGGCGTTTCTGCTGTGGCCGGGCTGTCACCCGGCGATAGTCATGCCCGCCCTGACGGTACTGCGCTCGGCCAATCGCATGGCCGAGACGCAGCTGTATCGGGTCGACTGCTATACCCTGGACGATGAGTCCCTGGTGTCATCCGAGGGCTGGCAGCTGTCAGAGCGGCGCTGGGATCAGGTGCCCGAGGATCTGGACCAGCTGTGGCTGGTGGCCGATGTGGCGCAGTTGCCGACATCCATTCCACCGGCGCTGGCGCAGCAGCTGCGCAGTCTGGCCCGGGAGGGCGTGACGCTCGGCGGGCTGGAGGAGGGGGTGTTCCCGCTGGCCATGGCCGGTCTGCTGGATGGGCGTCGCTGCGCGGTGCACTGGCGGATGCTGGAGGAGTTTCGCGAGCGCTTCCCGACGGTGCAGGCGGGCACCCGGCTGTTCGAGCGTGACGAGGGACGCATGAGTGGCAGCGGTTACGCCATCACCGATCTGTTCCTGACCCTGGTGACCGAGCACCACGGAGCCGATCTGGCAGCGCTGGTGGCCGAGGACCTGAACATCGAACGCATTCGCCTGGGAAGTGAACAGCAGCGGGTGCCGCTGCGCAACCGTCTGGGCAGTACTCATCCGAAGCTGACCCAGGCCGTGATCCTCATGGAGTCCAATATCGAGGAGCCCTTGACCACCGACGAGATCGCGCGGCACGTGTGTGTCTCCCGGCGGCAGCTGGAACGCATATTCAAGCAGTATCTCAACAGCGTTCCATCGCAGTATTATCTTGAGCTGCGCCTGAATCGGGCGCGGCAGATGCTGCAGCAGACCAGCAAATCCATAATCCAGATAGGTCTGTCCTGCGGTTTTTCCTCTGGCCCGCATTTTTCCAGTGCCTACCGCAACTGTTTCGGTGTCACTCCCCGGGAGGACCGGAACCAGTACCGTGCCCAGCAGGCACAGGACGGACGGGTCAGTTTGTAAGCACGGCATGCACGGCATGCCGATTCGTATGCGCCTCAGGCGATCACAGGAGAGTTGAGTAGATGTCGCAGTCCATGCAGGTCAGCCGCGCCGACTTCGATCGGTACATGATGCCCAATTACGCCCCCGTCGATATGGTGCCGGTGCGAGGGCAGGGATCGCGCCTGTGGGACCAGGAGGGTCGCGAATACATCGACCTGGCCGGCGGCATCGCGGTCAACTCGCTGGGTCACGCCCACCCGGAACTGGTCGAGGTACTCACCCGTCAGGCGCAGAAGCTCTGGCATGTATCCAACATCATGACCAACGAGCCGGCGTTGCGCCTGGCGGCCAAGCTGGTGGCGGCGACCTTCGCAGACCGGGTGCTGTTCGTCAACTCCGGCGCCGAAGCCAACGAAGCGGCCTTCAAGCTGGCCCGGCGCTGGGCGAACGACAATGTCGGTCCGGACAAGCACGAGATCATCGCCTGCAGCAACAGCTTCCATGGTCGGACCCTGTTCACCGTCAGCGTGGGTGGCCAGCCCAAGTACTCCCAGGGCTTCGGTCCGGCCATCGGTGGAATCAGCCACGTGCCTTACAATGACATTGCTGCCCTGGAAGCGCAGATCTCCGAGCGCACCTGTGCCGTGGTGCTGGAGCCGGTACAGGGCGAGGGCGGGGTGATCCCGGCCAGTACCGAATACCTTCAGGCGGTGCGGGCGCTCTGTGACAAGCACAATGCACTGCTGATCTTCGATGAGGTGCAGAGCGGCATGGGTCGTACCGGCAAACTCTACGCCTACATGCACAGCGGCGTGACCCCGGACATCCTGACCAGCGCCAAGGGTATCGGCGGCGGTTTCCCGATTGCCGCCATGCTCACCACCGACCGGGTGGCCCCGGCCCTGAGCGTCGGCACCCATGGCAGCACCTACGGCGGCAACCCGCTGGGCTGTGCCGTGGCTGAAAGGGTACTGGACCTCATCAACACCCCCCAGGTGCTGGAAGGGGTGACCGAACGCCACAACCTGCTGACGCGCGGCCTGCGGACCCTGAATGATGAGCTGGGAGTGTTCTCGGCGGTCCGTGGACAGGGCCTGCTCATCGGTGGGGTATTGGCCGAGCGCTATCAGGGCCAGGCCGGGCAGCTGATGAAACTGGCCCAGCAGGAAGGGGTACTGGTGCTGCAGGCCGGCGCCGACGTTATGCGTCTGGCACCGAGTCTGATCATTCCCGAGGCGGATATTCGTGAAGCGCTGGGACGGCTGCGTACAGCGCTGCTGAAACTGGCGCAGTAACCGGAGGCGACCATGCTCATCCAGCGCCTGTGTACCCTGGCGGATCTACCCGAAATCGAGCGGCTGGCGATCGCCAGCCCGGTAGGGATCACCTCCCTGCCGGCCGACCGCGAGCGCCTGTCGGTGATCATCGAGGGTACCGAAGCGGCGATGGATGAGGATGTGGTCTTCACCGGCGACGAGCGTTATTTCTTCGTGCTCGAGGATGTGGACAGCGGCACCCTGGTCGGCTGCAGCAGCATCATCTCCGCTGCCGGCTTCAGCCAGCCGTTCTACACCTTCCGCAACGAGATGTTCGTTCACGCCTCCCGCGAGCTGGGCCTGCACAACCGCATCCATGTACTGTCGCTGTGTCATGACCTGACAGGCCACAGCCTGCTGACCGGCTTCTACATGGATCCGCGTTGGCGCAGCCACGACTCGCTCAAGCTCAACGCCTGTGGCCGGCTGCTGTTCGCCGCCTCCCATCCTCAGCGCTTTGCCGACTCGATAGCGGTGGAGATCTCGGGCATCAGCGACGAGCAAGGCAACTCGCCGTTCTGGGATGGCGTATGTCGACATTTCTTCGATGTGGACTACGCCGAGGCGGAGCGCCTGGGCAGCAGCCTGGGTCGCAGCGTGCTGGCCGAACTGCTGCCGGGCTACCCCCTGTACGTGCCCATGCTGCCGGATTCGGCCCAGGAAGTGATCGGTCAGGTGCGGCCTGCCTCGCAGATGGTCTATGACATCCTCATGGATGAAGGCTTCGAAAGCGACAACTACATCGATATCTTCGACGGTGGCCCCGTGGTACAGGCGCGCACGGCCGAGCTTCACACGGTACGCGCCAGCCAGGTGACCAGTGTCCGGATCGGCCAGCCCCTGGAGCCGACCGGCAGCTGGCTGGTGGCCAACGAGAAGGTCAGGGACTTTCGTGCCTGTCTCATCCCGCTGGCCTGGAACCCCGGTGAGCCGGTAATTCTGGATGCGCAGCTGGCGCAACTGCTGAATGTCACCGAGGGTGACAGTCTCAGACTGATCGGAGGGGCCTGAGCATGCTGGTACGGGCGGCAACTGTTGCGGATCTGCCGGCGCTGCTGCAGCTGGCTCTGGAGGCCGGGTCGGGTCTGACCAGTCTGCCCGCCAGTGAGGAGCGTCTGGAACGACGACTGCAGACGGTGGAGGCGAGCTTTGCCGGTACCCTGCCGATGGCCGACGCGGATTACCTGTTCGTGCTGGAGGATGCCTCGGGCCAGGTGATCGGTACCAGCGGTGTGCTGGCGGCGGCGGGTCTGCGTGAGCCCTGGTACAGTTATCGTCGCGGGCTGACGGTCACCGCCAGCCGTGAACTCAACGTGTACCGCCAGCAACCGACGCTGTTTCTGACCAATGATCTGACCGGTGCCTCTGCCCTGTGCTCGCTGTTTCTGAGTCCGCCGTATCGGCACAGTCTCAATGGTCGGCTGCTGTCGCGGGCGCGCTTCATCCATATGGCCGAGTTCGCTGCCGACTTTGCCCCCAGGGTCATAGCCGAGATGCGTGGCCTGTCCGATGCCGAGGGTCGTTCTCCGTTCTGGGACAGTCTGGGCCGGCACTTCTTTCGTATGGACTTTGCCCGGGCGGATTACCTGACAGGCACCGGCAGCAAGTCCTTCATCGCCGAGATGATGCCGAAGTTTCCGCTGTATGCGTGTTTTCTCAGTGAGGCGGCGCGCGCGGCCATGGGCCGGGTGCATCCGGTTTCCGAGCCGGCGCTGGTGATGCTGCTGGAGGAGGGGCTGCAGGATCAGGGGTACATCGATATCTTCGACGGCGGCGTCACCATAGAGGCGCCCTTCAATCACATCCGCAGCATCCGCGACAGCCAGACGCTGCTGCTGGCCATAGGCACGCCCGGAGACGAGGCGCAGACCTATCTGATCCACAACCGTGGGCGGGCCGATTGCCGCATCACCGCCGCACCGGGGCGCCTTGCTGCCGGAACCCTGGTGGTTGCCGCCGAGACGGCTGAACGTCTGCGCCTGCGGGCCGGTACGCCGGTGCGGGCCGTCCCACTGCTGGGTGGGGTCGCCGACGTGGACCCCTATGCCGGACCGGTGGCCGGTTGAGTTGATCGGCAGACTCAATCGCCACGATAGAACTATCTGATCCCGCAGGTAATGCATGCCCTGCGGCTATGCCTATATAATGACTCACTTTGCCCGGCGTGAGCCCGGCTGACCTGATCCGTGGTAAGGGACCTATGAAAAGCGCTGAGATCCGTGAAGCTTTCCTTCGCTTCTTTGAAGAGAAGGGCCATACCCGAGTCGCCTCCAGTTCGCTGGTGCCGGCCGATGACCCGACCCTGCTGTTCACCAATGCGGGCATGAACCAGTTCAAGGACTGCTTCCTTGGACTGGAAAAACGCGCCTATACCCGGGCGGTCAGCAGCCAGAAGTGCGTGCGTGCCGGCGGCAAGCACAATGACCTGGAGAATGTGGGCTACACCGCACGGCACCATACCTTCTTCGAGATGCTGGGCAACTTCAGCTTCGGTGATTACTTCAAGCGTGATGCCATTCACTATGCCTGGGAGTTTCTGACCTCGGACAAATGGCTGAATCTGCCTGCCGAGAAGCTCTGGGTCACCGTCTATGCCAGTGATGACGAGGCCTATGACATCTGGACGAAGGAGATCGGTGTACCCGCCGAGCGCATGGTGCGCATCGGTGACAACAAGGGTGCGCCCTACGCCTCGGACAACTTCTGGGCCATGGGTGATACCGGTCCCTGTGGTCCCTGCACCGAGATCTTCTATGATCACGGCGAACATATCTGGGGCGGCCCTCCGGGCAGCCCGGAAGAGGACGGCGATCGCTATATCGAGATCTGGAACAACGTCTTCATGCAGTTCAACCGCACCGCCGATGGTGTGTTGCATCCCCTGCCTGCCCCGAGCGTGGATACCGGCATGGGCCTGGAGCGCATCAGCGCGGTGATGCAGCATGTGAACTCCAACTACGAGATCGACCTGTTCCAGAATCTGCTCAAGGGCGCCGCCGAGGCCATCGGCTGCGCCCAGGAGAACCAGGCTTCGCTGAAGGTGGTGGCCGACCATATCCGCTCCTGCAGCTTCCTGATTGCCGACGGCGTGCTGCCATCGAACGAAGGCCGTGGCTACGTGCTGCGCCGCATCATCCGCCGGGCCTGCCGTCACGGTAACAAGCTGGGTGCGACCGAGACCTTCTTCCACCGCATAGTGCCGACGCTGGTCGCGGAGATGGGCGAGGCCTTCCCCGAGCTGAAGGCGCAGCAGGTGCATATCGAGCGGGTGCTCAAGACCGAGGAAGAGCAGTTCGCCCGTACCCTGGAGCAGGGCCTGCGGATCCTCGAGCAGGATCTGGCCGAGCTCAAGGGCAGCGAGATTCCCGGGGACATCGTCTTCAAGCTGTATGACACCTACGGCTTCCCGATGGACCTGACCGGGGACATCGCCCGCGAGCGCGGGCTGACCATCGACGAAGCCGGCTTTGAAGCCGCCATGGAGGCCCAGCGCGAGCGTGCCCGGGCTGCGAGCCAGTTCGGGCTGGATTACAACCAGCTGGTCAAGGTCGATGCCGACACCCGGTTCGAGGGTTACACCAGCACCAGCGGCGCCGCGCAGATCGTCGCGCTGTTCCGCGATGGTCAGGCGGTAGACAGTCTGGCCGAGGGCGAAAAGGGTGTGGTGGTACTGGACCAGACCCCCTTCTACGCCGAATCCGGCGGGCAGGTCGGCGACAGCGGCTATCTGAGCAGCGCCGGGGTGCGCTTCGATGTACGCGACACCACCAAGGCCGGCGGCGCCCACCTGCACCATGGTGTGGTAACCAGCGGCAGTCTGGCGGTAGGTACCAGCGTCAAGGCGGTGGTGGATGACAGCATCCGCGATGCAACCAAGGCCAACCACTCGGCGACCCACCTGCTGCACGCTGCCCTGCGCCAGATACTCGGCGAACACGTTCAGCAGAAGGGCTCGCTGGTTGACAGCCAGCGCCTGCGCTTCGACTTCAGTCATTTCGAGGCCATCCGTCCCGAGCAGCTGCGCGAGCTGGAGCAGCTGGTCAACGAACAGATCCGCGCCAACTCGGCGGTGGAGATCGAGGTGACCGATATCGAGACCGCCAAGGCCAAGGGCGCCATGGCCCTGTTCGGTGAGAAATATGGTGACCAGGTGCGCGTGCTGACCATGGGAGGCGGCTTCTCCGTCGAGCTCTGCGGTGGCACCCACGTCAGCCGCACCGGGGACATCGGTCTGTTCAAGATCATCAGCGAAGGCGGTATTGCTTCCGGGGTGCGCCGGATCGAGGCGGTCACCGGTGCGGCAGCCATGGCCTGGGTGAATGAGGCCGAGGATCAGCTGCGTCAGGCCGCGCAACTGCTGCGTGGCAACCGGGAGAACCTGCTCGGCAAGCTGTCGGCGGCGCTGGAGCGCACCCAGCAGTTGGAGAAGGAAGTGCAGCAGCTCAAGGCCAGGGCCGCCAGCGCTGCCGGCAGCGACATGGCCGGCGAAGCCCGCGAGATCAATGGCATGCGGGTGCTGATCAAGCGCGTCGACGGTGTCGACGGCAAGGGTCTGCTGGCACTGATCGATCAGCTGAAGAACAAGCTGGGTTCGGCGGTCATCCTGCTGGGTGGCGAACTGGACGGCAAGGTGGTGCTGGTAGCCGGTGTCACCGGTGACCTGACCGGTCGGGTCAAGGCCGGCGATCTGATTCGCCAGACTGCCCAGGCCGTCGGCGGCAAGGGCGGCGGTCGCCCGGACATGGCGCAGGGTGGTGGCACCGACGTTGCCGCCTTGGACGCAGCGCTGAACAGCGCGGCCGAGTGGGTGGCACAGCAGTAGGAATTTGAGGGGTCGGCCCTGAGGGCGGACGCAACAAATCGGGCAACCGATTACGGCATGGGGGTTGGTGCAACAAATGGCACTTATTGTCCAGAAGTTTGGTGGTACCTCGGTGGGCAGTGTGGAACGCATTACCCAGGTAGCCGAGAAAATCAGGAAGTTCAGAGCCGAAGGGCACGGGCTGGTGGTCGTGGTCTCCGCCATGAGTGGCGAAACCAACCGGCTGATCGCGCTGGCCAGGGATATCAGCGAGGATCCGGATCCCCGGGAGCTCGATGTGATCCTGTCTACCGGTGAGCAGGTGACCATAGGTCTGCTGGCCATGGCGCTGAAGGCCATTGGGGTGCCGGCCGTGTCCTTTACCGGACCCCAGGTGCGCATCGGTACCGACAACGCCTTCGGCAAGGCGCGTATCCAGCATATTGATGATGGCAAGCTGCGCGATGCGCTGGACAGCGGCAAGGTAGCCATTGTCGCCGGTTTCCAGGGTATGGATGACAACGGCAATATCACCACTCTGGGCCGGGGCGGCTCCGATACTACCGCGGTGGCGCTGGCCGCTGCGCTGAAAGCAGATGAGTGTCAGATCTATACTGATGTGGATGGCGTCTACACCACCGACCCCCGGGTGGTAGACAGCGCCCGCCGGCTGGACAAGATCACCTTCGAGGAAATGCTCGAGATGGCCAGTCTCGGCTCCAAGGTATTGCAGATCCGGGCGGTGGAGTTCGCCGGCAAATACAACGTGCCACTGCGTGTGCTGCACAGTTTCAAAGAGGGTCCCGGGACCCTGATTACCCTTGAGGAAGAGCTTTCAATGGAACAGCCCGTCATCTCCGGCATTGCATTCAACCGTGATGAAGCCAAACTGACCATTCGTGGTGTGCCGGACACTCCCGGCGTGGCATACAAGATTCTGGGGCCGGTCAGTGCGGCGAACATCGAGATCGACATGATCGTGCAGAACGTGGCACAGGATCACACCACCGATTTCACCTTCACCGTCAACCGCAGTGACCAGCGTCGTACCGAAGAGATACTGCGCAGGGTAGCGGCGGAGATCGGTGCTCGCGAGGTCGCAGGCGACAGCGGCATTGCCAAGGTCTCCATTGTCGGGGTCGGGATGCGCTCCCATGCCGGTGTGGCGAGCAAGATGTTCGAGGCGCTGGCCAAGCATGGCATCAACATCCTGATGATCTCTACCTCGGAGATCAAGATCTCCGTGGTGATCGATGAGAAGTACCTGGAGCTGGCAGTCCGCAGTCTGCATTCGGCCTTCGAGCTGGATGCGCCCTCGGAGCAGGTTACCGAGTAAGGGACGTCGTTTCGGGCGAAAATGGGGCGGGCGCAGCAGCGTCTGCCTCTGGCCAGGGCATTAAAAGGTTCATCCAATCGAACGCCCGGGCAAGGTTGTGGTCACACTTAGGCGAACGTGACGGCCAATACAAGGGCCCGGGTTATTCGGACTGTGTCCTGATTAAATGAGCAAGGAGAAATGGAATGCTTATTCTGACTCGCAGGGTGGGTGAAACCCTGATGGTAGGTGATGAAGTAACGGTAACTGTGCTGGGTGTGAAGGGCAATCAGGTCCGAATCGGCGTCAACGCTCCGAAAGAAGTGGCGGTTCACCGCGAGGAAATCTACCAGCGCATCCAGAAAGAAAAGGATGAGTCATCAAATACCTAATTTTCTTAAATTTTTCATTGCATTAGCGCAGCGGCACGGTTAATATTCTGCGCGTGTTACGGAGAGGTGGCCGAGAGGCCGAAGGCGCTCCCCTGCTAAGGGAGTACACCTCAAAAGGGTGTCGAGGGTTCGAATCCCTCCCTCTCCGCCACTTTTGTATTGTAGAGTTGTCAACAGGTAATTTCTTGAATTAAAAAGAAAAAACAGGTTGACAGGCAGATAGAACGCTCTATAATACGCACCCACAACGCACTCGTAGCTCAGCTGGATAGAGTACTCGGCTACGAACCGAGCGGTCGGAGGTTCGAATCCTCCCGAGTGCGCCATACAGGAAACCCACTGAATTTTCAGTGGGTTTTTTTTCGCCTGGAGTTCGCGCATCGGGTGCAGGGAAGGGCTCTGGAGCAGACCGCCCGTGGCCCGGCGGTGCCTCCGGTGCGCAATGGAATGAGCCTCTGCCCCCGCTTTGTGATTGATTGGAAGCCCGAGCACAGGTACATTCAACCGGCTCATCAGGATCCGGATACCTGACCAAGGGGGAAATAACGAATGACGTCCAATGAGTTGCTGATGGAGGGGGTGGAGCTGATGTTCGTCGGAGTGGGGGCGGTATTCCTGTTCCTCATCCTGCTGGTCGGCTGCACCAATCTCATGTCCTGGCTGGTATCGCGTTTCTTTCCGGAGCAGGCGCCGGTTGCTGCTGCGCCGGTCCGCAAGGCGCCCGCAAGCGAGCCGGCTGTTGATCCCGAGATGCTGGCGGTCATCACTGCCGCGATACGCCAGCATCGCTCCCGTCGCGCAGCCTGACCGATTCTGCGCATAACGCAAAAGACAAGATAAACAATAAGGTCTGACCTACATGAGTGACTTGCAATCCGGTGCCCTGGGTATCACCGATGTCATCCTGCGCGACGCGCACCAATCCATTCTGGCCACCCGCATGCGCCTCGAGGACATGCTGCCGATCGCTGACAAGCTTGATCGGGTCGGGTTCTGGTCCGTCGAATCCTGGGGGGGAGCTACCTTCGACGCCTGCATCCGCTATCTGGGCGAGGATCCCTGGGAGCGCATCCGCGAACTGAAGAAGGCCATGCCCAATACCCGCCAGCAGATGCTGCTGCGTGGGCAGAACCTGCTTGGCTACCGTCATTACGCGGACGATGTGGTGGAGAAGTTCGTCGAGCGTGCCGCCGTCAATGGTGTGGATGTCTTCCGTGTCTTCGATGCGATGAACGATCCGCGCAACCTGGAGACCGCACTCAAGGCGGTACACCAGGTCGGCAAGCACGCCCAGGGCACCATCTCCTATACCACCAGTCCGGTACATACCCTGGACATGTGGGTGGATCTGGCAAGGCGTATCGAGGATATGGGCGCCGATTCACTCGCCATCAAGGATATGGCCGGTATTCTCACCCCCTATGTGGCCTTCGAGCTGGTCTCCCGGCTCAAGCAGACCCTGAGCATTCCGATCCACATGCAGTGCCATGCTACTGCCGGCCTGTCTTCGGCAGCCATCCTCAAGGCGGCCGAGGCGGGCATCGACAACGTGGATACCGCCATTTCCTCCATGTCGATGACCTATGGTCATTCGCCGACCGAATCCATCGTGGCGATGTTCCAGAACACGCCGCGCGATACCGGACTGGACCTCAATCTGCTGGAGGAGGTCGCGGCCTACTTCCGCGAGGTGCGCAAGAAATACGCCAAGTTCGAGGGTAACCTCAAGGGTGTGGATGCCCGCATTCTGGTCGCCCAGGTCCCCGGCGGCATGCTGACCAACATGGAAAGCCAGCTCAAGGAGCAGGGCGCCGAGGACAAGTTCGACCAGGTGCTCGAGGAAATTCCGCGGGTGCGCGAGGATCTGGGTTTCATCCCGCTGGTGACGCCCACCTCGCAGATCGTCGGTACCCAGGCGGTACTGAACGTCCTCACCGGCGAGCGCTACAAGTCCATCACCAAGGAAACAGCCGGCGTGCTGAAGGGCGAATACGGGGCTGCTCCTGCGCCCTTCAATGCTGCCCTGCAGGCCCGGGTGCTGGATGGTGGCGAAGCCATCACCTGTCGTCCGGCGGATCTGCTGGAGCCCGAAATGGATCGTCTGACCGAGGAGCTGCGCGAGTTGGCCGCGGAGAAGGGCATCCAGCTCGGCGCCAACGAGATCGACGACGTGCTGACCTACGCCCTGTTCCCGCAGATCGGCCTCAAGTTTCTGGAGAATCGTGGCAATCCCGCGGCCTTCGAGCCTGTGCCCACCGGTCGGGAGAAGGTGGCCGCGCCTGCCGAGGGTCCGGAAGTCTACACCGTATCGGTCAATGGCCGTGATTTCGTGGTTCAGGTGTCCGAGGGTGGCGATATCAGTGGCATCAAGCCGCTCGGTGGCGCCGGCAGCAGTGCTGCAGCAGCCCCCGCGTCGGCACCGGCTGGGGAAGGTGAGCCTCAGGCCGCACCGCTGGCCGGTAACATCTTCAAGGTGCTGGTCAGCCCCGGCGACCATGTCGAGGAGGGGCAGCTGATCCTCATCCTGGAAGCCATGAAGATGGAAACCGAGGTCCGTGCCAAGCGCGCCGGGGTCATCGGATCTGTCGCAGTCAAGGCCGGTGATGCCGTGTCCGTGGGCGATACCCTGGTGACCATAGGCTGAGGAGAGCTCCATGGAAAAGCTGGCACTCTTGTGGCAGACCACAGGTCTGTTCCACATTGCACCTGGTCAGGTGCTGATGATCCTGGTCTGCCTGGCGCTGATCTACCTGGCTATCCGCAAGGGCTTCGAGCCGCTGCTGCTGATTCCCATCGGGTTTGGTGGCGTACTGGCCAACCTGCCGGTGGCCGGCATGGCCGAGGCGGGCGGGCTGCTCAAGCTGATCTATGACGTCGGTATCCCGACCAGCGTGTTCCCCCTGCTGATCTTCATGGGCGTGGGTGCCATGACGGACTTCGGTCCGATGCTGGCCAACCCGCGTACCCTGCTGCTGGGGGCGGCCGCCCAGTTCGGTATCTTCGGCACCCTGCTCGGTGCGCTGGCGCTGACGGCCTGGGGCGTTCCCGGGTTCGACTTCACCCTGCGCGAGGCGGCGTCGATCGCCATCATCGGCGGGGCGGATGGGCCCACCTCGATCTTCGTCACCTCCAAGCTGGCACCGGATCTGCTGGGGCCCATTGCCGTGGCGGCCTACTCCTACATGGCACTGGTGCCCTTGATCCAGCCGCCGATCATGCGTGCACTGACCACGGAGCAGGAGCGGAGCATCGTCATGACCCAGCTGCGCACCGTGAGCAAGACCGAGAAGATCATCTTCCCGCTGGTGCTGCTGTTGCTGATCTCCCTGCTGCTGCCGGATGCGGCACCGCTGGTGGGCATGTTCTGCTTCGGCAACCTGATGCGCGAGTGTGGTGTGGTCGAGCGCCTGGCTGACACCAGTCGTAATGCCCTGATCAACATCGTCACCATTGCCCTGGGGCTGGCGGTGGGCTCCAAGCTGTCTGCCGGTGCCTTCCTGCAGCTGACCACCCTGGGGATTCTGGTGCTGGGCATGGTCGCCTTCTGCATGGGGACCGCTGCGGGCGTACTGATGGCCAAGCTGATGAACCTGCTCAGCCAGCACAAGATCAACCCCTTGATCGGGTCGGCCGGTGTGTCTGCGGTACCGATGGCGGCGCGGGTTTCGAACAGGGTGGGGCTGGAATCCAACCCGCAGAACTTCCTGCTGATGCACGCCATGGGTCCGAACGTGGCGGGTGTGATCGGCTCTGCGGTCGCCGCTGGTATCCTGCTGGCCTTCGTCAGCTGATATCCGCTTTGCGGAAACGGAAGAGCCCGCCAGGTAACCCTGGCGGGCTCTTTCATTTCCGGTCCCCGCTGGGGGCCGGGGCTGTCTGCCGATCAGGCCTGTTCGGCGGCCAGCAGGGCAAGCAGGGCGTTCTGCTGGCGACGGCTCATTTCACGGAAGCGCAGCAGCAGTTCACGCTCGGGTTGATTCAGTGCATCGACTTGCTGATCGTTGAGCGCTTGGCGAGAGGGGTACTCGGGCAGGCTCGGCAGGTCCAGCAGACTGTGCTCCAGACGGGCAATGATCTCGGAGTTCATGCTGCGGTGATGTTGCTTGGCAACTTCTGCTATGCGGTCTCGCATGCCTTCGGGCAGTCGAACGACAAACTTGTCGGCGGTGCGGCTGGTGTAGTGCTGAAGTGCAGTTTTCATGGGCAAAAATATCGCTTTTAGCTGATGAATCGATCCCGGCCAGTTGGAACCCTATGGCTTCCTGCCATCCAAGCTGCCGTGTCGTTGGGCTGGCAGATGACCCACGAGCCCGTGACATGGACAACGGATAAAGGCATTTTGCTCAAATTCAATGCCCGATCTTCCTGCGTCCGCTCCCGAAGTGCCGGAAATACGTCCACAAGGTGACGACTTTCCGACGCTGGCCATTTGAGATCGAACTTTGGCAGCATTTGTCAAGGTGGTCAAGTATTCCTGTAATCAGGTAATATCCGCCACGCTGAAACCTGCATTTCCGTGCGCTTGTAGCTCAGCTGGATAGAGCAATCGCCTCCTAAGCGATAGGTCCCCGGTTCGAATCCGGGCTTGCGCACCATTTCCTCCCCATGTCCTCCCCATGCCGCCGTTGCGTTTTGCTTCGGGCGCAGCGCGAAACCTTCGCTAAACTTGTTCGGACCTCTCGCCGCAATCCGGGTTTGCTGCCAGAATACAGCGGTTTATCTCTCGTCCTGAATATGAAGGGAATGTTATGGGCGTTCTATCCACTCATCGTTGGAAATTCTTCCGTGCCGGCGGTTTCGACCAGGTGCAACTGGAAACTCCGGAAGACCTGGCTGCATTGCGTGGTCTGGACCAGAAGCTGTGGGCCGCGCTGGCCTGTCCCACCCGCAATCTCGAACTGGACCAGCGCATGCTGGCCTATATAGATACCAACGGCGATGGGCGGATCCGTGCGCCGGAGATCCTGGACGCGGTGGACTGGACCCTGGCCCATCTGGCCGATCCCCAGAGCCTGTTCCGGGAAGAGCCCCTGACGCTGGCGTCCTTCCCTGACACGGCGGATGGCCACCGTCTTGCCTCCGCAGCGCAGCGGTTGCTGAAGGTGCTGGGCCGTGACCCCGAGCAGGGGCTGACAGCGGCGGATACCGATGACCTGGCAGCGCTGTTCCCGCCGGGTGAGACCAACGGCGACGGTCTGGTGCCGGCCAGCCTGACCAGTGACGCCGGGCTGCAGGCGGTCATTGCCGATATCATCAGCTGTCTGGGTGGCGAGCAGGATCGCAGTGGAGAGCCTGCCGTCTCCGAAGCACTGATCAACGAGTTCTTCGATCAGGCCCGCCAGGTGCAGGAGTGGCAACAGGGCGGTGCGCAGCACGGCGTGCAGTCGCTTGGTCCGGACGAGGAGCAGGCGGTTGCTGCCATCAGTGCACTGCGCGACAAGATCGATGATTACTTCACCCGGGTGGAGATGGCGGCCTTCGACCCGCGGGCGGCCAGCATCATGAATGCCGATGAGGCCGAGCTGACACGCCTGTCTGCCCTGAACCTGGCCGATGCCAGCCAGATTGCCGATCTGCCCCTGGCCAGCCTGCAGTACGGCGAGAGCCTGCCGCTGCAGCAGGGCATAAACCCTGCCTGGCGACCGGCTATGCAGGCTCTGCGCGAGCATGTGGTGCGTCCGGTGCTGGGCGATGTGGAGTCCATCACCCGCAGCCAGTGGCAGGAGCTGACCGCGCGCAGCGATGACTATTTTGCCTGGCAGGCAGCCAAGCCCCAGGTGCGCATTCTCGAGGTCCTGAGTGTGGAGCGCGTTGTCGAGCTGGTGGAGCAGGGCGTGCAGCCGCGCCTGCTGGAACTGGTGGCCAGGGACCTGGAAGTGGCCGAGGCTGCCGGTGGTCTGGTGGATCTGGACAAGTTGCTGCGTCTGCAACGGGGGCTGGTAACCCTGCTGCGCAACTTCGTGTCCTTCCAGAATTTCTACTGGCGTCGGGAAAAGGCCATCTTCCAGGCCGGCCGGCTGTACATCGATGGCCGCAGCTGCGATCTCGTGGTGGAAGTGGGCGATGTGGATGCCCACAGTGCAGTGGCCGCCAACAGCGAGAGTTTCCTGCTGTATTGCGCCTGTACCCGTCGCGGCCAGCCGGTCAGGGACCGGGAGACGCTGAACATAGTGGCAGCGGTCACCGCGGGTGAGCAGAGCGAGCTGGCGGTGGGACGCAACGGCCTGTTCTATGATCGCGATGGCAACGACTGGGACGCCACCGTGGTCAAGGTGGTGCAGAGCGCCATCAGCGTACGGGAAGCCTTCTGGTCACCCTACCGGCGGGTCTCCAAGCTGGTGTCCGACCAGATCCAGAAATTCGCCGCCAGCCGGGATGACGCCCTGGTCAACAACGCAGCCGCCCAGGTCGGCACCAGTGCAACCGCGCCGGCGGAAGCCAGTGCCGCCTCCAAGACCTTCGACATTGCCAAGTTTGCCGGGATCTTTGCCGCCATCGGTCTGGCGGTCGGCGCGCTGGGCGCCGCCCTGGCTGCCATCTTCAGCGGACTGATGTCGTTGCAGTGGTGGCAGTGGCCTCTGGTGGTGGTGGGTGTGCTGCTGGCCATTTCCGGTCCGTCGATGCTGATGGCCTGGTTCAAGCTGCGCCGGCGCAACCTGGGTCCGATCCTTGATGCCAACGGCTGGGCAGTCAACAGTCAGGCACGGATCAACATCGCCTTCGGCACCGCGCTTACCCAGCTGGCCACTCTGCCCGGTGGGTCGGCCCGTTCCCTGCGCGATCCCTATGCCGCCCGCAGGCCGGTATGGCCTTGGCTGCTGTTGCTGGTGGTGGTACTGGGGCTGGCCCTGTTCGGCCTCCAGGCCGGCTGGTTTTCCGCCTCGGTGACGCCGCCTGCCGCGCCGCCGGCCTGACAACGGCGTGATCCGGAGAAGGCAGCCCTGGGGCTGCCTTTTTCGTTTGTGGGCAAACGGCTGCTATGCTTGTTCTGGCCAGCAGGGACGCGGCCATTGATCAACCCTTCAGCCAACCTGCTGTACGTTTTCGGGAGGCACCGTTGCCCAGTACCCTTTCTTCGTTCTCCTCGCTCTATTTCTCCACGTTGCTGATGCTGATCGGCAGCGGCCTTCTCAGTACCTATCTGGGCCTTCGTCTGGCCGCCGAAGGGGTCAACGCGGTCTGGATAGGACTGTTGATGACCGGCTATTACGTGGGGCTGGTCATGGGTGCCAGCGTGGGGCACCGGCTCATCGCCCGGGTCGGCCATATCCGCGCCTTCGTCGCCAGTGCCGGTGTGGTGACGGCGTCGGTACTTGGCCATGCGCTGACCTCCAGCGTGGAAGTCTGGCTGGCGCTGCGCTGGCTGGTAGGGGTGGCGATGATGTGCCAGTACATGGTGCTGGAGAGCTGGCTGAACGAACAGGCCGAGTCCCACCAGCGCGGCACCGTGTTTGCGGGCTACATGCTGGTGACCTTTCTCGGGCTGGGATTGGGGCAACTGATCCTGACCTGGATGCCCGAGCTGAGCTTCCGGCACGTGATTCTGGTGGCGATGTGTTTCTCCCTGTGCCTGGTGCCGGTGGCGGTAACCCGCCGTATACACCCGGCGCCGCTGCATCCCGCCCCCCTGGAGATCCGCCATTTCATCAAACGCATCCCCCAGGCGTTGAGCACCATAGGTGTGGCCGGGCTGCTGCTCGGTTCCTTCTACGGACTGGCGCCGACCTATGCGGCCGCGTCGGGCCTGGATACCCATCTGGTCGGCGTCTTCATGGCGGTCACCATCGGTGCGGGGCTCTTCGCGCAGGGGCCGGCCGGCTGGCTGTCCGACCGCTTTGACCGCAGCCGCATGATCCAGGTGAATGCCATCATCCTGACCACGGTGTCCCTGCTGATAGCCCTGATTTCTCTGCCTGGGGTCCTCATGTGGCTGACTACCCTGTTCGGCCTGCTGGCGTTCACGCTGTATCCGCTGGCGGTGGCATTGGCCAATGACCACGTCGATCAGGAGCGGCGGGTGCAGCTGGCGGCGACCCTGCTGGTCACCTTCGGTGTCGGTGCCAGTACCGGTCCGCTGCTCGGCTCGGTGCTCATGCAGCTGGGCGGGCCCGGCATGCTGTACGTGTTCATGGCCTGCTGCAGTCTGCTGCTGGTGGTGTTCGTGCGCCCGGAACGGGTCACCGGGGAGAATCTGGTGGAAGAGGCGCCCATCCAGTTCATGCCGGCGGCGGGTAACCTGGCGAGCTCTCCGCTGGCGGCGGCGATAGACCCGCGGGTGGACGAGCAGGTGGTGATGGAGCAGATGGTGGATGAGGCCGACCAGGAACCGGCCGGGGATCAGGATGAAGAGGAGCACCGGCCGGGCTGAGGGAGCCCTGGCCGGCACGTGCGATCAGAACAGGTCTTCGCGCGCCTGGCGCCGCGCTTCGCGCTGCAACTGGGTTACGAAGCGCTCGATGTGGCGCTGGGTGACCGCCGGCGGCTGGTGGAAGTGCAGGCCCACATGGGTTTCATCGCCGGCCTCATGGTAGGTGCGATGGCGGATCTCCACCGCCACGTCCAGCAAGGGACTGTCCTCCAGTTGCAACTGGCTGCGCTCGTAGCGCTCGCCCGGTTGCAGCGCCTGAAGCTGGTTGCCGGCCAGGCGCAGCTTGCAGCCGGTAACGGAGATGTCGAGGAGTTCGCCGGCGAATGCGCGCTTGTCGGCGCTGTGCACAAGCTCGAGGCGGGTGTCGATGCTGCGCTGTACCGTTGCCCGGTAGGCGCCGCGGCGCTGGTGATAGGTCAGCTGCGTCGGGAAGGGGAGGCTGAAGGCCGGAGCGCCGTCATCCAGTTCGACCTGCGCGGCGTCGCTGTGCTGCCAGCGCAGGTGAACGCCGTCGAGCCACGCATCGACACGGAAACTCTCGCCCTGGGTCATCCACTTGTCACCGACGGAGGGGATGAGCTCGTCGATATACAACATGCCGCTGGCGGTATCGAGTTCGACCAGATAACTCTGGAAGGTCTGGGCCCGTTCCTCGAAACGGACCTCCAGCGGCGTTCTCGCGGCGTGCAATGCCTTGAGCAGTGACTGGATCTCCAGCGGTGCGGTGACTTCCCTGGGGGGCTGCGGGCCGAGACCCTGTTCTAGGAGCATTGACACGTCAGCTTCTCATCCGTAATTCCTGACCGGTGACAGCGATCATATATCAGGCGCGGCTGATCGGTCGTCCCGGGCGTGCGCGGTTGGCATTGCCGAGGCGATCATACACATTCAGGCTGGTTTCCCCCTGGTTGCGCAGCAGGTCCAGCAGGTTGCTGTTGATGTGCTGGCTGTGGCGGATCAGGCGTGCATTACGCAGATTGGCTTCCTCGCAGGCCCTGGCTGCGTCGAGGAAATCGGCATGCTGCCGGGACAGCTGGTCGTCGCCCAGACCGCGGATGAAATCCCCGGGGCTGAGATCCTCGGGCATGCCGGCTGCCTGCAACTGCGCAGTCATCTCGGCGTGCACCTCATTGAGCGCAGCCATTGCCGCAGACTTCTCGTCGAGCAGCCCCTGCAACGCCGTCATGTCCTGATCGAGCAGGGCCTGCTTCTCCCTGTCGAGCAGGTCGGTGAACTGCTGGCACAGGGTTGTAGCCCTCGCGAACAGCTCGCTCAGTTGCCGCATCCTTCACTCTCCACCAGTGGGGCGCCGGCCGTCACTCAGGATTCCAGGTCGATCAGCTTGTCGGCAATGCGGCGACTGTCCGGCTGGTAGCTGCCGTCGGCAATGGCCTGCTTGATCCGCTCCACGCGCGCAGTGTCTACTTCCGGCAGCTCACGCAGACGCTCTTCTATCGCCTGCAGCTGCTGGGCCTGATTGCTCAGACGGACCTCGGCGTCGCCGGTTGCCGGCTGACCGGTATTCTGGGTGCCGGCCGGGCGATCGGCAGTGACCTCGCGCTTGCCGGCAGTAGCACTGCTCTGGCTGCTGCGTGAGGCGCCGTTGGTGCCCGGGTTGAAATCGATGACCATGTGTATGTCCTCAGCCTGAATGCTTCATCGGCCTCTGTAACGGCCGCGGGGCCGTAAACTTTAGGCTTTTCCTGAAAGATTCAGGGTTGGATATGTGATCTGCCTCACAGTGTTGCCCAATGGATGGCAGGCTGGCAAGTATAGCTTCCGCGGGAGGGGCACTACATGTGGACTTCCACCTGACCGGGCCCGACTATCCGGGCGCGCACGACACGGTCGGAACGGGTGTTGCGCACCCGGATCTGCGCGCCGGTGCCACCGCTTTCCAGTGCTTCACCGGGCATGCGCACGGCGACCCGGCTGTTGGCTGCGGTGATGACCACCCGGTCGCCGCGCTTGACCGTCTCATCCTGTTCCAGCTGCTGGGGGCTGAGCACGTTGTCGGCCTGTACCGGGCGTCGCAGGCGCATGCCGATAGCCTGTTCAGGTTGCAGCAGGTAACCTCCGCTGATCTGGCCGATATTGCGCTCGCGCAGTGTAATGTCCTCCGGGCCGAGGATGGCGTGACGGGCGAGTGGTCGGGTGAGTACCACTACCGACTGGAAGAGGTCCACCTGGGCGGGCACAAACAGGCGCCATTGTACCTGGCTGCTGTCGCAGCTGACCCGGACCGTGACCCGGCCGACGGGGATCTCCGGGCTTTCGAGCTGGGCGCTGATCGCGTCCGCCGGGCACAGCGGCAGACGCAGCCTGGGGTCCAGGCGGTTGACGCTGATCTCATGCCGGGCCGGTTGGCTGCTGGCGGCCAGATGAAGCGCAACCTGATCCTCAAGATATGCGGTGGTGGTGCCGATAAGCTGGTCGATAAGCGGATTGGCGTGCAGGCTGCCACAGCCCGTGAGGGTAATGGCTATAATCAGCCGGATAAAAGGTGCCCGAAACTGCATATAATCCAACCTCGATCGTGCGATGTGTGTCAAATCGCCGGCGTCCCAAAGTGTCTGATGGATGCAAGCAAGGATCATGCCGTCTGCGCTTCCATTAAAGAAGGAGTAGTTTCATGGCTGGCATAATGGCCTCAGTGGATCAGCGCACCCAGTTGGTAGGACAGAACCGACTCGAGCTGCTGCTGTTTCGCCTGAACGGGCGGCAGCTGTATGGCATCAATGTGTTCAAGGTCAAGGAAGTACTGCAATGCCCTCGACTGACGCTGCTACCCAGGCTCAATCCCATTGTCCGCGGCGTGGCGCACATCCGCGGCGGAACGCTGCCGATCATTGATCTGGGGCGGGCTACCGGTGGCCGGGCGCTGGAAGACCTGTCCACGGCCTTCGTCATCATCACTGAATACAACAACCGGGTTCAGGGATTTCTGGTGCGGGCGGTGGAGCGCATCGTCAACCTGAACTGGAGTGACGTACATCCACCGCCAAAGGGGACCGGTCGCGACCACTACCTGACCGCGGTTACCCGGGTGGAAGACCAGATGGTGGAAATCATCGATGTGGAGAAGGTTCTGGCCGAGGTGCTGGCCGGGGACGAGGCCCTGCCGCAGCAGGCAACCACCACCGAGGCGATGCCGGAGGCTACCGGCAGCCGCATTCTGGTCGTGGACGATTCCTCAGTGGCGCGGCGGCAGATCATCCGCTGCATGGAATCGCTCGGCATCGAGGTCTTTGCCCTCAATGATGGACGTCAGGCGCTGGACTGGCTCAAGGAACAGGCGGACCAGGGCAGAGATGTCACCGAGGATCTGCTGATGATGATCTCCGACATCGAAATGCCGGAGATGGATGGCTACACTCTCACCGCCGAGGTGCGCAGTGACCCCCGGCTGAAGGATCTGCACGTGATGCTGCACACCTCCCTGTCCGGTGTGTTCAATCAGGCCATGGTGCGCAAGGTGGGGGCGGACGATTTCCTGGCCAAGTTCAGCCCCGACGAACTGGCCGACAGGGTGCTCGCGCGGATGCGTGGAGCCGGAGTTGAACATGCTTGAATATGATTTCACGGGTCTGGAGTTGATGCGTGTCGGCAAATGATCCGGACTTCGACCTGTTCCGGGATTACCTGGAGCGCACCTGCGGCATCGTGCTGGGGGACAACAAGCAGTATCTGGTGACCAGTCGTCTCGGTCGTCTGCTGACCCAGCGCGGTATCCGCAGTCTGGGGGAGTTGGTACGTCAGGTACAGCAGCAGCCCGCGTCCGGCCTGCGCGAGATGGTGGTGGATGCCATGACCACCAACGAAACCCTGTGGTTTCGCGACGGTTACCCTTTCGAGCTGCTCAAGTCACGGCTGATTCCCGAGTTTCTTGCCAGCAACCCCAACGGGCGGTTGCGGATCTGGTCGGCCGCGTGCTCCTCGGGGCAGGAGCCCTATTCGCTGAGCATGGCCGTCGACGAGTTCGAGCGCGCCAATCCCGGACGTCTGCGCGGCGGGGTGCAGATCGTTGCCAGTGAGATCTCGGCCGGCATGCTCAATGCCGCCCGTGCCGGCTGCTATGACAGCCTGGCCATGGCCCGGGGCCTGTCCCGCGAGCGCCGGGACCGTTACTTTGATGAGACCGGTCCGGGGGAGTGGACCGTCAAGCCGGCCATCCGCAGTCGGGTGGAGTTTCGCCAGCTCAATCTGCTGGACAGCTACAGCGTCCTGGGGCGCTTCGATATCGTGTTCTGCCGCAATGTCCTCATCTACTTCTCGGCCGATGTGAAGAAGGACATATTACGGCGCATTCATGCCACCCTGCGCCCCGGCGGTTATCTGATGCTGGGCGCCTCCGAAGCGCTGAATGGGTTGCCCGATCTGTATTCCATGGTCCAGTGCAACCCGGGTATCGTCTACCAGGCCCGCTGAAGACACCCTTTCCTCTCCGTTCCCTGCCGGCGGCAGCGTACAGCAAGGTTTGCCGATGAGTGCGGCAGCCTTGCCGCCCGGCGGAAATCCCTTGCCGCTCCCTGTCCTGATTTATTCGCTATCCAATTGAAAATCAAAGAGATTTCTATGGTGGCACAGGTATTGCTGTGTACTTGGCGATAGAACACTGGCCCTGGCCGATGTGAGGATTGCCACCATGAGTTTGAGTTTTGACCGCGCCCTGGGATTGCATGAGCAAGCGTTGGCTTTCCGTGCCGAGCGTGCCGCGGTGCTGGCCAACAATATTGCCAATGCCGATACGCCCAACTACAAGGCCCGGGATCTGGACTTTGCCAGCGTACTGGAGGCTCAGCAGAGCGGGGCGAACAGCACCGTGTCGCTGCAACGCACCCATGCCAATCACATTCCCGCCCAGAGTCTGATCGATCAGGCGGCAGGTTTGCGCTATCGCACACCGCATCAGCCGTCGATCGATGGCAACACCGTGGAGGTCCAGGCCGAGCAGGCCAGATACACGGAAAATGCCATCGACTTCCAGGCCAGCTTCACCTTCCTCAACAGCAAGTTCAAAGGGCTGATGACGGCCCTGCGGGGAGATTGACCATGTCCCTTGACCGAATCTTCGATATTGCCGGTTCCGGCATGAACGCCCAGTCGGTGCGCCTGAACGCGGTGGCCAGCAACATAGCCAACGCCGACACCGTGTCCAGCAGCATCGATCAGACCTATCGCGCGCGTCAGGCCGTGTTCGCCACCCTGTTCAACGAGCAGCAGCAATCGCTTGGCGGTTCCCTGTTCGCTCCGGAGGATCAGGCCGGGCAGGGCGTCAGCGTGCTCGGTGTGGTGGAGTCGGATGCCGAGCTGCAGGCCCGCTATGAACCTGACCATCCCATGGCCAACGAAGAAGGCTATGTGTTTTACCCCAACGTCAACGTGGTCGAGGAAATGGCCAACATGATGGCCGCTTCCCGCGCCTATCAGACCAACGTGGAAATCATGAATACCGCCAAGAGCATGCTGCAGCGCGTGCTGACCCTCGGACAATAGGAGAGCAGGGAATGAGCATCAGTGTCGGCAGCAGTGTGCTTGACCAGTACCAGGTGGATCAGGGGCGCTTTGCCAAGGGTAACGAGCTGGGCAAGAACGAGTTCCTGCAGCTTCTGGTAGCCCAGTTGAACAACCAGGACCCGCTGGCGCCCCAGGAAAACGGCGAGTTCATTGCCCAGCTGGCCCAGTTCAGCACCGTCGAAGGCATCGAGAAGATGAACAGCAGTATCGATGCCATGGCCAGCAGCTTCCAGTCTTCCCAGGCCCTGCAGGCCTCCTCCATGGTCGGGCGCACCGTGGTATTTCCCAGTGACCGGGCCATGGTTGATCCGGCCGAAGGCTTTACCGGCCAGTTGGTGCTGCCCCAGCCCAGCCAGATGGTGCTGGTCAACGTCTATGACGAGGCTGGCAGCATGGTGGCTACCATCAACCTCGGGGCCCAGGAAACCGGAATCCGCGACTTCGCCTGGGACGGTCAGGATGCCAGCGGCAATCCCTTGCCGGCCGGCAAATACCGCTTCGAGGCGCAGGCCAGCATCGACGGCGAGCCAGTACAGCTGGCCACCCTGTTACCAGCCAACGTGGACAGCGTCTCGCTGGGCGTGGGTAAAGGCGGGGAAATGGTTCTCAACCTGGCAGGTCTGGGCAGTATCGGCCTGTCGGATGTTTTCACTATTGGTAAATAAAACGTCGTCCGTAGAGTACGAAACAGGAGTCTGATCATGTCATTCAATATTGGCCTCAGTGGTATCCGGGCGGCATCTTCCGATCTGAATATCACCGGTAACAACATCGCCAACGCCAGCACCGTCGGCTTCAAGGCTGCACGGGCCGAGTTCGGTGATGTCTACGCCGCCTCGATTCTGGGAACCGGAACAAATGCCCAGGGCAGTGGTGTGGTGCTCAACAACGTGGCGCAGATCTTTACCCAGGGCAATATCAACTACACCGAGAACAGCCTGGACCTGGCCATCAACGGCAACGGCTTCTTTGTCACCAGCAAGAACGGGGCGCTGAGCTACACCCGTGCCGGCTACTTTGGTACCGATCGCGAAGGCTTCATCGTCAACAACCAGGGCGAACGGTTGCAGGGCTATGGCGTCAACGCCGTGACCGGGCGCATCAATGAAGGGGTGCCCACGGACCTGCGGGTCGACACCAAGGCGGCCAACCCGAACCCGACCAGCGCGGTCAGCTCCACGCTGAACCTGAACTCCACCAGCGTGCGCCCGGCAGGTGCCCAGGCCGCCTATGACGCCGCTTATGCTACCGCCTACCAGACCGCCTATGACGACGCCTACGCGACTGCCATAGCCGGTGCCGCCGATCCGCTGAACCCTACCCCTGCCGAGATAGAGGCTGCCACTGCGGCAGCGGAGGCGGCAGGTGCGCAGGTGGCTTCCGCCGAGGCCGTTGTCGCGGCTACCCAGGCTTCGCGCGCGCAGTTCGATCCCGCGGACTCTTCCACCTACAACAGCTCGACTTCCGTCACCGTGTACGACAGCCTGGGCAACTCCCACGTCATGTCCAAGTACTTCGTCAAGACCGACGCCAACACCTGGGATATGCACATCCTGATCGATGGTCGCAATCTGGACGGTGTGCTGGCGACGGATCCCGCTTTCACCAGCACACCGCGGGAACTGGTGTTCAACAATGACGGTGTGCTGGTCGGTGGCCAGATCAACGAGATTGCCGGTTGGACCCCTCTGGATGCCAACGGTCAGCCGGCAGGTGCACAGGTGCAGGCATTCACCCTGAACCTGACCGGGTCTTCCCAGTACGCCTCCACCTTCGGAGTCACCTCGGTGGTGCAGGATGGCTTCACCACCGGTGAGCTGGCAGGTCTGGAGATTGATGATCGCGGCATGCTGGTGGCGCGTTATACCAACGGTCAGACCAGGACCCAGGGCCAGCTGGTACTGGCTACCTTCGCCAACCAGCAGGGGCTGGTGCCCCTGGGTGATACCGCCTGGGCCCAGTCCAGCGCCTCCGGGGAGCCCGTGGTCGGAGCCCCCGGCAGCGGAACCCTGGGACTGGTGCAGTCCGGCGCTCTGGAGCAGTCCAACGTCGATCTGTCGGAGATGCTGATCAACCTGATCGTTGCCCAGCGCAACTACCAGGCCAATGCCAAGACCATCCAGACCGAAGATGCGGTAACCCAGACCATCATCAACCTGCGCTGATCCCTCCCCCGGGCGGCAATAGCGGCAATGACCTTGCCGCTATTGCCGCTTCTGACGCTCTACCGGCTCCTAACTCATTGATTTGACGTCTCTGTTGGCTCCCTCCGGCTGTTGGCACGATCTCTGCTTGGTTATCTGCAAGGAAAATCAGATGCGGCAGATTTCCGTCAGGGATTGCCGGAGCGGAGTTACAGCATGGACAAATCACTCTTCATTTCCATGAGCGGAGCCAGCCAGAACATGCTGGCCCAGCGTGCCCACGCCAACAATCTGGCGAACGTGGCCACCACCGGCTTCCGCCGGGATTTCGAGCAGGCGCGTTCCATGCCGGTGTTCGGCGACAGTTTTCCGACGCGGGTCTATGCCATGACCGAACGTCCCGGCACTGACCTGTCGGCCGGCACGCTTCAGGAAACCGGGCGAGATCTGGACGTTGCCATCAATGGCGAAGGCTGGATTGCCGTGCAGGCGCCGGATGGCAGCGAGGCCTACACCCGGGCGGGTAGTCTGCAGATCGACCTGTTCGGCGTGCTGCGTACCAGCAGCGGCCTGCCGGTGCTGGGCAATGCCGGTCCCATTGCATTGCCGCCGGCGGACAAGGTTGAGATCGGCACCGACGGCACCATCAGTTTCCGAGCCCAGGGCGAGGCGCCGGCGGTACTGGCCGAGGTGGACCGGATCAAGCTGGTACGCCCGGAGCAGCGCATGATCAAGGGCGCCGACGGCCTCATGCGCACCGAGGACGGTCTGGCCCAGCCGGCGGACGGGGCCGTGACCCTGGTCACCGGTTTTCTGGAAGGCAGCAACGTCAATGCGGTAGAGGAGATGACCGCCATGCTGTCACTGGCGCGGCAGTTCGAACTGCACGTCAAGATGATGCGCACCGCGGAAGAGAACGCCCAGTCCACCAACAAGCTTCTGCAGATCAGCTAAGCGGATTTTCATCAGCCGGGTCAGGCCACTGACAGGCAAGGAGACAGCACATGCACGCAGCACTTTGGGTAAGCAAGACCGGACTGTCCGCCCAGGACACCATGCTCACCACCATTTCCAACAACCTGGCCAACGTGTCCACTACCGGCTTCAAGCGTGACCGGCCCGAGTTCGAGGACCTGCTGTATCAGATCAAGCGCCAGCCCGGTGCCCAGAGTACCCAGGACACCCAGTTGCCTTCGGGTCTGCAGCTGGGTACCGGTGTGCGTGTGGCCGGGACCCAGAAGATCTTCACTGCCGGCACCCTGCAGACCACCGAGCAGCCGCTGGACATGGCCATCAACGGCCGCGGCTTCTTCCAGATCCTGATGCCCGACGGCAACATCGGTTACACCCGTGATGGCAGCTTCCATCTGGATGCCGATGGCCGGATCGTCACCTCCAACGGCTACCCCCTGGAGCCGGGCATCGAGCTGCCGCAGGATGTGCAGACCTTTACCGTTGGTGAGGACGGCACCGTATCCATCTCGGTATTCGGTGACCCGGGCGTACAGCAGCTGGGCGTCATCCAGACCGCCGACTTCATCAACCCGGCCGGACTGCAGGCCATTGGAGGCAACCTGTTCCTGGAGACCGCCTCCAGTGGCGCTCCCCAGGTCGGCAACCCCGGTGAGAACGGCCTGGGTACCGTGCTGCAGAACACCCTGGAGAACTCCAACGTCAGCGTGGTCGAGGAGCTGGTGAACATGATCACTACCCAGCGCGCCTACGAGATGAACTCCAAGGTCATCTCCACCGCCGACCAGATGCTGCAATACATCAGCCAGAACCTGTGATGACGGGTTCGGGGAGTAGATGAGAATGAAAGCCCTGCGTGCCACCCTGATGCTGTTGAGCCTGTCGACCCTGGCCGCCTGCGTGCAGACCCCGCCCAAGCCGGACGATCCGGCTTATGCGCCGGTGATGCCACGCACGCCGATTCCCCAGGAGCTGAACAACGGCGCTATCTATCAGGCCGGCTTCGAGCGCAACCTCTATGAGGACCGCAAGGCCAACCGGGTGGGCGATGTCATCACCGTGGTGCTGACCGAGCGCATGGCGGCGCAGAAGAAGGCCGAGAACGAGATCAGCAAGGGCAGCAATACCAGCATTGCCAATCCCATGCTGTTCGGACGCGCGGGCATCGCCGGCATCAACACCGGTGTCGAGTTCGGCGGTGAACGTGGCTTCAATGGCGAGGCCGATGCGAACCAGAGCAACAGCCTGACCGGCTCCATCACGGTGACCGTGGCCGATGTGCTGCCCAATGGCCTGTTGGCAGTACGCGGCGAGAAATGGATCACGCTGAACAACGGTGACGAGCTGATCCGCCTCGCCGGCCTGATCCGCCCCGAGGATGTGGGCCCGGACAACTCGGTGCTCTCGACCCGGATTGCCGACGCGCGCATCACCTACTCGGGCACCGGGGCCTTTGCCAACGCCAGCAAGCCCGGCTGGCTGAGCCAGTTCTTCATGAGCCCGGTGTGGCCTTTCTAGGATCCAGGAGTCATCCATGCGCACATTGCTGATCTGTCTCTGCCTGGCCCTGGTAAGTCCGTGGGCGCAGGCCGAACGCCTGAAGGATATCGCCAGCATCGCCGGTATCCGCAGCAACCAGCTGATCGGCTACGGCCTGGTGGTCGGTCTGGATGGGTCCGGTGATCAGACCACGCAGACGCCGTTCACCGTGCAGACCTTCAACAACATGCTCACCGAGTTCGGCATCACGGTGCCGCCGGGGACCCGCATCCAGATGAAGAATGTGGCAGCGGTGGCCATCCACGCCGAGCTGCCACCCTTCGCCAGTCCCGGGCAGACCATCGACATTACCGTGTCCTCCATCGGTAACGCCAAGAGCCTGCGCGGTGGCAGCCTGCTGATGACGCCGCTCAAGGGCATCGATGGTCAGGTCTACGCCATTGCCCAGGGCAATCTGGTGGTCGGCGGCTTCGGTGCCGAAGGGGCTGACGGCTCGCGCATCACGGTCAACGTGCCCAGCGTCGGGCGGATTCCCAATGGTGCCACCGTGGAACGTGCGGTGGCCAACCCCTTCGCCAGTGGCGACCATCTGGTATTCAACCTGAACCGGCCGGACTTCACCACGGCCAAGCGGGTGGTGGACCAGATCAACAGTACCTTCGGGCCGGATGTGGCCCAGGCGCTGAACGCCGGTTCCATTCGCGTGCGCGCGCCGCTGGATCCCAACCAGAGGGTCGACTACCTGTCCATGGTCGAGAATCTGCAGATAGAGCAGGGCACCGCGGCGGCGCGGGTCGTCATCAATTCCCGTACCGGCACCATCGTCATCGGCCAGGACGTGCGGGTACAGCCGGCGGCAGTGACCCATGGCGGGCTGACCGTGACCATCAGCGAGAACTATCAGGTCAGCCAGCCCGAGCCCTTCAGTGGTGGCCAGACCGTGGTGACGCCCAGTTCCCAGGTCAGTATCGAGGAAGGGGACGGTCGCATGTTCGTGTTCAACCCGGGAGTATCGCTGGATGAGATCGTGCGTGCGGTCAACCAGGTAGGGGCCGCCCCCGGCGATCTGATGGCCATCCTCGAAGCGCTCAAGCAGGCCGGTGCGCTGAATGCCGACCTGATAGTGATCTGAGGAGTACTGACATGAACGGTCCGAGTCTCAGCTACACCGACCTCAACGCCATGGCCCAGATGAAGGCCGGCAGTCAGGCCGACAGTCCCGAGAACATGGAGCGGGTAGCCCGCCAGTTCGAGTCGCTGTTCCTCAATGTCATGCTCAAGAGCATGCGTGACGCCAACCAGGTGTTCGCCGAGGGTAACCCGCTGAACAGTCCCCAGACCCGCTTCTATCAGGACATGTACGACAATCAGATGGCGGTACACCTGGCGGAAAAACAGGGTATGGGTCTGGCGGACGTGATGCTGCGTCAGTTGCAGCCGAGCCAGGCCCGTCCGGCCCCGGCGGTCGGCGCGGTGGCGTCGGGCAGCGATGCCGGTGAGCGTGCGGACCAGTCCGCCCTGCTGGCGCGCCGCCGTCTGGCCATTCGTCTGGGTCATGGCGAGGCTGCCCTGGGTGGCAGCAGTACAGCCGAGGCTCCGGCAGCTGCTGCCCGCGACGCGGCTCCGGCGACCCGCACCGAGCCCTCGGCCAGCTGGCAGCCCCTGCGCGGCCTGCGCGCCGCCGAGCGCAGCCAGGCGGCGCAAGCCGCTGCGCCGACCCGCTTCAACAGTCCGGAGGAATTCGCCGCGGCCATGCTGCCAATGGCGGAGAAGGCCGCCTCGCGACTGGGCGTGGACCCGCATTACCTGGTGGCCCAGGCCGCGCTGGAAACCGGTTGGGGCAAGTCCATCATCCGCAACGGTGATGGCAGCACCAGCTACAACCTGTTCGGCATCAAGAGTCACGGCCAGTGGCAGGGCGACTCGGCCGAGGTGCTGACCACCGAATACCGTGACGGGGTGCAGCGCAAGGAGCGGGCCGAGTTCCGCAGTTACGCCTCCTACGAGGAGAGCTTCAACGACTATGTGGACTTCCTGCATCGCAACGGTCGTTATTCCCGGGCGCTGCAACGCACGGACAATGGCGATACTTTCTTCCGTGAGCTGCAGGCGGCCGGTTACGCCACCGACCCTCGCTACGCCAGCAAGGTATCGCAGATCGCCCGCAAGCTGATCGGCCAGAACATTGCAGCCGCCAGCCAGGCGCCGGACAACCAGGGTAGGGTGTAAGTCATGGCAGACCTGTTCAAAATCGGCCTGAGCGGGCTGCGCGCAGCCCAGACCAACCTGTCGGTCACCGGCCAGAACATCACCAATGTCAACACGCCGGGCTACACCCGGCAGACCGCTGTTCAGACCACCAGTCCCGCCGCCTTCACCGGCGCGGGCTATCTGGGCAGCGGCACCAAGGTGGTGGATATCCAGCGTATCTACAACCAGTTCCTGACCAACCAGGTACGCACCACCACCTCGGCGGCAGCGGCGAACCAGGCCTACAACGCCCAGATCGAGGCACTGAACAACACCCTCTCGAGTACCGCATCGGGCATCACCGATGCCATGAAGAACTACTTCTATGCCCTGCAGACCGCCATCGAAGATCCCGCCAGCCTGCCTGCTCGCCAGCTGTTCCTGTCCGAGGCGCAGGGGCTGGCCGGGCGCTTCAACTCGGCCCAGGATCAGCTGTCGGCCCAGAACCGCTTCATCAACGAAGAGTTGACCTCGATAGCGCAGCAGGTCACCCGCCTGGCCAGTTCCGTGGCCGGCTACAACGACGCGATTGCCAAGGCAGCTGCCAACGGCGCCATGCCCAATGACCTGCTGGATGCCCGGGATGAAGCGATCCGCGAGCTGAGCAGCTATGTCGGCGTCAATGTGGTGCCCCAGGATGACCACAGCGTCAATCTGTTCATCGGTTCCGGTCAGCCCCTGGTCATCGGCAAGGAAGCATCCAGCCTGCAGACCTTGCCGGGGCTGGATGATCCCTCGCGGCTCGAACTGCATGTGGTCAGCGGGCATACCGCCCAGAATGTGACCAGCCTGCTGAGTGGCGGGGAGCTGGGCGGGCTGCTGAGCTATCGCCGGGACGTGCTGGACATGGCGCAGAACGCCCTGGGGCGGATGTCGCTGGCATTGGCCAGCGAGTTCAATCAGCAGCTGGGCAAGGGGCTGGACCTCAACAGCGAGCTTGGCCGCGGGCTGTTCAATGACATCAATGCCGATGCGCTGGTGGAGCCGCGCAGCCGCGGGCGGGATGGAAACCAGTCCACCGACCCCTTGACGGTGCACATCGGCGACACCAGCCAGCTGCAGACCTCGGATTATGAACTGACCTTCATCGGTGACACGGAGTTCAGGGTGCGCCGGGTCAGTGACGGTCAGATGCTGGGGCCCTTCGATCTGAGCGTGACGGATGAGAGTGCGCCCGGTTACCCGGCCTTCGACGGACTGGATCTGAGCCAGAGCAACGGTAGCTATATCGAGGGCGACCGGTATCTGCTGACCCCGACACGCCACGCAGCGGGCAGCCTGTCGGTGGTAATGACGGATCCGCGTCAGCTGGCCTTTGCGGGACCTGTGGCAGTGGAGGCCGATCTGCAGAACCGGGGCACCGGCAGCATGACCCAGCCGGTGCTCAACAGCGGGCCCGAGCCCATGGACCTGCAGGCGTTGCAGGCGATGGGCGTGACCCTGACCTACGTCAACGGCACCCTGAGCATCGAAAGTACGGCAACTCCGCCGCGGACCATTGAAATACTGAACCCGACCGACCCGGCCAATCCCGGGGCATGGAGTCTGGAGGCAGGCGCGACCGCCGAGCTGCAGTGGAGCATAGACGGTTACAGCTTCAGCATGAGCATTTCCGGCAGACCGCTGGACGGGGACAGTTTTGCCGTCAGCTTCAACGAGGGGGGCGTGGCGGACAATCGCAACGCCTTGCTGATGTCCGAACTCCAGAGTCGCCAGGTTCTGGGGCAGGCCGACGGGGCTCGCGGCTTCTCCCTGCTGGATGGCTACGGTGATCTGGTTCAGCGGGTAGCGACACTGACCGCCCAGTCCCGTACCGAAGCCGAGGCCAATCAGGCCATGCTGGTGCAGGCGACCAATCAGCGCAACTCGATATCGGCAGTGAATCTGGACGAAGAGGCAGCCAACCTGATCCAGTTCGAGCAGTACTACAACGCCTCCGCACAGATAATTCAAGTTGCGCGCACCGTGTTCGATACATTGATCAGCACCATGCGCTGAAGGGGATAGACCGGCATGCGTATTTCTACCATTCAGGCATTCAACACCAGTGTGCGCGGCATTCAGGATAACTATTCCGCGGCCATGCGTACCCAGGAGCAGATCAGCTCCGGCAAGCGGCTGCTGAGTCCGGCGGACGACCCGGTGGCTTCCGTGCGCCTGCTGCAACTGGATCAGGAAGCCAGCAAACTGAGTCAGTACAAGGACAACCTCACGGCAGCGACCAACAGCCTCACCCAGCAGGAAGCGGTGCTGAATTCGGTGAACAATATCCTGCAGCGGGTGCGGGAAATTGCCCTGAGCGCGGGTAATGGCGCGCTGGATGCCGGCGGCCGACAGGCGCTGGCCCAGGAGCTGGCGGAACGGGAAGATGAACTCTATGGCTTGCTGAACAGCCAGAACGCGCGCGGGGAGTATCTGTTCGGCGGGTTCAAGAGTGACGCCAGGCCCTTTGAACGTCAGGCCGATGGCAGCTATCGCTATCAGGGCGACGAGGGGCAGCGGTCGATCCAGATCGGCAGCTCCAGGATGGTGGCTATCAATGATAATGGCAAGGAGCTGTTTGTTGACGTGCCCAATGCCTCCCGCCTGGAGATGGCGGCGAGTTCCCGGGAGGGCTATATCGCTCAGGCCGGGGTGGTGGATGAGGCGGCCCTGTACCCGGGTGCGGGCTTCCGGGTAACCATCCATCGGGAAGCAACAGATCCATCCCTTCCGGAAGATGCAGAGACCAACCCGGTTATCGACAAGTATTCGATTACCAATGCGGACGGAAGCCCGGTTCTGGACGACAATGGCGATCCTGTCCCGGACTACACCGATGCTGACGGCAACCCGCTCAGACTGGCGCTGGAGCCCAACGCCGACGGGAATTATGACATCAGCTATGCCGGCATGACGGTCACCTTGAGTGGAGACCTCGCCGCCGATGATCATTTCACTGTCGGCCATCGGGAAAAGCAGGGTGTGCTCGATACCGTGCGCCAGCTACGCCAGGTGCTGGAGAACCCGGGGGACGCCGGCACCGACAGGCAGCGGTTGGCCGTTGCACTGTCGTTCAGCCTGCAGAACATCGACAACGCCATAGGGCAGGTCGATGGCGTGCGCACCAGCCTCGGTGCCCGTCTCAACGTGATCGAGTCGACCCAGCTGGAGAACGACGAGGCCACACTGATCAACACCCAGGTGCAATCAGGACTGAAGGATCTGGATTATGCCGAGGCCCTGAGTCGACTGAGCATGCAGAGCATAGTGCTTCAGGCGGCCCAGCAGACCTTCGTCAAGACCAGCAATCTGAGTCTGTTCAACTTTCTGCGCTGAACTTTCCCGGCCCTGGGGTAGACTATCCCCGGACTCCAGGGCTCCGGCAGGGCTTTGATTTTCCTTAACATTAGATTATTCTAATTTAGTTTATTGAGAAGCAGATCATGTCATTGAGTGCAGAGGACATCGAGCAGTTCGCTGAAGGGGCAGCGCGTGCCGCAGCACTGCTCAAGGCGGTGGGTAATGAGCACCGCCTGCTGGTGCTGTGCCTGCTGGTCGCCCACGGTGAGCTGACCGTAGGGGAGTTGCTGCAGCGCATACCACTGAGCCAGTCGGCCCTGTCCCAGCACCTTGCGCGCATGCGGGAAGAGGGGCTGGTGGCTTTCCGGCGCGAGTCCCAGACGCTGTACTATCGCATCGCCGACCCGAGGGTCGAACGCTTGCTGGGTACCCTCAAGGAGATGTTCTGCCCCTGACACTACAGGAGGGAATGTTGATGTCTCTGAAATCCGTTTCGCCGCAGGCGGCCAGGCAATTGCTGGACGCCGGGGCTGTACTGGTGGATATCCGCGGTGCGGATGAGTATGCCCGGGAGCATATCCGTGGTGCGCGACACCTTTCGCTCGATCAGCTGAATGCTGCCGGCACCGAGCTGGTCGGCAGCAAGGCCGTCATCTTCCACTGCCGGGGCGGTCAGCGCACCCGCATGAACGAGGCCCGATTGGCCGGCTGCGTCAGCTGTGAGGCGTACATGCTCGAAGGGGGCATTGATGCCTGGAAGGCGGAGGGTCTGGAAGTGGAAAAGGACCCGGCGCAGCCGCTGGAGCTGCAGCGGCAGGTGATGATCGCCGCCGGCAGCCTGGTGCTGCTGGGCGTGCTGCTGGGCTACGCCCTGTCGCCCTGGTTGTTTCTGTTGTCGGGATTCGTCGGCGCCGGGCTGATCTTTGCGGGTATCAGCGGATTCTGCGGCATGGCCCTGTTGCTGCAGCGCATGCCCTGGAACAGGCGCCTCAATCAGACCTGAGCGAGCCGTCCGGCAGCGGCTGGTCATCGGCCAGCCGTTCGAGAATCGGACAGTCCGGGCGGTCATCGCCCAGACAGCAGCTGGCCAGCTCCGCCAGGCTGGCGTGCATGGCCTGCAGGCCGGCGATCTTCTCCTCCAGCTCCTGCAGGTGCTGGCGGGCCAGCTGTTTGACTACGGCGCTGCTGCGCCCTCGATCCTGCCACAGCGCCAGCAGCTGACCTATCTGCTCAATGGAAAACCCCAGGCTGCGTGCGCGCTGGATGAAGCGCAGGGTATGGATATCCTGCTCGTCAAACAGGCGGTAGCCCGACGCGGTACGACGGGTGCTGCGCAGCAGTCCTATCTTTTCGTAATGCCGGATCATTCTCGGTGTCAGACCGGTGGTCGTCGCTGCCTGGCTGATGTTCATCATGTCGGTTGCTCCGGCTGTGCAGGGGCGCTGCAGGGAAAGCTAATTTTCAGCCTGGCGGGTCAGCTTCAGGCCGATCTTCTGGATCCAGCCGTCCTCCATCTCGGCCACTACCCAGGTCAGCCCATGCCAGACGATGCTGTCACCGATATCGGGGAAGCCATCGAACTGTCTTACGAAGAGTTCCGCCAGGCTCATCTCGGCCATATCCTCGGGCAGCTCGAAATTATACACCTGGGCCACATCCCTTATCCGGGCGCCGCCGTCCAGAATGAAGTCGCCGAAGAACTGACGGTTGTTCAGGTGCTGCCGGGTGGAGGTGGTGCTGAACAGGCGTGACAGCGCCGGCAGATCCCGACCACGTCCGACTACACAGAGAACATCATTGAGCTCCAGTCGGGTGCTGCCGGAGGGGTGAAGCAGTTTTCGCTGGCGGAACACTGCTGCGATACGGGTATCAGGCGGCATCTTCAGCGAGCGCAGCTGGGTCCCCACGCACCAGTTGGTTTGGGACAGCTGGTAGACCATGAGTTCATAGTCGCTTTCCACAATGACGTCCAGACTGGTGCGATACAGCGGTTCGGGGGTCGGAGGTATTTCCACCTTGCACAGCCGGGCGGCCAGCGGCAGGCTGGCGCCTTGCAGCAGAAGAGACAGCAACACCACGATGAAGGCGACGTTGAACAGCAGCTGGGCCTGTTCCAGCCCGGCTACCAGCGGAAAGATCGCCAGCATCACCGGGACGGCTCCACGCAACCCCACCCAGCTGATGAACAGCCGCTCCATGGTGGAGAACCGGAAGGGCGCCAGGCACACCAGAACCGCCACCGGCCGCGCCACCAGTATGAGGAACACCGCCACCGCCAGTGCCGGCACTGCCACCTCCAGCATGGCCGAAGGGCTGACCAGCAGCCCGAGCATCAGGAACAGACCGATCTGGCTCAGCCAGGCCATGCCGTCCTGCATGTGAAGGATGTTCTGCAGGCTACGCAGGCGCTTGTTGCCCAGCACCAGGCCGGTTACGAAGATCGCCAGAAAGCCGCTGCCGCCGAGGATGTTGGTCAGAGCGAATACCAGCACTGCGCCGCTGGTGATCAGCAGCGGATACAGGCCGCCCTCCAGGGTCATGCGGTTGACCAGCCAGACGATGGCCAGACCGCCGCCCAGACCACACAGGCCGCCGATGCCGAACTGCTGAACCAGAAGACCGAGAAACGACCAGCTGAAGGCGGTCTGGCCGTCGGCAAGCATCTCCACCAGGGTGATGGTAAGGAAGATTGCCATGGGGTCGTTGGAGGCCGACTCCATCTCCAGGGTGGCACTGACCCGGCGCTTGAGATTCAGCCCCTTGCCCTGCAGCAGGGAGAATACCGCAGCAGCGTCGGTGGAGCCGACAATGGACCCCAGAAGCAGACCTTCCAACCAGTGCAGATCCAGCAACCAGGCCGCGAACAGACCGGCTAGCAAGGCGCTGATGAGCACGCCGAAGCTGGCCAAGGTCAGCGACGGCCAGAGTGCCACCTTGAAGTTCTCGGCCCGGGTGCGCATACCCCCGTCCAGCAGGATGATCGCCAGCGCCAGGCTGCCGAGGACATAGACGGTGTCGACGTTATCGAAGGCGATCCCACCCGGGCCTTCCTCACCGGCGAGCATGCCCACCACCAGAAAAAGCAGGAGCAGAGGGATTCCCAGCCGGGAAGACATGGAACTGGCCAGAATGCTGATGGACAGCAGTCCGGCGCAGATTACGAAAAGGGTGTTCATTACATCCATGGGGGCTGAGCTCTGAGTGGTCGTTGGGCCGTCCTGACGGCACTGTTACGGCTGTTGGGGGCGAATCCGAGGCGGCCGGCGCAATGGCTCCAGCAGGGCTGACAGACCGTTGTGATCTATCTCCTGCATCAGCTGCAGCAGTCGACCTGTCTCGCCGGCAGGAAAGCCCTCCCGAGCAAACCAGTTCAGATAGTGGCCGGGCAGGTCGGCGATCAGCCGGCCCTTGTATTTGCCGAAGGGCATCTGGCGGGTAACCAGCAGTTGCAGATCTTCAGGTCGCATGAAAGGCCTCTGGCAGGTGGTGCCGGGAGATTATACCGGCGTCGGACGGCCAGCGCTCGTCGGCCGCGTGATTGCAGATCCCGCACCTGCCGGTTTGGTTACATAAGAAGAATCGGCTTGTAAGTTACGGGCAAGCCGTTACAATAGCGCGGCCCGCATCAGTCGGGTTCGTTATGGCGACCCTGTCGGTCCCCTCGCAACGATTCGCCGTGAACCCGGTCAGGCCCGGAAGGGAGCAGCCGTAGCGGTACCGTCGTGTGC
Source organism: Halopseudomonas sp. Lyrl_26 (assembly GCF_051948695.1). NCBI lineage: Bacteria > Pseudomonadati > Pseudomonadota > Gammaproteobacteria > Pseudomonadales > Pseudomonadaceae > Halopseudomonas > Halopseudomonas sp. Lyrl_26. Next base: position 196,438 of record NZ_JAYJLH010000001.1, read on the forward strand.
CGGGGTGTGGCTGGCAGGGTTGCCACCCTTGTTCCCCCCCCTCTGTTGTTTTGCATTGGTCACCCCTTTCTTCGGATTCTGCCCGGCGCCCAGCCGGTCACAGAGCATTCTGCGTCTTTCGGTTGTGATGATACATTTCTGCTGTTTGCACAATGGTGCTTCAGCATCCAGAATCATCCTGCTGGAATACTCCAGCCAAATAACAACAAGAAGAGGACATTTTCATGAGAAGTACCGCATACCTGCGTGGCGCCGGACTCGTTCTGGGTCTTGGCATGGCAACGCTGCTGGCCGGCTGCCTGAGTGGTTCCGGCTCCAGTTCGGGGAGTGGACTGCTGCCTGGGCCGTCCATGCCGGACATACCCGAGGAGCGGGTTCTGCCATTGATCTTCGTGCATGGTACCGCCGGCTCGGCATCCCAGTACCAGACCCAGGCCATGCGCTTTTCCAGCAACGGTTATCCTGACGATCACGTTCTGGCCTTCGAGTACAGCACTGCAGGTATCGGCGAGGTGACGTGGGCGCTGACCGGTGAACTGAGTCCGGATCTGGACGCCTTCATCGACCAGGTGCTGAGTGATCTGGACGCTGACCAGGTCTATCTCGCCTGTCACTCGCTCGGTACTGCGGTATGTGGCTACTACCTGACTGATCCCGCGCGCGCCGCCAAGGTCGCCGGCTATGTCGCCATTGATGGCGCCACCGGCGAGAACTGCCCCGGTAACTCCAACTGCATGGGCATCTTTGTCAGCGAGGAGCGGCGCCTGGGCTCCAACAATGCCTACTTCCCGGATGAGACCCACGTTCAGGTGGCAACATCGGAAGCCTCCTTCGCTGCCCAGTTCGAATTCTTCACCGGGGTCGAGCCCGAGCGCGTGCGCATTCTGCCCGCCCGCGGTGATGCGAATATTTCCGGACGGGCGGTGTACTTCCCGGCCAACAGCGGTGCCGCCGGTACTGAGCTGCAGATCTGGGAAGTGGATGCGGATACCGGGGAGCGGCTCGGAGACAGTTCGCTGGCCAACTTCAATATAGGCACCGACGGTCGCTGGGGACCGGTCCGTCTCGACCCGGAGGCGCACTATGAATTCCTGCTGCTGCGCCCGGGCAGGGCCGATCATCACTTCTACCGCCAGCCGCTGATCCGTGACAGTCATCTGGTGCGGCTCAATACCTCGCCGGCGGGGTCCGAGATCGAGCTCAATACCCATGTCAGCGATGACCATGCCGCGCTGGTCATCAGTCGGGACATGGAATGGTGGGGCGACCGGGGTGCGGACAATGATGTGCTGGAAATCTCCACCACCAGCGCCTCCGGCGATCAGGCCGCCGTGGATATCATCAGCAGTGCCATGGGCAGCGCCAATATCGGCATCCATGTGCATGATGATGAGGCCACACCGCTGCTGACCAGTGGCGAGCCGCTGCCGTACTTCCCGGACCAGCCGTTCCAGTGGGGTGTGGATGTCTACATGCCCGCCGCTGAGCCGCCGGATGGCACCATCTCGATTGTCAGCTCGCCCCGCGGCGACACGGCCAATCAGCAGATACTGAACGTGCCCAACTGGGCCTCCTCGGGTCACCGCATATCGCTGATCTTCAACGACTACCAGCAGGACTGAGCGGGCCGGGGCCCGGTGGCGTGCATCTCGCCTTCACCGGGCCCTTTAAGGTACAGTAGCCGCCTATAGTTGACACCGGATAGCAGCCCATACGATGAGTTACCAGGTACTAGCCCGCAAATGGCGTCCGCGCCTGTTCCGTGAAATGGTCGGCCAGACCCACGTGTTGCAGGCGTTGATCAATGCCCTGGACCACAACCGGCTGCACCATGCCTATCTGTTTACCGGTACCCGTGGGGTGGGCAAGACCACCATAGCGCGGATTCTGGCCAAGTGCCTGAACTGCGAGGCGGGGGTCAGTTCCGAGCCATGCGGGGTCTGCTCGGCCTGCCGGGAAATCGACGAGGGGCGCTTCGTTGACCTGATCGAGGTCGACGCCGCGAGCCGTACCAAGGTCGAGGACACCCGCGAGCTGCTGGACAACGTGCAGTACGCGCCGTCCCGCGGTCGTTTCAAGGTCTACCTCATCGACGAAGTGCACATGCTCTCCGGGCACAGCTTCAATGCCCTGCTCAAGACCCTGGAGGAGCCGCCGGCACACGTGAAGTTCCTGCTGGCCACCACGGACCCGCAGAAGCTGCCGGTCACCATTCTGTCGCGCTGTCTGCAGTTTTCCCTGAAGAACATGCTGCCCGAACGGGTGGTCGAACATCTGCGCCATGTGCTGGCCGAAGAACAGGTACCCTTCGACGAGGAGTCCCTGTGGCTGCTCGGCCGGGCCGCTGACGGCTCCATGCGTGATGGCCTGAGCCTGACCGATCAGGCCATCGCCTTCGGTAACGGCCAGCTGCGGGCGGCAGAAGTGCGCGCCATGCTCGGGACCATCGATCAGGGGCAGGTATTCGATCTGCTCAACGCCCTGGTAGCCAATGATGCCCCCGGGCTGCTGGCCGCAGTGGCCGAGCTGGCGGAGCAGGGCGCGGACTTCGCCGGCGTGCTGGCCGAACTCATCACCACCCTGCAGCGTGTTGCCGTGGCCCAGGTTCTGCCCGAGGCGGCGGACAACAGCCTGGGCGATCAGCAGCGGGTACTCGAGCTGGCGGGCCGCGTCAGTGCCGAGGACGTTCAGCTGTTCTATCAGCTGGCGTTGCACGGCCGTCGGGATCTGCCGTTGGCACCGGACCCCCGTGGCGGCTTCGAGATGGCGCTGCTGCGCATGCTGGCGTTCCGCCCCGGCACCCTGACCCATACCGGGCCGACTGCTCCGGCGACGGAGCTGTCCCGGCAGGCATCTGCGGTAGCGCGCGCCCAGGCGGCAACCCCGGCCCCCCCGCCGCAGCCCGATCCGGAACCGGTGTCGGGAAAGTCGACGGGAGTCAGCCAGGCCAGGCCTGATTCCGATACACAGCGGCCAGCAGCACAACCGGTGGCTGCCCCTGCTGTTGTCGCGGCGCCAGCGATCACCGAGGCTTGCGTTGATGCAGCCACGGTCACCGACGTGCCGGCGCCTGGCGAAGCCCGGTCGGGCATACAGCAGTCTGGCCAATCCGAGGAGCCTCCCGCCTGGTTGCAGGAGGCGCCGCCGGATGACGACTTCGAGGCCGAGAGCGAAGACCAGGACGTTGATGTCAGCCAGTACATGGATGGCTGGGAGCCGGCAGAGCCCGCAGCCCCTGTGGCCGATACAGCGGATGAAACCAGCGATCTGCCCCCTGCCACCGGGCTGGCAGCCCGCTGGCTGGATATCTACCCGGATCTCGGCGTGGCGGGCCTGACCCAGAGCATTGCCGCGCATTGCCAGCTGGTCGCCGTCGAAGGGGATCACTGGCGCCTGCACCTGGACCCCGGTCACAGCGCCCTGTACAACGAGAACCATCGTCTGCGGCTGCAGAATGCCCTTGTCGAGCTGGAAGGGCGTCCGCTCACCCTTGAGGTGCTGGTAAAGGCACCCGATCAGGAAACCCCCGCGGTGGCAGCGGCACGCCGTCGGGCGGCGCGCCAGCGGCAGGCCGAGGAGAGCATCCAGGCCGACCCGCTGGTACAGGCCCTGATCACCGATTTCTCTGCGCAGGTCTACCCTGACAGTATTCGCCCGATAGACGCGTAATCAAATCCATACCGAGGATACCGACATGATGAAAGGCGGCATGGCTGGCCTGATGAAGCAGGCCCAACAGATGCAGGAAAAGATGCAGAAGATGCAGGAAGAACTGGCCAACGCGGAAGTCACCGGCCAGTCCGGCGCCGGCCTGGTGTCAGTGGTGATGACCGGTCGCCACGACGTGCGCCGGGTCACCATCGATGAAAGCCTGCTGACCGAGGACAAGGAAGTGCTCGAGGACCTGATTGCTGCAGCGGTCAACGACGCCGTGCGCAAGGTGGAGAAGAACAGTCAGGAGAAGATGGCCGGCATGACCGCCGGACTGAACCTGCCTGACGGCTTCAAGATGCCCTTCTGAGCAGGCCGACCGAGCAATGAGTTTCAGCCCGCTGATCCGTCAGTTGATCGACGCCCTGAGGGGCCTGCCCGGGGTAGGTCCCAAAACCGCACAACGCATGGCGCTGCACCTGCTTGAACGCAACCGCGAGGCGGGGCGGCAGCTGGCCCATGCACTGGAAGCGGCGATGGATGGGGTGGGTTACTGCTCGCGCTGCCGCACCCTGAGCGAGACCGAGATCTGCGAGCTGTGCCGTGATCCGCGTCGGGATGACAGTCTGCTGTGCGTGCTGCAGAGCCCGGCGGATGTCTGGGCGGTGGAGATGGCCGGCAGTTTCCGCGGGCGCTACTTTGTGCTCAAGGGGCACCTGTCGCCGATCGACGGCCTCGGCCCCGAAGAGATAGGCGTGCCGGCGCTGCTGGAGCGGGTGCAGGGCAGTGACGTGGCGGAGGTGATTCTGGCGACCAACCCTACGGTCGAGGGTGAGGCCACTGCACACTATGTCGCCGGGCTGCTCAAGCCGCTGGGTATCAGCGTATCGCGGATAGCCCATGGGGTGCCCCTGGGCGGTGAGCTCGAATTCATTGATGGCGGCACCCTGGCCCATGCCCTGGCCGGGCGCACCCGGATCGACTGATCAGGTGAAACGGCGGTGGCCCGGACGGGCATCACCGCTCAGATCTGCAAACGGAACCCCAGCTGGTCAGCTGGGGTTTTTCTCCCTCAGTTCCTTGATCACGCGGTCGTAGGCTTCGCAGGCTCCATGATCACTGCGGGTCGGATCGCGCTGTTGCAGCTCGATCAGCTGATTGTGCAGGCGTTCTGCCTTGGCGGCATCCCCGGCGGCAATCTCATTGATGGTGATGGCGGTTTCTTCCGCCTTCTTCAGGGCTTCTTCCGGGGTGCAGACATAGGGCGGTGTGTCAGTGGTCTCGACGCTTTCTGCCGATACCAGTGTGGCGAAGCCCAGCAGGGCGACAAGAATCAGGGGAGAACGCAGTTTCATCATTTACCTCATCGGACCCGCGTGGGTATAAGGCCATCTATATTAGTCCCTTGTCCGCCGTACTCCAAGCATCTCGGTCCGGGTGCGTCACCCGGTAGCAGGTGGGACTCAGAGCGTTTCCCGCAGTTCGCGCAGCAGTTCCGGCGGAACATCCCGGCGGTGGGCGAGGCTGGTATCACCGGTCTCGGGATGGAATACGATCAGCACTTCGCTGCGTTCGATCTGCCGGCGCAGGCGCTCGACCCGCTGCTGCAGGGTGGCCTCGTAACCGTTGTCGGTGCCGTCGCGGGTGACGAAGTCCTCCAGCAGGCGCTGCAGGGTATCGGGGTCGAGCAGGGTGTGGGGTATCAGCATGGTGTCTACTTCCCGGATGACGGACTGAACAGGGGGAACCCACGGGCGGGGCTACGCGTCAATGATACACTGTCGGCTTTTCCATGCCTTTGCGGTGCCCATGCTAACTGATCCTCTGTTCTATCTCTGCGCCATCCCCGCCGTGCTGCTCTACGGCATAGCCAAGGGTGGTTTCGGCGGCAATATCGCCATACTTTCGGTGCCGCTGATGACCCTGGTCATGCCGCCCCAGCAGGCGGCGGCGATACTGCTGCCGATACTCTGCACCATGGACCTGGTGGCACTGCGGACCTTCCGCGGGCGCTGGAGTCTGCCGAATCTGCGCATCATAGTGCCGGCGGCGCTGGTCGGCACGGTGCTGGCCTGGGTGGGCTTTCGCTGGATGAGCGAGGCGCATATCCAACTGATGATCGGCATTATCGCGCTGGTCTTCACCCTGAATATCTGGCTGCGTCGGGGCGAGCCGCCGACCCGGGGAGTAAGCCGCTGGCGCGGCGGCTTCTGGGGTACCATCGCCGGTTTTACCAGCTTCAGCATCCACGCGGGCGGGCCGCCAATCAACGTCTATCTGCTGCCGCAGAAGCTGGACAAGACCCTGTTGATGGGCACCATCGCGGTCTTCTTCGCCGTGGTCAACTTCGCCAAGATTCCCTTCTACATCCAGCTGGGGCTGTTCGACACCAGCAACCTGCTGACTGCCCTGGTGCTGCTGCCGCTGGCCCCGATCGGCATTCGTCTGGGGTTCTGGATGCTGCAGCGCACCAATCAGGAACTGATCTACCAACTGTGCTACGTCTTCCTGTTCTTCACCGGCTGCAAGCTGCTGTACGACGGGATCACCAATCTGCTGGCCTGAGTTCAGCGGCCCCGGATCAGCCGACGCAGCATGAAACGCGTCGGATGTACCGCTGCCACCACATCTGCGGGCAGGGGCAGTGGCTCGTCGTTCAGCCAGGCGGCGATCAGCTCGCCACTCAGCGGGCAGCTGATCATGCCTCGCGAGCCGTGACCGGCGTTGATGTAGAGCCCCGGATACCAGGGGGCCGGCGCGGTCGGCTGGCGCGAGGCATCCTTGGCCAGCTCTGCGTAGCGCTCGCGGAAGGCCTGGGCATCCACCACCGGGCCTATCAGTGGCAGGTAGTCCGGTGAAGTGCAGCGCAGGGCGGCGCGTGCCGGCAACCGGTCGGCGTCCAGCGTCTCGAGCTGCAGGTGTCCGGCAAGCTCGGGCGACAGCTGGCCGATCAGCTGCAGGTTGCTGTGGTTCTCCTCGCTGCTCGGCTCAGTATCCAGGCGATCGAAACGGAAGCTGGCACCCACATGGTGTTCGTCATGACGCGCCGGCGAGATATAGCCTTCGGCGCAGAGCACCGTCTTCAGCGTCTTGCTGCTGCTGGTGGCCGGCAACTGGGTGACCTGGCCGCGGATGGGCTTGAGTGGCAGTTCGGCGGTCTGGGCAAAGCGCTGGCTGTCGTTGGCCGAGCAGATAACGGCGACGCTGGCCCGGGCCAGTGACCGCCCCTTATCATCCAGTGCCTGCCATTCGCCGTCCCGGTGTTGCAGAGACATGGCTTCGCTGCGGGTGAGCAGACGAATGTTGCCGTGCTGCAGCATGGCCCGGCACAGACTCGGTGGATGCACCCAGCCGGCGCCGGGGAAGAACAGCCCCGGTCGATTTACTGCCACGCCCGCCAGCGTGCTGGCCTGGTCGGCATCCACCGCACACAGGAAGCTCTCCGGATAACCCTGTTCGGCAAGGGCCAGCTGCCGTTGACGCTCCCGGTCATCGGTGCACAGCTGCAGTACGCCGCAGGCCTGCCAGCTGTCCTGGCCCTGCGGCAGGATCTGATGCAGCAGGCGCAGGCCGAAGGCATAGCTGGCCTGAACGTAGCGTGACAGGGGCGTCTGATGGGCCGAGAGCTTGCAGTAGAGAATGCCCTGAGTATTGCCGGAGGCTTCGGCCGCGGCCCGGTCATGCCGTTCTATCAGGGTCACCTGCCAGCCGCGTCGTGCCAGGGCCAGGGCGGTAGCGCAGCCGGCCAGTCCAGCGCCTACGATCAGCGCGCTGCGCTCGCCGGCCGGCGACTCGGGTCGGGCCAGCCAGGGGGCGCTCCAGGCAGCAGCGCCGGCGCCGGCCAGGGTGCCGCAGAGCATTTCCCGCTTGCGCCCGTAACCCTTGACCTTGCGCATCTCGAAGCCGACCGCCTGCAGGCCGCGGCGGACCTCGCCGACACTGGTGAAGGTGGCCAGGGTGGCAGACGGGGCGGACAGCCGGGCAAGCTGGGCGTAGAGTGCCGGCTGCCACATGTCCGGGTTCCTGGCTGGAGCGAACCCGTCCAGGAACCAGGCATCGACCCGGGCATCCAGCTGGGGCAGGGTATCCAGGACGTCGCCGATCAGCAGGGTCAGGGTGACCCGTCCATCTGCCAGATTGAAGTGCTGCCAGCCGGGCGCCAGGTCGCTGTACTGGGCCAGCAGCTGATCGGCCCAGGGAGTCAGCTCCGTCCAGAGGGCCAGGGCACGCTGCAGATCCTCGCGGCGGAGGGGATATTTTTCGCAGCTGACGAAATGCAGCCGGGCATCCGCCGGTGCCAGCTCGTCCCAGAGTTGCCAGGCGCAGAGAAAGTTCAGGCCGGTACCGAAGCCGGTTTCACCGATGCAGAATCGGGTTCCGGGGGGCAGGGCGCGCCAGCGTCGGGACAGATCATTGTGCTGCAGGAACACATGGCGGGTTTCCGCCAGCCCGGACTCCCGGGAGAAGTACACATCATCGAAGCGGGTGGAAAAGGGCTGACCGTCTTCCGACCAGCTCAGCTGGGCAAAGGGGGGCGTATTCACGGTTACTCCGGCGCACACTGGGGCGCGCCATTGTAACCGGAAAAGCCTCAGCCCATATTGGGCAGGATCAGCAGCAACCAGGTCGCCAGAAAGATCAGCGCAACGCTCGGCAATTTCGCCTGAATGGAATATTTCATGGACACACCTTTTATTGTTCTGATCGCAGGCCCGGTACGGACGAATCCAGTCAATCCGCAGGCGGCGAGCATGGGTCCGAATATCCGTTGTGCGCGTTTTCCTCACAACGTCCATTTGTAGTATCGCCCGCTTTTCATACTATTCCAGAAGCCGGCGAGCGTCTTTTAGACCATTTGGCTACATGGCCGAAGGCGCTTGTCGCGAAGCGACTGATACTTCCGCGGCTGTTAAGTCCTTGCCCCGGACCTTACAATGGACGCTGCCTTTCCTCTTCGAATCGAGAAATCCCCATGCATGTCACATCCGGTCGCTGGTTGTACGGATTCCTGTTGGCGTTGACCACCACTCTGCTCTGGGGCGTGCTGCCGATCATGCTCAAGCAGGTGCTGCAGGGCATGGATGCAGCGACTGTCTCCTGGTATCGCATGCTGTCCTCGGGGGTGGTGCTGCTGATCTGGCTCGGCGTCCGTGGCCAGCTGCCATCCCTGCGGTCGCTGTCCCCGGCAAACCGCTGGTTGCTGGCGGTCGCGGTGCTGGGGCTGGGCTGCAACTATGTGCTTTATGTTCAGGGGCTGGATCGCCTGACCCCCGGCACCATGCAGCTGATGATCCAGTTGGCGCCCATCATGCTGATGTTCGGCAGCATGCTGGTATTCGGAGAGCGCTTCGGTATCGGGCAACTGGCGGGTCTGGCAATACTGCTGCTGGGCTTCGTGCTGTTCTTCAATCAGCGGCTGGAGGAGCTCTTCACCCAGCTCACCGACTACACCCTCGGCATTCTCATTACCCTGGCGGCGGCCTTCGCCTGGGCGTTGTACGGGCTGGCCCAGAAGCAGCTGCTGACCGTCTGGTCGTCGGTCAGCATCATGCTGGTGATCTATCTGGCCTGCGCGGTACTGATGCTGCCGCTGGTGACACCCAGCCAGATCCTGGAGCTCGACGCGCTGCAGTTGTGGATGCTGCTGGGCTGCTGCCTGAACACCCTGGTGGCCTACGGCGCCTTTGCCGAAGCACTGGTGCACTGGGAAGCCTCCCGGGTTGGCGCCACCGTGGCCACCACGCCATTGTTCACCTTCGCCCTGGTTGGCCTGGGCTCCGCACTCTGGCCTACCGTTATCCAGCCCGAGCTGCTCAACAGCCTGGCCTATCTGGGGGCCCTGCTGGTGGTGTCGGGCTCGGCGCTCATCGCCCTGGCGCCGGCGCTGCTGCATCAGTGGCGGACCCGGCGCCTGCGGCAAGGGGTCAATCGCTGAGCGGGTCCGGGTTGCCGAGCATGGATTCGGGACGCACCGCCTGATCGAAGCTGGCCGCATCCAGATAGCCCAGCGCCAGGGCTGCCTCGCGCAGGGACAGTCCCTCGGCATAGGCCTTCTTGGCGATCTCCGCCGCCCGGTCGTAGCCGATGACCGGATTCAGGGCCGTCACCAGCATCAGACTGTTGTCCAAGTGTTCACGCATGCGTTGGGCATCGGGCTGCAGCCCCTGCACGCAGTGCTCGCGGAAGCTCCGGCAACCATCGGCCAGCAGCCGCACGGACTGCAGCAGGGTATGTATGATGACCGGCTTGTACACATTCAGCTGCAGCTGGCCCTGGCTGGCGGCCACCCCCAGGCTGACATCATTGCCCAGCACCTGACAGGCGATCATCGACAGGGCCTCGCACTGGGTGGGATTGACCTTGCCCGGCATGATCGAGCTGCCCGGCTCGTTGGCCGGCAGGCGCACTTCAGCCAGTCCGGCGCGCGGGCCGCTGCCGAGCAGGCGCAGGTCATTGGCCAGCTTCATCAGGGTGACTGCCAGTTGACGACAGGCTCCATGCAGCTGGACCAGCGGCTCATGCCCACTGAGCGCGGCGAACTTGTTGCTCGCCGAGGTGAAGGGCAGGCCGGTCAGCGTCCTGAGCTTATCCGCCAGCCGTTCGGCAAAACCGGCGGGGGTGTTGAGGCCGGTTCCCACCGCTGTACCGCCCTGGGCCAGGGCGCAGACCGCCGGCAGCGCCTGGCGCAGCGCGGCGATGCCCATGTCCAGCTGGGCGACAAAGGCGGACAGCTCCTGGCCGAAGGTCACCGGGGTGGCGTCCATCAGGTGGGTACGACCGATCTTGATCAGCTGCGCGTGGCGACGAGCCTGCGCCTCGAGGCTGTCGCGCAGTTCGCTGACGGCGGGCAACAATTGCTGGTCTACCTGAATTACCGCCGCTACATGCATGGCGCTGGGGAAGGTATCGTTGGAACTCTGTGAACGGTTGACGTGGTCATTGGGATGTACCGGCGTCTTGCCCCCCAGGGGCTGGCCGGCCAGTTCGTTGGCACGGTTGGCCAGTACCTCGTTGACGTTCATGTTGCTCTGGGTGCCGCTGCCGGTCTGCCATACCGCGAGAGGGAAGTGTTCGTCGAGATGGCCGGTCAACACCTCATCCGCGGCCCGGGTGATGAGTTCCACGAGGGCGCTGTCCAGATTGCCGAGCTCGCCGTTGGTCAGGGCGGCGGCCTTCTTGATCAGTGCCAGGGCATGCACGACCGGGAGCGGCATGCGCTCTTCGCCGATCGCAAAATGCTGCAGCGAGCGCTGGGTCTGGGCGCCCCAGTAGCGATCTGCCGGGACTTCGATGTTGCCCATGCTGTCTGATTCGATACGTGTCTTCATCGTGTTGGCCTGTAACTGGAGAATGGCGTTCCAAGCTGCCAGTATAGTTAGCTCGACCTTCACTGGACCTTTCGTCATGCGCCTGCTCTGCCTGTTGCTGCTCTGCTGCCTGTCGATGTCATCCGTGGCGCTGGCCTCCGAGGCCGGTCACCGGGCAGCCGCCGAGCGTTTTCTCAAGCTGGCCAGGGCCCAGAGCATGACCGCGCCCCTCTATGTGCAGACCGACCAGCTGCTGGTCGCTCGCTTTGCCCAGCTGGGCGGCTCCATGCAGCACGAGACCCTGCTGTGCAAGTACCGGGAGCGTGCCAGAACGCTGCTGGACAGGCAGCTGGCCTGGGAAGCGATCCGCGACGAGCTGATCGAGCTGTATCTGCCGGTCTTTTCCGAGCAGGAGTTCGAGGAACTGGCCCGATTCTATGAGTCGGAGGTCGGCAGCAAGCTGCTCGAGCACCTGCCGGAGCTGACCCGGGGCTCCATGGCCATCGCCCGGGAGCGGGTCGAGGAGGTGCTGGCGCCGCAGCTGGAACAGCTGATCGAGGAGATGGGGCGCGAGCTGGAACTGCACCAGCTGGGGCCGACCGACGGGTGAACGCAGGGTACAATGCGGGGCATTGCCTCAGCTTTCCGGAGAACTGCCCATGACTACTACCCAAGCCGCCCTGGAACGAGCGCTGCAGAGCCTGGCGCCGGTGCATATGGAACTGCTCAACGAGAGTCACATGCACGCCGTGCCGCCGGGTTCGGAATCCCACTTCAAGCTGGTGATCGTCAGCCAGGAGTTCGAGGGGCTCAATGCGGTCAAGCGCCACCAGGCCGTTTACCGCACCCTTGGCGACCTGATGCAGCAGATCCATGCCCTGGCCCTGCACACCTACAGCCCGGCCGAATGGCAGGCGCGCAGCGCCGCACCGGATTCGCCGGCCTGCATGGGCGGCAGCAAGGCCGACCATTGACCGTTTGCCCGGCGGTACCTCGCCGCCGGGTATTTCCTGCTAGAATCGCCACCGCGCAGCACTGCGCTCTTTCAAGGTATGCCCTTTACGCGGGCGTCTACTGAACAACGAGGTATGCATGTCCAATATTGTCGTGGTGGCGCTGTACAAGTTCGTCACCCTGGAAGACTTTCAATCCCTGCGCGAGCCGCTGCTCGATACCATGAACCAGCATGGGGTCAGGGGCACCCTGCTGCTGGCCCTGGAAGGCATCAACGGCACCGTTGCCGGCACCCGCGAAGGTACCAGCGCGCTGCTGGAGTGGCTGCGCCGTGATCCGCGTCTGGCGGATCTGGACTGGAAGGAGTCCTTCTGTGACGAGATGCCCTTCTACCGCACCAAGGTCAAGCTGAAGAAGGAAATCGTCACCATGGGCATTCCCGGTATCAGCCCCAACGAGCGGGTGGGTACCTATGTCGAGCCCAGGGACTGGAATGACCTGATCAGTGATCCTGAGGTGCTGCTGATCGACACCCGCAACGACTATGAGGTGTCCATAGGCACCTTTGAAGGGGCTATTGATCCGCAGACCAGGACCTTCAGGGAATTCCCCGAGTACGTGCGTCAGCAGTTCGATCCGCAGAAGCACAAGAAGGTCGCCATGTTCTGCACCGGCGGCATCCGCTGCGAGAAGGCGTCCAGCTTCATGCTCAAAGAAGGATTCGAGGAGGTCTACCACCTCAAGGGCGGCATTCTCAAGTATCTGGAGGAAGTGCCCGCCGAGCAGAGCAAGTGGCGAGGCGAGTGCTTCGTGTTCGACAACCGGGTCACCGTACGCCATGACCTGGCGCCGGGCACCTTCGACCAGTGCCATGCCTGCCGGCATCCGGTATCAGCCGAGGACATGGCTTCCCCGCAGTACGAGCAGGGCGTCAGTTGCCCGCATTGCTATGACAGCCTGCCGGAGAAGACCCGGCGCCGGGCGGAGGAGCGTCAGCGGCAGATCGAGCTGGCCAAGCGGCGCAATCAGCCTCATCCCATAGGCCTGGCACCGGAACTGGCCAGCCCCAGCGCCCGTTAGGCCGGAGAGCAGCGCATGTCCCAGCGCCTGATCTACATAATGGATCCCATGTGTTCCTGGTGCTGGGGCTTCGCCCCGGTGATCGATGCGCTGCAGGCAGCTCACCCACAGTTGCCGTTGCATCTGGTGGTCGGCGGGCTGCGCCCCGGCGTCACCGATCCGCTGTCCGAAGCCACCCGTCGCACGCTCGGCGAGCACTGGCAGGCGGTAGGCCGGAGCAGCGGTCAGCCGCTTTTGACGCCCGATGCCCTGCCGGACGGTTTCATCTACAACACCGAGCCGGCCTGCCGTGCGCTGGTGGTGGCCCGGGAGCTGGATCCACAGTGCGTCTGGCCGCTGGCCAGGGCCATTCAGGCTGCCTTCTACACCCAGGCCCGGGATGTGACGCAGTGCCAGATCCTCATCGAGCTGGCCGAGCAGGTGGGCTACAACCGGCAGCGCTTTCACAGGGCCTTCATCGCCGAACAGGCGGTGACGGCAACCGCAGCGGATTTCAACTGGGTGGCGGATCTGGGGATCAGTGGGTTCCCCACGCTGCTGGCACAGCGCAACGGCATGCTGGCGCTGCTCGCCAACGGCTATCAGCCGGCGGAGCGGATACTGCCGCTGTTGCAGCGCTGGGTGGAGGCGGGCTGAGAAAAACCCCCGCCAGGGCGGGGGCTTCTCGGACTCAGTGGCGCGGGTCGAGCAGGGCCGGGCGGCCCTTCTCTTCGGGGGCCTGGAACAGCAGGTAGAGCTGGGTCAGCACGTCGGGGATGTGGTCCAGCATGTCCTGTACCATTTCCTCGTCCTGGGCGATCTCGGCGAACTCGGGCTGATCCTCGAACAGGCCGGAGCCGACCATGATCGGCAGCAGCAGCTCGCTGACGGTTTCCTCGTCCTGACGGAACCAGTCTTCCTCGCGCAGGAATACCCCTTCCAGAAAGCCCACGCACCAGCTGCGCAGATCCGACAGGTCCGGCTCGTCACCCAGGGAGAGTTCACACGGCGGCTCCAGATCCTCGTCACTGGCCAGGGTCCGGGCGATCTGCTCCTTGAGCTCGCGCAGGGCGGACTCGATATCGGCCTTCTGGGCCTCGTCAACGTAGCGGGGCTCCTCGGCGAACAGCTCGAACATCCACTCCTGTTCCGGCACTTCAACCGGGGCGATGGACAGGGCGGTCAGGTAACCATGCCCGGCTAGATAATCGAGGGCTTCATCGTGCAGGTCGTCGGCATCAAGGAACTGCTGCAGGCGCTCGAGTTGGTCGGCAAAGGACATGGCACACCTCATCATGGATAATGGGTCGCATTGTACGCATCTGCCGGGCGTTTTGCCAAAGCATTGGCAAACCGGCAGTGTGTCCGGGCGAACCCCGCCTGGGCTGATATACTCGCCCCTTTCATGCCGGTCTCAACCGGCTGCCCGAGTGCAATCATGCAAGGAGAACCATGCGCGAGCAAGCCTTACAGAAACTGCGGGATATTTTCGGTTATGGCGAGTTTCGCGGACAGCAGGCCGATATCATCGATCAGGTTGCCTGCGGCGGTGATGCCCTGGTCCTGATGCCCACCGGCGGTGGCAAGTCCCTGTGCTACCAGATCCCCGGCCTGCTGCGCCCCGGGCTGACGGTGGTGGTGTCGCCGCTGATCGCGCTGATGGACGATCAGGTGGCCACTCTCAACGAGCTGGGGCTGCGGGCGGCGGCGCTGAACTCGACCCTGGACGAGCAGAGTCGGCGGGATATCGCCGAGCGCCTGCGTCGGGGTGACATGGACTTTCTCTATCTGGCCCCGGAGCGCCTGCTCAAGCCCCGCACCCTGCAGTTCCTGCAGAGTCTGGACATTGCCCTGTTCGCCATCGACGAGGCCCATTGCGTATCCCAGTGGGGGCATGACTTCCGCCCCGAGTATCTGCAGCTGGGGCAACTGGCCGAGCTGTTCCCCGGCGTGCCGCGCATGGCGCTGACCGCCACGGCCGATGAACGTACCCGGGAGGAGATTGCCCAGCGACTTCGCCTGGAGCACGCCAGGCGCTTCATCTCCGGCTTTGACCGGCCCAACATCTTCTATCGCATCGTGCCCAAGGACCGCCCGCGCCAGCAGCTGCTGGCCTTTCTCAGGGACCAGCGCGGCAATGCCGGTATCGTCTACTGCCTGTCGCGCAAGAAGGTGGAGGACACCGCCCAGTGGCTGAGCGAGCAGGGCTGGCCGGCCTTGCCCTATCACGCGGGGCTGCCGCCGGAGCTGAGGGCCACCCACCAGCGGCGCTTCCTCAACGAGGAGGGGCTGATCATGGTGGCGACCATCGCCTTCGGCATGGGTATCGACAAATCCAACGTGCGTTTCGTGGCGCATCTGGACCTGCCCAAGAGCATCGAGGCCTATTATCAGGAAACCGGTCGTGCCGGACGTGACGGGCTGCCGGCCGACGCCTGGATGGCCTACGGGCTGCAGGACGTGCTGCTGCTCAACCAGATCATGGCCAGCTCCGAGGGTGATGAGCGACACAAGCGCATCGAGCGGCACAAGCTCGACGCCATGCTGGCATTGTGTGAGCTTACCGGCTGCCGGCGGCAGTCGCTGCTGGGCTATTTCGGTGAAACCCTGGAAGAGCCCTGCGGGCACTGTGACAACTGCCTGGAACCGGCGGACACCTGGGACGGCAGCGAGGCCGCCCGCATGGCCCTGTCCGCCATCTACCGCAGCGGACAGCGCTATGGAGTGGGACATCTGGTGGACATACTGCTGGGACGGGATAACGAGAAGATCCGCAGCGCCGGACACCAGCACCTGTCCACCTACGGGATCGGCAAGCAGCTGAGCGAGCAGGAGTGGCGTTCGGTATTCCGTCAGTTGATCGCCCGCGGGCTGGTGGAGATCGATCTGGACGGCTTCGGCAGCCTCAGACTCTCTGAGAGCTGCCGTCCGCTGCTGCGTGGCGAGCAGACCCTGGCCCTGCGCCGGGATATCGCCAGAACCGCACCGCTGCCGGCCCGCGGAGGCGACAAGCCGGTGATTGCCGAGGCCGATCGTGCCCTCTGGGAGCAGCTGCGGGCGCTGCGCAAGCGCCTGGCCGAGGCCCATGGCGTTCCGCCCTATGTGGTATTCGCCGACTCCACCCTGGTCGACATGCTGCGTCTGCGTCCCACCACCATGCAGGACATGGCCCAGGTCAGCGGTATAGGTGCGCACAAGCTGGAGCGATACGGTGCGGACTTCCTGCAGGTGCTGCTGGCCGATGGCGAGGGCGGGGATGCTGTCCCGCCGGTGCACCAGGCCCAGGAGGTTCAGGCCCTGGCGCTGGCCGGCATGGAGCCGGCGCAGATTGCCGCGCAGACCGGCATGCCGATAAAACAGGTCTATCTGAAGCTGGCCCAGGCCATCAGTACCGGCCAGCTGGAGCTGCACCATGCGGTGGACCTGCCGCCGGGGCAGCTGGAGCGCATCCAGGATCTGTTCCTGAACGAGGCCGAGGATGACCTTCCGGGGGTGCGCGCGGTGGCCCGGGAACTGGATGAGCCGGTGGAGGAGGGCGTGCTGCACTGCATCCGGGCGGCCCTGGTGCTGGAGATCAGCGGCTGAGCCGGGGCGGACTCAGAAGGTCTGCCCCAGGTTCATGTACAGCGCCCGCTCGCCTTCCTCGTTGGCGCCTATGCCCAGAAACAGCGGCCCGAGGAAGGTGTCCATGCCCAGCAGCAGGCTGGCGGCGCCCATGTAGCCGGTATCCAGCTCATTGGCTCCGCGGTTGTAGATACGCCCGTACTCCAGGGTGCCACCCAGATACATGGGAATGGTCAGCGGCATGCTGCTGGGGTTGAGCCGGCGGTAGTACACGGCCCGGGCCAGATTGTAATTCTGGCCGGCCAGGGCGTTTTCCCGGAACCCGGAGAACTTGCCCAGCCCGCCCAGGATGAAACTGCTCTGGGCTACATCCACGTCATCATCCGTACGCCCGATGGAGGCGCCCAGTTGCAAGCTGTGCGGACCGCTGGCGAAGGCCCGGCTGGCGCGCAGCTCGACCTGCTGGTAGCGCTCATCGGCACCCAGGCTGGGCTCCGACTGTCGCCACATCAAGCGTGCCGAATCACCGGAGCGGGGGAAGTTGACGTTGTCCAGGGTATCGCGATCGACCTGCAGGGTGTAGAAGGCCTCGTTGAATTTCAGGGTCGGCTGATCCTGATCGCCCACCCGGATCTCCGCCTCGCCGTCGTAGCGGGAGATGCCGAAGCGCACCTCACCATTATTGGCTATCTGCCGACCCACGTTGATCCCCGCACCGTAGCGCTGCTGGCGATAATCGGCCACCGGGTCGTTGTCCAGGATCACTTCCACATTGCGCGCTTCGGCGTCGATGAAGGGTGCGATGAAGTAGCGCGAGCCGTAGTCCAGCGGCTGGTAGAACTCGCTGTACAGCTGCTGGTGCTCGCCCAGCTGCAGTCGGGTCAGCCACTCGGCGCCCAGCGGGTTGACGCCATTGACCCGGAAGCTCGCGCCTATGGTGAAGCGGCTGCCTCCCTCGAAATCGTCGGACAGGTTCAGCCCCAGGCGCAGGTAGTCGGTGCCGGTCTGGCGACCATGGGTGCGGATCAGCAGGGTATTGCGCTCGCCCTCATGCACTATCTCGTAATTGACCTGACTGAAGTAGTCGGTGCCGTAGATGGTGCCCATGTCCTTGGCCAGGTGGTCGGGGTTCAGCGGCTCACCCAGCTGCTGGCGCACCATGCTGCGTACTACCTCGTCGGCGACCTTGCCGCTGTTGATCACCCGGATGTCATGGATGATCGGCTGGCGGTGGGGGCGGGCACGGGCCAGGTTGCCCCCGGTGCGGTCATCCCGGGGTGAGGAATAGGCGTGCAGCAGGGGCGATTGCAGCAGGCTCTGTTCCCCGGCAGCTATGGCCTCCTCCGCCTCGGCAAAGCTGCTGAAGGCGATGTCGCCCAGTTCCGGCTGCAGCAGCATGTCCGTACCGGTCAGTGTGGCCAGCTGCTCCTGGGTGTTGTGTCGGGTCAGCAGGGTGGTGGTCTGGTCCATAACGTCGAGAATGGTGGTCATCTGCTCCGCCGGCTTCAGCGGAGTGGCGATGTCCACCACTATTACCCGGTCCACGCCCATCTGGCGGGCCACGTCCACCGGCAGGTTCTTCGACAGCACGCCGTCTACCAGCATGCGCCCGTCGACGGTCACCGGGGCAAAGAAGCCGGGCAGGGCGATGCTGGCCCGAATGGCCTGGGGAAGGTGGCCTCGATCAAACACCACGGCGTCGCCGGTGGCAATGTCGGTGGCCACGGCGCGGAAGGGAATGGGCAGCCGGTCGAAGTCGTCTATGTCGTTGGTATGGACCAGCAGGCTCTCCAGAACCAGGCCCAGGTTCTGGCCCTGCAGCAGGCCCAGCGGGAAACTCAGCTTGCCGTCCTTGAAGGACAGCCGCTGCTTGACCAGGAAGTCCCGGTCGTCCTGCTTGCGGCGGTAGGGAATGTCCTCGCGCTGGGGTGAGTCGCTCAGGGCTGCCGGCCAGTCCATTTCCAGGGCGATGCGTTCCAGTTCCTCGGCGCTGTAGCCGGCGGCGTACAGACCGCCGATCACCGCGCCCATGCTGGTGCCGGCGATGGCGTGAATCTGGATGTCCATCTTCTCGATCTGCTTGAGCACGCCGATATGGGCCAGGCCGCGGGCGCCTCCGCCGGACAGTACCAGGCCGGTGCGGGGTTCGCTGGCGGTGGTGGTATCGGCCAGACTCGGCAGGCACAACAGCAGGAGCAACAGAATGAGCGCGGATCTGAACATGGTACGGCCTGAAGAGTGACAAAGAGGGCGAACGGATTGCGCCATAGTATACGGGGCAGGAGACCCGGGGTGCACCCGCCGGCCCGGGGGAGTTGTTTCAGCGCCGGCACCCGCCGGCGAGTGCTCAGATGATGACCTTGTCGCGCAGCTTGCGCGCGGCCAGCTCCAGGGCCTTGACGATCTCGTCCTTGTCGTAGTTGCGAATGCCGTTGGTGTCCAGGTACATGGAGAATCCCGGCAGCTCGTGCTCGACGAAGGTGGGGGCGGCCCCCAGATCCCGGCGCAGACCGACCACCTGATAGATCTGCATCGGCCGGCTGAAGCCCTTGACGTTCAGCTGGCCCTTGTCCCGGCACATGACCAGATCCTTGGTCAGCGACCAGGTTTCGTGGGAGATCAGAATCTCCCCGGCCTCGGCGGCGCTTTCCAGACGGCTGGCCAGGTTCACCTCGCGGCCGATGATGGTGTAGTCCATGCGCATGTCGGCGCCGAAGTTGCCGACGGTACAGTAGCCGGTGCTCAGACCCATACGGATCTCCAGCGGCTTGGTGATGCCCTGGCTGCGCCATTGCTGGCGCAGCACCTTCATGTGCTTGCGCATGGCGATGGCCATGGATACGGCCGCTTCGGCGTCCTGCTTGGCGCCGCGGCTGACCGGGTCGCCGAAGAACACCATCATGCTGTCACCGATGAACTTGTCGATGGTGCCGCCGTATTGCAGGGCGATGCGGGACATCTCGTTCAGATAGTTGTTGAGCAGGTCGGTCAGTGCTTCGGCTTCCATCTCTTCGGCCAGCTCGGTGAAGCCGCGGATGTCGGAGAAGAACACCGTGAGTTTCTTGCGTCGGGTTTCCAGGGTGACCTTCTGGTTGCCGGAGAAGATGGATTCCCAGACCTGGGGTGACAGATACTTGGCCAGATTGCTGGCCAGGGTGGCAGCCTTTTCCTGTTCAGCGCTGATCACCTCCTGTGCCTGTTCCAGATGGCGGCCCTGACGATAGATGAACATGGCCATCACCACGGTGAAGATCCCGCCTCCCGCCAGACTGCAGAACGCCAGCAGCGGGCTGCTGGCAAACTGCGGCTCCGGCGTCAGCAGCGCGGCGGACAGCATGGTACCGGTCATTGCCAGCAGAAGGGCGGAAAACAGATACAGCGGCCCGCCGATGATGATGGCGGTGAAGCTGATCAGCAGCAGGAACACCAGACTGGGGACCATGCTGAACTGGCACAGGGTGATGAACACCCCGGTGTGCACGGCATCCAGCGCGAGCAGCACCAGATTGAACTGGCTGCGCTGCCCCTTGTTGCGCCAGCGGGCGATCAGGCGCATGAGATGGGGGTAGATCAGGGCGTAGAGGACCGCGCCACCGGTTATCGGGGTCAGTCCCTGCTCCCGGGCCAGCGCGGCAAATACCAGGGCCACGCACAGATAGGCCATGACCCGGGAGTAGTAGCCCTCCAGCGGTGGGCGAACCGGTTGCGTTCGAGTATCCAGATTCATGATCAGTCGTTCCCTGGCCTTGGCGTTTGCCGGCCTGATCTCTGGGACATACCCTGATCGGACCGGACGCCGGACCGATCATAGTACGCATGTATCACCGGGAAAAGTACCGCCCCGTGCTGCAGGGGGCGCATCAGAAGCGGATACGCCCGGTCAGCGCGTCGCGCAGCATGACCCAGTCACCCATGAAGCTGTACAGCGGGTACTTGAAGGTCGCCGGACGGTTCTTCTCGAAGAAGAAGTGGCCTACCCAGGCAAACCCGTAGCCGGCCACGGGCAGTGCCAGCAGCAGCCAGAAGTTGGCGCTGATGAGGGCCCAGGCCAGTATCGTCAGGACCAGCAGACTGCCGACGTAGTGCAGGCGGCGGCTCACATCATTGCTGTGTTCGCTGAGGTAGAACGGATAGAACTCGGCAAAGGAGCGGAACTCGCGGCTGGCGGCGGGCTGCTGGATGCTGGTATCGGACATGGATGTTCTCCTTTGTTGTTATGGGTTTGTTACTGGATCCTGCCCGCCGGTCGTTGCCGGGGGTTTGCTATGATTCCCAACTCATGTTTCTGGAGTTGGTCTGATAATGAATGCATTGAGTGCTTTGCACAACCGTGTTTCCATGCCAAGGCTGACCGGTCCGGCACCGACCGCAGAGCAACAGGAGGCCATGTTCCGGGCCGCCCTGCGTGCACCGGATCATGCCTGGCTGCGGCCCTGGCGTTTTCTGGTGCTGGAGGGGGCGGATCTGGAGCGGCTGGGCGAACTCTTCCATGCAGCGGCGCTGGCACGCTGTGGAGACCCCTCTGCCGAGGAGGTGCAACGTGCACGCAAGCTGCCGCTGCGTGCGCCCATGATCATTGTTGCCATCTGCAGTCCAAGGGCGCACCCCAAGGTGCCGGCTCAGGAGCAGGAAATGTCCTGTGCCGTGGCGGTGGGCAACATGCTGCTGGCAGCCCATGCGCTGGGATTGGGGGCGGTGTGGCGCACGGGTGATCCGGCCCGGGATCCGGTGATACGTGAGGGTCTGGGGCTCAGCGCCGAGGAAAGCATCGTTGCCTTCCTCTATGTCGGTCAGCCTCTTGGGGAGCCCAAGCCGGTGCCGCTGCTCGATTCGCGGGACTTCTTCCAGCGCTGGCCCGACAACTGAGCATGGCGGGGCAGGCTGATGCGGGCGCGCAGACCACCTGTATCGGTCAGACTGAAATCCAGCGTGCCACCGTGTCTGGCCACCGCCCGCCGGGCGATGGCCAGCCCCAGACCATGGCCTGAGTCGGCGGGCTGGCCGGGTACCCGGGCGAAGGGCTCACCGAGGCGCGACAGCCACTCCTCGGGAACCCCGGGACCCTGATCGCTGATTTCCACCTGATAATCACGGCCAGTGGCCTCCAGCCTGACCATCACTTCTCCTCCTGCCGGGGAAAAGCGCAGGGCATTGCGCAGCAGATTGTCCACGGCGCTGGCCAGCTGGTCCGACCAGCCGTACAGGGTGCCGCCGGTGGCACCTTCCAGCCTGAGCTGCCGATCACCGGCAACGAAACGGGCATCCTCCAGGGTGTCGGCAACCAGACTGTCCAGTTCGAAGGGCACGGGCGGGATGTCCCGCGCATCGAGTCGGCTGAGGGTCAGAATATCCCCGATCAGACTGTCAAGGCGGCTGCATTCGCGGTCCAGGCGCTCCCAGAGAGGATTGTCCGCGCTCAGCCCCTGCTTCTGTCCCAGCGCCAGTCCGATACGCAGCCGCGCCAGCGGCGAGCGCAGCTCATGGGATATGTCTCGCATCAGCTGGGTCTGACTGTTGAGCAGGCTCTGCACCCTGTCTGCCATGTTCTGGAACTGGCGCGACAGCTGGCCTATCTCGTCCCGACGGCGTCCGGTCCGGGCCAGGGCGGTGGCATCGAAGCGGCCCTCGGCCAGATCCTCGGCGGCAGCGCCGAGCTGGCGCAGGGGAGCCGTCAGGTAGCGGCTGAGCAGTAGACTCAGTGCGGCCAGCACCAGCATGGCGATGGTGATATTGGTCAGCATGGCAAAGGGTGTGCGCTGCCAGCGGAACAGCTCGGGGCCGGGTATGTGCAACAGCAACTGGTAGGACGCCTGATCGGAATCCCAGGCCAGCTGGAACAGGCGGCCATAGCGCGGTCGCGGGGGGGAGGCTTCGTCGCTGGCCTCGCGCCGGGGCAGGGTGGGCAGGGTGCCCTGCAGCAGTCGCTGGCCCTGGTCATTGAACAGCTCGGCGCGCAGACGGTACTGCTGCAGCTGCTGCTCCAGCCACTGCTGCGCGGCAGCCGGGCCCTGCTCCTCATAGACGCCAACCAGCTGCGAGCTGAAATCGCGCAGCTGCGGATGGAACTGCAGCAGGAGCCAGTCCTGCTGCAGGGCGCGGCTGATCAGGAAGCCCGAACCACCCACCAGCAGGGTGGCCAACCAGAGAACGGCGAAGACCTTCCAGAACAGCCGCATGGGCGGGGTTACTCCCGGAGTCAGTTAGTGTCGGCGTCGCGCTCGGCGCCACGGCCCTGGCGACGCTCCTGCATGTGCTTGCGCATCTCTTCGCGGCGCTGCTCGCGCAGTTCCTGCAGTTTGCTGCGCTGCTCCTCGGTCAGTACCGCGTTGACCTGCTCCTGGCGCTGTTCGCGCAGGGTGCGCATCTGTTCGCGCTGCTGCTGGTGGATGTCACGCAATTGTTCCTGCTGCTGTTCGGTCAGTTGCAGTTCGCTTGCCATGCGCTCCATATGGCGCTGGTGATGCTTGCCCGGCGCCTCGGTGGCGGCCAGTGTGCTGGTGGCCAGGGCGGTAGTCAGGGTGAAGAGACCGGCAATCAGAATAGGTTTCATGGACTTGCTCCCGTTATGACGACCGGGGAATCCGGCCAGTGATTGACAGTCTAGGGATGCCAGTGTCAGCCAGCGCCAGTGTTGGGTAAAGGCTGTGTAAAGTCATTGCCGCGGCGTCCGGAAACGGCATCAGCCATACAGATAGCCGCGCCCGCGGATCGACTGTATGCGGTTGCGCCCGTCGGCAAAACTGCCGAGCTTGCGTCGCAGATTGCTGATATGCATGTCCAGGCTGCGGTCATAGGGGCCCAGCGGCTTGCCCAGTGCCTGCCGGGACAGGGACTGGCGATCAACCAGCTGGCCGGCGTGCTCCAGCAGGGTCCTGAGGATCAGCGCCTCGGTCTGGGTCAGGGGCAGCAGCTCGTCATCCTGCCAGCACATCAGGCTGGCGGTGTCCATGCGCAGATCGCCGACTTGCAGTACCGGCGCATCGCTGCCTGCGGCGGAGCGGCGCAGCAGTGCTCGCAGGCGGGCCACCAGTTCCCTCGGGTCGGCGGGCTTGGCCAGATAGTCGTCGGCGCCCAGCTCCAGACCGAGGATGCGGTCCACCGGCTCGCCGCGGGCACTGAGCATCAGCAGCGGCGTGTTGCAGCTCTGACGCAGGGCGCGCAGCACCTCGAGGCCATTCATGCCGGGCAACATCATGTCCAGCACTATGGCACCATAGTCACCGTTGAGCGCTGCCTCCAGGCCCGCGGCGCCGTCATGTACGGCGGTCAGGCTGAAACCCTCCGCCTCGAGCCAGGAACCCAGCAGATCGCAGAGTTCCCGGTCGTCGTCGATCATCAGGATATGCTGTTTCAATTCAACCACATATTGCGTTTGCGACCACCACCCAGACGGCCCAGCAGCCAGCCGGCCAGCAGGCTGAGCGCCACAGTGGCACCGCCGACCGTGAACCATTTGCGTTGTTCTTCGCTGCGCTGGGTGTCAACCAGTTCCTCCATGACCGCCAGACGGTCACGCAGGGCTATGTTCTGCGTACTCAACTGCTCGATCTGCGCAGCGTTGTCATTGCCGCCGCCTGCCAGCTGGTCAGCCAGGCGCTGGCGCTCGGCTTCGATCCGGGCCAGCTCGGCCTGAAGGGTGCCTATGTCCTGTTCGGTCTGCTGTTCGATGGCAGACTCATCGGCGGGCGTGTCGGCAGACTGCGCAATGCCGGTCTGGGGAAGCCAGAGTGTGGCCAGCAGAGCGAGGATCAGGGGGCGGCTGGACATGTGGATTCTCCGGTCATCAGGCTGGCAGTACGCGTTTGAAAGGTTTTACCACGACCTGCGAATACACCCCGGCGCTGACATAGGGGTCGGCATCGGCCCAGGCGCGTGCTTCCTCCAGGGAGGCAAACTCGGCGACTACCAGACTGCCGGTGAACCCGGCTTCCCCGGGGTCGTTGGCGTCCACCGCGGGGTGGGGGCCGGCCAGCAGCAGGCGGCCGGCATCCTGCAGCTGCTGCAGGCGCTCCAGATGCGCCGGTCGGGCGGCCAGTCGGGCCTGGAGTGAGCCAGGCGCATCGCTGGCGATGATGGCGTAGAACATGGGTTCTCCTGATCGGTGAAGCGGGTCCTGGCGCCTACGTTATGCGATTCGGTTAGGTGTTGTCAGCGCCCAGGCGGCATAATAGCCGAATTCTCTTGCCGGATGACCGGAGACAGGCGTGTTGGTTGATCTTCATATGCACAGTACCGCGTCGGATGGTGCCCTGGCGCCGGCCGAGCTGATGGCCCGGGCGGCCGAGGCCGGTGTCGACCTGGTCGCTCTGACCGACCACGACTGCGTGGACGGTCTGGATGAGGCCCGTGACGCCGCTGCCCGGCTGGGCATGGCGTGGGTCAGTGGCGTTGAACTCTCGGCCCAGTGGCAGGGCCATACCGTGCACGTGCTGGGCTATGGCTTCGACCCTGCCGCACCGGGGTTGCAGGACGCCCTGGGGCAGGTGCGCCAGGGGCGCTGGCGCCGGGCCGAACAGATTGCCGAGCGATTGGCCGCCAAGCGCATGCCCGGCGCCCTGGAGGGCGCGCTGGCTGCCCAGCGCGCCGCTGGGGGCGACCCCGACAGCCCACCGGCGCGGCCGCACTTTGCTGACTGGATGGTGCAGGCCGGCCATGTCCGTGATCAGGGCGAGGCTTTCCGCAAGTGGCTGGGGGCCGGCAAGCTGGGGGATATCAAGCAGCACTGGCCGACCCTGGCCGAGGCGGTGCAGCAGCTGCGTGGGGCAGGCGGGGTTGCGGTGCTGGCGCACCCCTGGCATTACGGCTTCACCCGGGCCCGGCTGCGGCGCCTGCTGCGCGACTTCGCCGAGGCCGGCGGGCGCGGTCTGGAGGTGGTCAATGGCAAGCAGGCCCCGGAGCAGGTCGGGTTGCTGGGCCGGCTGAGCATCGAGTTCGGATTCCTGGCCAGTGTCGGCAGTGATTTCCACCATCCGGCAGCCCCGTGGATGGCCCTGGGGGCCATGACGCCCCTGCCGAGCGACTGCCAGCCGCTGTGGACCGACAACCAATTTACCGATGCGGTTGTGATGCATGCTCAATAAATCCTAAACTCCTGCTAAACAACGCGAGATTACTGCCGTGAGCCAATATTTTCAGATCCACCCGGACAACCCCCAGCCGCGGCTGATCAGCCAGGCGGTTGAGATCATCCGTGCGGGCGGGGTGATCGCCTATCCGACCGACTCGGCCTATGCACTGGGCTGTCATCTCGGCGACAAGAACGCGCTGGAGCGCATTCGGCGGCTGCGGCAGCTGGACGACAAGCACAACTTCACGCTGGTGTGCCGCGACCTCTCCGAGCTGGGGGTCTACGCGAAGGTGGACAATGCCACCTTCCGCGCATTGAAGAACAACACTCCGGGGCCCTATACCTTCATTCTGCACGCCACCACCGAAGTGCCCCGGCGGCTGCTGCACCCCAAACGGCGCACCATAGGCCTGCGGATACCCGGTCACCGCATTACCCAAGCGCTGCTCGAGGCCCTGGGCGAGCCGCTGATGAGCGTCACCCTGATGCTGCCCGGCGAGGACCTGCCGCTGACCGATCCGGAGGATATCCGCGACCGGCTGGACAAGCATGTGGATCTGATCATTGACGGCGGCGCCTGCGCCATCGAGCCGACCACTGTGGTGGCGCTGCTCAATGGCGAGACTGAGGTGCGCCGCATCGGTCTCGGCGATCCCGAGCCCTTCGGTGCAAGCCGTGACTGAAGCCACGCCGGCCGCCGACCAGAGCGTCGGTGGCCGGCAACTAACCGACGACTGCCAACCCCTATGAACTACCAGACAATCAGGAGTATCCCTTGAGTTCCGTTGAATCCCGGCACCGGGTCGTATCCGGCATGCGTCCTACCGGACGCCTGCATCTTGGTCATTATCACGGTGTGCTGAAGAACTGGGTGAAGCTGCAGCATGAGTACGAGTGCTTCTTCTTTGCCGCCGACTGGCACGCTCTGACCACCCTCTACGAAAACCCGCAGGACATCGAACAGAACGTCTGGGACATGATGATCGACTGGCTGGCAGCCGGCGTCAGTGGCACCTCCGCGACCCTGTTCATCCAGTCACAGGTGCCGGAACACGCCGAACTCAGTCTGCTGCTGGGCATGTCCACCCCGCTCAGCTGGCTGGAGCGGGTGCCGACCTACAAGGATCAGCAGGAAAAACTGCGCGAGCTGGATCTGGCCACCTACGGTTTCCTCGGTTACCCGCTGCTGATGAGTGCGGATATCCTGATCTACCGCGCCGGCCTGGTGCCGGTGGGCGCCGATCAGCTGTCCCACGTGGAGATTACCCGGGAGCTGGCGCGCCGCTTCAACCATCTGTATGGCAAGGAGCCGGGGTTCGAGGACAAGGCCCGTGCGGCAATCCAGAAGATGGGCAAGAAGGCTGCCAAGCTCTACAGCAACCTGCGCGCCGCGTACCAGGAGCAGGGCGATGCCGAGGCCCTGGAAACGGCTCGAGCGCTGTTGCAGGAGCAGCAGAACATCACCCTGGGTGACAAGGAACGCCTGTTCGGTTACCTGGAAGGCGGTGGCAAGGTCATCCTGCCCGAGCCGCAGGCGCTGCTGACCCCGGCCTCGAAGATGCCGGGGCTGGATGGGCAGAAGATGTCCAAATCCTATGGCAATACCATCACGCTGCGCGACACCACCGACGAAGTGAGCGAGAAGGTGCGTCGCATGCCGACCGATCCGGCCCGTGTGCGGCGCACCGATGCGGGTGATCCGGACAAGTGCCCGGTCTATCAGCTGCACCTGGTGTACACCGATCAGGCCACCCACGACTGGGTCAATCAGGGCTGCCGCAGCGCCGGCATCGGCTGTCTGGACTGCAAGAAGCCGGTGATCGACGCTATCTGCGCTGAACTGGGCCCGATCCAGCAGCGGGCCGTGGAGTACGAAGGCAATCCGGATGCGGTGCGCCTGATCCTCAACGAAGGTGCCGAGCGCGCCCGTGATGCGGCCCGTGATACCCTCAACGAAGTGCGCCAGGCTATGGGCCTGAGCTACCGCCGCGGCTGATGAGCACTCGCGAGCCGGAGCAACCGTCCGCCGCTGCCCCGCCAGCGGCGCCGCCGGTTGCTCCGGCTCCGGTGCAGCATGAGCTGCCGCTGGCCATCGTCAACGGCCAGCCGCTTACCGAACTGCCCCAGGATCTGTACATACCGCCCCAGGCGCTGGAGGTCTTTCTTGATGCCTTCGAAGGGCCCCTGGATCTGCTGCTGTATCTGATACGCCGGCAGAACCTGGATATCCTCGACATCCCCGTTGCCCAGATCACACACCAGTACATGGGTTACGTGGAGCTGATGAAGGCCGTGCGCCTGGAGCTGGCCGCCGAATACCTGGTGATGGCGGCCATGCTGGCGGAGATCAAGTCGCGCATGCTGCTGCCACGCCAGGAGACCCAGGGTGACGAGGAAGAGGACCCCCGGGCGGAGCTGATCCGGCGGCTGCAGGAATACGAACGTTTCCGCCAGGCCGCCGAGCAGCTGGACGAGCTGCCGCGAGTGGGTCGGGATATCGCCCTGGCCAGCGCTGCGCCGCCGGCCCTGCAGGCGCGGACCGCCCATCCGCCGGTGAGCATGGAGGAGCTGTTGCTGTCGCTCGCCGAGGTGCTGCGTCGGGCGGACATGTTCGAAAGTCATCAGATCAGTCGCGAGACACTGTCGACCCGAGAGCGCATGACACAGGTACTGGAGCGGCTCAAGGGCGGCCAGTTCGTGCCCTTCAGCGGCCTCTTCACTCCCGAGGAGGGGCGGCTCGGAGTGGTGGTGACCTTCATGGCGGTGCTCGAGCTGATCAAGGAACAACTGGTCGATCTGGTGCAGAGCGAGCCCTTTGCACCCATTCACGTCAAGGTAAGGACAGATGTCACAGCCAGCGCTTGAACGGATTCTCGAGGCGGTGCTGCAGGCGGCGGGCAAGCCGCTGAGCCTGGAGCGCATGCGTGAACTCTTCGACGAGCACCTGACGCCCTCGGCGCAGGAGCTGCGCAGCGCGCTGACCCGTTTGCAGGAGGAGTATGCCGACCGGGCGGTGGAGTTGCGCGAGGTGGCCGGTGGCTGGCGTCTGCAGGTGCGCAGTGATTATGCCGAGTGGGTCGGTCGGCTCTGGGAGGAGCGGCCGCAGCGCTACTCCCGGGCACTGCTGGAGACCCTGGCGCTGATCGCCTATCGCCAGCCTGTAACCCGGGGCGAGATCGAGGAAGTGCGGGGCGTGGCGGTGAGCAGCCAGATCATCCGCACGCTGCTGGATCGGGAATGGGTACGGGTGGTCGGCCATAGGGAGGTGCCGGGCCGACCGGCCATGTACGCTACCACCCGGCAGTTTCTCGACTACTTCAATCTGACCAGTCTGGCCGAGCTGCCGCCACTGGCGGAGCTGCGTGAACCCAGCGAGGTGCTGGAGCACCCGCCGCTGGCCGATGAGCAGGCACCTGACGGCACGCAGCCTGCCTGGCCGCCGGCCGACAGTGGCGAGGAGGAGGTGGAGACCGGCACCGACTTCCATACCCTGCTCGAAGAACTCAATGCAATGGAGACCGGCCTCAAGACCGATTTTGCCGACCTGCCGCCACCGGGGATGGATGTCGAGCCCGAGGATCCGGACGAGCAGTAGATCCCGCTGGCTGCTGCGCGGGCAGGGTGCTATTCTGCGCACCCATCCGTTCATTTCAGTCGCAAACACACCGGGAGGTGCCCATGACAGACCAACCCATCAATCCCGAACTGCAGGAAGACGTGCCTGCCGCCGGGGAAAAACTGCAGAAAGTCCTGGCCCGCATGGGGCTGGGTTCCCGCCGCCAGGTCGAGGAGTGGATCTCCGCCGGTCGGGTAACCGTCAACGGTGAACCGGCACGTCTGGGTTGTCGCGTGGACAGCCTCGACCAGATCGCCGTCGATGGCCGCCCGCTCAAGCGTGACCTCAACACCGAAGTGGTACGCCGGGTGCTGATCTACAACAAGCCCGAGGGCGAGGTGTGCACCCGTGACGACCCCGAAGGGCGCCCGACCGTGTTCGACCAGCTGCCGCGGCTCAAGCAGGGGCGCTGGGTCAATGTCGGACGACTGGATATCAACACCACCGGGTTGCTGCTGTTCACCACTGATGGCGAGCTGGCGAACCGGCTGATGCATCCGTCCTGGCAGATGGACCGCGAGTACGCGGTCCGCGTGATGGGCGAGGTGGACGAGGAGATGATCGAGCGGCTCAAGGAGGGCGTCATGCTCGAGGACGGGCCGGCGCGCTTCACCGACATCGTCAGTTCCGGTGGCGAGGGTATCAACCGCTGGTTCCATGTCTGTCTGCTGGAGGGCCGCAACCGCGAAGTGCGACGCCTGTGGGAATCCCAGGGCGTGCGGGTCAACCGTCTCAAGCGGGTACGTTTCGGGCCGGTGTTCCTGGGCGCGGAGGTGCCGGTGGGGCGCTGGCGTGAGATGAACCAGCAGGAGCTGGATGTGCTCAGCGCCGAAGTCGGACTGCCGCCGGTGCGTCTGCCCGAAGTCAGCGTGGCGGAGAAGGAAAGGCAGAAGCGCCAGTCGCGCAAGCCCTCCATGCACCAGGCGCGCTCGGTACGCCAGAGCAAGCCCAGGGACAGGGATCGGCGCCGCTGATCGATCTGAGGCCCCGGTTCGCCGGGGCCTGTCATTTCAGCCCCGCGCGTCCAGCGCCTGGCCGTTGACCTTCCGGCTGTCGGGGCCCAGCAGGTACAGGAAGGCCGGCATGATATCCGCCGGTTCGGGGTTCTTCTCCGGCTCCTCGGCGGGGTAGGCCGCCTTGCGCATCGCAGTGCGGGTCGCGCCGGGATTGATGCTGTTGACCCGAATCTCGCTGGTACCTTCCTGCTCATCGGCCAGCACCTGCATCAGCCCTTCCAGGGCGAACTTGCTGACCGCATAGGGGCCCCAGTAGGCCCGTGCCCGGCGGCCGACGCTGGAGGACACGAAAATCACCGAGGCATCCGGCGCAGCGCGCAGCAGCGGCATCATCGCCTTGGTCAGGGCGAAGGGCGCGTTGACGTTGACCTGCATCAGCCTGAGCCAGTCCTCGTTCTTGACCTGATCGAGCAGGGTACGCGGGCCAAGCTGCGCAGCATTGTGGACCAGGCCGTCGAGCTTGCCGAAGGTATCGAACAGCTGGTCGGCCAGGTCGTTGTAATCCTTCTCTGCCGCCGTCTCCAGATTCAGCGGACAGATCGCCGGCTGCGGATACCCGGCTTTCTCTATTTCGTCGTACACCGCCTCCAGCTTGGCCAGGGTGCGGCCCAGCAGCACCACGGTGGCGCCGTGGGCGGCACAGGCCAGGGCGCAGGCGCGACCGATGCCGTCGCCGGCGCCGGTGACCAGAATGACACGTCCCTGCAGCAGATCCGGTGAGGCCTGGTAATCAAACATGGGAAGACTCCTGTTGTTTCAGCTGCTCCAGCCAGGGGCGCAGGGCAGCGGCGTTCCTGATGGTGAAATCGGCGTTCCAGTGTAACGGATCATCCCCGGGGGGAAGATAGCCATAGAGCGCTGCGACCGTGCGCATGCCGGCAGCGTGCCCGGCCTGGATGTCCCGCAGGTGATCACCGACGTAGACACTGCGTGCCGGATCCACACCCATCTTGGCACAGGCCTTGAGCAGGGGCTCGGGGTGCGGCTTGCCCCGGCTGACCTGATCGGGGCACACCAGGCTGGCGCAGCGCCCGGCCAGACCCACCGCTTCGAGCAGCGGGATGCTGAACCGGCTCATCTTGTTGGTTACCACGCCCCAGGGCAGCTGCTCGGCGTCGAGCCAGTCGAGCAGCTCGACAATACCCGGAAAGGGGCGGGTGTGGCGGGCAATGTCCTGCTGGTAGCGCTCCAGAAACTCGTCCCTGAGCTCGGCGAACTGCGCATGCTCCGGGGTGATGGAAAAGGCGGCGCAGAGCATGCCGGCGGAGCCATCGGAGACCGTGGAGCGGATCAGGTGCAGCGGTGCTTCCGGCATGCCGCGTTGCTCGCGCATGCTGTGGATGATCGCGAGAAAGTCCTCGACCGTATCCAGCAGTGTGCCGTCCAGGTCGAAAAGTACTGCCTGGAGCATGGTCACTGACCGCGCTGGCAGTGGATCATGTAGTTGACGTCCACGTCCGGGGCGAGCTTGTAGTGGCGCAGCAGCGGGTTGTAGGTCAGGCCGATGATGTCCCGGGTATCCAGGTCCGCTTCCCGAGCCCAGCGGCTCAATTCGGCCGGGCGGATGAACTTGGCATATTCGTGGGTGCCGCGCGGCAGCATGCGCAGCAGGTATTCTGCACCGACAATGGCAAAGGCGAAGGCTTTCGGGTTGCGGTTGATGGTGGAGAAGAACACGTGGCCGCCCGGCTTGACCAGGGTGGCGCAGGCGCGGATGACAGAGGCCGGATCGGGGACGTGCTCGAGCATCTCCATGCAGGTCACTACATCGAAGCGCCCGGGGTGGAGTTCGGCCATTTCCTCGGCGGTGCACTGCTGGTAGTCCACCTGCACTCCGGACTCGAGCTGATGCAGACGGGCAACCGCCAGTGGCGCTTCGCCCATGTCGATACCGGTGACATTGGCGCCACGCTGGGCCATGGCTTCGCTGAGAATGCCTCCGCCGCAGCCGACGTCCAGGACTTCCTTGCCGGCCAGTGATGCCTTGTCGTCAATCCAGTTGGTACGCAGCGGGTTGATCTCGTGCAGTGGCTTGAATTCGCTCTCACGGTCCCACCAGCGGCTGGCCAGTGCTTCGAATTTGGCAACTTCCGCACGATCGACGTTAAGCGTCATTTCAATCCCCTCATTGAATTAGCCGGCCCCCGCGGGGCTGATATCTGTTATTGACCTGCCGTGTCGCGGGCCGCCCGGGTTGCGGACGGCTTTCGGCAGTATACCCTCTGCTCCCGGGCTGGGGCAGTGACATTTGCGCACGCGCCGAGGCGCTGGGGGTATAATGGCGTTTTCGCTGGAGTCCCCCATGCAGTTTCCTTCCCGGGATCAGGTGCCGCCGGCCGCATCGGCACTGGAATGGCACACCAATCATCTGCGCCTGCTCGATCATCGGAGTCTTCCCGAGGCCCGGGTGTGGGTGGAATGTTGGGATGCGGATGAGGTGGCAGACGCCATCGTCCAGGGCGTGGTCCCGGGTGCGGCCGCCGGCGTGGTGGCGGCCTACGGTATCGCCCTGGCGGCGCGCCGTATCGGTCGGAGCGCTGACTGGCTGGCGGCACTGAAACCTGATCTGACGCTGCTGGCCGGGTCGTCACCGGCATCGGCTCAGCTGGGCTGGGTGCTGGGCGTCGTGACCGATCGGCTGCAGCGTCTGCCTTCCAGCGGAGCGGATGTGCCGGAGCTGCTGGCGCAGCTGGCCATGGATCTGCATCTGAGTGATCGGGAGGCGGCGCGCAGCATGGGCCAGCTGGGGCTGCAGGTCCTCAAGCGTCATGCCAGTCAGTCGCAGCGATTGCTGGCGATGCCCGGCAATCTGGCCGGCGGCAGTCTGCGTGGGCTGCTGGAGCTGGTCCGTGCCGCCCATGGGGCGGGACTGATGGAGCATCTCCATCTGTGTGCGGATCAGGATGCCGGGGCGTTGCGCCTGGCGCGCTGGGCGCTGGAGCAGGATGGGGTGCCGGTCAGTGCTCAGGTACTCGCTGCAGCCGGCCAGCTGATGAAGGGCGACAATCTGCACTGGGTGGTGGTGGGTGCCCAGCGCGTTGCCGCCAACGGTGATGTGATCAGCGATCTGGGCACCTATGCGCTGGCGGTGCTGGCCATGCACCATGGGCTGCGTTTCATGGTGGTTGCGCCCAGCTCCGCGTTCGATGCGGAGCTGGAGGATGCGGATGAGATCGAGCCCGAGGATGCGCTGCTGCAGCGCGATGGGCGGTTGCAACTGGATGTCACCCCGGCGGAGCTCATCGATGTGCTGGTAACCGAGCGCGGGGTGGTCGAGCGTCCCGATGCCAGCCGAATCGCCGAGTTGCTGAGTCCGCTGCGGCTGCACTGAATAATGTCGTCGATCGCCTGTGATGCCGAGCACGGGATTGTCGGGCAACTCCCGTCGGGTCATGGGGTGTGGTATCATTTGGCGCTTTGATCCGGACCCGACAGGGCCTCGTTCCGCGTTGTGTACGCATGGTCACCCCCGCGGTGGCCGACAATAAAAGGAATGCCGTTTCATGGGTGAGCTGGCCAGAGAGATCCTTCCAGTCAATATTGAAGATGAGATGAAGCAGTCGTACCTCGACTACGCGATGAGCGTGATCGTGGGACGGGCGCTGCCGGATGTGCGCGACGGACTCAAGCCGGTGCACCGCCGGGTGCTGTTCGCCATGAGCGAGCTGAAGAACGACTGGAACAAGCCCTATCTCAAGTCTGCCCGTGTGGTCGGTGACGTGATCGGTAAATACCACCCCCACGGTGACTTGGCGGTCTACGACACCATAGTGCGCATGGCCCAGCCGTTCTCCCTGCGCTACCTGCTGGTGGACGGTCAGGGCAACTTCGGTTCGGTGGACGGTGACAGCGCGGCAGCCATGCGTTACACCGAAATCCGCATGACCAGGCTGACCCATGAGCTGCTGGCGGACCTGGACAAGGAAACCGTCGACTGGGTCGACAACTACGACGGCTCCCTGCAGATTCCCGAGGTGCTGCCGACCCGTATCCCCAACCTGCTGGTCAACGGTTCCAGCGGTATTGCGGTGGGCATGGCGACCAACATCCCGCCGCACAACCTCACCGAGGTGATCAACGGCTGTCTGGCGATGATCGCCAATCCGGATATCACCATCGACGAGCTGATGGAGCACATTCCCGGCCCGGACTTCCCCACCGCCGGCATCATCAATGGCCGTGCCGGTATCGTCGAGGCCTACCGCACCGGCCGTGGCCGCATTTACGTGCGTGCCCGCTGCGAGATCGAGGATATCGACAAGGTCGGCGGCCGGCAGCAGATCATCATCAACGAGCTGCCGTACCAGGTGAACAAGGCCAGGCTGATCGAGCGCATCGCCGAGCTGGTCAAGGAAAAGAAACTCGAGGGCATCAGCGAGCTGCGTGACGAGTCCGACAAGGACGGCATGCGCGTGGTGATCGAACTGCGCCGTGGCGAAGTGGCCGAGGTGGTGCTCAACAACCTCTATGCCCAGACCCAGATGCAGAGCGTGTTCGGCATCAACGTGGTGGGTCTGCTGGACGGCCAGCCGCGCATCCTCAACCTGAAGGAGCTGCTGGACGCCTTCATCCGCCACCGCCGCGAGGTGGTGACCCGCCGCACCGTCTACGAACTGCGCAAGGCCCGCGAGCGCGGCCATATCCTCGAAGGCCAGGCGGTGGCCCTGTCCAACATCGATCCGGTGATCGAGCTGATCAAGGCTTCGCCGTCCCCGGCCGAAGCCCGCGAGCGCCTGCTGGCGACCGCCTGGGAGCCGGGCAGCGTGATGGAGATGGTCGAGCGTGCCGGTGCCGAATCCTGCCGTCCCGATGAGCTGCCCGAGCAGTACGGTCTGCGTGACGGCAAGTACTACCTGTCTCCGGAACAGGCCCAGGCCATCCTTGATCTGCGCCTGCACCGCCTGACCGGTCTGGAACACGAGAAGCTGCTGACCGAGTATCAGGAGATCCTGGTTCAGATCGGCGAGCTGCTGCGCATCCTCAACAGCGAGGTGCGCCTGATGGAAGTCATCGTCGAGGAGCTGGAGCAGATCCGTGACAGCTACGGCGATGAGCGCCGCACCGAGATCGTGGCTTCGCGCATGGATCTGAGTGTGGCCGATCTGATCACCGAGGAAGACCGCGTGGTGACCATTTCCCACGGCGGTTATGCCAAGAGCCAGCCGCTGGCCGACTACCAGGCCCAGCGCCGTGGCGGTCGCGGCAAGGCCGCGACCGGGGTAAAGGACGAGGATTACGTATCCCACCTGCTGGTGGCCAACAGTCACACCACGCTGATGCTGTTTTCCAGCAAGGGCAAGGTGTACTGGCTCAAGACCTACGAGATTCCCGAGGCCTCGCGTACCGCCCGCGGCCGGCCGCTGGTCAACCTGCTGCCGCTGGAAGAGGGCGAGTTCATCACCGCCATGCTGCCGGTGGAGGAGTACACCGAGGGCTGGTACGTGTTCATGGCCACCGCCAACGGCACCGTGAAGAAGACCCCGCTGCCGCAGTTCAGTCGTCAGCGCAGTGTTGGTCTGATCGCGCTGGATCTGGACGAGGGCGACATCCTGATCGGCGCTGCCCTGACCGATGGCAGCAAGCAGGTCATGCTGTTCTCCGACGGCGGCAAGGTGACCCGTTTCGAGGAGTCCGACGTCCGGCCGATGGGCCGTACCGCGCGCGGCGTGCGCGGCATGCGCCTGGCCGACGGGCAGCGACTGGTGTCCATGCTGATTGCCGAGGAGGGTACGCAGATTCTGACCGCCTCCGAAAACGGTTACGGCAAGCGTACGCCGGTGGAGGACTTCCCGCAGTACAAGCGGGGTGGCCAGGGCGTCATCGCCATGATCACCAACGAACGCAATGGTCCGCTGGTCGGCGCGGTACAGGTGGTCGACGGCGAGGAAATCATGCTGATCTCGGATCAGGGTACTCTGGTGCGTACCCGGGTGTCCGAGGTCTCAAGCCTGTCCCGCAACACCCAGGGCGTGACCCTGATCAAGCTGTCCAACGGCGAGAAGCTGGTGGGTCTTGAGCGGGTGCAGGAGCCTTCCGATGACGAGGAAGGCGATGATGAAGAGATGGGCGATACCGACGCCGGTGCAGCCGAAGGCAGTACCGGAACCACAGACGCAGAAGAGTAGAGGTCAAGGTGAGCAAACGCGTGTTCAATTTCTGTGCTGGCCCGGCAGCGTTGCCGGAAGCCGTATTGCAGACAGCCCAGGCTGAGCTGCTGGACTGGCAGGGCAAGGGCCTGTCGGTCATGGAAATGAGCCACCGCAGTGACGAGTTCGTGGGTATCGCCGAGCGGGCCGAACAGGACCTGCGCGACCTGCTCGCCGTCCCGTCGGACTACAAGGTGCTGTTCCTGCAGGGTGGCGCCAGTCAGCAGTTCGCGCAGATCCCGCTGAATCTGCTGGGCGAGGGCGGCAGTGCCGACTACATCGACACCGGCATCTGGTCGCGCAAGGCCATCGAGGAGGCCTCCCGTTACGGTCACGTCAACGTCGCGGCCTCGGCCAAGGGCTACGATTACTTCGCCATCCCCGGGCAGAACGAGTGGCAGCTGTCGGCCGATGCCGCCTATGTGCACTACACCCCGAACGAAACCATCGGCGGCCTGGAGTTCAACTGGATTCCCGAGGTGGGTGACAAGCCGCTGGTGGCGGACATGTCCTCCACCATACTGTCCCGTCCGCTGGATGTATCGCGTTTCGGCCTGATCTACGCCGGCGCGCAGAAGAACATCGGCCCCAGTGGCCTGGTGGTGGTCATCATCCGCGAGGACCTGCTCGGCAAGGCCCACAGCAAGTGCCCGACCATGCTCGATTACAGCGTGGCCGCCGCCAATGGCTCCATGTACAACACCCCGCCGACCTTCGCCTGGTACCTGTCCGGGCTGATCTTCCAGTGGCTCAGGGAGCAGGGTGGGCTGGAGGCGATTCAGCGCATCAACGACGCCAAGCAGCGCAAGCTGTACGCCGCGATCGATGCCAGCGAGCTGTACACCAACCCGATCAATGTCGCCGACCGCTCCTGGATGAACGTGCCTTTCCGTCTGGCCGACGACCGTCTGGACAAGGCGTTCCTGGCCGGTGCCGAAGAACGCGGCCTGCTCAACCTCAAGGGGCATCGCTCGGTGGGTGGCATGCGTGCCTCCATCTACAATGCCGTGCCCGAGGCGGCGGTGGATGCGCTGGTGGCCTACATGGCCGAATTCGAAAAACAGCACGGTTGATCAGCGATGTCAGAAGAAGCCCAACTCAAGGCCCTGCGTAACCGGATCGACGCCATCGACGAGAAGGTTCTGGAGCTGATCAGCGAGCGTGCCCGCTGTGCCCAGGTGGTGGCCGAGGTGAAGCAGAAGACCCTGGCCGAGGGCGAGCAGCCGGTGTTCTACCGCCCCGAGCGCGAGGCCCAGGTACTCAAGCGCATCATGGAGCTGAACAAGGGGCCGCTGGACAACGAAGAGGTTGCCCGGCTGTTCCGCGAGATCATGTCTGCCTGCCTGGCACTGGAAGAGCCGCTGCGTGTGGCCTATCTGGGGCCCGAGGGTACCTTCACCCAGGCCGCGGCGCTCAAGCATTTCGGTCACTCGGTGAAGAGCCTGCCGATGGCGGCCATCGATGAGATCTTCCGCGAGGTGGCGGCCGGCGCCATGCATTTCGGCGTGGTGCCGGTGGAGAATTCCACCGAGGGTGCGATCAACCACACCCTGGACAGCTTCCTTGAGCATGACCTGGTCATCTGCGGCGAGGTGGAGCTGCGCATTCACCACCATCTGCTGGTGGGCGAGAACACCCGGGTGGACAAGATTTCCCGGGTCTACTCCCATGCCCAGTCCCTGGCGCAGTGCCGCAAGTGGCTGGATGCCCACTACCCCAACATCGAGCGGGTGGCGGTGGCCAGCAATGCGGATGCGGCGCGCCGGGTGCAGAGCGAGTGGAATTCGGCGGCCATCGCCGGCGACATGGCCTGCGAACTCTACGGGCTGACCCGGATTGCCGAGAAGATCGAGGACCGCCCGGACAACTCCACGCGTTTCCTGATCATCGGCAATCAGGAAGTGCCGCCGACCGGCGATGACAAGACCTCGGTGATCGTGTCCATGAGCAACCGTCCGGGCGCGCTGCATCATCTGCTGCAGCCGTTCCACGACAACGGCGTGGACCTGACGCGCATCGAGACCCGTCCCTCGCGCAGTGGCAAGTGGACCTACGTGTTCTTCATCGACTTCCTCGGCCATCAGCATGATCCGCTGGTCAAGGATGCACTGGAAAAGATTCGCGATGAGTCGGTAGGGCTGAAGATTCTCGGTTCCTACCCCAAAGCAGTACTTTGAAACTGTCGCAGCAGGCCGCAAGCGTCCGGCGAAAGGCGATGCTTGGGGCCTGCCGCCTGAAGCTTGAGGCTTGGACATGAGTTGTGATTTTCTGAGTTTGGCGCTGCCGGGCGTGCAGAAGCTGTCGCCCTATGTGCCCGGCAAGCCGGTGGAAGAGCTGGCCCGGGAGTTCGGTCTGGACCCGGCCAGCATCGTAAAGCTGGCCAGTAACGAGAACCCTCTGGGGCCGGCTCCCTCGGTCCTTCAGGCGGTGCAGCGGGCCCTGCCGGAGCTGACCCGTTATCCCGATGGCAACGGTTTTACCCTCAAGCAGGCGCTGTCCGAGCGCTTCGGCTTCGAGCTGTCGCGTATCACCCTGGGCAACGGCTCCAATGATGTGCTCGAGCTGATAGGTCGAGCCTTCGCCATGCCCGGTGTTGAGGTGGTGTTCAGTCAGCACGCCTTCGCCGTCTACCCGATAGTGACCCAGGCGGTGGGCGCTACTGCGGTCCAGGTGCCGGCGCGCAACTGGGGTCATGACCTGCCGGCCATGGCTGCGGCCATCACCCCGGCGACCCGGCTGGTGTTCATCGCCAACCCCAACAACCCGACCGGCACCTGGTTCGAGCGGGCGGAGTTCGAGGCGTTCATGGCCAGCGTGCCGGAGCATGTGCTGGTTGTGCTGGATGAAGCCTATACCGAATACGTCGAGCCCGGCGAGGCGCTGAACGGCTTCGATTACATCGAGCGCTATCCCAACCTGATCGTCTGCCGCACCCTGTCCAAGGCCTACGGTCTGGCAGCCCTGCGGGTCGGTTACTGCATCAGCCACCCGCAGGTGGCAGATGTGCTGAACCGGGTGCGTCAGCCGTTCAACGTCAACAGCCTGGCCCTGGCCGCAGCGGTCGCGGCCCTGGCAGACGAGAGCTATCTGGCGGAAAGCCGCCAGCTCAATCGCGATGGCATGCGCCAGCTGGAGCAGGGGCTGAACGAGCTCGGACTGCAGTGGATTCCCTCGCGCGGCAACTTCATTGCCGTGGACCTGGGGCGCGATGCTGGCCCCGTCTACCAGGGACTGCTGCGCGCCGGTGTCATCGTACGCCCGGTCGCCGGCTACGAAATGCCCAATCACCTGCGCGTCTCCATCGGGCTGCGCGAGGAAAACCAGCGATTCCTCGAAGCGCTGGCCGCGGTGCTCGCCCAGTGAGCCAGTCGATCATCGGATCGTCCTCGGCCCAGCCGACAATAGGCCGTCTGGCGGTCATCGGGCTCGGCCTCATCGGCGGCTCCTTTGCCAAGGGGCTGCGCGAGTCCGGTTGTTGCCGAGAGGTGGTCGGCTGCGATCCCGATCCGCAGACCCAGCAGCTGGCGGTATCCCTGGGTGTGGTGGATCGCATGGCCGCAGACATTGTCGACGCGGTACGGGGCGCTGATCTGATCCTGCTGGCGGTACCGGTGCTGGCCATGGAGTCGGTACTGCGTCAGCTTGCCGCCCTGGACCTGGGGTCGGCGGTGATCACCGACACTGGCAGCACCAAGACCGCAGTGGTCGAGGCGGTCCGTCAGGCCTATGGCCGCGTGCCGCCCCGCTTCGTGCCCGGTCACCCGATAGCCGGCTCCGAGCGCAGCGGCGTGGAAGCCGCGGATGCCGGGCTGTTCCGCCGGCACAAGGTCATACTGACACCGTTGGAGGATACCGACCAGGCCGCCCTGGCTCTGGTGCGCCGGGCCTGGCAGTTGTTGGACGCCGATGTCGAGGAGATGCCGCTGGCAGACCATGACGAGGTGCTGGCGGCGACCAGTCATCTGCCGCATCTGCTGGCCTTCTCGCTGGTCGATACCCTGGCCTCGCGCAGCGAGAACCTGGAGATATTCCGCTATGCTGCCGGCGGCTTTCGAGATTTTACCCGGATCGCTGCCAGCGATCCGGTCATGTGGCGTGATGTGTTCCTGGCCAACCGCGATGCGGTGCTGCGCAGTCTTGACACCTTCACCCGTGATTTAAGCCGCTTGCGTGCGGCGGTCGAGGAGGGGGATGCCAACACCCTGTTGGGGGTGTTTACCCGGGCCCGGTCCGCACGTGAGCATTTCAGCAAGATTCTGGCCCGCAGGGCATATATGGAACCCATGCAGACTCAATCAATCAATTTCATCGCCAGCCCCGGCGGCACCGTTCAGGGGCGTATCCGCGTACCGGGCGACAAGTCCATCTCCCATCGCTCGATCATGCTGGGCTCCCTGGCCGAAGGGGTGACTGAGGTCGAGGGCTTCCTCGAGGGCGAGGACAGCCTGGCGACCCTGCAGGCCTTCCGCGACATGGGGGTGGTCATTGAGGGGCCGCACCGTGGTCGGGTGACCATCAATGGCGTGGGTCTGCACGGTCTGCAGCCTCCCCCGGGGCCCATCTATCTGGGCAACTCCGGCACTTCCATGCGACTTCTGGCCGGCCTGCTGGCCGGACAGAGGTTCACCAGTGAGCTGTCCGGTGATGCCTCCCTGAGCAAGCGCCCGATGGGGCGTGTGGCCGACCCGCTGCGGCAGATGGGTGCCAGCATCGACACCGCCGAGGGCGGGCGTCCGCCGCTGGTGATCAAGGGCGGCGAAAGCCGGCTCAAGGGCATGGATTACCAGATGCCGATGGCCAGTGCCCAGGTCAAATCCTGCCTGCTGCTGGCGGGCCTGTACGCCGAGGGCGCCACCTCGGTGACCGAACCGGCACCGACCCGGGATCACACCGAGCGCATGCTCCGCGGCTTCGGTTATCCGGTCAAGGTGGAGGGCAGCAGGGTGACCGTCGAGTCCGGCCACAAGCTGACAGCCTGCAGGATCGATGTGCCGGCGGACATCTCCTCGGCGGCCTTCTTCATGGTCGCGGCGAGCATTGCCGAAGGCTCGGATCTGACCCTGGAGCATGTGGGCATCAACCCCACCCGGGTCGGTGTGATCAACATCCTGCGTGCCATGGGCGCGGATATCACCCTGAGCAACGAGCGCGAAGTGGGAGGCGAGCCGGTGGCCGACATCCGCGTGCGCTACGCGCCGCTCAAGGGCATCGAGATTCCCGAGGATCAGGTGCCCCTGGCGATCGACGAATTCCCGGTGCTGTTCATCGCTGCCGCCTGCGCCGAAGGGCGCACCGTGCTGCGCGGCGCCGAGGAACTTCGGGTCAAGGAATCCGATCGTATCCAGGTCATGGCCGACGGTCTGCAGCAGCTGGGAATCAAGGCAGAGCCGACCCCGGACGGGATCATCATCGAGGGCGGCGTCATGGGCGGCGCCACGGTCGACAGCCACATGGACCACCGCATCGCCATGTCCTTCGCCGTGGCCTCCCTGCGCGCCACCGCCGATATCCGCATCACCGACTGCGTCCACGTGGGTACTTCCTTCCCCGGCTTCATCGACCTGGCCCGTTCGGTCGGTATGAATCTTCGTCAGGAGGCCAGCGCGTGAGCGATCACTCCACCC
Source organism: Halopseudomonas sp. Lyrl_26 (assembly GCF_051948695.1). Taxonomy (NCBI): domain Bacteria; kingdom Pseudomonadati; phylum Pseudomonadota; class Gammaproteobacteria; order Pseudomonadales; family Pseudomonadaceae; genus Halopseudomonas; species Halopseudomonas sp. Lyrl_26. The sequence continues at coordinate 238,442 of NZ_JAYJLH010000001.1, forward strand.
CCGTGATCACCGTTGACGGGCCCGGCGGCTCGGGCAAGGGCACCCTGTCCGGCATGCTGGCAGCACGTCTGGGCTGGCACCTGCTGGACTCCGGCGCCCTGTACCGGCTGCTGGCCTTTGCCGCGCAGAAGCGCGGCACCGACCTGGCCGACGAGCTGGCGCTGGTACAACTGGCGGCCAACCTGGACGTGCAGTTCATCGCCGATGCCGAGGGTGGCGAGCAGCGCATCATGCTTGAGGGCGACGATGTCAGCCGCAGCATTCGGACCGAAACCGTCGGTGCCGGCGCCTCCCGTGTGGCAGCCCTGCCGGCGGTACGTCAGGCGCTGCTGGCCCGCCAGCAGGCCTTCCGCGAGGCGCCCGGACTGGTGGCCGACGGCCGGGACATGGGGACAGTGGTTTTTCCCGATGCGCAGTTGAAGATCTTTCTGACCGCAAGCCCCGAGATTCGCGCCGAACGGCGCTACAGGCAGTTGCTGGAAAAGGGCGAAACTGCTAGTCTTGCGGGTCTTCTCGATGAGATCAATGCACGGGACGAGCGGGACATGAATCGCAGCGTAGCGCCACTGCGGCCGGCTGAGGATGCGGTTCTGATCGATTCCTCGCACATGAGCATCGAAAACGTACTTGAGACAGTGCAGGCGGAAGCGCGCAAACGTAACCTTCTGGGCTGATCAGGCGAGTCCTTTGTCGGGCAACCAGCATCACCGTCAGGGGCATTACTTTAATCAACCCACGCAAGCTGGTGGCGTGGCGGGTACGTGGCTGCAGGGCGCGCGAAGTTGGCGGCTCGGCGGTAGCGGCCTTTTACATATCTACAGGAATCCAAATGAGCGAAAGCTTTGCCGAACTTTTTGAAGAAAGCCTGAAAACCCTTGATATGGAGCCGGGCTCCATCATCACCGGTATCGTTGTGGACATCGACTCCGACTGGGTCACCGTTCACGCCGGCCTGAAATCCGAGGGTGTCATTCCGCGTGAGCAGTTCCTGGACGACCAGGGTGAACTGACCATCAACGTGGGTGATGAGGTACACGTTGCACTGGACGCCGTCGAAGACGGTTTCGGTGAGACCAAACTGTCCCGTGAGAAGGCCAAACGCGCCGAATCCTGGAAAGTCCTCGAAGCAGCTTTCGCCGCAGAAGAAATCGTCAAGGGTGTCATCAACGGCAAGGTCAAAGGTGGCTTTACCGTGGACGTCAACACCATCCGTGCGTTCCTGCCGGGTTCCCTGGTCGATGTTCGCCCGGTTCGCGACACCGCGCACCTGGAAAACAAAGAGCTGGAATTCAAGGTCATCAAGCTGGACCAGAAGCGCAACAACGTTGTCGTTTCCCGCCGTGCCGTCCTCGAAGCCGAGAACAGCGCCGAGCGCGAAGCCCTGCTGGAAACCCTGCAGGAAGGCCAGGTTGTCAAGGGTATCGTCAAGAACCTCACCGACTACGGTGCGTTCGTTGACCTGGGCGGCGTAGACGGCCTGCTGCACATCACCGACATGGCCTGGAAGCGCATCAAGCATCCGTCCGAGATCGTCAACGTTGGCGACGAGATCGACGTCAAGGTGCTGAAGTTCGACCGCGAGCGCAACCGCGTTTCCCTGGGTCTGAAGCAGCTGGGCGAAGATCCGTGGGTCGCGATCACCGGTCGTTATCCGGAAGGTACCCGCGTCATGGCCAAGGTCACCAACCTCACCGACTACGGCTGCTTCGCCGAGCTGGAAGAGGGTGTCGAAGGCCTGGTTCACGTTTCCGAAATGGACTGGACCAACAAGAACATCCATCCTTCCAAGGTCGTTCAGGTTGGCGACGAAGTGGAAGTCATGGTTCTGGACATCGACGAAGACCGTCGTCGCATCTCCCTGGGTATCAAGCAGTGCAAGATGAACCCCTGGGAAGAGTTCTCCAGCAAGTTCAACAAGGGCGACAAGATCTCCGGTTCCATCAAGTCCATCACCGACTTCGGTATCTTCATCGGTCTGGACGGCGGCATCGACGGTCTGGTTCACCTGTCCGATATCTCCTGGAACGAGACTGGCGAAGAAGCCGTACGCCGCTTCAAGAAGGGCGACGAGCTGGAAACCGTCATCCTGTCCGTTGATCCGGAGCGTGAGCGCATCTCCCTGGGTATCAAGCAGCTGGAAGACGATCCGTTCTCCAACTTCGTTGCCCTGAACGAGAAAGGCAGCATCGTTACCGGTACCGTCAAGGAAGTTGACGCCAAGGGTGCGGTAGTTACCCTGGGTGACGACATCGAAGGTACCCTGAAGGCCTCCGAAATCAGCCGTGACCGCGTTGAAGATGCGCGCAACGTGCTGAACGTCGGCGACGAAGTCGAAGCCAAGATCATCGGTGTTGACCGCAAGACCCGCGTCATCAGCCTGTCGATCAAGGCCAAGGACGTCGAGGACGAGAAGGAAGCCATGCAGGATCTGCGCAAGCAGGAAATGCTGGCCGCCGGTCCGACCACCATTGGTGATCTGATCAAGCAGCAGATGGAAAACAAGGGCAACTGATTGCCTGAGTGACTCCATGCAAGAAAGGGCGACTTCGGTCGCCCTTTTTTGTGCCCGCATAAAAAACGGCACCTGAGGCTTGACTTCGTGAAGGTGTTCGGATCTTCAGCCTTGAACCTTTAAGCGCAAGCGTGGTACAACCCTTGAAGTGGATCCTACTCGCTTGAATAAAAAGGGAAAATGATGACCAAGTCTGAGTTGATCGAGCGCATAGTCGAGCAACAACAGGGGCAGTTGACGGCCAAGGATGTAGAGCTGGCAATCAAGACCATGCTGGAACACATGTCGGCGACGCTGGCGGCCGGAGAGCGTATAGAAATCCGCGGGTTCGGCAGTTTCTCACTTCATTACCGCGCTCCCCGGGTCGGCCGTAACCCCAAGACGGGGGAGTCGGTTGCCCTTGAAGGCAAGTATGTACCGCACTTCAAGCCGGGCAAGGAACTCCGTGATCGGGTTAACGAGTCATTGGAAACAGCCTGAGCCCGGTATAATAAAACACGGTGCTGCGCTATACTTTCCGGCATGCTTAATGGATGAGGGTGGTGTTGCATGCAATGGCTCAAGCGCGCGGTGCTTATCATCGTTCTGTTACTGGTGGCACTGTCGACCATTGATTTCATGCTGGAGAACCAGCAGAACATTGCGTTGCAGTTCCTCGAATTCTCTTCTCCTCAGCTCCCCATCTCCCTCTTCATGGTCATTGCCTTCATTCTCGGCAGTCTGCTCGGCATTCTCATCGGCTGGCTCATGACTACCCGCCTGCGCCTGCGCCTGATGGTGCAGAGCAATGAACTGAACCGTTACCGCAAGGAAATCGACAAGTTGCGCACTCAGGCCGTCAAAGGCTGACCGGCATGCAGGAACTGCTGTTCCTCGGTTTGTTTGTAGTGGCCCTGGCCATCGGCTGGTTCCTTGGGCGCCGCGAGGCCATCCGGGTCGGCGTCATGCTGGCGCCTCACGGCAGCGCAATCGACAAACAGTATTTCATCGGTCTCAACTACCTGCTCAACGAGCAGCCGGATGAGGCGATAGAAACCTTCATCCGGGCACTTGAGGTCAACCCGGAAACGGTCGAGACCCATATTGCCATCGGCAAGCTGTTCTGCCAGCGGGGTGATGTGGAGCGTGCGATCAAGGTACACCAAAACCTGCTGGCGCGGCCTAATCTGACCGCGCTGCAGGCCGACCGGGTGCAGTTCGAACTGGCCAGGGATTATCTGGCAGTAGGCCTGCATCACCGGGCCGAGCGGCTGCTCAACGAGCTGGTGGAGAACAGCTCGACTCTGCGGGCGGAGGCGCTGGCTGATCTGGTTCGTATCCACGAGCGGGAGCGGGACTGGCAGAAGGCCGTTGAAACCGGGCGGCGTCTGCTGCGCGAGCGCGAGGAGTTCGCGGGCACGCTGGCACACTACTACTGTGAACTGGCACGTGAGTCCATCCGACGCGGGGAGGTGGTACAGGCACGGCACGAACTGCTGGATGCTCTGGCGGTCCATCGGCAGAGTGTGCGGGCCATGCTGATGCTGGCCGATCTCGACGCGGCGCAGGGGCGCGATGCCGAGGTGCGCAGATGGCTCCAGCGGCTGGCCACCCATGATCCGGATTTCGTACCCCAGGCGCTGCCACTGCTGCACCAGCTGGCCGAGCGCGGGGCCATTGATGTGCTGGCATATCTTGATGAGGTGCTGGACAATAGCCAGCCGCCGATGATGGCGACCGTTCTGGCCAAGGCGGATGAACTGAACCGGCGAAAGGGGCTCAGTGCGGCCAGCGATCATGTACTGGCGCACCTGCAGCAACAGCCCTCCCTGAGCGGGTTGCTCTATCTGATTGATTTACACAAGGGCAGTGTGGAGCCCAGAGGCTATGCCAATCTGATGATCCTTCGCGGGATCGTCGAGGCTCTGCTGGTGGATCAGCACAAGTACCAGTGCCAAGCCTGCGGTTTCTCCGGCCGTCAGTTGCACTGGCAGTGTCCGACCTGCCACGGCTGGTCAACCATACGCCCATTGAAAGGACGTGAGCTGGCGAAGGCCGGCACGCAGCGATTTATCTGAAACAGGAATACGAAATGCCCTGCCAAACTCCGATCATTGTTGCCCTGGATTTCCCTGACGCGGCCACCGCAGTGGCCATGGCCGATAGGTTGAATCCGACCCACTGCCGGGTCAAGGTCGGCAAGGAGCTGTTCACCGCCGCCGGCCCGCAGGTAGTGGAGGCGCTGCAGAACAAGGGATTTGAAGTCTTTCTGGATCTCAAGTTTCACGATATCCCCAACACCACGGCCGGGGCGGTGCGCTCGGCTGCTGAGCTGGGTGTGTGGATGGTCAACGTCCATGCCAGTGGCGGCCGGCGCATGATGGAAGCCTGTCGGGAGGTGCTGGACAAGCGCGTCGGCCAGCGGCCCCTGTTGACGGCGGTAACCGTACTGACCAGTCTCGAGCAGGAGGATCTGCATGAGGTGGGCATCGATATCGAGCCCATGGTGCAGGTCCAGCGCCTGGCACGCCTGACCCAGGAGTGCGGTCTTGATGGCGTGGTCTGTTCGGCGCGGGAGGCCAAGGCGCTGCGCAATACCCTGGGCGACGACCTGCAACTGGTCACCCCGGGCATTCGCCCGGCCGATGCCAGTGCCGACGACCAGAAACGCATCGTCACCCCGGCGCAGGCCATGGAGAACGGCAGTACCTATCTGGTGATCGGCCGGCCGATCACCTCCGCCGCCGATCCGGCCCAGGCGCTGGACGCCATTCTGCAGAGTCTCTGACCCGAAGGGTCGTCACCCTGGACGCGCCGCCGCGAACTCTCGCCGGCGTCGGGCGGCTTTCCATGCAGGTGCTGTCCGGATTCAGGAGTTCGGGCGGCTCCACAGCCATAGCGCCACGCAGGGCAGAAACAGCGTCAGGAACCAGCGCAGCAGCATGGGAGCGGGCAGCAGCCAGATCGATACCAGACTGCTGAGCATCAGCGCGCTGGCCATCCATTTTGCCTTGCGTGGTACCGCCCGGCGCTCGCGCCAGTCGATGATTACCGGTCCGTACTTCGGATGACGCAGCAGGCGTTGCTCCATCTGCGGCCAGCCCCGCGCGCCCGCCCAGGCGGCCAGCAGCAGAAAGGGGGTGGTTGGCAGGCCGGGCAGCAGCACGCCCAGGGCGCCCAGCCCCAGGGCGAGGGAGGCAATGCTGCGCCAGAGCCATCTCATTGGGCTGCTCTCAGGTGTTGTCGCTGGCAATGATGCCGGCGCGGTGTTCCGGGGCCGGTGTCTGGCCCTGGGCGAACTCGTCCAGCAGCCGCTGGATGCTGGGTATCCGAATGATCCGTGCCCGGCTGTCAATCAGCCCTCGCTCACGCAGATTGGCGATGGCCCGGGAGAAGGTTTCCGGCTTGATCGACAGGCGCGCGGCAATCAGGCTCTTGGGCAGTAACAGTTCGATCTCGGCGGTGTCGGTCCCGCGATCGCGAACCTGTCCTACCAGGTAGAGCGCCAGGCGCTGGGTTGCATTCTGCAGGGTCAGGTTCTCCAGCTCGTCCAGGCGCTGATGCAGGCGCACGCTCATGTGGCCCAGTAGATGCAGACAGGTGTGGGGGTTCTGCTCCAGATGGCGCAGCATCAGCTTGTTGGAAAAGCCTATGAGGCGAACCGGCTCCAGAGCCTCGGCACATACCGGAAACACCGAACGCTGCATGAACATGATGGCTTCGGCGAAGGTGTTGCCTGCGGTAATGATCTCGACGACCTTTTCCTTGCCGTCAGCGGAAATGCGGTAGAGCTTGACCTTGCCACTTTGCACCAGATAGAAGCGCTCGGCCGGATCGCCCTGGCGCTGGATCAGGCCCTGTGGCGGGTACTCCCGTACCTGGGCATCGGCCAGCAGTTCCTCCTGTGCCTTCTCATCGAAATGGGAAAACAGCGGATGATTCAGAATCAGTTGGCGTTGTTCCTGTGTTGAGACCATGGCTGCTCTTCCTTCGGTGAGTTGGGGGCGGGACGCCCCGTGTTCTGCCGCATCCTGAACACATTATAAGGCTTCTGCGGCGCTCGGCGCTGACCGGAGCACTATCCGGGCATCTCTTGATATGCGTCAAAGTGGCACGCAGGTGAAGGGCGTAGTCTGCGGACCATCAGCAAGACATGTACCGGAGCACGCTTTCCATGTCCGATCCAATCAGTTGGGATGCGGGTCTGATCCGCCGCTACGACAAGGCCGGACCGCTTTACACTGCCTACCCGCCGGTTGCCCAATACAGTGACGGTATCCTTGCCACTGACCTGTTTGCCGCGCTGCGGGAAAACCGTCGTCCGGATCGACCGTTGTCACTGTACGTCCATATTCCTTTCTGCGCCAACGCCTGTCATTACTGCTGGTGCCCCCGGGTGATTACCAAGGATCGCAGTCGTGCACAACCCTATCTGGCCGCCCTCTACCGCGAGATGGAGCTGGTCTCCCGGCATCTGGAAGGTGATCAGCCGGTGCAGCGCCTGCATCTGGGTGGTGGTACGCCGACCTTTCTCGGGCATGCCGACCTGACCGAGTTGATGGGTCGGATACGCAGACACTTCCATCTGCACGAGGATGACAACGCCGACTACAGCGTCGAGGTCGACCCGCGGGAGGCCGACTGGTCGACGCTGGGTCTGTTGCGCGAGCTGGGATTCAACCGGGTGAGCCTGGGTGTGCAGGACCTGGACCCGGAGGTGCAGCGGGCGGTGAACCGCCTGCAGAGCCTGGAACAGACCCAGGCGGTGATGGATGCGGCGCGCGCACTGGCCTACCGCTCGGTCAGCATGGACCTGATGTACGGCTTGCCCGGTCAGACGGGGAACTCCTTTGCCCATACCCTGGAACGGGTGCTGGAGATGAAGCCGGATCGGCTGACATTGCACAACTATGTGCACCTGCCCCAGCTGCATGCCTCCCAGCGTCATATCGACGAGAGCCGCCTGCCCAGTCGTGATGAGCGGCTGGCGATCTACGCCCGGAGTCAGTGCCAGCTGCTTCAGGCCGGCTACCGTTATATCGGCATGGGCCAGCTCGCCCTGCCGGATGACGATCTCAGCCTGGCCCGGGAAACCGGCCTGATGAGCAGGGGGCTACAGGGCTATGTCCCGGGAGAGCAAACGGATCTGCTGGGGTTCGGCATGGCGGCCATCAGTCAGGTGGGTGACCTGCGCTGCCGCAACACCGGCGATGCGCTGGAGTATCAGCAGAGTCTGGCACGGGACCGGCTGCCGCTGCGCACGGGTCTGCGCTGTACCGCTGACGACCGCTTGCGCAGTGCCGTCATCCAGCAGTTGATGTGCCGTTTCGCCCTGCGATTCAGTGACATCGAAAAACGCTTCAATATCGAGTTCTTCGCCTACTTCGCCGATTGCCGGGCCCAGTTGCAGCAGATGCATGACGACGGGCTGCTGCAGCTTGGGGAGCGCGGTATCCAGGTGCTGCCGGCGGGCAAGCCCCTGATCGCACGAATCTGCATGGTGTTCGATGCCTACCAGCAGGTCGGCAATGGTAACCGCTACGCCCACACCCTCTGAGTGTCCGCGAGCCTGCTGCCGCGAATCTGTATAATGCCCGGCTTTATGGCTCACTGACACGACAGGCTTCCCATGCAATCGAAAATCAGAATTGGTATCGCCGGCTACGGCAATCTTGGACGTGGCGTGGAGATGGCCATTGCCCAGAGTCCTGATATGCAACTGGTCGGCGTCTTCACCCGGCGTGATCCGGCCAGCATCCAGTTGCTGGATGCGAGCGTACCGGTTCATCCCCTGGACGATATCGAGCGGTTCCAGCAGCAGATCGATGTGCTGATCCTCTGCGGCGGTTCAAAAAATGACCTGCCCGAACAGGGTCCCGCCCTGGCGGCGCTGTTCAACACCGTCGACAGCTTCGATACCCATGCCACCATCCCCGAATACCATGCGGCGCTGGATCAGGCCGCCCGCCCGGCAGGCAAGACCGCGATGCTGTCGGTCGGCTGGGATCCGGGCCTGTTCTCCCTCAATCGCCTGTACGGCGAAGCCATCCTCCCGGTCGGGGCAACCTACACCTTCTGGGGCAAGGGTCTGAGTCAGGGCCACTCCGATGCGGTGCGCCGGGTGCCCGGGGTCAAGGCCGGGGTGCAGTACACCATTCCCGCCGAAGAGGCGATCGAACGGGTGCGCAACGGCGAGCTGCCCGAGCTCAGTACCCGGGAAAAGCACAAGCGTGAATGCTACGTGGTGCTGGCTGACGGGGCGGATGCCGCCGAGGTGGAGCAGGCGATCGTCAGCATGCCGCACTACTTCGCCGACTACGACACCACAGTCACCTTCATCACGGAAGAAGAGCTGCGCCGTGATCATACCGCCATGCCCCATGGTGGCGTGGTGATCCGCAGCGGCACTTCCGCCGCCGGGACCACCCAGGTGATGGAATATACCCTGAAGCTGGGCAGCAACCCGGAATTCACCGCTGCGGTGCTGGTGGCCTACGCCCGCGCCACCTGGCGCCTGAATCAGCAGGGTGTGGTGGGGGCACAGACAGTGCTGGATGTAGCGCCGGCATTGTTGTCGCCAAAGTCGCCCGAGCAGTTGCGCAAGGAGCTGCTCTGATCCGCATCAGCCTCTGACTCGTCTCGATGGGCCGGCCCGGGAGTGCCCTGTGCATGCCCCGGGAACCGGTGGAGGTCTTCAGTCGCTTCTACAGCTGACTCAACCGGGCCGGCCATCCGGCCGCGGCGCCAGCAGGATCGGTGTGTAGTGCCAGACAAACAGGGCAAAGGCGATTGCCCAGCACAGCGCTGCCAGCCAGTAGCCGGTCAGCGGCATGGGGATTGTCAGCCAGACCCGCAGCGGCACCGCCAGGTTGATCAGGATGAAGGCCAGGCTCATTGCCGCCGCCGGTTGCAGGGGGCGGCCGGTGTGGCCGAGGCTGACCCGTGAGATCATCGCCAGGATCATGCCGCCCATGCCGCCGATGGCCAGCAGGTGGGTGGCCTGACTGAAGCCCAGCAGCCAGCCTCCGTGCCACAGGGCCATGGCAATCAGTGCCAGCGCCAGCCAGGCATAGGACAGGTGCAGTGACCACAGCAGCGGCACTGTCCAGATGCGCGGGTGGTGCCAGCGCAGCAGCCGCAGCAGGTGCCCCAGACCCAGCAGCAGGTAGATCGGCGCCTGCCAGGGTGAGGGCCGCAGGCCCACGCCGGTCAGCATCAACAGCGCGACAAACACGCTGCCGGCCATCAGCAGGTTGTCCAGGCGGGGCAGGGCGGCGGTCTGCTCGCGCAGATCCAGCCCGCGCTGGGTGAAGAAGGGGATCACCCGACCACCGATCAGGCCCATCAATCCGGCGATCAGCCAGAGCGCGGCGACGCTGCCATGCCGCTGCAGGGCGAAGTCATCCTGCGCCAGACCCAGCAATGCCAGCAGGTTGCACAGGGTCAGCAGCACCAGCATCACCAGCACCGGGTAGTTGCGAGTCTGCCGGACCTTGAACAGCAGCCGGCCGATGACCAGCGCCACCAGTGGCAGAAACAGCAGGTCCACCGGCACCAGCAACCACAGCGGAGCATTCAGCAGCCAGACCAGCCGGCCCGCCAGCCACAGAGCGGCCAGCAGCAGTACCGGCAGGCCGCTGATGGTCGGCACCCCGGTCCAGGCCTGGATGGCGGTCAGCAGAAAGCCGGCAACAATCGCCATGCCGAAGCCGAACACCATTTCATGCCGGTGCCAGCCGAGGCTGCCGCCGGCGGGTGTAAACTCGATATGACCGAAAAAGGCGGCAATCCACAGTGGCACGGCCAGCATCGCAAACAGCGCCCCGGCCAGAAATAGCGGACGAAAGCCCAGGGCGAACAGGGCGGGGAGTGTGCTGCGAGGTTCCTGCATGAAAATCTCCTGATTGCTTGTTATGCTTTTCCCGGTGTCACCGGTACTGCGCGACTGATGGCACCCAGGCCAACGGCGACGGGAAAAACATGACCTATCTGACGATCAAAACACTGCACCTGCTGGCGGCCATCGCCTTTATCGGCACACTGTTCTTCCAGGTGCTCATTCTTGCTCCCGCTTCGCGCCGCCTGGCCCCGGCAGTACGGGAGGCGATCGGTCCGGTGTTGGGCCGGCAGGCGCGTCACGTCATCCACTTCGTTGCGCTGGTGCTCTACGGCGCCGGTCTTACCCTGGCCTGGCCCTATCGCACGCTGCTGGCCAATCCGCTGTCCAGCACCTTCACCATCCTCTTGTCGCTGAAGATACTGCTGGCCTTCCTGATCATAGGTCACTATGTGGCGCTGATCTTCCTGCGCCGCGGTCGGCATATCGGTGAGCGCGGCATGCACTGGCTGAACGTCAGCCTGCTGGTCCACGCGGTGCTGCTGGTGGTCTGTGCCAAGAGCATGTTCGTGCTCTGACCTCAGCGGTTGAACAGTACCTCGTTCTCCAGCTGGATGTGCTGGTCCAGTTCCTGACAGAAAATCTCCAGTTCGCGGTACAGGGTTCGCCAGGTGCCGCACGCATATTCCGGTGGCTGGTTGTCGTTGGTCAGCCCGCGCAGTCTGGCCAGGCCCTCATCGTGCTGCTGGTGTTCAAAGCGCATGACGCTGATGGGGCCGCGCGCCATCAGACTCTCGTCACGCAGCAGCATCGGAAAGAGTATCTGTTCCTCCTTCTGCATATGGCTTTCCAGCGCCTGATGGATATCACACAGGTGGTCGGCCAGACCGTTGGGGCATTCCGGGTGGCCGCTGTGCACCTGTTCCACCCGCCGAGCCAGACGTATCAGCTCGGGGAGCTGCTGGCGGTGGCGCTCATGGAACTCGTGGAGGATGTGGTCGATGAGCTGGTCGGTGGGAGTATTTACCCAGCTGCCGGTATCGAGGCGCAGGGTATCGAGGCGGGGAGGATGGGCGTGGGACATGGGGCTCTCCGAATGGTTGATTCCGCTGATATATTTATCAGAGCAAGTCGCATGCCAGCTGTATCTGACTGATATAAAGGGTGTTTTATAAATATATGGTTTTTCCTACCCGGCAGGCGTATGGTTCTATGAACCATTAAAGGGTTTGATTGACCATGATTGAAGACTTTCTTCTCCCCGATCTCGTGACCGAGCTGCCTGCGGCCATACGTTTGCAGCGTCTGGTGCAGGTGCTGCGCGAGACCTTCATGTGTGGTGCGGTAGTGCTGCTGCAGCATGACAACGACGCCCTGCGCCCGGTGGCGGCCGTGGGGCTGGTGCAGGATGCCCTGGGTCGTCGTTTCGACCTCGCCAGGCATCCACGCCTGGCAGCGCTGATCTCCCGGCGGGAAATCACCCGGTTCGAAGCCGACAGCACCCTCCCCGATCCCTACGATGGCCTGCTTGATGACAGCCCCGGCGAACCGCTGCCGGTACACGACTGCATGGGGGTGAGTCTGCATGTGGAAGGTGAGCTGTGGGGCGTGCTGACCCTGGATGCGCTGGAGGAGGGGACCTTTGACGAGGGTGCCCGGCAGAAGCTGCAGCGCCTGCTGCCGCTGATCGAGGGGCTGCTGCGGGTAACCCGGCTGGAGCAGGAGAACCGGGCCCTGCGCATGGTGCGTGCCGACGAGCAGCGGGCTCTGCCGGGGATCAAGCAGCATGGCATTGTCGGCAACAGTCAGGCGATCACCCGTCTGCTGGACGAGTTGTCGATAGTGGCCGATTCGGACCTCACGGTACTGATCACCGGCGAGACCGGCGTGGGCAAGGAACTGTTCGCCCACTGGTTGCATGCCCATTCGCCCCGGGCGGGCAAGCCCCTGGTGCAGGTCAATTGTGCCGCCCTGCCTGAGTCGCTGGCCGAGAGCGAGCTGTTCGGCCATGTGAAGGGGGCCTTCTCCGGCGCCAACAGCGACCGGGCCGGGCGTTTCGATGCGGCCAATGGCGGCACCCTGTTCCTCGACGAGGTGGGAGAGCTGCCCCTGCATGTGCAGGCCAAGCTGCTGCGCACCCTGCAGAACGGCGAAATCCAGCGTCTGGGGGCCGACCAGCCACTGCGGGTGGATGTGCGCATCATCGCCGCCACCAATCGCAATCTGGCCGACTCGGTGGCCAAGGGAGACTTCCGCGCCGACCTCTATCACCGGTTGTCGGTATATCCGGTACCGGTGCCACCACTGCGCGAGCGGGGCAACGATGTGCTGTTGCTGGCCGGACACTTTCTCGAGCTCAACCGCGCCCGCCTTGGCGTACGCAGCCTGCGACTGTCCGCCGACGCCGAGCAGGCTCTGCTCAATTATGACTGGCCGGGTAACGTGCGTGAACTGGAGCACGTCATAAGCCGCGCCGCGATCAAGGCGCTGGGGCGCAATGGCTCACGCCAGGCGATGCTGTCACTGGATGCCGCCTTGCTGGATATTCCGATTGGCAGCATTGCCATGACTGACGCCAGCCAGCCCGCCGCAGCCGTGGTGGAAGGAGAGGTACAACCCCTGCGCCTGAGCGTGGAGGCCTGCCAGCGCGAACAGATTCGCCTCGCTCTGGCCGCCACCGAGGACAACTGGAGCGCCGCCGCCCGGCTGCTGGAGCTGGATGCCAGCAATCTGCACAAGCTGGCGCGGCGGTTGGGGTTGAAATAAGCCTGGCCCGGGCGGCGGCTGCGGGTCAGTGCGGTGCTCGACGGGGAATGGTCTTGAGCAGGTCTTCCGGGGTGATCGAGCCGACGATATTACTGCCCGGCTGCGGCTGATGGAGGATATGTCCCTTCATCTTGCCGATCACATGCATCTCGCAGGGTTTGCAGTCGAACTTCAGCGTCAGCACTTCATCGCCATGCACCAGTTGCATCGGTGCCACTTTGGTACGCACACCGGTAACGCCCTTGGCCTGTTTCGGACACAGGTTGAAGGAAAAACGCAGGCAGTGCTTGGTGATCATCACCGGCACCTCGCCGGGTTCCTCGTGGGCCTCGTAGGCCGCATCGATCAGTTGCACGCCGTAGCGCTGATAGAAGGCCCGGGCCTGGTGATTGTACACGTTGGCCAGAAAGCTCAGGTGTGATTGCGGATAGACCGGTGGCGGCTCGCTGACCGGCTTGCGGCTGCCATGGGGGAAGGCGGCGATACGGGCCTGGCTGAGACGCTCGATCAGCTCCCGGCGCAGGGTCTTGAGCTGGGAGTTGGGTACAAAGGGCGCGAAGTCACCGCGCATTTCCACCTGTTCGGCATGATAGCTGGTGGTACCCAGCTGGCTGAGCAGGTCACGCAGTTGTTCCCGTGACCGTTCCGGCTGTTTGGCCGGCTCGAAGGGGCCGTTCAACGTGCTGCTGACGGTAATGCCTTCCTCGCTGGTAGCAGACAGGGTCAGCCTGTCTGCGGCCAGTTCAACCTGCCAGCGCAGGCCGATCCGCCGCTCCGCCGAGGTTTTCAGCAAAGCCTGTTGCCAGTTGTGATCCAGGTTGCGGTTCAGTGCCTGGGGCAGGCGTGCCCGGCGTAACTGTTCCGGCAACTCGTTGGGCTCGATGCGGTACTCCCAGCGTGGTTGGCCGTCTTCCTCGAAGGTACGTAGCTGTTGGGCGATATTGGCGCGGAAACCCACCACTTCGCGTTTGACCAGCACGTTCAGACCGTCGCCATTGGACAGCGGCTCATGGGTGACCACCCGCAGGTCCTTCTTGCCGACCTGCTGCAATTCGCCGACCAGCAGACCGGTGAAGGTCGGGGAGTCGAAGGCGCCGATATCGATCTTGCGATCAGTCACGAAGTAATCGGTACTGCCGCGGTGGAAGGTCTTGTCCGGGTCGGGTACGAAGAAGTGCTGGGTACGGCCGCTGGAAGCGCGGGCCAGATCGGTGCGGTCCTCCAGAATGCTGTCCAGCTGCTGGCGATACCAGGCGGTGATGTTCTTCACATAGCCCATGTCCTTGTAGCGCCCCTCGATCTTGAACGAGCGTACTCCGGCGTCCACCAGCGCGCGCAGGTTGTCGCTCTGGTTGTTGTCCTTCATCGACAGCAGGTGCTTTTCATAGGCAACCACGCCGCCATGCTCGTCCTTCAGGGTATAGGGCAGGCGGCAGGCCTGGGAGCAGTCGCCGCGGTTGGCGCTGCGGCCGGTCTGCGCGTGGGAGATGTTGCACTGGCCGGAGAAGGCCACGCACAGTGCGCCGTGGATAAAGAATTCCAGGGTCGAGTCGACCTTGTCATGGATGGCGCGGATCTGCTGCAGGTTCAGCTCCCGGGCCAGTACCAGCTGGGAGAAGCCGGCCTGGTCGAGGAACATGGCCTTGTCCAGGGTGCGGATATCGCACTGGGTACTGGCGTGGATCTCGATCGGCGGAATGTCCATTTCCATGATGCCCATGTCCTGCACGATCAGCGCATCCACCCCGGCGTCGTACAGCTGGTGGATCAGCTGCCGGGCTGGCTCCAGTTCATCGTCATGCAGAATGGTGTTGAGCGTGACGAAGATGCGGACATGGAACAGCCGGGCAAAGCGCACCAGCTCGGCGATATCCGCCAGGCTATTCTCGGCATTGTGCCGGGCACCGAAACTCGGGCCGCCGATATACACCGCATCGGCGCCGTGCAGAATGGCCTCGCGGGCAATGGCAACATCCCGGGCCGGGCTGAGCAGTTCCAGGTGATGTTTGGGTAGGGACATGGCAAGAGACCGCGCTGCTGGAAAACCGCCTATTCTAGCTGGAATGGCAAAGACCTGCACGGAACGACCGGCGAGTGCCGACCGGCGTCACCGGCCCCATGGATTGCCACGGCCTTTGGCCTCGCAATGACGTTGGTGTGGCGGTCGGGGTCGGTGGGTGTCGTGGTGTCGCTCCACCCCTCCGTCATTGCGAGGAGCGTAGCGACGCGGCAATCCATGGGCTCCGGTCTTACCGTTTGCGCTTTGGTGACTTCCTTCTACTGGCCTTCTTCCGGTCGCCGTCGGGCAGCAGCCTGGCCAGTTTGCGCAGACGTTTCTCTGCCGCCATCAGTTCCTCGGCGGCTGCCTGGCTCCAGCGTTGCTGCACCACCTTGAGGTCCTTCTCCTGCTGGCTGCGCAACAGCCATTGGAAATGGTCGTGCCAGGCGCCGAGGGCGGCCTGGACTTTCTTCAGGGTTTTGGTGGCATCGGCAGAAAGGGGCGAGAGGGAGGGGAAGGCGTCGGTCAGGTAGCGGGTGCGCTTGACCAGAATGCGCAGCTGATGCCGATCATAAGCGGGATCATCTATCGCCTTGTCCAGCTTGCTGACCTGCTTTTCCACGGCCAGACGAATGGTGCGTTTCAGCCCCTTCGAGTTGCTGCCCAGCTCGGACTGCTGAAAGGCCTCGGGCCATTGGCGCAGTGCGTCGAACAACTGCTGCAGCTCGGCTGAGGCGATGATCTGCTGGTAGTCCTGCTGCAAGCGATCCCGTCTGCGCTTGGCCAGGATCGGGTGGCGTTGCTCCTGCAGCTCGACGGCCAGGACTTCCAGATCCCGGGTCGGGGTGGTCAGGCGGCCGACTGCGCAGCGGTTTCGCGCAGGGGCCGGTTTTCCGGCAGTGTGCGCAGCGGGGCGATCAGGCTGCGGATGCGGCGTACCGCAATACGCAGGTCATGCAGGGCTTCGCCGTCACCCCCTTTCTTCAGGCGGTCAAAGGCCTCCTGCAGTGCCAACTCGAGATTGCGAATCTCTTTTACGTAACTATCCAGAAACATGGCCCATCCACCTGATTGTGAATCGAACCCGGTCAGGCTGGCAGAGAACAAGCGAGGCGTGGTGACAGCCTTATTACCGGTTGTTGCCCGCCCGGGCAGGCCGTGGAGCAAAGCCCGTCGGCGAGCAGGCGTTCGCCAACCCCGGGTTGGCATGGAGTGCCGGGCTCCATCCCGGCAAATTGGGGGAAGGGACGCTGGGAAGGACGAGCACCAGCTCGTCCGCAGGCTACCGGCAAGCACAGAGGGTGCGGGCTGACGCCGCTCATCGAGCTGGTGCTCGACGGTCCCAGGGCTCGCTGGGGGTGCAGCGCACCTGCGCTGCGCCTGCCGACAGGCAATGGCGAGAAAGGCCATAGGTGAGCAGGTGCCTACACCCCCAGGCGCTTGATCAGCCGGGAAAAGTTGCCGCGGTCAATGCCCAGTGCCTGGGCGGCGCGGCTCTGGTTATTGTCGTACCGGGCCAGGGTGTGACGGATCAGCTGTACCTGGAACTCATCGGTGGCTTCACGCAGGGTCTGTTCGTCAGCGGGCTGCTCTGTAGCCGGGGGATGGACCGGCATGACCAGCTTGTCAGGCCGAGCCAGCGCCGGTATCCCTTGCAAGTCCAGTAGCCCGGCCGTCAGGGTCAGCAACCGGCGGCTGCCGTCCTGTCCGGTCTGGGCCTTGAGCACGGCGCGACTGATCAGGTGTTCAAGCTCGCGCACATTACCAGGCCAGGGGTAGGTCAGCAGCGCTTCCCTGGCGCTGGCATCCAGACGCAGCCCGCGCAAACCGAGGCGTCGACGATTCTGCTCGAGAAAATGCCCGGCCAGCAGCAACACATCCTTGTGTCGCTCGCGCAGGTTGGGTACGGCGATCGGGTAGACGCCCAGCCGGTGGTACAGATCGGCACGGAAGCGCCCCTCGGCCACTTCCCGCTGCAGGTCCCGGTTACTGGCGGCAATGATCCGTACATCCACCTGGTGATGACTGTCGCTGCCCAGGCGCTGTACTTCACCACTTTGCAGGGCGCGCAGCAGCTTGGGTTGCACCGTCAGTGGCAGTTCACCGACTTCGTCAAGAAACAGGGTGCCGCCGTGGGCCAGCTCGAACTTGCCGAGCCGGCTCTGCATGGCGCCGGAGAAGGCGCCGCGGGTATGGCCGAACAGCTCGCTTTCCACCAGATTCTCCGGCAGCGCCGCACAGTTCAGATAGATCAGCGGAGCCTGCGCACGATTGGACAGGGCATGTACCCGCCGTGCGACCAGTTCCTTGCCGACCCCGGTCTCGCCGGTGATCAGTACCGCCAGATCGGAGCGGGCGACCATATCTATTTCCTGCTGCAACTGCGTCATGGCGCGGCTGCGCCCGATCAGCTCCTGCTGCCCGTCAGCAACCAGGGCTCGGGTCATGGCCTGATGGTGCTCGGTACGGCTCTGCAGCTGGCTGGTCAGCTCGGTGACCCGGATGACCGCCTCGCTCAGTCGGGCCAGATAGCGCAATTGGCCCGGGTCGACCCGGTCGAAGGCATTGGCATTCAACGCATCCAGGGTGAGCACGCCCCAGGGGACGCCCTGCAGATAGAGCGCGATGCCCAGACAGTCGTGCACATGCAGATCACCCTCCACCGCATGCAGCAGGCCGTCATAGGGATCAGGCAGCGGGGAGTCCGCAGCAAAACGGACCGGTTCGGGGTTGAGCAGAATCCTCGCCAGACGGGGGTGATCCTCGATCACGAAATGCCGACCGAGGGTGTCGATACTCAGGCCATCCACCGCCATCGGGATCAGCTCATCCCCACGCAGCTGCAGCAGGGCACAGGCATCGCAGGGCAGAACCTGACGAATGGTCGCCAGCAACTGGCCGAAGCGCTCGGCTGGCGGCATGTCGCGGGCCAGGTCGGTGATCACGCCCAGCAGAGGGTAGCTCTTGCCAGTTGTCATATATACAGCTCTGGTGTTCTTTATACAGCGTCAGTGATGTTGTTGATTATACATATCCGGGTCGAAACCCCAGTATTCCCGCCATATTCTGTCTTTGGCACGATACATGCTCAGGTCTCACCGTTTGATTTGAGTCAATTTTAACAAGAGAGAGACCATGCTATCCCAACAGAGTAAAGACATCATCGCCGCCACCCTGCCAGTCGTCCGTGAGCAGGCTAACGCTATCACCGCAGTATTCTATCCCCTGATGTTCGAGCGCTATCCTGCGGTCAAGGCTTATTTCAACGAGGCGCATCAGCTTCAGGGCACCCAGCCCCAGGCGCTGGCCAACGCGGTAGTTGCCTATGCTGCCAACCTGGAGCGACTGGAAGTACTGGGCGATGCAGTGTCACTGATAGTACAGAAGCACGTATCCCTGAATATCCAGCCGGAGCATTATCCGATTGTCGGTGAGTGCCTGCTGGCTGCGATCCGAGAAGTGCTGGGCGAGGCCGCCAGTGATGAAGTGTTGGGTGCCTGGGGCGAAGCCTACGGCCAGTTGGCGGATATTCTGATCGCCGCCGAAGAGCAGCGTTATCAGCAGAATGAGCAGAAGGCCGGTGGCTGGCGCGGCGAGCGTCGCTTTACCGTGCAGCGCAAGGAACGGGAAAGCGAGGTGATCACCTCCTTCTATCTGGTGCCGAGCGATGGCGGCGCGCTGGCCGAGTTCATCCCCGGTCAGTTCACCTGTGTGGTGGTCGATATCGATGGCCGCAGCCTGCGCCGCAACTACTCCCTGTCCGACCGTCCCGGTCAGAGTCACTACCGGATCAGTGTCAAACGCGAGACTGAAGGGGAGGTGTCCAACTTCCTGCATGACCGGCTGGAAGTCGGTGATGAGCTGTGTCTGACTGCGCCCAGTGGCAACTTTGTGCTGAATCAGCAGCAGCGTCCGCTGGTGCTGCTGACCGGTGGGGTGGGTATCACTCCGGCCATCAGCATGCTGCAGCCAGCGCTGGAGAGTGGCCGTCAGGTGCACTTCCTGCACGGTGCGTTGAACAGCAGCACCCATGCCTTCCGTGCCCATGTAGATGCACTGGCCGCGCAATACGATAATCTCAAGGTCAGCTACGTCTACAGCGATCCGCTGGAGGGTGATCAGGCCCATGAGACCGGTTTCTTCGACCAGCAGAAGCTCAGTGCCATGCTGCCCGCCAGTACCGATGTGGATGTCTACTTCCTCGGTCCCAAACCCTTCATGCAGAGCTGTCAGAAGCTGCTGAACGAGCTGGGTATTCCGGCGGAGAATCAGCGCTATGAGTTCTTTGGGCCGCTGGAGAGTCTGTAGGCCTGAGGTTGAGCAGTAATAATAAAAAGCCTGGAACGCTACCGCGCCTAGGCTTTTTTCATGCACTGATAATAATCAGAACTTCATCCCGGGCAGGTTCAGCGAGGCGGTGTTGCCGCCATCCACTGCCAATGCCTGGCCGGTGACGTAGCTGGCATCGTCGCTGGCGAGGAAGGCGATGGCGCCGGCAATTTCCTCCGGGCGGCCGTAGCGACGCAGCTCGCAGCGCGAACCGAGCCTGTCTTCCTTGTTGTTCTCCCGCGCATAGTCGAACACCCGCTGGGTCATGCCGGTCTCGATCAGCCCGGGGCACACGGCGTTGACACGGATATTCCACTGCCCCAGATCGCAGGCAGAGGTCATGGTGAAGTTGATCACTCCGGCCTTGGAGGCGCTGTAGGCGTTGCCGCCGGCGCCGGAGCGGATGCCGGCCACCGAGGCGGTGTTGACGATGGCGCCGCCGTTCTGCTCACGCATCTGCCGGGAGGCATATTTGGTGAACAGCACCACCCCGAACAGGTTGACGTTGATGATCTTCTGCCAGGTTTCCATGCTCTGGTCGGTGGCCAGGCTGTAGTCACCCCCGGCGATGCCGGCGTTGTTGCACAGCACATCCAGCCGCCCGAAGTGGGCCACGGTGTCGGCCACGCACTGCTCGACAGCGGCCTCATCGGATACATCCAGCTCGCGGTGCAGCACCTCGGTGTGCTCCGGCAACTGCTGCAGTGTCTCGGTCAGACCTTCGGCATTGCGGTCGACCAGCATCAGGCGGGCGCCCTCGCTGGCCAGGCGTTTGGCGGTAGCCCGGCCAATGCCGCTGCCGGCACCGGTGATCAGTACAATCTTGTTCTCGAAGCGCTGCATTCTCATCTCCTGTTATTGTTCAGCTGCCGGCTCAGTGGTCGATGCTCGGCTCGCTTGCTGGAACGTCATCCCGGTCGTCGGTATTGATGCCAAGCCGGTCGGACAGCTGATCGGTATCGATATGCCAGGAGTCGGCGATGCCGCGTTCGAAGCGTACCGGTGAGAGGGCGATCAGACCGTCACGCAGAGCACCGACATCGGTTTCCCGCCCGATGATGCGTTCGCTCTGGCGTTTGAAGCCAAGCCAGTAGTAGGGGACGCCGCGGGTGTCCTCGCGACGCTCGATCTTCACGCCGCCGATGCTGCCGCGCTGCGGCCGACAGATGGCTACCCCACGCACATCCTCCGGCGCCAGGGCCGGGAAGTTGATGTTCATGGCGCAATCCTCCGGCCAGCCCCTTTCCAGCAGTTCGCGCACCAGCTGCGCGCCGTATTGCCGGGAGGTTTCCCAGTGAACCGGATTGGTGGAGTGGTAGGCCTGACTCAGGGCAATGGCCGGAATGCCCAGCAGGGTGCCGGTAAGGGCACCGCCGATGGTGCCGGAGTAGGCCACCGAGTCGCTGATATTGGCTCCGCGATTGACACCGGACAGAATCAGATCCGGCTTGGCCGGCAGCAACTCGGCGACACCGAGCAGGATGCAGTCACTGGGCGTGCCGCTGACGCTGAAGCGGCGCTCCTCGAACTGGTGAACCCGCAGCGGATGGTGTACCGAAATGGACATGGAGACGCCACTCTGATCCAGGTCGGGGGAGACCAGCCATACCTCCTCGGCGATCTCGTGGGCGATCTCCTCGAGCACCTGGAAGCCCGGCCCGCGCCAGCCGTCGTCATTGGTGAGTAATACGCGCTTTACGGGTTTGGACATGGAAGTACCTCGATTGATAGTGCCTGGTGACCGGGAGGGACGAGCACCAGCTCGTCCGCGGAGTGTGTTGGCACCTGTTTCATCGAGCTGGTGCTCGACGTTCCCGGGAGGTTGGCGTGGCCGGGCGGCAGTTCACTTGCCCTGGGCAATCTCCCAGCCCACGTCGGCCAGCAGGCTGGCGCGTTTGCCGACTTCCAGTGCGTCGGCGTTGCTGGCGTTGCCCTGCAGGGCGCGGTGGTAGACGCCCTGGACAATCGCCGCCAGGCGGAACAGGGAGAAGGCGAGGAAGAAGTTCCAGTCCGGAATCTCCGAGCGACCGGTGAATTCGCAGTACCAGTCCAGGACCTGCTGCTCTTCCGGCACGTTGTAGTCCTTCAGGTTCAGTCCTTTCAGCCCGCGCATGCCTTCAAAACCGGTGTTCTGGTGGTAGGGCAGGCAGCAGTAGGCCAGATCCGACAGCGGGTGACCCAGGGTAGCCAGTTCCCAGTCGAGGATGGCCACGACCCGGGGTTCGGTCGGATGCAGGATCAGGTTACCGATGCGGAAGTCGCCGTGGGCGATGGTGGTGAAGTCGTCCTGGGGTGCGTTCTTCGGCAGCCACTCCATCAGTGCGTCCATCGAAGGCATGTCACCCGTACGGCTGGCCTCGAACTGGCCGCTCCAGCGCTTGATCTGACGCTGTACGTAGCCTTCGTGGCGACCGTAGCTCTCCAGCCCCACGGCCTTCCAGTCTACATTGTGCAACCGTGCCATGGTCTCGATCATGGAGCGGTGGATGGGCATGCGCTGTTCGATGTCGACCTTCTCCAGCAGCGGGTGGGAGTGCACGCGGCCTTCGACGTGATCCATGATGTAGAAGGCGGTGCCGATGACCTCCGGGTCTTCGCAGAGCAGGCGCGCCTTGGGCACCGGCACATCGGTCTGCCCCAGGGCGTTGATCACCTGAAACTCGCGCTCGACCATGTGCGCCGAGGGCAGCAGCTTGCCCGGCGGCTTCTTGCGCAGGACATAACGCTTCTCGCCGATGGTCAGCAGGAAGGTCGGGTTGGACTGGCCACCCTGGAACTGCTTGACCTGCATGCCGTTTTTAACGCCCGGTATGCGTCCCTTCAGGTAGGCTGCCAGCCGCGCTTCATCGAAGCGGTGGGCGGGCAATACGTCGATCAGGATGGCTTCGCTCATCTACAGGATCCCATGCGTAACTAGTGTTGTGGTTGTGCTTCAGCTACCAGAGCCTGCCACCGCGGCAAGGATTTTGCCAGCAGGGCAGGCGGGTTGACCGGGCTCAGGTGATGGTGTCGCCACCGTCGGCCACTATGGTCTGGCCGGTCACGTAGGCACCGGCGGAGGAGGCGAGGAACAGGGCAACACCGGCGATGTCCACCGGTTCGCCGACCCGGCGCAGCGGCAGGGCCTGTTCGACCCGGGTCAGACGGTCCGGGTCGTCCAGCAGCGCCTGGGCGAAGTCGGTGCGGATCAGGCCGGGGGCGATGGCGTTGACGCGGATGTTCTTCGGACCCCACTCCAGCGCCAGGTTGCGCGCGAGGCCGGCCTCGGCTGCCTTGGACATGCCGTAGACGCCGATATTGGCGCTGGCACGGATGCCGGCGATGCTCGACAGCAGCACGATGGAGCCGCCGCCCAGGCGCACCATCTGCGGGATCACCATGTTGCACAGCCAGAAGGTGCCCTTGACGTTGGTGCCCATGATCTTGTCGAAGGCCTCGTCGCTGACCTCGGAGGTGGGGCCGTACACGGGGTTGGTGGCGGCGTTGCACACCAGGATGTCGATCTTGCCCCAGGTATTGAGGGTGGTATCCACCAGGTTCTGCAGCTGGGCCTTGTCGCCCACATGGCAGGGGATGGCCAGAGCCTCGAAGCCCTGGGCCTGGAGTTCACCGGCAACCTTTTCGCAGGCATCGGCCTTGCGGCTGGAGATGACCACGCGGGCGCCGGCCTTGGCAAACTCTTCGGCGATCGCCTTGCCGATGCCCTTGGTGGAACCGGTGATCACTGCGACCTTGCCGGTCAGATCAAAAAGAGAGCTCATGGATAGCTCCTGTGAAAGTGGTGAGAGGATTGTCGGTCATCGTGAGGGCATCCGCCGGATGCCCTCAACCGAAGTCGTCAGAGGTACTGACCCATTTCCAGCTTGGCAATGCTGTTCAGGTGC
This sequence comes from Halopseudomonas sp. Lyrl_26, assembly GCF_051948695.1. Lineage (NCBI taxonomy): Bacteria > Pseudomonadati > Pseudomonadota > Gammaproteobacteria > Pseudomonadales > Pseudomonadaceae > Halopseudomonas > Halopseudomonas sp. Lyrl_26. Next base: position 261,748 of record NZ_JAYJLH010000001.1, read on the forward strand.
ACTTCGTCCGGACCGTCGGCCAGGCGCAGGGTACGGGCCTTGGCGTAGGAGGAGGCAAGGAAGCTGTCCTGGCATACGCCCTTGGCGCCATGGACCTGAATCGCGCGATCGATCACGTTGCACAGCATGGTCGGGGCCACGGCCTTGATCATGGCGATCTGCTGACGGGCAACCTTGTTGCCGTACTTGTCCATGCTGCGTGCGGCGTGCAGGGTCAGCAGGCGGGCCTGGTCGATTTCGCAGCGCGAGCGAGCGATCATTTCCGGCACGCTGCCCAGCTTGTACATCGGCTTGCCGAAGGCAACCCGCTCGGCGGCGCGGCGGCACATGGCTTCCAGCGCACGCTCGGCCTGACCGATGGCGCGCATGCAGTGGTGGATGCGGCCCGGCCCGAGGCGACCCTGGGCGATCTCGAATCCGCGACCCTCACCCAGCAGGATGTTGGAGGCCGGAACCCGCACGTTTTCGTAGCGGATCTCGGCGTGGCCGTGGGGAGCGTGGTCATAACCGAATACGTGCAGGTCACGGACGATGGTCACGCCGGGGGTGTCCAGCGGCACCAGGATCATGCTCTGCTGCAGGTGACGGGGTGCATCGGGGTTGGTCTTGCCCATGACGATGGCGATCTTGCAGTGCTCGTTCATTGCGCCGGAGGACCACCACTTGGTGCCGTTGATGACGTACTCGTCACCTTCGCGGCGGATCTCGCACTGGATGTTGGTGGCGTCGGAGGAGGCCACATCCGGCTCGGTCATGGAGAAGCAGGAGCGGATTTCACCGGCCAGCAGCGGCTTGAGCCATTTTTCCTTCTGTTCTTCGTTACCGTAACGCTCGATGGTTTCCATGTTGCCGGTGTCCGGGGCGTTGCAGTTGAACACCTCGGGGGCGAAGGAGACGCGGCCCATGATCTCGCACAGGTGGGCGTATTCCTCGTTGGTCAGGCCGGCGCCGCGCTCGGACTCGGGCAGGAACAGGTTCCACAGCCCCTGGTTGCGTGCCTTCTGCTTGAGTTCTTCAAGGATGGCCGGGTGGCCCCATTTGTTCTGTTTTACCTGCTGGTAGAACAGTTCCTCGTTGGGGTAGATGTGCTCATCCATGAAGGCTTCGAGCTTTTGCTTCAGGTCCTGAATGCGGGGGCTGAGATCGAACATAATGGATCCTTGCAGAGTCGGAGTAGATTGAACCACAGTAGTAGCGGTGGCCGGTTGACGCCGACCTTATAGAGGGACAGGCACCGGGAAAAGCATGTCCTGCAGTTGGAATGGAGGTGCATAAGCAAATTTGATCGGGCCGGTGCCGACCCCGCCGAAATTCACTGACCCATGGAGTAGATGATGTTCAAGACCCTCACTGCAGTCGCGCTGGTACTGACCGCCGGTCTGGCTGCCGCCCAGGACTACCAGGCCGCGCCGCGACTGCAGCCCGAGCAGCAGGAGCAGATCCGCCAGGCGGTAGGCAATCCCCATCGTACGATCAGCAACCTGATGCGCGATGCCGGTCGCAATCCCGAACAGACCCTGAGTTTCTTTGCGGTGGAACCGCAGCATACGGTGGTGGAAGTCTGGCCGGGCGCGGGCTGGTATACGGAGATTCTCGCCCCGCTGCTGCGCGAGCAGGGGAGGTATATTGCGGCGCATTTCGATCCGCAGAGCCCGGTCGGTTACTTCCGGCAGTCCCGTGCCAGCTTCGAGGAAAAGCTGGCAGGCAAGCCGGATGTCTATGACAAGGTCGAGGTAACGGTACTCAACTATGAGCCGGATGTAGCCATGGCGCCGCCCGAATCCGCTGATCGGGTGCTGACCTTCCGCAACGTGCACAACTGGCTGGCCGAGGGTGAGGAGCAGGCAGCTGTGGTGTTTGCCAAGATGTATGCGGCCCTCAAGCCCGGCGGGCTGCTCGGGCTGGTGGAGCACCGGGCGCGCATCGGCACCGATCTGGAGACCATGACCAAGACCGGTTACGTCACCGAAGAGCTGGTGGTGCAGCTGGCTGAACAGGCCGGCTTCGAGCTGGTCGGGCGCAGTCCGGTGAACCAGAACCCCAGAGATACCACCGACCACCCCGAAGGTGTCTGGACCCTGCCGCCGACCCTGCGGCTGGGCGACGAGAATCGTGCCCAATATCTGGCGATAGGCGAAAGCGACCGGATGACGCTGCTGTTCATCAAACGCTGATACGCGCCCCGGGGCGGTGACGCCCCGGATGCCTGCCGCTGCTTTTCTTCCGCGCGCCTGTCTCCTCCCCGGCGGGTCTTCCCTTCTGTTGCATCTGTCTTTCACCGCCGCCGCGGACGCTGATTCCTTAACGATTTGAAACCGTCATAGCTCCAACTGATAATTCCGCATCCTGTTTGTTGATGAGTGGTTTTCGAAATCGACTTTCGCTGTGCGAACCTGATAGTCTTCGGGTGAGTCCTCTTGCGAGCGGAGTACACGAGTGCTGAACAACAATAATTACCCCACCACGGGGCGTGCCTGGTTTACCGTGGTCATTCTGCTGCTGGCTTATGTGCTGTCCTTCATCGACCGGCAGATCCTGAATCTGCTGGTCGGCCCGATCCGTGCCGATCTGGGCATTTCCGACACCCAGATGAGCCTGTTGATGGGCCTGTCGTTCGCTATTTTCTATACCGTAGCCGGGATTCCGCTGGGCCGGGTGGCCGACTCGCGCAGCCGTCGTGGGCTGATCGCCTGGGGTATCTTCTTCTGGAGTCTGATGACCGCCGCCTGCGGCCTGGCCAAGACCTACTGGCACTTCGTGCTGTTCCGTATCGGTGTCGGCGCCGGGGAAGCTGCCCTGTCGCCGGCCGCCTATTCGCTGATGGCCGACAGTTTCCCGCCGGAGAAGCGCGCTACCGCCATCAGCGTGTACTCCATGGGTATCTATCTGGGCGCCGGCATGGCTTTCCTGCTTGGCGGCATCGTCATTACCTGGGCCAATGCCAAGGGTGACGTGACCCTGCCGGTACTGGGTGTCATCCGTCCCTGGCAGCTGATCTTCCTGGTGCTGGGTGTGGTCGGCGCGCTGTTCAGCCTGGTGCTGCTGGCCATCAGGGAGCCGACCCGCAAGGGCGTGGGCGCCGGCGTGGCCGTGCCGCTCAAGGATGTGGGCGCCTATCTGCTGAAGATCCGCAAGGCGGTGATCTGCCACAACTTCGGCTTTGCCTGCCTGTCCTTTGCTTCCTATGGCGCATCGGCATGGATTCCGACCTTCTTCATCCGCACCCACGGTCTGACAGCCGGTGAGGTGGGTATCTACTACGGCAGCCTGGTGATGGTGGCCGGCTCGCTGGGCATCGTGTTCGGCGGCCGCCTGTCGGACTATCTGGCACGCAAGGGCCATCAGGATGCCAACATGCGGGTAGGCCTGTTGTCGGCGGTGCTCACGCTGATGTGCAATGTGGTCTTCCTGGTGGATAACATGACCCTGCTGTGGGTGATCATGTTCTTCAATGTATTTACCGTCGCCATGCCCTTCGGTGTCGCCCCGGCGGCCATCCAGGAGGTCATGCCGAACTCGATGCGGGGCCAGGCCTCGGCTATCTACCTGTTCGTCATCACCCTGATCGGCCTGGGCATCGGTCCGACGGCGGTGGCCCTGGTGACCGACTACGTGTTCCAGGACGACATGGCGGTACGTTATTCGATCTTCTGGGTGGCCAGTGTCATCACCATAGGTGCAGTAGTGTTGCTGTGGCTGGGCATCAAGCCCTACCGTGAGGCGCGGGAAACCCTCGCTGCCTGGGGTGCCCGGCAGGAACAGAACGCCTGATGCATTCACCCTTTACTCTCGGCACCCGAAGCAGGGTGCCAGGCTTGAAAAACAGGAGCTGAACCATGACTGATGCAGTAATCGTTTCCACGGCCCGTACCGGCCTGGGCAAATCCTACCGCGGCGCACTGAACGACACCCACAGTGTCGACATGGCCGGTTTCGTGATCCAGGAAGCGGTCAAGCGCGCAGGCATTGACCCGGCGCTGGTCGAGGACGTGATCCTCGGTGCCACCTTCCACGAAGGTGCTCAGGGCAAGAACATGGCCCGTCTGGCAGCCATCCGTGGCGGCCTGCCGGTAACCACCGCCGGCATGTCCCTGAACCGCTTTTGCAGTTCCGGCCTGCAGTCCATCGCCATTGCTGCCCAGCGTGTGGTCAGCGAGAAGATCCCGGCCATCGTTGCCGGTGGCGTGGAATCCATCAGCCTGTGCCAGAACGACAAGATCAACATGTTCCGCGGCACCAACGAATGGATCATGAAGAACAAGCCCGAGCTGTACCTGTCCATGATCGAGACTGCCGACATTGTCGCTGCCCGCTACAACGTCAGCCGCGAGTCCCAGGACGAGTACTCCCTGATCAGCCAGCAGCGCGTGGCTGCAGGTCAGGAGTCCGGCAAGTTCGACGACGAGATCGTACCCTTCACCACTACCATGAAGGTGCAGAACAAGGAAACCGGCGAAATCACCAGTCAGGAAGTCACCCTGACCCGTGACGAGTGCAACCGTCCGAGCACCACCCTGGAAGGCCTGGCCGCTCTGCAGCCGGTGCGTGGTCCGGAGCACTTCGTCACCGCCGGTAACGCCAGCCAGCTGTCCGACGGCGCCTCCGTCTGCACCGTGATGAACAGCAAGGTCGCCGAGCAGCTGAACATCGAGCCCATGGGTATCTTCCGTGGCTTCGCCGTCGCCGGCTGCGAGCCCGATGAAATGGGTATCGGTCCGGTCTTCGCCATTCCGCGTCTGCTTGAGCGCAACGGCCTGACCATGGACGACATCGGTCTGTGGGAACTGAACGAAGCCTTCGCTTCCCAGGTTGTCTACTGCCGCGACCGTCTGGGCATCCCGATGGAAAACCTGAACGTCAACGGTGGCTCCATCGCTATCGGTCACCCCTACGGTGTCACCGGCTCCCGCCTGACCGGCCATGCGCTGATCGAAGGCAAGCGCCGTGGCGTCAAGTACGTGGTTGTCACCATGTGCATCGGCGGTGGCCAGGGCGCTGCCGGTCTGTTCGAGATCGTCTGAGGCACCCACAAGCCTTAAGCGGCAAGCAGCAAGCAAACCCCGGGCCGCGCTCGGGGTTTGTGTTTTCTGGCTTGCCTCCGATTGTCTTGCAGCCTGAAGCTGCCTTCCCAGGGAAATTGCCATGCAGAAGATCATCAACACCAACGATCTGGCCTTTCTGTTGTACGAGCTGCTGGATGTCGAGCGTTTTACCCGATATTCCCGCTATGCCGATCACAGCCGCGACACCTTTGATGCGGCCATCGAACTGGCACTGAAAGTCGGTGCGGAAACCTTCGCACCGCACAACCACCTGTGCGACGGCGACGAGCCGCGCTTCGAGAACGGCAAGGTGGTGATCCGCCCGGAGGTATCCGAGGCGCTGGCGGTACTGCGCGATACCGGCCTGATGGCTGCCGCCCAGGATTACGAGCGCGGCGGCATGCAGTTGCCCTCGGTCATCGCCCAGACCTGCATCGGTCTGATCAAGGGCGCCAACGTCAGCACCCAGGCCTACGCCGGGCTGACCATCGCCGCCTGCAACCTGATCATGGCCCACGGCAGCGAGGAATATAAGCGCCGCTTTGCCGAGCCGATGATGGAGGGTCGCTTCTTTGGCACCATGTGCCTGACCGAGCCCCAGGCCGGCTCCTCACTGGCCGATATCAAGACCCGCGCGGTGCCCGCCGAGGATGGCAGCTACCGCATCAGCGGCAACAAGATCTTCATCTCCGCCGGCGACCACGAGCTGAGCGAGAACATAGTGCACCTGGTATTGGCCAAGCTGCCGGACGCACCGCCCGGCGTGAAGGGTATCTCCCTGTTCATCGTGCCCAAGTACCTGGTCAACGAGGATGGCAGCCTGGGTGAGCGCAACGACGTGACCCTCGCCGGCCTGATCCACAAGATGGGTTACCGTGGCACCACCTCGACCATGCTCAACTTCGGTGAGAAGGGTGGGGCGGTCGGCTATCTGGTGGGTGAGCCGCACCAGGGCCTGGCGCAGATGTTCCACATGATGAACGAGGCCCGTATCGGCGTGGGCCTGGGCTCGGTGATGCTCGGCTACACCGGCTACCTGCATGCACTGGAGTACGCCCGGGAGCGCCGTCAGGGCCGTCCGCTGAAGGAGCGCGACCCGCAGAGCCCGATGATTCCGCTGGTCCAGCACGCCGACATCCGTCGAATGCTGCTGGCGCAGAAGGCCTTCGTCGAAGGCGGCCTGTCCCTGTGCCTGTACGCGGCGACCCTGTCCGATGAGAAGAAGCATGCCGAGGACCCGCTGGTGCGCGAGGAGGCTTCCGGCCTGCTGGATCTGCTGATCCCCATCGTCAAATCCTGGCCGTCGCAGTTCTGTGTCGAGGCCAACAGCCTGGCCATCCAGGTGCATGGCGGTTACGGCTATACCCGGGAGTACCCGGTGGAGCAGTTCTACCGCGACAACCGGCTGAACCCGATCCACGAAGGCACCCACGGCATCCAGGGCCAGGACCTGCTGGGCCGCAAGGTTCCCATGCAGGACGGGCGTTTCTACCAGGCACTGGTCAAGCGCATCCGCAGCACCATCGCCGCGTGCGAAGGGGTAAGCGAACTGCAGGTTTCCGGCCAGCTGCTGGGCGAGGCGCTGACGACCCTGGAGCGGGTGACTGAGGCGTTGCAGGCGATCCGCAAGCAGGATGTGGAGCGGGGACTGGCCAATGCCTGTCTGTACATGGAGTGCTTCGGCCATGTGGTGGTCGGTTGGATGTGGCTGCGCCAGGCCCAGGCCGCACTGCGCGGGCTGCAGGGCAATGGTGTCCAGCCCAAAGCCTTCTACGAGGGCAAGCTCAGGGCCTGCGAGTACTTCATGCGCTACGAGCTGTCCAAGCCACTGGCTCTGGCCGAGGTGCTGGAGCAGGGAGATCGCACCACCCTGGAAATGCCGGACGAGTGCTTCTGACGGATGGGCGCTGGATGTGGACGAGCTGGTGCTCGTCCGTCCCAGGGCGCTCCGGCGGCAACGTCTTTCCCGGGAACGTCGAGTACCAGCTCGATGAGGGGGGCGCAGTGCAGCGGCGCTAGGCCCCGCTTCCCGCCGCCAGCTCCCGCTCCAGCTCGATCAGCCGGAGTTTTCTGTCCACACCCCAGCGATAGCCCGAAATGCCTCCATCGCTGCGCAGCACCCGGTGGCAGGGTACGACCATGGCCAGCGGGTTGGCCGCGCAGGCGCCGGCCACGGCGCGTACTGCGGCGGGGTTGCCGACCCGTCTGGCCAGCTCGGTATAGGTAATGGTCTGACCGGCCGGGATGCGTGACAGCTCCGCCCAGACCCTCTTCTGGAATTCACTGCCGCGGGCCGCCAGCGGGCGTTGCAGTTGCAGCCGGCCCAGCGGGTGGTCCACATAGGCCAGCAGGGCCTGCATGTCCTGTTCCAGACCTTTACTGTCCTGCTTCAGCGTTGCGCTTGGAAAACGCTGCTGCAGGTCTGCGACCATGGCGGCGTCCTCATCCCCCAGCAGAATGGCCGCTACCCCATCATCGGAGACCGCCAGCAGCAACCCGCCGAAGCGGCAATGGCCGGTGGTAAAACGCAGATGCTCGGGCAGGGTTTTCATGGCAGCTCCGGGAAAATGATTTCCGACCAGTGTAGGACCATGGGATAGCGACAACCAGCCCCGGGAGGGAGCGGGTCGCCCCCGGAGATGCTCGGGAAAGACGAACACCAGCTCGTCCACGGGGTGCAGCACCCCTGTGCCACACCAACACTCACATCGAGCTGATACTCGACGCGTCCGAAAGCCGCACTTCAATTGACCCTGACATCATGGCAAGGTCTACTCTTTCCCCATCGTCAGTTCCACAACAGGGTGTCCGATGACTCTTTCCGCCAGCAGCATGCAATCCGCCAGCCTCAGCCTGCCGATCGAAGGCATGACCTGCGCCTCCTGCGTGCGCCGGGTGGAGAAGGCGCTGGCCGGGGTCGAAGGTGTCGAGTCGGTGGCGGTCAATCTGGCGACCGAGCGGGCGGACATCCGCGCCGCCGCGCGGCTGGATGCCTCCGCACTGGTGCAGGCGGTGGAGAAGGCCGGCTACCGGGTACCGGCTGCCACAACCGAGCTGGCAGTACGAAACATGAGCTGTGCCTCTTGCGTCGGCCGGGTCGAGCGGGTGCTCAGGGCGGTGCCCGGGGTGACCGGGGTGGCGGTGAATCTGGCCACCGAGCGGGCCAGCGTTCAGGGGGTGGCCAGCGAACAGGCGCTGCTGGACGCGCTCAGCCGGGCCGGCTATCCCGGTCGGCTGCTGGGTGAGGCGAGCGCTGAAGTCGATTCCGCACGCAGGGAAGGCGAGCGCCGGGCCCTGTGGCGGGACCTGCTCACTGCCGTGGTACTGACCCTGCCGGTGTTTGTCATTGAAATGGGCTCGCACCTGATTCCCGGCATGCATCACCTGGTGGGCCGCACCATCGGCATGCAGAACAGCTGGTATCTGCAGTTCGTGCTGACCAGTCTGGTGCTGATCCTGCCCGGACGGCGCTTCTACCAGCAGGGCGTACCGGCGCTGCTGCGCCTGGCTCCGGACATGAACTCGCTGGTGGCGGTGGGCACGGCGGCGGCCTATGGCTACTCGCTGGTGGCGACCTTCCTGCCGGCGCTGCTGCCCTCCGGGACGGTCAACGTCTATTACGAAGCGGCGGCGGTCATCATCACCCTGATCCTGCTGGGCCGCTATCTGGAGGCCCGCGCACGGGGGCGTACCTCCGAGGCGATCCAGCGGCTGGTCGGGCTGCAGCCCAGGGTGGCCCATGTGCAGCGGGATGGGCAGCTGGTCGATGTGCCGGTGGCCGAGGTGCAGACCGGCGATCTGCTCGAGGTCAGACCGGGGGAACGTATCCCGGTGGACGGTGAGCTGCTTGATGGCCGCAGCTATGTGGACGAGTCGATGATCACCGGAGAACCGGTACCGGTGGAAAAGCTCCAGGGCAGCGCGGTGGTCGGCGGCACCGTGAACCAGACCGGGGCCTTCATCCTGCGCGCCACTGCCGTGGGTGGGCAGACGGTGCTGGCGCAGATCATCCGTCTGGTAGAGCAGGCCCAGGGCTCCAAGCTGCCGATCCAGGCGGTGGTCGACAGGGTCACCATGTGGTTCGTGCCAGCGGTGATGGGGGCGGCCCTGCTGACCTTTCTGGTCTGGCTGCTGGTCGGTCCGCAGCCGGCGCTGACCTTTGCGCTGGTCAATGCGGTGGCGGTGCTGATCATCGCCTGCCCCTGCGCCATGGGCTTGGCCACGCCGACCTCGATCATGGTCGGCACCGGGCGGGGCGCCGAGCTGGGCGTGCTGTTCCGCAAGGGTGAGGCGCTGCAACTGCTCAGGGAGGCCTGTGTGGTGGCGGTGGACAAGACCGGTACCCTGACCGAGGGGCATCCGGTGCTCACCGATCTGGAGCTGGCCGAGGGATTTGACCGGGCGGCAGTATTGGCGCTGGTCGCGGCGGTGGAATCGCGCTCGGAACACCCCATTGCCCGGGCGATAGTCGAGGCCGCCGTGGAGGAGGGGCTCAGCCTGCCGGAATTGACGGATTTCGAATCGGTGACCGGCATGGGCGTGCGTGCCCGTGCGCAGGGGCGGCAGGTGCAGGTTGGCGCTGACCGTTACATGCGTGAGCTGGGGCTGGATGTGGCGCTGTTTGCCGATACCGCAGAGCGCCTGGGCCGCGAGGGCAAGTCGCCGCTGTATGCGGCAGTGGACGGGCATCTGGCGGCCATCCTCGCCGTGGCTGACCCGATCAAGGCCGGCACCCCGGAGGCCATCGACGCGTTGCACAGGCTCGGGCTCAAGGTGGCGATGATCACCGGCGACAACCAGATCACTGCCCGCGTCATCGCCGATCGGCTGGGCATCGATGAGGTGATAGCCGAGGTGCTGCCCGAGGGCAAGGTCGAAGCGGTGCGTCGGCTCAAGGCCGCGCACGGCCGGCTGGCCTTTGTCGGCGATGGCATCAACGACGCCCCGGCACTGGCCGAGGCAGATGTGGGGCTGGCGATAGGCACAGGCACCGATGTGGCCATGGAGGCGGCGGATGTGGTGCTGATGTCCGGTGACCTGCGCGGCGTACCCACCGCCATTGCCCTGTCCCGGGCCACCATAGGCAATATCCGCCAGAACCTGTTCTGGGCCTTTGCCTACAACACGGCACTCATCCCCGTAGCCGCCGGAGTGCTCTATCCCGCCTTCGGTCTACTGCTGTCCCCCATGTTCGCCGCCGGCGCCATGGCCCTGTCCAGTGTCTTCGTGCTCGGCAACGCCCTGCGCCTGCGGCGCTTTGGAAAGAGCGGGCAGCTCACAGTGGCGTAGCGCGCCTGCGCTACGCCCATCCCCCCATCAAGCTGCTGCTCGACGTTCCGGGGCGCGGCGTCGCTGCCCATCCGGGCCGGATTCTTCCCGAGGCCAGTCCCATCGGGGCCTGCGCAGGACTCCGCTTTTATTGACCCATGTCATGGTGTTCCCGCCAGCCAGGTCTATGCTTGGGATAAAGAACTCCCAGCCAGGTCGCGCTGGCTGACCGATATATCCCGGCTTTGCAGTTGCAGGCAGTCTTCGGTGAGGCCCAAGGGCAAGGAGAAATGACAATGAATGAAGGACAAGTAAAACAACAGGATACGGAAGATGTGCTGGCAAGCCGATTTCCGACAGCCTACACCGTCCTGTTTCTGCTGATCGCCGTTGTCGCGGCGCTGACTTGGGTCATTCCCGCCGGCCAGTACGAGCGGGTGATGAACGAGGAGATCGAGCGCGAGGTGGCGATCCCCGGTACCTACCAGCTGGTCGAACCCAGCCCCCAGGGCTTTGTCGACGTCATGCTGGCACCCACCGCCGGTTTCTACGACCCCGACAGCTATGCCGCCAACGCCATCGATGTGGCCCTGTTCGTGCTCTTTCTCGGTGGTTTTCTCGGGGTGGTCAACGCCACCGGCGCCATAGACACCGGCGTCAAGAGCGTCATGCAGCGTCTCAAGGGCCGGGAGATATGGATGATCCCCATCCTCATGGTACTGTTTGCAATAGGCGGTACCACCTACGGCATGGCCGAGGAAACCCTGGCCTTCTACATCATCCTCATCCCGATCATCATCGCCGCCGGTTATGATGCGGTCACCGGGGTCGCCATCATCCTGATCGGTTCCGGCATAGGTGTGCTGGGTTCCACCATCAACCCCTTCGCCACCGTCATTGCCTCCAACGCAGCGAACATCCCCTTTACCGACGGCATGATGCTGCGCATGGTGCTGCTGATCGGCGGGCTCGCCATCTGCATTGCCTATGTCATGCGCTATGCCGCGCGGGTCAAGGCTGACCCGTCCCGTTCGGCGGTGGCCAGGCAGCTCGAAGCCCATCGTCAGCTGTTTCTCAGCGGTCATGACGACCTGGAAGCGGTGCGCCTGACCATGACCCAGAAGATAGTGCTGGTCATCTTTGCCCTGACCTTCGTGGTCATGATCTGGGGCGTATCATCCCAGGATTGGTGGATGGCCAATATGGGGGCGCTGTTCCTTGGTGCAGCCATTGTCATCGGACTGGTTGGACGTCTGGGGGAAAAGCGGCTGACTGGCAGCTTTGTCGATGGGGCCCGGGATCTGCTTGGCGTCGCGCTGGTGGTCGGCCTGGCTCGCGGGATTGTGGTGATCATGGAACAAGGCATGATCGCCGACACCATATTGCACAGCGCTGAAAACAGTCTGGGCGGGTTATCGGAACTTGCCTTTATTAACCTGATGTTCTGGATTGAGGTAGGCATGAGCTTCTTCGTGCCGTCTTCCTCCGGGCTTGCCGTACTGTCGATGCCCATCCTTGCGCCGCTGGCGGACTTCGCCAACGTAAACCGGGATCTGGTAGTTACCGCCTTTCAATCAGCCAACGGACTGGTCAACCTCATCAACCCGACCTTTGCGGTGGTGATTGGTGGCCTGGCTATCGCGCGTGTTTCCTATGACCGCTGGCTGGTTTTCATCTGGCCGTTGCTGCTGACTCTTACCCTGTTCATTACGCTGGTGATCAGCATTGGTACCTTTCTGTAACTGCTGGCCAACGAGGAGTTTTGCATGACTGACTATAAACTGGGCGTTCATTCTGAAACCGGTATTCTTCGGCAGGTTATTGTTTGCAGGCCCGGACTGGCCCATCGCCGACTGACACCCAGCAACTGCAATGCCTTGCTGTTCGACGACGTGTTCTGGGTCAAGCAGGCGCAGAAGGACCACGATGTGTTCGTATCCCTGATGCGCTCGCGCGGGGTGGAGGTTCTGGATGTCAACGAGCTGCTGGCGCAGACGCTGGATATCGACGAGGCGCGGGCCTGGATTCTGGATAACCGCATCACCTGGAACCATGTGGGTGTGGGCATGGTGTCCGACCTGCGAGCCTGGATGGACGCGCTGCCGGGCGAGCGGCTGGCGGAGTTCCTGATCGGCGGCCTGCAGGTCAGCGACCTGCCGTTCAACCCCAGTGGCCTGTTCGGCAACCACCTGGGGCCCTTTGGCTTCATCCTGCCGCCGCTGCCCAACTTCCTGTTCACCCGCGATACCAGTGCCTGGATCCATGACGCCGTGTCGCTGAACCCGATGTACTGGGCCGCACGCCAGCCGGAGACCCTGCTGATGGCAGCGATCTACCGCTTCCATCCCAAATTCGCCGGCAAGGTGGAAACAGTGTGGGGCGACCCGCTCAGGGACTACGGACTGGCGACGCTGGAGGGCGGCGACATCATGCCGGTCGGCAACGGCAGCGTGCTCATCGGCATGGGCGAGCGCACCTCGCCGCAGGCGATCGGCCAACTGGCCAACGCCCTGTTCGAGCGGGGTACAGTCAACCGGGTTGTGGCCTGCCAGATGCCCAGCAGTCGCGCGTCCATGCACCTGGATACGGTGTTCACCTTCTGTGGCGGCAATGTGGTCACCGCCTTCCGTGAAGTGACCGACCAGATCCTCTGCTATGACATCCGTCCCGGCAAGGGCGGCAAGCATATTTCCTTCAGCCGTGATCCGCGGCCGATGTTCGATGTGGTCGCCGATATGCTGGGTTGCGAATCGCTGGTGGTGGTGCCCACCGGTGGGGACACCCCCGCCGAGCGTGAACGCGAGCAATGGAACGACGGCAACAACGTGCTGGCGCTCAGCCCCGGGGTGGTCATCGGCTACGACCGCAATGACGACACCAACGCCGCGCTGGAGGCCGCCGGGATCCAGGTGCTGCAGGTTCCTGGTGCCGAGCTTGGCCGGGGCCGCGGCGGCGGGCGCTGCATGAGCTGCCCGACCATCCGCGATGCCCTCTGACCTGACAGGTGCTGATCCATGGCTTTCAATCTGAAGAACCGCAGCTTCCTCACCCTGAAGGACTTCACCCCGGCTGAGATCGGCTTTCTGCTGAAACTGGCCGCCGACCTCAAGGCCGCCAGGTATGCCGGTACCGAAGTGCCGCAACTGCTCGGCAAGGAGATCGCCCTGATTTTCGAGAAGGACTCCACACGTACCCGGGTCGGCTTCGAGGTGGCGGCTTATGATCAGGGCGCCCATGTCACCTACCTGGGGCCGAGCGGCACCCACCTGGGGCACAAGGAGTCGGTCAAGGATACCGCCCGCGTGCTCGGTCGTGTGTACGACGCCATAGAATACCGCGGCTACGGACAGTCCGTGGTCGAAGAACTGGCCCGGTATGCCGGGGTACCGGTGTACAACGGGTTGACCGATGAATTTCATCCCACCCAGGTGCTTGCCGACTTCCTGACCATGCAGGAGCATGCGGAAAAGCCACTGCGGGACATCGCCTATGTGTTCATTGGCGATGCGGCCAACAACATGGGCGACAGCCTGCTGATCGGCGGCGCCAAGATGGGCATGGATGTGCGTTTGTGTGCGCCACAGAGTTGCTGGCCGTCTGCCGATATCCGCCAACAGGCCGAGCAGATTGCCAGCACCACCGGCGCGCGAATCATGATTACCGACGACATTGACAGCGCGGTAGCGGGGGTGGATTTCGTTTATACCGACGTCTGGGTGTCCATGGGCGAGCCAGAGGAAAAATGGGCCGAGCGGATCAAGCTGCTGCTGCCGTATCAGGTCAACGCCGCACTCATGGCCAGAACGGGCAATCCTTACGTACGCTTCATGCACTGTCTGCCGGCATTCCACAATACCGAGACGGTTATTGGCAAGGAGATCGAGCAGAAGTTCGGCATCGCTGCCATGGAGGTTACCGATGAGGTATTCGAAAGCCCCGCCTCGATCGTTTTCGACCAGGCGGAAAACCGCATGCACACCATCAAGGCGGTACTGGTGGCCACCCTGGGAGGTTGACCATGCTGGTTGTTGCAGCCCTGGGCGGTAACGCCCTGTTGAAACGGGGCGAACCCCTGACTGCGCGCACCCAGCGCGCCAACGTGCAGATTGCCGCCGAGGGGCTGGCGGCGATCATCCGCGCCGGTCATCAGTTGGTGATCACCCATGGCAACGGCCCCCAGGTCGGCCTGCTGGCCCTGCGCACGGCGGCCTACAAGCCGGACGAGCCCTACCCGCTGGACATGCTGGGGGCCGAAACCGAAGGCATGATCGGCTATGTCATCGAGCAGGAACTGGAGAACGCGCTGGGCCATGAGCCGGCTGTGGCGACCCTGCTGACCCAGGTGGTGGTCGATCAGCACGACCCCGCCTTTGCCAACCCCACCAAGTTCATCGGCCCGGTGTATGAGCGGGACGAAGCGCAGGCCCGGGCTGATGCGCTAGGCTGGCATATCGCCCGGGATGGCGACAAGTGGCGGCGTGTGGTGCCCTCACCGACACCGCTGGACATCCCCGATATCCGCGTCATCCGATTGCTGCTGGAGCAGGGGGTGGTGGTGATCTGCGCTGGTGGCGGCGGCATTCCCATCATCCGCCGGGACGATGGCAGCAGCCTGGGGGTCGAGGCGGTCATCGACAAGGACGCCGCCAGCGCGCTGCTGGCCCGACAGCTCAATGCCGATGCTCTCTTGCTGCTGACCGATGTGGATGCCATCTACCGGAACTTCGGTACAGACCAGGCCGCCCCCATCCGCCGGTTGACGGTGGAGCAGGCCAGGGCCATGGATCTGCCCGCGGGATCCATGGGCCCGAAGGTGGCCGCTGCCGCTGACTTTGCCGAGCAGGGTGGTTTCAGTGCGATCGGGCGGCTGGAAGATGCGCTGGATATTCTTCAGGGCCGTGCCGGTACCAGGGTGGCGCGCCAGCCTGAGTAGCGCGGCTGGTATTTTCTGCCGCTATCGTGCAGCGAGTTGACCCAGGGCATTCAGCCGGGCCGGGGTTTGGCTTAGAGTTGGCTGACAGGCAACCACCGAGGATTTTCCATGGCTTCTTCTGTGCTCTCCGGTAAACGCATGCTGGCTCTTCTGATCATTGCCATTCTGGCGCTGCTGGGCTGGTATGCCTGGTCCCACTATGTGCATCAGGACCCGGGGGAGGGCTTTATCAGCGGCAACGGCCGCATCGAGGCCACCGAGATAGACATCGCCACCAAGCTGGCGGGTCGGGTCGAGGAGATTCTTGTGCGCGAGGGCGACTTCGTGCAGGCCGGGCAGGTGCTGGCGCGGATGCAGATAGACAGCCTGCAGGCCCAGCTGGAGGAGGCCCAGGCTGCCCACCAGGAAGCCATTCAGGCAGTGGCCGCAGCCAGGGCGCAGATCAGTCTTCGGGAAAGCGACGTGGCGGCGGCTCAGGCGCTGGTGGCACAGCGTGAAGCCGAACACCAGGCCGCCTCCCGGCGCAGCGCGCGTACCGAGGTGCTGGCCCGGGACGGCTCGGTATCTCGCCAGCAACTGGATGACGACCGCGCCCGGGCGCGCAGTGCTGAGGCCGCAGTGGCAGCGGCCAGGGCGCAGGTACTGGCGGCCCAGGCTGCGGTCGAGGCCTCCAGGGCGCAGCAGAGCGGGGCCGAGTCTCGGGTAGCCGCCACTCAGGCAACCATCAACCGCATTCAGGTTGAACTGACCGACAGTGAACTCAAGGCGCCGCGCAACGGCCGGGTACAGGTGCGCGTGGCCCAGCCGGGCGAGGTGCTGGGGGCCGGTGGGCGGGTGCTGAATCTGCTGGACCTGGCCGACGTCTACATGACCTTTTTCGTCCCGGAGGTGGTGGCCGGCCGTCTGGCGCTTGGCAGCGAAGCCCGTCTGGTGCTGGATACCGTGCCGGATCACGTGATTCCGGCTCGCGTCTCCTTCGTTGCCAGCCAGGCCCAGTTCACCCCCAAGACCGTCGAGACGGCCAGTGAGCGACAGAAACTGATGTTCCGGGTGCGCGCTCAGATTCCGCCCGCGCTGCTCGAGCGCTACCTGGAACAGGTCAAAACCGGGGTGCCGGGTGTGGCCTGGCTGAAGCTGGATGCCGATGCGCCCTGGCCGCCGGAGCTGGCGGTATCCGATCAGCTGTTGAAGCTGCTGGCCGATGAGTGACTTTGTCGCCCGCTTGCAGGGCGTGCGTCTGGATTATGGCAAGACGCGGGCACTGGATGGCATCGATTTGACGGTGCCGGCCGGCTGCATGGTCGGCCTGCTCGGCCCGGACGGAGTCGGCAAGTCCAGCCTGCTGGCGCTGATCTCCGGCTCCCGGCGTATCCAGCAGGGCAGTGTGCAGGTGCTCGGCGGTGACATGGCCGAACGGGGCCACCGCAATCAGGTATGCCCGCGTATCGCCTATATGCCCCAGGGCCTGGGGCGCAACCTCTACCCGACGCTGTCGGTGGAGGAAAACCTGCAGTTCTTTGCCCGGCTGTTCGGGCATGGTCAGGCCGAACGCCGCCGGCGGATCGACCACCTGACCCGCGCCACTGGCCTGCACGGCTTCCTGCAGCGCCCGGCTGGCAAGCTGTCCGGCGGCATGAAGCAGAAGCTGGGCCTGTGCTGTGCACTGATCCACGATCCCGATCTGCTGATCCTCGATGAACCCACCACCGGGGTCGACCCGCTGGCCCGTGCCCAGTTCTGGGAGCTGATAGCCGATATCCGCCGCCAGCGGCCGGGCATGAGCGTGCTGGTCGCCACCGCCTATATGGACGAGGCGCAGGGCTTCGACTGGCTGGTGGCCATGGACCAGGGCCGGGTGCTGGCCACCGGCAGCCCCGCCGAACTGCTGGAAAGCACTGCCAGCGAGTCGCTGGAGCAGGCCTTCGTTGCGTTATTGCCGGAAGAGCGCAAGCGCGATCACGCCCCGGTGGTCATTCCGCCGCTGGACGTCGACGAGAACGATATCGCCATCGAAGCGAAGAATCTGGTGCTGCGCTTCGGCGACTTTGTCGCTGTCAAGGATGTCAGTTTCCGCATCCGCCGGGGCGAGATCTTCGGTTTTCTCGGCTCCAATGGCTGCGGCAAGACCACCACCATGAAGATGCTTACCGGCCTGCTGCCGGCGAGTGAGGGGCAGGCTTGGCTGTTCGGCAGTGAAGTCAGCCCGAAGGATATCGAGACCCGCCGCCGGGTCGGTTACATGACCCAGGCATTTTCCCTGTACAGCGAGCTTACCGTGCGCCAGAACCTGGTGCTGCATGCGCGGCTGTTTGCCGTGCCTGAAGAGCAGATTCCGGCTCGTGTCGAGGAGATGATCCAGCGTTTTGGTCTGGTCGATGCGGTCGACAGTCTGCCCTCGAACATGCCGCTGGGAATGCGCCAGCGCCTGTCGCTGGCGGTGGCCATGGTGCACAAACCCGAGTTGCTGATCCTCGATGAGCCTACTTCGGGGGTTGATCCGGTGGCCCGGGATGCCTTCTGGCGGCTGCTGATCGAACTGTCTCGCAAGGACGGCGTCACCATCTTCCTCTCGACCCACTTCATGAACGAGGCCGAGCGCTGCGACCGCATGTCGATGATGCACGCCGGCATCGTGTTGGACAGCGATGAGCCGGCGAAGCTGGTGGAGAAGCGCGGGGCGGCCAATCTTGAAGAGGCGTTCGTGGGCTATCTGCTGGAGGCCGGAGCCGGAACCGATCAGCCGCAGGGGGAGCTGTCCGCCGCGCCGCTGGTGGAACAGGATGTGGCCGTTGCGCCACGTCGCCAGCGCTTCAGTTGGCAACGCATGCTCAGCTACCTGTGGCGCGAAGCCCTGGAGCTCCAGCGCGACCCGATCCGTGCCACCCTGGCGCTGGCCGGATCGATCATGCTGATGTTCGTGATCGGCTTCGGCATCAGTCTGGATGTGGAGGATCTGCGCTACGCGGTGCTGGATCGGGACGACACCAGCCTCAGCCGCGACTATGCCCTGCAACTGTCGGGCTCGCGCTACTTCATCGAACAGCCGCCGCTCAGTGATTATCAGGAACTGGACCGGCGCATGCGCAGCGGCGAGGTGTCGCTGGCCATCGAGATACCCCACGGCTTTGCCCGGGACGCGTTGGCCGGGCGACCGGTGGAGATCGGCGCCTGGGTCGATGGGGCCATGCCCCAGCGCGCGGAAACCCTCAAGGGCTATGTGCAGGGCATGCACCAGCACTGGCTGGTGACCCAGCTCAGCCAGCGCGGCGGTGCGCTGCCGACCGGTGCCGAGATCCAGACCCGCTTCCGCTACAACCCGGACGTGCAGAGCCTGCCGGCCATGGTGCCAGCGGTGATCCCGTTGCTGTTGCTGATGATCCCGGCCATGCTCACCGCGCTGGCGGTGGTGCGGGAAAAGGAAACCGGCTCGATCACCAACTTCTACGTCACCCCGGTCACCCGCAGCGAGTTTCTGCTCGGCAAGCAACTGCCCTATGTGGCGCTGGCGATGGTCAACTTCCTGCTGATGAGTCTGCTGGCGGTGACCGTGTTCGGTGTGCCGATCACCGGCAGCTTCGCCGCTTTGGCGCTGGCGGCGCTGGTGTTCAGCTTCGTCGCCACCGGCATGGGCCTGCTGGCCTCGTCGATCACCCGCAGCCAGATCGCCGCCATGTTCTTCGCCATGATCGGCACCATGGTGCCCGCCACCCAGTTCTCCGGGCTGATCGACCCGGTATCCTCGCTGGAAGGAACCGGGCAACTGATCGGGCAGATCTATCCGGCCACGCACATGGTCACCATCAGCCGCGGCGTGTTCAGCAAGGCGCTGGGGCTGGCCGAACTCAGTGGCGCCTTCTGGGCCATGCTGCTGTCGGTGCCGGTGATCATGGGCCTGGCGGTGATGCTGTTGAAGAAGCAGGAGCGCTGACATGAACCGTCGAACGCTGGCCAACATCTACCGCCTCGGGGTCAAGGAACTGTGGAGCCTGTGGCGCGACCCGATGATGCTGGTACTCATCATCTATGTGTTCACCGTGGCCGTATACACCGCCGCCAACGCGATGCCGGAAACCCTCAACCGCGCACCTATCGCGGTGGTCGACGAGGACGACTCGGCACTGTCGCGGCAGATCATCTCGGCCTTCTACCCACCGTATTTCACCGAGCCGCAGATGATCAGCATGGCGCAGATGGACGAGGGCATGGACGCCGGGCGCTACACCTTCGCCCTGTACATCCCCCAGGGCTTCCAGCGCGACGTGATGGCCAACCGCAGCCCGGATCTGCAGCTCAACGTCGATGCCACCCGCATGAGCCAGGCGTTTACCGGCAGCGGCGCAGTGCAGCAGATCATCCAGGCCGAGATCAACGAGTTCCTGCAGCGTGAACGGGTTGCCAGTCAGCCACCGGTGGACCTGGTAGTACGCGCACGCTTCAACCCGTCCCTGGAGAGGGCCTGGTTCGGCAGCCTGATGCAGGTGATCAACTACATCACCATGCTGTCGATCGTACTGACCGGCGCAGCGCTGATCCGCGAGCGCGAGCACGGCACCATCGAGCACCTGCTGGTGATGCCGGTCACCCCCACCGAGATCATGCTGGCCAAGATCTGGTCGATGGGGCTGGTGGTGCTGGTGGCGGCGGCCGTATCGCTGAACCTGGTGGTGCGCGGCATCCTCGGGGTGCCGGTGGAGGGCTCGCTGCCGCTGTTCTTTACCGGCGCTGCGCTGTGCCTGTTTGCCACCACCTCGATGGGCATCTTCCTCGCCACCCTGGCGCGCAACATGCCGCAGTTCGGTATGCTGATGATGCTGACCATCATTCCGCTGCAGTTGCTTTCAGGCGGTTCGACACCGCGGGAAAGCATGCCCGAGCTGGTGCAGAACATCATGCTGGCAGCCCCCACCACCCATTTCGTCGAGCTCGGTCAGGCCATTCTCTACCGTGGCGCCGGTATCGAAACCGTCTGGAAACCCTTCCTCGCCCTGGTCCTGATCGGCGCTGTGATGTTTGCCGGTTCGCTGCTGCGGTTCCGCAAGGCGATTACGCGGATGGCGTAGTCTGGCGTTACCCTGAGGGACGAGCACCAGCTCGTCCAGCGAGGCTGCTGGCCAGCACAGAGGCTTGAACCAGGCCGCCCATCGAGCTGGTGCTCGACGTTCCCAGCGGCGCGATACTCCCGAGCGAACAAAGGAAACACCAAACAATGACTACAAGGAGTACCACCCATGAGCACTGACACCGATCCCCGCAGCCAGTGGCTGGCCGGCTATGGCCCGATTCACCATGACCAGCAGACCCGCCAGCGCATCGCCGAGCTGGCTGCCCAGCTGGTGGCGGACGGGCGGATAGCGGATGAGGATCGCTTCTACGCCATGCTCGCCGCCGCTGACCGGCTGACCTGCGCCGGGATGAATGTGGTCGCCCACATGACCTACGCCAGGCGGGTGGATCTGGATGGCCAGCCACTGGCCGCCGAGGATTTCAAGCCGGTGCCCGAAGGGCACACCGGTGGTTCCCTGAACATGGTGCCCGCCTTCGTCGGCTATCTGCTGGCCAACGCCCTCAGCGGACGGACCCGGGCCTGGCTGATGGGCCAGGGCCACTGCGTCGCCGCGATAGAAGCGATCAACACCCTGACCGGTGACCTGTCCCCGGCCCAGCAGGGCCGTTATGAACTGAGTGAAGCCGGACTGGCGCGCCTGTGCCAGGACTTCTACTCCTACCAGACCGATGCCGGCGGCATGCCCTCGGCACCCCTTGGCAGCCACGCCGGACCGAACACCGCCGGGGCCATCTCCGAAGGTGGTTACCTGGGCTTTGCCGAACTGCAGTACATTCATATGCCGCTGCCGGGGGAAAGCCTGGTGGCCTTCCTCAGTGATGGCGCCTTCGAGGAACAGCGGGGTTCGGACTGGGCCCCGCGCTGGTGGCGCGCCGAGGACTGCGGCATCGCCATCCCGGTGATGATCCTCAACGGACGCCGTATCGAGCAGCGTACCCAGATCATCCAGGAGGGTGGCCCCGAATGGCTGCTCGAGGATCAGCGGCACAATGGTTTCGATCCGGTGATCATCGATGGTCGCGACCCGGCGGCCTTTGCCTGGGCCATCCTGATGGCTGAGGACCGGCTTGAGGCCTTTGCCGCCGATCCGCAGCGGCGCTATCCGGCGCCCTTGCCCTATGTAATTGCCGAGACCGAAAAGGGTTTCGGCTTCCCCGGTGCCGGCACCAACGCCGCACACAACCTGCCGCTGGTGAGCAATCCGCACCGGGATGCGGTGGCGCGCGAGCTGTTCAACAGCAGCGCTCGGGCCCTGCACGTGCCGCTGCCGGAGCTGCAGCAGGCAGTGGCCACCCTGGCTAACCACGACAGGCAGAACCGCCCGCTGGAAAGCCGCAACCCGCTGGTCCATCGCGAGCCGGCAGCGCCGGTCCTGCCGACCCCGCAATGGCAGGCCCCGGGGCTGGAGGACAGTGCCATGACGGCGCTGGATCGCTGGTTTGTCGAGCTGGTCAAGGCCAACCCGCAGTTGCGGGTACGGGTCGGCAATCCCGACGAGCTGGCCAGCAACAAGATGGGCGAGACCCTGGCGATGCTCAAGCACCGGGTCAACGAGCCGGAGCCGGGTGTTCCGGAGGATCTGCACGGATCGGTTATCACCGCACTCAACGAGGAGGCCGTGGCCGCCGCCGCGCTGGCCAACAAGGCAGGTCTGAACCTGATTGTCAGCTACGAGGCGTTTGCGGTGAAGATGCTCGGCCTGATGCGCCAGGAGGCGATTTTCGTCCGCCGCCAGAAGGAGCTCGGCCAGCGGCCGGGCTGGCTGCCGGTACCCCTGGTCGTCACCTCCCATACCTGGGAGAACTCCAAGAACGAGCAATCGCACCAGGACCCGACCATCGGCGAAGCGCTGCTGGGGGAGATGTCGGACACCGTGCGGGTACTGTTCCCGGTCGGTGGCAACACCACGGTGGCAGCCATGCGCTCGGTCTATGCCGGTCGCGGCCAGCTTGCCTGTGTGGTGGTCTCCAAGCGCGAGGTGAAACAGTATCTGGATGGCGCCGGGGCCGAGGCACTGGTAGAGCAGGGCGCGGCCCATGTGGTGGGCGACCCGACCAGCGCCGATGTACAGCTGATCGCCATCGGTGCCTATCAGCTGGAGGAGGCGCTGCGGGCCCAGGCTGCGCTGGCGCAGCAGGGACGGGCCGCCTGCGTCACCGTGATCATCGAGCCGGGTCGGCTGCGCAGCCCGCGGGATGAGCTGGAAGCGAGCTTCGTGCTGGATGATGCCAGACTCCAGGCGCTGTTCCCGCCGGGTATGCCCCGGGTGATCCTCACCCACACCCGCCCTGAACCCATGCTCGGCATCCTGCGGCGGATCGACAGCGGCCCCCAGAAGACCCGGGCGCTGGGTTATATCAGCCGTGGCGGCACCCTGGATGTGGCCGGCATGCTGCGCGCCAACCGCTGTACCTGGCTGGACGCCCTGCGCGCCACTGCTCTGGTGACCGGCTGGGCCCTGTCCGAGCCGGATGAACAAGACCAAGCCCTGGATAACTGACGATGCTGACACTGACCTGTCTTGGTGGCGCCGGAACCGTAACCGGCTCGAAACACCTGCTGACCCACGATGACACCCGCATCATGATCGATTGCGGCCTGTTCCAGGGGCTGAAGAACCTGCGTGAGCTGAACTGGCGACGCCTGCCGATCAACCCCCACAGCGTCGATGCGGTGGTGCTCACCCACGCCCACCTGGACCACTGTGGCTACCTGCCCAGGCTGCTGCTGGATGGCTTCGAGGGCGAAATCTATGCCAGCAGGGCCACCCGGGATGTGGCCGAGCTGATCCTGCTTGACAGCGCCTGGCTGCAGGAAAAGGACGCCGAGTTTGCCAACCGCAAGGGTTTTACCAAGCACAAGCCGGCACTGCCGCTGTACCGGGTGGTGGATGCCGAACGGACCATGCGGCAGTTCCGCACCGTCGCCTGGCACAAGGAAATCGAGCTGCCCGGCAATGCCCGGATGCTGATGCGCCGGGCCGGGCATATCCTCGGCGCGGCGACCGTGCAGATCGAAATCGCCGGCAAGCGGATAGTGTTCTCAGGGGATCTGGGGCGCTACCACGATCCAGTCATGCATGACCCCGAGCCGGTGACCGAGGCGGACTATATCGTGGTTGAGTCCACCTACGGCAACCGCCGGCATGACAACGCCGACCCGCAGGAGGCCCTGGCCCAGGTGATCGAGCGAACCGTGTCCCGAGGCGGCACCGTGGTCATTCCAGCCTTTGCCGTGGGCCGGGCGCAGAGTCTCATCTACCAGTTGTGGCGCCTGAAGCAGGCGGGGCGGCTGAAGAATGTCCCCATCTACCTCGACAGCCCCATGGCGACCAGCGCCACCGAGCTGCTGTGCCGGCACAATGTCGATCACAAGCTCACCGCCGACGAGTGTGCGGCAGCCTGCGGAGCGGTGAACTACATCCGTGACGTGGAGGAATCCAAGGCGCTGTCGGCCAACCGCTACCCCAAGGTGATCATCTCCGCCAGCGGCATGGCCACCGGCGGCCGGGTACTGCACCACATTGCCGCCTTCGGCGGCGACCACCGCAATACCCTGCTGTTCTCCGGCTTCCAGGCCGCCGGTACCCGTGGTCGCAAGCTGCTGGAAGGCGCCCGGGAGGTGAAGATCTACGGACACTGGATGCCGGTCAACGCCGAGGTCACCGAGCTGCCCATGCTCTCGGCCCATGCTGACAGTGATGAACTGATGCGCTGGCTGTCCGGCTTCCAGCGTCCACCGCGGCGGGTATTCATAGTGCATGGCGAGCCGGAGGCCTCCGAAGCACTGCGCGAGCGCATCATCCGCGAGCTGGGCTGGGACGCCACGGTGCCGCTGCAGGATCAGGTGCTGGAGTTGTACTAGGCGTTGGGCGGGATGAGCAGGCTCGCCCCGTTTCATCGAGCTGGTGCTCGTTCCTGCCGGTACTCGACGTTTCTGCTGGCGCTTGGCGTCGCCGAAAAAAGGGGGCTCCCGGGAGGGGCGAGCACCAGCTCGTCCAGCGGCAGTGAGCCTTGTTGCCAATACCGGCAAAGCGCAGGCACAAAAAAAGAGCCCTGAGGCTCTTTTCTGTTCTTCAGTACAGCAGGGCTGCCTGAAGATGATCTGGAGCGGGAAACGAGACTCGAACTCGCGACCCCAACCTTGGCAAGGTTGTGCTCTACCAACTGAGCTATTCCCGCAAATCTGACGCCGAAGTGGCGTCCCCTAGGGGACTCGAACCCCTGTTACCGCCGTGAAAGGGCGGTGTCCTAGGCCACTAGACGAAGGGGACGTATCCGGACTTCACAGTGCCGAGGTGTTAACCCTGGCTACCTGCGGCGTTCTTCGCTGTGCGTTGTTCGCTGCAAGTGGCGCGCATTTTAGGCATGGCCCGAGGGGGCGTCAACCCCTCAAGCCAATATTTTTTCAGGTTTTTTTCGATTTCCGCGAATTCTCTGGGCTGGCGGCCCGGAAGGATATTTTCCGGGGCCTCGGGATCCCCGGACAGCCTTGCCGTTACGCTTCATTGTCGCCATGCTCAAGCGGATCTGTCTTCGATTGAGTTGCCCTGCCGACTGTGGCATAACGATATCCACCCCCGTCGATGGAGAGAGATTTTGTCTACCACGCTGATTGTCGCCCTGGTTGTCGGCGGCCTGGCCATCGTCATCGCCATCGGCTTCTTCAGCCAGGCGGTGGAGCGCGCCCGTCTCGAGAAGGCCCGGGCGGTGGCGGAGCTGCATGCACGGTGGAATCACTGCAACGGGATCAATGCCGCACTGCCCGGGCAATTCATGAGCCCCGACCTGAAGAAACTGCTGCTGACAGTGGAAGCCGCGCTGCTGGAGCGTCTGCTCAGTCACGATCCGCGTCACGAAGCCGCTGGCAGGCTGGCCAAGGTGCGTGAACAGCTGGCCGGCGCAGGTGCCTCGGCAGGCAACCCCGAGATGAACATCAGCGATGAGACGGCGGCGCAGAAAGTACGCCAGCAGCTGGGCGAGCTGCTGCGTGTTCTGGAGCTGGCTCGCCAGGATGGACTGATCGATGATGGAACGCTGCTTCGCTGGTCGCAGAAGATCCGCCGGCAGCGCACCGAGGTGACCCTCAACATGCTCCGTGCCCTGGCCGAGGCCGCCATGCAGGCCGGCAAACCACGGGTGGCCAAGCTGCAATATGAGAGAGCGGTCGCCTATCTGAGCAAGCAGGGCGCGAACGCCCCAGCCGATCAACTGGCCGTCTTCCGTCATCTGCTCATTCAGGCCGAGCAGGCGGCTGCCCAGATGGAGCGGGCAGCGCCGGGTACGGCCCTGAGTGAAGGGGTGCAGGCGCTGGAGGAGGATGATCAGGCGTGGCGCAAGAAAGCCCTGTACGATGACTGAAATCCACTGACGGAGCCCTCCGATGTCCCTGACCCTTTACGGCGCCATCCTGTCGCCGTACGTACGCAAGATCCGTATCCAGCTCGCGGAACAGCAGATCGAACATGAACTGGTACCCCAGACACCCTTCAACCAGCCGGACTGGTTCTTCGATATCAGTCCGCTGGGCCGGATCCCTGCGCTGAAGGATGGAGAGCTGGGGCTGGCCGACTCCTCGGTGATCGCCCAGTACCTGCAGGAAACCCGGGGTGGCAAGCCGCTGTTCGGCTCATCACCGGAGCAGGCGGCCCGGGTGCGCTGGCTGGAAAAGTATGCCGACTATGAGCTGGGGCGGCTCGCCACCCAGGTGATCTACATCAATCGCATTCTCAAGCCGGTGATGGGCGGGCAATGTGATGAAACTGCCGTGGCGGCGGCCCTCGAGCAGTTGCCGGCGCTGTTCGACTATCTGGAAGCACAGCTGGGCGATCAGCACTACTTCCTCGGTGAGCAGCTGAGCATGGCGGACATTGCCGTGTGCAGTCAGCTGATCAATCTGGCCCATGCCGGTGAGCTGATCGACGAGATGCGCTGGCCGGGTCTGTCCTCCCTGCTCAGCCGGCTGACCTCACGCAGCAGCGTGAGCAGCCTGCTGCCGGAGGAACATCAGCTGGTCGCCAGGCTTACCGGTCGAGCCTAGCCCGCCGCGATTACTGCCCGTCAGGCGTGCAGCTGAGGTGGGCGCAGGTGTCGGGCTTCGGCACCTGCTGGCTGCACTGCCTTGCTGCCGCCGCAGCTGATGCACACCCGCTGAGCTCCAGGCCGGTTGCCAGATTGTTCCAGCCGGGCTGGAAGTCGGGGAAGTCGTTGACCAGTTGCTGGAACTGCTCCAGCGCAGCGGGGCGCTTGTCCGCGGCCCAGAGCGTGTTGCCCAGACCGAAGCGGGCGGTGGGCTGGTCAGGCCACTGCTCCACGGCGCTGCGATAGGCCGCTTCGGCGCTGTGCAGGCGACCGGTCTGCTCCAGATCACTGGCGGCTCTGAGATAGGTCAGGGGACGGGCTGTGGCCGGCAGCTGACCCGGCGGCAAGATTACCCGGGCCCAGTAGTCTGCCCGGCTCCAGGTTCGCATGAATACGTGGAAGGGCTCGCGCTGGGCCTTGTTGAGGCCGCTGTGTACCAGCATCTCGCGGGCTTTCAGGTCATAGCCCACCACAACGGCGTAGTGCCATTGCGGATACCAGTTGAAGGCCAGATTCTGCATCACCAGTACGGGATTGCCAGCGGCGAGCTCGGTCAGGATGGCCTGCAGATCCTTGTCCAGCGGGTAGACCAGCAGGTCCCTCTCCCGGGCGGCAGAGATCATTTCCACCTGCAGCGTGCCCTTGCGCTCAGGCAGATAGACACGGTCCTTCAGCTCATCCGGGCTGGCGGCGATGCCACGGTGGTTGAGGACCATGGCCAGGGACGCGGGACCGCACTGGTACGCGTCCTGAGCATGGAAGGGGACATCCTGCAGCAGAATCCGGTCGGGCAGATGGGCCAGTTCGGTCGCCTCAGGCATGACCATCGGTGAGCGCCCTGCGCAGGCAGACAGCAGTACCGTCAGGCCGAGCAGGGCGAGGGGTTTGAGAATCCTCAGCACTTAGCGGTTGATGCAGTTCACGAAGCGGAAGATGTTGGTGGCGCAGAGCATGTCGGTGATGATGAAGATCACCAGGAACAGCACGATCACACCGAGAATACCGGCACCGGCAGGTGCTTCGTCGAGCTGGGCATTGAAGTAGGCGAGCTCGTCGGCGGTCAGACTGTTGATTCGCTGTTCGACCTGCTCGGGAGATACCCCCATGCTGGCCAGCTTGTCCTGCACGGCCTGGTCGTCAAGCATGGCCTTGAGCTGGTCGCGGTCGACGCTGAGCTGCTGCTCGGCAATCACCTCGTGGGTCGATGTCATCGCCGCCTGGCTTGCCTGGGCGTGCAGGCTCACCATGCTGGTGAACATGAATAGCGCGGCCATGAAAACGGACAGGTAGCGCCGTACGGCGGATGTATGGTTCATGGTGGTACTCCTGAGTCGAATTGATGTTGTTGTGTCCACGACGGTGACATCCCTATGACCACACATTGACCGAGGCGGTTCCAATCACCATCCGAGTCTGTCGCGCAGCTGGTAGTACCAGGCGCCCAGGGCAGTGAAGGGCACGCGCAGCAGGCGCCCACCGGGGAAGGGATAATGTGGCAGGGCGGCAAAGGCATCGAAACGTTCAGCCTGGCCGCGGATGGCTTCTGCCAGTACCTTGCCGGCCACGTGGGTAAAGGTTACTCCGTGCCCGCTGCAGCCCTGGGAATAGTAGATATTGCTGCCCAGGCGGCCCATCTGCGGCAGCCGTGACAGGGTCAGCAGGAAGTTGCCGGTCCACGCATAGTCAATCTGCACATCCCGCAGCTGCGGGAAGGTGCGCACCATATTCGGCCGTACCAGTGCCTCGATATCCGCTGGATCACGGGCACCGTAGACCACGCCGCCGCCGAAGATCAGCCGCCTGTCGGCGGACAGCCGATAGTAGTCCAGCAGATAGTTGCAGTCCTCCACGCAGTAGTCCTGGGGCAGCAGGGAGCGGGCCAGCTCCTCGCCGAGGGGCTCGGTGGCCACCACCTGGGTGCCGCAGGGCATGGACTTGGCTGCCAGCGGTGGCAGCAGGTCACCCAGATAGGCATTGCCGGCCACGACCAGGAAGCGGGCAGTGACCTGCCCGTGTTCGGTATATGCAACAGGGCGCTCGCCAGGCTGCACGCGCACGACAGCCGACTGCTCGTGAATGATGCCGCCAAGGGATTCCACCGCGGCTGCCTCGCCCAGCACCAGATTCAGGGGGTGGATATGACCGCCGCCCATGTCCAGCGAACCGCCGACATAGAGGTCGGTATTGACCACTCCGCGTATTCCCGACGCGTCCAGCAACTCGACCCTGTCGTAGCCGTAGCGCCGCCAGAGCGCCTGCTGCTCCTCCAGCGCCTTGAGCTGACGGTGGTTCACGGCGGCAAACACCCCGCCGTCCTTGAGGTCGCAATCGATGGCGTAGCGGCGCACCCGGTCGCGGATTATCTGCCCGCCTTCGAAGGCCATTTCCCCCAGCAGGCGCGCCTGCCTTGGCCCTACCTGCTTCTCCACTACGTCCAGATCGCGGCTGTAGCTGTTGACTATCTGCCCGCCGTTGCGCCCGGACGCCCCGAAACCCACGCTGGCCGCCTCCAGCACTGTTACCCGAAAACCCTGCTCCAGCAGGAACAACGCGGTCGAGATGCCGGTGTAGCCCGCTCCGATCACGCAGACGTCGGTTTCATGGGCACCCTGCAGGGCAGGGCGCTTCGGAGCAGGGCTGGCCGAGGCGGCGTAATAGGAATGTGGATAGGGTGTGTGACGCATGCAACGCACCTCGTTCGTTATTTTTTACATTGCATGCATGCTACCGCGGGGCGCACGGCAGCGCCAGAGGCGAGTGCAGGGCAAGCCTGCCGGGAATGTCGCGCACAAGCCCCGTCCCCGGAGCCTGGTCAGCGTGCGGCCTTGGGCAGGCCGCGGGTCATGATGATGCACAGCATGGAAAAGCCGAGCATGATGGCGATAGCGTGGAAGGCGTCGTTGTAGGCCATGATCTGGGCCTGTTGGCGGACCTGACCATCCAGCAGGCGCAGTGCCGACTCCGCGCTGCCCAGGTGGTCGGTGAGCAGCGCCAGGCGCTCGGCAGCGGCGGGGTTGGCCGGGGTCACATGGCTGCGCAGGATATCGAAATAGTAGGCTGCACGGCTGTCCAGCACCGTGGCCAGCATGGCGATGCCCATGGCGCCCCCCAGGTTGCGCAGGATGTTGTAGAGACTGGAGGCGGAGCCGGCCTGGGACGGCGGAATCATGGCGGTGGCAATGATCGACATGGGCACCAGCACCAGCGGCTGCCCCATGGCGCGCAGGATCTGGATGGCGATGAACTGATCCCCGGCAAAGTCCGGGTTCAGAGAGCCGCTGAGGAAGCTGCCGGCACCGAACAGTACGAAGCCTGCCGCGCAGATGAAACGTGGCGGGATGTGCCGCATCAGGACTGGCACCAGCGGGATCAGCAGCAGCTGCGGCAGGCCCAGCCACATGATGACCTGACCGATCTGCAGGGCGTTGTAGCCCTGGATCTGGGCCAGATAGACCGGCAGCACGAATACAGTGCCATAGAGACCGACACCCAGGCCTATATTGGCCAGACTGCCGAGCAGGAAGTTTCGCTCAGTCAGCAGCCGCAGGTTGACCAGGTGGTTGTCCCTGGACAGTTGCAGGATGACGAAGCACACCAGACTGATCAGCGCGATACTGCCGAGGGCGACTATGTAGCTTGATTCCAGCCAATCCTCCCGATGGCCTTCCTCGAGAAAAACCTGCAGGCAGCCGAGACCGACCGCCATGGTGACTATGCCGGCGTAGTCCCCCTTGCGAAGCAGCTCCCAGCGCGGGGGGCTGCGGTCCAGCCCGTAGAGCAGCCCCAGGGTCATGAGTGCGCCGGGGACCACGTTGATGTAGAAGATCCATTCCCAGCCGAAGTTCTCGGTCAGCCAGCCGCCGATGGTGGGGCCGATGGAGGGGGCGAAGGTGGCGGTGATGGCGAACAGCGCCATGCCCTTGGGGCGTATGTCCAGCGGCAGCTTGGTCAGCACCAGGGAGAAGGCGAAGGGGATAAGGGCGCCTCCGGCCAGTCCCTGCAGCACCCGAAACACGATCATGCTCTGCAGGCTCCAGGCCATGGAGCAGAGCAGGGAGGCGATGACAAAGAGCACCGAGATGCTGACCGCAAAACGCCGTGGTGACAGCACCATGGCCAGCCAGGCCGCCAGCGGAATGATGATGATCTCCGCGACCAGATAGGAGGTGGATATCCAGGAGCCTTCCTCGATGGTGGCCGACAATGCGCCCTGGATATCCTTCAGCGAGGAGTTGATGATCTGGATGTCCAGAATCGCCATGAAGGCGCCGAGGATGGCGCTGAGGATGGCAATCCAGTCTCGCCTCGTGGGTGGCGGTATATAGCCGGGGGCCAGGGTGTCAGTCACGCAGATCGACCTTCACGCTGACGGACATGCCGGGACGGATCAACTGTGCCAGCGGATGCTCGTCGGCCAGCACTACCTTGATCGGAATGCGCTGTACCACCTTGGTGAAGTTGCCGGTGGCATTGTCCGGCGGCAACAGGCTGAACTGGGCACCGGAGGCCGGGAACAGGCTGTCGATGTAACCCTCTACCGGCTGATCGTCGAAGGCGTCGAAGATCAGGGTGGCGCGCTGGCCCTTGTGCATGCGCTTGATCTGGGTTTCCTTGAAATTGGCCTGGACCCACAGGTCCCTGTCCGGTACCAGGGACAGCAGATGCGCGCCGGGCTGCACGTTCTGCCCCGGGCGGACGCTACGCTGTCCGACCCGGCCTGCCACCGGGGCGCGAATCTCGGTGCGGGAGAGGTCGATCTCGGCGGCGGCGACGTCGCTTTCCGCTGCCTGGACCAGGGCTGCCAGGCGCTCGATATCCGCGCTGAGGGTGTCCTTGCCGAGTATCTGGCTCTGCAGCTCGGCCTGGGCACCGCGGACCTGGGCCTTGGCCACATCCAGCTGGGCGCGGAAGTTGCTCAGTTGCTCTTCGGAGGCGTAACCGGACTGGCGCAGGGGCAATATGCGCTGGATATCCAGCTCGATCCGCCGCTGTTCGGCCTGGCGTGCCTGCAGAGCCGCTCTGGCAGCTTCGATCACGCTGTCCTGACGGGCGAGCTGCGCGCGGGCCTGCTGATGCTCGGCCCGGCGGGTGGCCAGATTGGCGCGGGCGCGGGCCAGCAGGGTAGTGAAGTCGCGGTCATCCAGGCGCACCAGCAACTCGCCGGCGGTCACGCTCTGGTTGTCGGTTACCAGCACCTCGGTGACCTGGGCAGCCAGCTGGCTTGAGATACGGGTGATATCACCCTGAACATAGGCGTTGTCGGTGCTCTGGTAATGGCGGCCGACCAGCCACCAATGGGCGAACAGGGCGGCAGCCACCACGGCTACCAGGAACAGAAAGAGGAACAGTCGTTGGCGAACACGTGCCGGCATTGTGGTTTTCCCTGATTATTCTTTTCATGCGGTACCCTGTTCTGCACTCTACCACTGTTCCCCCGTCTCCTATCGGCGCTAGAATCTGGAAACTTTGTTGCATCACAGGAACAGTGACGTGGGACTGGACGACGCCCTGATCTTTACCCGAGTGGTGGAATGCCACAGTTTTACCAATGCCGCGCTGATGCTGGGCATGCAGAAGTCCACGGTCAGTCGCCGCATAGCGCAGCTGGAGGAGCGGCTTGGTGTGCGCCTGCTCAACCGGACCACCCGCAAGCTGCGGCTGACCGAGGTGGGGGAGGCCTATTACGAGCGCTGCCGGCAGATCATGCAGGAATTCGCCGAAGCCGAAGAGGCGATCATGCAGCTGCAGAGCGAACCCACCGGATTGCTGCGGATCACCTCGACCATCGAATTCGGCCAGCTGCTGCTCGGTGCCGTGGTTGGCGAGTTCGTGGGCCGCTATCCCAACCTGCAGGTGGATGTGGAGCTTACCAGCCGCCATATCGACCCGGTGGAGGAGGGCGTGGATATCGCCATCCAGCTGGGGCGGCCCCAGGATTCCAGCCTGGTGGCGCGGCCGCTGCTGCTCAGTCCGCGACAGCTGTTCGCCAGTCCTGCCTATCTGGCGGAGTTCGGCGAGCCGAAGCGGCCGGAGGATCTGAGCCGTCATCGCTGCATCCAGACCCTGATCGACGAGGGCCGCAAGTGGCAGTTTGTCGAACCCTGCGTGAACGTTCCGGTACCCCATGCGGTTACGGTGAACAACATCACCTTCGCCCGGGAGGCGGCCGCAGCCGGCGGCGGAATCATCAACGTGCCGTCCTTCATCGCCCAGCCGCTGGTGGAAGAGGGAAGGCTGTGCCGGGTGCTGGCAGACTGCGTGCTGCCATCCACCCAGCTCTATGCCCTTTACCCCTCCCGTCGCTTCCAGTCGATGAAGGTCAAGACCTTTATCGACTATCTTCTGGAGAAGCTGGAGCAGCGGGTCAAGGACAGGGTAGAGACCACCGATGATCCGCTGGTAAAATTGCCGACCACCTGAATTACCCATTCGGCCTTCCAGGCCGTCGTTATCGAGATATTCCATGACCGTGCGTACCCGTATTGCTCCGTCGCCGACCGGAGACCCCCACGTAGGCACCGCCTACATCGCCCTGTTCAACCAGTGCTTCGCTCGCCAGCACGGCGGTCAGTTCATCCTGCGTATCGAGGACACCGACCAGGTGCGCTCCAGCGCCGAATCGGAAAAGCAGAT
This sequence comes from Halopseudomonas sp. Lyrl_26, assembly GCF_051948695.1. Taxonomy (NCBI): domain Bacteria; kingdom Pseudomonadati; phylum Pseudomonadota; class Gammaproteobacteria; order Pseudomonadales; family Pseudomonadaceae; genus Halopseudomonas; species Halopseudomonas sp. Lyrl_26. Next base: position 294,769 of record NZ_JAYJLH010000001.1, read on the forward strand.
CCTCGACTCCCTGCGCTGGCTGGGGCTGGATTGGGACGAGGGCCCGGATGTTGGCGGTCCCCATGGCCCCTATCGGCAGAGCGAGCGCAGCGAGATCTACCGGGAACACAGCGAGCTGCTGATCAGCAAGGGCCACGCCTTCCGCTGCTTCTGCACTGCCGAGCGTCTGGATCAGCTGCGCGCCGAGCAGATGGCCAACAAGCAGACCCCGGGCTACGACGGTCACTGCCTGCATCTGGGCGAAGACGAGGTGAACCGCCGGGTCGCCGCCGGCGAGCCCCACGTGGTGCGCATGAAGGTGCCCGAGCACGGTGTCTGCGTGGTCAATGACATGCTGCGCGGGGAGATCGAGATTCCCTGGGAGCAGGTGGACATGCAGGTGCTGATGAAGGCCGACGGTCTGCCCACCTACCACCTGGCCAACGTGGTTGACGACCACCTGATGCAGATCACCCACGTACTGCGCGGCGAGGAGTGGATCAACTCCGCACCCAAGCACATCCTGCTGTACCGCTATTTCGGCTGGGACATGCCGCAGTTGTGTCACATGCCGCTGCTGCGCAACCCGGACAAGAGCAAGCTGTCCAAGCGCAAGAACCCGACCAGCATCATTTTCTACCAGCGCATGGGCTATCTGCCCCAGGCGCTGCTCAACTATCTGGGGCGCATGGGCTGGTCCATGCCCGATGAGCGCGAGAAGTTCTCCCTGAGCGAGATGGTCGAGCACTTCGACATCCAGCGGGTATCGCTCGGCGGGCCGATCTTCGACGTGGAGAAGCTGGCCTGGTTGAACGGCCAGTGGATCCGAGATCTGTCGGAGCAGGACTTTGTCGACGCGGTGCAGACATGGGCGCTGAACAGCGACTACCTGCGCCCGCTGGTACCCCTGGTGCAGAGCCGGGTGGAAACCTTCAGTGAACTGGTGCCCCTGGCCGGCTTCTTCCTGACCGGTCGGGTCGAGCTGCAGATCGAGCAGTTCGCCCACAAGAAGCTGTCCCAGGACGAGGTGCGCAAGGCGCTGCAGCTGCTGCTGTGGAAGCTCGAGGCCCTGCGCCAGTGGGACAAGGACGGCATTACTGCCAACATCCAGCAGGTGGCCGAGGTGCTGGAGCTGAAGCTGCGCGATCTGATGCCGCTGCTGTTTGTTGCCATCACCGGGCAGGCCAGTTCGGTCTCGGTGCTGGACGCCATGGCCCACCTCGGACCGGATCTGACCCGCTATCGCCTGCGTCAGGCCCTGGAGCTGCTCGGCGGCGCCTCGAAGAAGGAGGTCAAGGCCTGGGAGAAGCTGATCTAGGTTCGGAGGGGTATAGGGCCATTCGTGCCTGCGCCGCCGGAGCGCCGGCCGCCGGAACCGCTCTGGCCCGCAGGCCGCGGAAAATCGGCCCTTTGCCCTTAAGTCGCTGTTTTATTGAATTTATTTGTTGACAGAAGTTGGTGGGCGCCCTAATATGCGCCCCGTCCAGAACGACGGGGCTATAGCTCAGCTGGGAGAGCGCTTGCATGGCATGCAAGAGGTCCGCGGTTCGATCCCGCGTAGCTCCACCAATTTTTTGGTCATCGCCTGGCGGTGACCTGTTTTACACTAGCCGGTATGCTTTACTGCATATCTGGTGAAGAAACGATACCAGCAGTCGTTTCGAGAAGGGTTTGCGTCCCCTTCGTCTAGTGGCCTAGGACACCGCCCTTTCACGGCGGTAACAGGGGTTCGAGTCCCCTAGGGGACGCCACTTTTTACCGACACTTCGGTGTCGGGGTCGAAAGACCATTGGGGCTATAGCTCAGCTGGGAGAGCGCTTGCATGGCATGCAAGAGGTCCGCGGTTCGATCCCGCGTAGCTCCACCAATTTTCAAGGGCCGACACTTGTTGTCGGCCCTTTTTTTTGCTTTTCAGATGCAGCCCATCACTCACGCCAGTAATCATTCGCCGCCGCGATAGTCTGAAAGTGGATGGCCACCACCTGCGAAACGGCAATCAGGCTGTCCGGGTTATTGGCGTACACCGCACGCAACTGCTTACGCACCTCCACATCCGGCTGCACGGTGCCCACCGCCTTTTGCGACAGCTTCACCGCCAGGGCAAAGCCTTCATCTGCGTTGGCGGTCTGTAGCGACAAGGGCGGCGGCGTATTGGCGGCGGGTTGGTCGGCGGCACTTGCGCTGCCGACAGCACACAGGGCCAGTGCTGCCCAGAGCAGGCAGGCGGCGGATACGGGGCGAGAAAGCGGATCACGGAACAGGCTTTTCATTATTATCTCCGATGAGCGATGACAGAAAGCACCGGGGGCTTCGTTACAGCTTGCTATCAGTGTAGTGACAATCAAGCCAAGCGCCACCGCTGGCCCGGCAGGCTGGGCTCCCGAGGCAAGGATTATTGGTGCGACCAATGTTAATGTGTATCTACACCGGTTGGGACGAGGAGGACTCCATCATGCAAACTGAAATCAAACGCTGGGGTAATAGCGCGGCCGTGCGCCTTCCCCGCAGGATCTTGGCGCAAGCCAATCTTGAGATATCCAGCCCCATAAAAATTGGTGTGAAGTCTGGAAAGATCATGATCGAAGCTGCACCGCAAAAAGTACGGAAGCTCCATCTTCCATTTTCGGAAGCTGATTTGCTGAAAGGACTCGACTCTCGCGGTGCCCACGCAGATGAACTGGCTGAGCCCTTAAACTCTGAAGCTGGGGTTTGAGGCCCAAAATATTCCTGAACAAACACTATGCCCACACAACTGCAAACTGCCATAGACCACCTGAGCCGCGCCCAGCGAGTGGTCGTCTTTACCGGCGCCGGCGTTTCCGCTGAAAGCGGCATACCCACCTTCCGTGATGACCTGACCGGCCTCTGGGCCCGCTTCGATCCCCAGCGCCTGGCAACCCCCGAAGCCTTCCTGGCCGACCCCGAACTGGTCTGGGGCTGGTACGAGTGGCGACGGGCCCGGGTAGGGCAGGTACAACCTAACCCCGGCCATACCGCCATAGCGCAGCTGGAGCGGCATGTACCCCAGGTCTGCGTGGTCACCCAGAACGTCGATGACTTGCATGAGCGCGCCGGCAGCACCCGGGTACTGCATCTGCATGGCAGCATCCAGAGCCCACGCTGCCATGATTGCGCCCGACCGATGCAGATCCCGCTGGCGGATCTGGATCAACTGGGTGACGGCCAGCGCATGGCACCGCCGCGCTGCGAGGACTGCGATGGCCCGGCCCGCCCGGGTGTGGTCTGGTTTGGTGAGTCCCTGCCGGAACAGGCCTGGCAGAGCGCCTGGCCGGAGGTTCAGAAGTGCGACCTGCTGCTCTCGGTAGGTACCTCCGGAGCCGTCTATCCCGCTGCCCAGCTGCCGCAGCTGGCGTTGGAGCAGGGAGCCGTCGTGGTGCACGTGAATCCGGACCCGATAGCCGTCAGCTCCGAGCGCGAGCTGTCACTGGTCGGCAGGGCAGGAGAGATACTGCCCCGTTTGATGGAAGGGCTCTGATCCGCTGCAGAGCAGGGTTGAGCAAGCATCCGGGATCTCCACAAGACTGCCAGCAGCTTAGCGGTTAACCTATACACCTAGAAAAAAGGCAGCCAACCCACGCCCTGCGCCCAGCGGCTGCCTCTCCCCCGACCGACCCGAACAGTGACACCGAAACACGATGAACGCAGTAGAAATTGAATCAGCTATTTCCGATCTGGCCTTGCTGCCTTTTGATGCAGCGGAGTTTCCGTTCCAGTTTCTGGCTGCTTTCGGTAACAAGCCCACGGCCCTCAAGCGGTTGCGGGCGGGGAATAGTAATATTTCGGATCTGCCGGGCGGGGTTTTGCAGCGCAATAATATTCATATTGCTGTCTGCGAAGCAGGGCAGGTGGGGGAGACGCTTGCTGCGCTGCGCAGCAGTCCGGCCACCGCCAAGGGTAAGGTCAGGTTCATTCTTGCTACTGATGGCGAGTGGTTGGAGGCGGAGGAGTTGGGCACGGGGGAGACCATTGCCTGCGACTACGCGGATTTCCCCAACCATTTTGGTTTCCTGCTGCCACTGGCGGGTATCTCCACGATCAAGGAGATCAAGGACAACCCCATTGATGTGCGGGCGACCAGTCGCCTGAACAAGTTGTACGTTGAGCTGCTGGACGAGAACCCGGAGTGGGCGTCAGAAGAACGTCGTGCTGACATGAACCATTTCATGGCGCGATTGATTTTCTGCTTCTTTGCTGAAGATACCGATATCTTCCATGGGGAGGGCATCTTTACCCAGGCGGTGGATCAGTTCAGTGAGCGCGACGGCAGCAATACCCATCAGGTGCTGGCGGAAATCTTCCGCGCCATGAATATCCCGATGGATGAGCGTGATGCTGTGCAGCCGCGGCTGCCAACCTGGGCCAGCCGTTTCCCCTATGTGAACGGTGGGTTGTTTTCCGGCGATACCGAGGTGCCCCGTTTCACCCGCATGGCGCGCACCTATCTGGTACACGCGGGCAACCTGAACTGGAAGCAGATAAACCCGGATATTTTCGGCAGCATGATCCAGGCGGTGGCCGATGAGGAAGAGCGCGGCGCCTTGGGTATGCACTACACCAGCGTGCCCAATATTCTCAAGGTGCTGAATCCGCTGTTTCTGGATGACCTGCGCGAGCAGTTGGAGGCGGCAGGCCAGAACAGAACCAAGCTGCTGAACCTGCGCAAGCGCATGGCCCGTATCCGTGTATTCGATCCGGCCTGCGGGTCGGGCAACTTTCTGGTGATTGCCTACAAGCAGATGCGCGAGATCGAGGCGGTTATCAACGAGCGTCGTGGTGAGGCCAACCTGAAGTCGCAGATTCCGCTGACCAATTTCCGGGGTATCGAGCTGAACAACTTCCCGGCGGAAATCGCCCGGCTGGCGCTGATCATTGCGGAGTACCAGTGTGACGTGCTGTATCGGGGGCAGCAGGATGCCTTGCAGGAGTTTCTGCCGCTGTCCAAGGAGAACTGGATTATCTGCGGTAACGCCCTGCGGCTGGATTGGTTGAGTATCTGTCCGCCTACTGGCACCAGTGTTAAGGTGACGGGGGATGATCTGTTCAGTACGCCGACGGATCAGAGTGAAATTGATTTTGAGAACGAGGGTGGAGAGACCTATATTTGTGGGAATCCACCGTATCTGGGTAGTAGAGGTCAGACGGAAGAGCAAAAGGAAGAATTACGAGCATTGTTCGATAAGCGTATCAAGAACTGGAAGTCTCTGGATTATGTGGCTGGTTGGTTTATAAAGGCTTCAGATTATTGCACGCATACACCAGCGACTGTTGCTTTTGTTTCTACAAACTCTATTTGTCAGGGTGTACAAGCTTCGGTTCTCTGGCCAGAGATTTTTAATGCTGGGTGCAGAATTGAATTTGCGCATACAAGCTTCAAATGGGCTAATCTTGCTGCGTATAATGCGGGAGTTACTGTATCCGTCATAGGTTTTAGCTTGAAGCCTCGAACTCCTCGCCGTTTGTTTTCGCTCGATTCGCTTGGCGAAGTTGTTGAACGAAAATGCGATCACATCAACGCATATTTGGTGGCGGGAAAAGACATTATTGTGAATAGAGCTTCCCAGCCTATAAGCAGACAAGCGGAGATGACTTTTGGCAACACGCCGATAGATGGTGGCTACTTATTGTTGTCGCGCGAAGAGCGTGATGCTTTGGGTTTGACACTTGAGCAGCAAGCTCGATTCGTTCGGCGCATACTTGGGTCAGCCGAGCTCATTCGCGGATTGGAACGGTATTGCTTGTGGATTGAGGACCAGCACCTACCGGAAGCACAGGCTATTCCAGTTATTTCTCAGCGTATACATAACGTTAGAAAGTTACGTCTTAATGGTGGTAAAACCGCGCGTGATTTAGCGGACAAACCTCATCAGTTTCAGAGAGCATATTTTGGTGAAATGCACACCATAGTTGTCCCAAGTGTCTCTTCTGAGTCTCGTGAGTTTTTACCATGCGGTTATGAGGCAGCGGACACTATTGTTTCCAATCTGGCCTTCGCCTTATACGACGCCCCCCTCTGGAACATGGCCATTATCGCCTCACGTCTGCACCTGGTCTGGATCAGCACCGTTTGCGGCAAGCTGGAAACACGACTCCGTTACTCCAACACCCTCGGCTGGAACACCTTCCCCGTTCCCTTCCTCACCGAGCAGAACAAGGCCGACCTGACCGCTTGCGCCGAGAACATCCTGCTGGCCCGGGAAGCGCATTTCCCCGCGACCATCGCCGATCTCTATGACCCCGAGAAGATGCCGGATAACCTGCGCGCCGCCCACGATCATAACGATGAGGTGCTGGAGCGCATCTATATCGGTCGCCGCTTCAGGAACGATACCGAGCGGCTGGAAAAGCTGTTTGATCTCTACACCAAGATGACCGCCGCCGAGCAAGCCAAGCCCGTAACCAAGGGCACTCGGAGGAGCAAGGCGTGAGTGAAAAAGCCGTAAGCCTGACGACCTCGCCAAGCGGGTATGCTGAAGCCTGGCCGGATGCTGAATTTGTGCAAGAAGGCTTGCACAATTGTCCTTGAACTGAACACCCCGGGAGCGGGCAAGAAGCCCTGAAAGGTATCGCTACATGACCAACTCCACCAACAGCTACACAGTGCCGGCGGTTTCCATCACCACGGCGCACACCGGTGCGTCCAGCAAGTCCAATGAGCTGGGCATGCGTACCATGCAGGAGCGGGCCTATGCTAAGCGCGGTGAGCAGTACCTGCTGATCAAGTCGCCGCCGGCATCGGGCAAGTCCCGGGCGCTGATGTTTATCGCGCTGGACAAGCTGCATAACCAGGGGCTGCAACAGGCGATTATCGTGGTGCCGGAGCGCTCGATTGGCAGCAGCTTTGCCGATGAGCCGCTGAGTGAGTTCGGCTTTCATTGGGACTGGGAGGTAGCCCCGCAGTGGAACCTGTGCAATGCGCCGGGTGTGGACGAGCCCCGCGTCGCCAAGTCCAAGGTGGATGCGGTGCGCCAGTTTCTGGCCAGCTCCGATCGCATACTGGTCTGCACCCATGCCACTTTCCGCTTTGCCGTGGATGAGCTGGGGATCGAAGCGTTCGATAATCGGCTGATCGCTGTCGATGAGTTTCATCACGTGTCCAGCAACCCGGATAACAAGCTCGGCAGTCAGCTGGGCGAGCTGATTGGTCGGGACAAGGTGCATATCGTGGCGATGACCGGCTCCTATTTCCGTGGCGACAGCGAGGCGGTGTTGAGCCCGACGGATGAGGCCCGGTTCGAGACGGTGACCTACACCTATTACGAGCAGCTCAATGGTTACCGCTGGCTCAAGTCGCTGGATATCGGTTACTTCTTCTACACCGGGCGCTACGTCAATGCGGTGGCCAAGGTGCTGGATCCGGCCTTGAAAACCATAGTGCACATACCCAGCGTCAACGCCCGGGAAAGCCTCAAGGACAAGGAGCGCGAAGTAAACGAGATCATGCATACGCTGGGCGAGTGGAAGGGGCTTGATCCGGACACCGGCTTTCATCTGATTCAGGCGGCCGATGGGCGTGTGCTGAAGGTGGCTGATCTGGTGGACGACACTGATCACGCCCGGCGCTCCCGGGTGCTGACGGCATTGAAAGACCCGGCGCAGAAGAACAACCGCGACCATGTGGATGTGATCATCGCGCTGGGCATGGCCAAGGAAGGGTTTGACTGGATCTGGTGCGAACATGCGCTGACCATCGGCTATCGCAGCAGTCTGACCGAGATTGTGCAGATCATCGGTCGTGCCACCCGTGATGCCGAAGGCAAGGAGCGGGCGCGCTTCACCAACCTGATTGCCGAGCCCGCCGCTGATCAGAGCGCGGTCTCCGAAGCGGTCAACGATATGCTCAAGGCCATCTCCGCCAGCCTGCTGATGGAGCAGGTGCTGGCGCCGCGCTATGAGTTCACCCCCAAGGACAGCGGCCCGAAGGACGGTTTCGATTACGGCCCGCAAGGTTATGTGCCGGGGCGCAGCAACTTTGGGGTGAATGAGGCCAGCGGACAGTTTCATATGGAGATAAACGGCCTGTCGACCCCGCAGTCTCCGGAGGCAGCGCGCATCTGCAAGGAAGATTTGAACGAAGTGGTGACCAGCTTCCTGCAGGATAGGGTGGTGTTGGAGCGCGGGCTGTTCGATACCGAAAACACTCTGCCTGAAGAACTGACCCAGCTGCGCATGGGCAAGATTGTGCGCGAGCGTTATCCGGAGCTGAGCGCAGCGGATCAGGAAGCGATACGCCAGCACGCGGTGGCGGCGATGAACATCACCCAGCAGGCCAAGCTGGCTCTGGGTCAGGCTGATACCAACAGCGCCGGCGGCAGTGGTGATGATGCGCTGGGCAGCACCTCGCTGATCGACGGGGTGCGCCGCTTCGTCAATGTGCGTGATCTGGACATTGACCTGATCGACCGCATCAACCCCTTCGAGGCGGCCTATGCGGTGCTGGCCAGAGCGATGGATGAAAAGTCCCTGCGTCAGGTTCAGGACAGCATCGCCGGGAAGAAAATCACCATCCCCGAGGAGGATGCCCGGGAGCTGGCCAAGCGTGCCCTGCTGTTCAAGAACGAGCGCGGACGCCTGCCTTCCCTCAACTCCTCCGATGCCTGGGAAAAACGCATGGCCGAAGGGGTCGCTGCGCTGGCCCGCTATCGCGCCCAGGCCAAGGCCAAGGCCGAGAAGGAGGCCAGTAATGGCTGATATGGATGATGACGAGCTGCTGGCCGCGCTGGGCGTTGAGGTCACGCCGATCAAGGTTGAGCAGAGAACCCCGCGTGAGGAACGCATTATTGCCGGATTCGAGGATATTCTGCGCTTCCACCAGGCCCATGGCCGCGCTCCCCAACATGGCGAGGATGGCGATATCTTCGAGCGGCTGTATGCGGTACGGCTGGATCAGATACGCAAGTTGCCGGAAGCCCAGACCCTGCTGGCAGAGCTGGACACGCCCGGACTGCTGACAGCAACCAGCTCGATCAATGTGGATGAGCTGGATGAAGACGCGCTGCTGGCCGAACTGGGCATTGACCTGGATGCGCCTGCTGAAACCGCGGACCCGGATGACATAACCGTGCTGCGCCATGTGCGCTCCAGTGCAGCCAAGCGCGTGGCGGAAGAGATTGCCGACCGCACCCGTTGTGAAGACTTCGAGCGTTTCCAGCCGCTGTTCGAACAGGTTGAACGCGAGCTGAAAAGCGGCGCTCGTAAAGCGCTGCGCTTTGGTCGCGATGCCAGCATCGAGATCGGCAACTACTTCATTCTGGGTGGCCAGATCACCTATGTGGCGGAGATGGGCGAAGCGATTAAAGTCCCTAATCGACAGGCGAATGCCCGGCTGCGCGTTATCTACGATAACGGCACGGAAAGCAATCTTCTGCTCCGCTCCCTGGAACGCGCCCTGTACAAGGACGAAACCGGCCGGCGCATAACCGATATCGACCTGGGGCCACTGTTCGGCGACGCCCAGGAGCCGGACGATATAGAAAGCGGCACCATCTACGTACTGCGCAGCCTGTCCGACCACCCCTACGTGACCGAGCACCGTGAGCTGATCCACAAGATCGGCGTGACCGGCGGTAAGGTCGAAACCCGCATCGCCAACGCCAGCCATGACGCGACCTATATGCTGGCAGACGTCGAGATAGTAGCCACCTACAAACTGCACAACCTCAACCGCACCCGACTGGAAAACATCTTCCACCGCCTGTTCAGCACCGCCCAGATCGACCTGACCATCCACGATCGCTTCGGCCACCCGGTCAAACCGAAGGAGTGGTTTCTGGTGCCGTTGCAGGTGATTGACGAAGCGGTGCAGCGTATACGGGACGGGTCGATTACGGAGGTGGTTTATGATCGGGGGACGGCCAGTCTTAAGCAGGTTGAAGGGTGAGGGTGGGATGTGGTGACATTTCGGCCTCTTGATGCTGAGTCAGGGCCGCAGAAACCACATGTTTCTCGGAATGGTTTTGCTTTTAAGATGGTTTCATGAAAAGGCCTGTCCCATGCCCCCCGACACTCCCACGCCTGTACTCCTTCCGCCGCTGCCCCTACGCCATGCGCGCTCGGCTTGGTCTGTTGTTTGCCGAGTTGCAGGTGGAGTTGCGCGAGGTGGTGCTGAAAAACAAGCCGCCGCAGATGTTGGCGATCAGCCCCAAGGGCACGGTTCCGGTTCTCGAGCTGGTGGGGAACGGTGGTGCTGGGGGCGTGGTTATCGAAGAGAGCCGGGAGATAGTAGAGTGGGCGCTGGGGCAGAGTGATCCGCAGGGTTTATTGCAGGTTGACCTGGCCAGCGCCAATGCGCTGATCGATCAGAACGATAACGAGTTCAAGCACTGGCTGGACCGTTACAAGTACGCCGATCGCTATCCCGAGTTGGCGCAGTCGGAGTATCGACAGCGGGGCGAGGTGTTTCTGCAGATGCTGGAGCGGGCGCTTGCCGATCACCGCTATCTGCTGGGTGACCGCATCAGCATCGCGGATATCAGTCTCATGCCTTTTGTGCGCCAGTTCGCCCATGTCGATCAGGACGTGTTCTACAGTTTGCCCTATCCGCATCTGCAGCAGTGGTTGAGGGGCTGGCTGGCGCATCCGGTGTTTCAGCAGGTCATGGTCAAGTTTCCGCCCTGGCAGGAAGGTGATCCTGTAGTGGTATTTCCGTAGGCTTATTTGGTCGGAAACGGATCGTTCGGCAAGGGGATGAATTCCTTGTCGTCGGCGTCCGGCAGTTTCATTCTTCCTGCTTTCCAGTCTTCTGCGGCTTGGGCGAGCCGGTCCCTCTGCCGCTTTCATGGCGAGTGCCGCTGACTTCGACAGCTCCGGTTGTTATGTGACGGCTTGGTCGAGTATCTCGTTGAACTCCAGCACATTCAGATCGGGGTCGCGGATAAAGCAGACGTTGCGGCGACCATGCCCCATGATCACTGGGCCTTCGCTGATGCGGATATTTTCGCGGCCAAGCCAGGCTACCAGCTCATCCATGCTTTCGATGATGAAGGCAGCGTGGGTGTAACCCGGGTATTTCACCGGGGCGTCCAGCAGCACGTTGCCTGCCTGTGCCGCCTCGCCGTTATAGATCAGATGGATGCGCAGGCCGGTCGGGTGTTTCAGACCACAGGCCCTGGCGGCCGGCGCAAACTCCTCCGGATCGCGCTGGAAGCCGAGCCTGGCGTAGAAGGCTTCGGCCATCGCCAGATCGGTTACCCGGATACCGATGTGATCAAGACGCAGGTTGGTGAAGTTCATGGTGGCTACTCCTCGACAGCGGCACGCAGGCCGGCGCTTGTCTGCTGGAAGGGGACAAACCCCGGCAGCTGCTCGATGCAACTAAGCCAGCGGCGGACATGCGGGTAAGGTGCAAGGTCCACATTGCCTTCAGGGGCGCTCGCGGTATAGCTGTACAGGGCGACATCGGCGATGCTGGGCTGCACCGTGCGGGCCAGCCACTGCCAGCGCTCCAGGGTGTGCTCCATCACTGCCAGGGTCGCATGGGCTCGTTGCATGACTTCCCGGGGATCGAAGTGGGCTCCGAATACCGTGATCAGGCGCGCGGCGCACAAACCATAGGCGACCTTGCCGGCGGCTACGGCGAGCCAGCGCTGAATCTCGGCCTCCACAGCGGGCTCGCCGGGTAACCAATGCGAAGGGCCGATTCGGCGCGCGACATACAGGAGAATGGCCAGCGAATCGGCAATGATGATGCCGCTGTCCTCCAGCACCGGCACCTCGCCGAAGGCATTGAGCGCGAGAAATTCCGGCCGTCGGTGTTGCCCGGCAGCAAGATCCACGTCGATCAGTTCGTGGGGCAGGCCACTGAGGGAGAGGAAGAGGGCGGCCCGGTGGGCGTGCCCGGACAGGGCATAGTGATAGAGTTTCATGACCGTTGATCTCCTGAATGGGGTACGGTCATTCTGTCCATTGCGGATTGGTGAGAGAATCAGCCAGTCTGGCACTTCACTATTGCGAAAAACGATACCAATCGAGGTCGAATTCATGGACCGGCTGCGCACACTGCGTACCTTCATCAGCGTTGCCGAGCATCGCAGTTTTGCCGAAGCCGGTCGTCGGCTGAGCCTGTCACCGACGACGGTGTCACGCACCATTGCTGCGCTTGAAACCAGTCTGGGTGTCCAGCTGCTGCGACGAACCACCCGCAGTGTCAGCCTGACCGAGGAAGGGGCGTTGTTTCTCGACCACTGCCGGGCCGGTATTTCCGAAATTGAACAGGCCTACGATGTTCTGCAGGGGCGCCGCTCCGCGCCGAGCGGACTGCTGACGGTGACCGCCCCGGTCCTGTTCGGTCGCCTGCATATCCAGCCGGCCGTCACTCAGCTGCTGGCCAGCTTTCCCGAGCTGCGGGTACGGCTGCTGTTGCTGGATCGGGTGGTGAGCCTGGTGGAGGAAGGCGTGGATGTCGCCGTGCGTATCGCCGAACTGCCTGACAGTGCGCTGCACATGACCCGGGTCGGGGAGGTCCGCCGGGTATTCACTGCCAGTCCGGCATATCTGGCTGTCCATGGCCGGCCGACGTCACTGGCCGAGCTGGCCCAGCATCAGCTGATCTGGGTGGAGGATGAGCTCGGTCCGCACCGTGGCTGGGGGCTGGACGAGGTCCGCCGTTCCGGTCATGCCCCCAGGTTCTCGGTGAACAATACCGAGGCGGCGGTGGCAGCGGCAGTGGCGGGTCTCGGGGTGATCCGTACATTGTCCTATCAGGTAACAGAGCAGCTTGCCAGCGGGCAGTTGGAGCTGCTGCTGGCCGAGGACAATGCACCCCGGTTGCCGGTGTCCCTGCTGTTCCAGGGCGGCCGCCGCAATCACCCCAATGTGCGGGCTTTCATCGACGCGGTCCGGCAGCACCTGCGCACGCGGACACTGTAGGGCTGGCGGACCTCAGCTGCCCGCGTTCGGCTCCACCAGGCAGTCAACAAACAGCCGCACGCTGCCATCCTCCTGCACCACCGGGCGCAGTCCGTGAATGTCACTCTCGAACCCGGGGAACTGCCGGTCCTGGTCCAGGGCGATCTTCAGGTAGTCGGCGATGGCACTGTTATCCCGGGAGAAGCGCTCGCCGGGCATGATCACCGGGATGCCCGGCGGGTAGGGCACCAGCATGACCGCGCTGATGCGTCCGCCCAGCTGGTCGATGGGCACCATTTCCACCTGGCCGCGCACCATCTTCTGGTAGGCGTCTGCGGGGCGCAGGACGATCTCCGGCAGCTGGGTATAGATCTGCCGCAGTATGCGCACCATGTGCTGCTGCTTGTAGAAGTGGTGCAACTGATTGCACAGGTCACGCAGGCCCATGTCCGGGTAGTGTCCGGTACGGGCGATGACCGGCAGGGTCAGCTCCAGCGGCGCGTTGCTGTCGTACAGGCGCTTGAACTCCTGCAGCTCGGCCACCAGGGTGCTCCACTTGCCCTTGGTGATGCCCAGGGAGAACAGGATCAGGAAGGAATACAGGCCGGTCTTCTCCACCACCAGGCCGCGCTCGGCCAGAAAGCGGGTGACAATGGCGGCGGGTATGCCGGTGCGGCCCAGGCGGCCATGCTCTTCCACCCCCGGCGTCAGCAGGGTGACCTTGATCGGATCGAGCAGGGCATAGTCGTCGGCGGTGTCACCGAAACCGTGCCAGTCGGCGCCGCTGTCCAGGGTCCAGTCGCTGGCGACCAGCTGCTCGCTGTCCAGCGCCTGCTCCGGTTCCCAGACATCGAACCACCATTCGTCCTCATCCAGGCGCTCGGCGGTCTGCTGCATGGCGCGGCGGAAGGACAGGGCCTCGTCCAGGGTCTCCTGCACCAGCGAGCGGCCCGGCTCGCCGGCCATCATGCCGGTGGCTACGTCGATCGAGGCGATGATGCCGTAATGCGGCGAGGTGGAGGTGTGCATCATGAAGGCTTCGTTGAAGCGGCCCACATCCAGCTGCTGCTCAACGCTGTTCTCGGCCAGGATGATCGAGGCCTGGGACAGGGCGGCCAGCACCTTGTGCGGCGACTGGGTGGCGAATACCAGGGGGTGCCTGGCCCGCTCGAAGCCACGCTTGCTGCCCATGCCGTGGCGGCCGGCATAGAACTCGTGGAAGGCGGCGTAGCCGTACCAGGCTTCGTCGAAATGCAGGATGTCCACCGCATCCTCCAGCTCGTCCTTGATCAACTCGGCGTTGTAGCACAGGCCGTCGTAGGTGGAGTTGGTCAGCACCGCCAGGCGGATGCGTGGTGTACGTCCCTGCAGCAGCGGGTGCTCGGCCAGGCGCTGGCGCAGGCTCTGCGGGGAGAAGGAGTCCAGGCTGATGGGGCCGATGATGCCGTAGTCGTTGCGCGAGCCGGTGAGGTACACGGGGATGGCGCCGGTCATGGTGATCGCATGCAGTATCGACTTGTGGCAATTGCGGTCCACCAGCACCACATCATCCCGGGTAACGAAGGCGTGCCAGATGATCTTGTTGGCGGTAGAGGTGCCGTTGATCACATAGAAGCTGTGGTCGGCGCCGAAGGTGCGGGCGGTATTGGCCTCGGCTTCGGCAATGGGGCCATTGTGATCGAGCAGCGAGCCCAGCCCCGGCACCGATACCGACAGATCCGAACGCAGGGTGTTCTCGCCGAAGAAGTCGTGGAAGGCACGGCCTACCGGGCTCTTGCGAAAGGCCACGCCGCCGCCGTGGCCCGGGGAGTGCCAGGAATAGCTGGCACGACCGGTGTAGGTCAGCAGGGCCTTGAAGAAGGGCGGCAGCAGCTGGGACAGATAGGTCCGGGCGGTGCGCGCGATCTGCCCGGCGATGAAGGGCATGGTGTCCTCGAACAGATAGATGATGCCGCGCAGCTGGTGCAGGTCGCGCACTCGCCCGAGCAGCTGGGTATCCAGTGCCTGGGTGGTGCTCAGGGCCATGATCGGCAGTTCGGGGGAGCGGGAATGGGCTGCATCGAACAGGCGTCGTTCCGGGCCCAGATCGCCGTCCGGGTGATTCTCGGGGGTGAACAGGATGCACGACAGCCCCCGGTGCGCCTCGGCCACAAGCCGGCCCTCTTCCAGGGAGGCGGTGGCCAGCACCTCGAAGCCTTCCTGCTCCAGAGCCCTGAACAGTTCGGTCAGCTGTCGGCCGGCGACGTTGTTGCGATCGATATCGGAATTGATGACCAGAATCGGAAAGTGCAGATGCTTGAACATGCCAGCTCCTGTAACGGCTCGTGCCTCCAGTGTCGTGCGGGCCGGCGTTGATGGCAAGTCGGCTGAGGCTCTGCCGGGCGATTTACCGGGGCCGGCAATGGTATGCTTCTTCACTTTCAAACACTGTCGGGCCGGGAGACAAACGTGAACTGGGATCTGGAAGCCCCCTTTATCGAGCAGGTGCAGGTGCAGCCCGAGGATATCGACGAGCTGGGCCACGCCAACAATGCATCCTATGTGCGCTGGCTGGAGCGCTGCGCCTGGCAGCACTCCCGGTCGCTGGGGTTGGGGCTGGACGAATACCAGCAGTTGAACCGCGCGATGGTGGTGCTGCGCCACGAAATTGATTATCTGGCCTCCGCCTACGAGGGCGAAGAGCTGCAGATGGGCACCTGGATCGTCAGCTGGGACAGCAAGCTGCGCATGACACGGCGCTTCCAGCTGCTGCGCCCCGGCGACGGCGTCACCCTGTTGCGGGCCTATACCACCTTTGCCTGTGTGGAGCTGAGTACGGGGCGGCCGCGGCGCATGCCGGCGGAATTTCTGGATGGTTATGGCAAGGCGATCGTGGGCGAAAAGTAGGGACTTGGCAGTCGCCCCGGCTGCGGGGCTCCCACAACAGGGGCGGGAGCCCATGGGCCGAATGGAATTCGGCCCTTCCGGAATACGGGTCTGTCTCAGCGGTATTCGCAGAGGTAGGCAGTATCCTGCTCGACCTTCAGTTGAAAGCGGCTGTTGCCGGGGACAGTGAACTGGCTGCCGGCGACAAAGTCCTGCCACTGTTCGCTGCCGGGCAGTTTCACGGTCAGCTTGCCGCTGATCACGTGCATGATCTCCAGTTCGTTGGTGCCGAATTCATATTCGCCGGGAGCCATGACGCCCACAGTGGCGCGGCCTTCGGGCTAGCTGAAGGCGATGGATGCAACCTTGCCGTCGAAATACTGGTTGGTGCTGAACATGGCGGAACTCCGGATGTGAGTAAATGGGCGCCAATTATGCCTGCGGCCGGTTTCGCCGAACAGGGGGTTTCGCCTGCTATCATTCTGCCCGTGCAAATCAATGAACACCCATTCAGGAGTAACTATGGCTAGCGTTGCGTTTATCGGTCTGGGCGTCATGGGGTACCCGATGGCGGGTCATCTGGCGCGTGCCGGGCATGAGGTTACGGTGTACAACCGGACCGCTGAAAAGGCCCGACAATGGGTTGCCGAGCACGGCGGTCGCAGCTGTCCGACCCCGGCCGAGGCGGCAACCGAGCAGGATTTCATCATGATCTGCGTCGGCAACGACAATGATCTGACCGACGTCGTCAGTGGTCCCGAAGGTGTGCTGGCCGGCGCCCGCAGCGGCGCGGTCATCGTCGACCACACCACTGCCTCGGCCGAGGTGGCCCGACGGCTGGCCGGTCTGGCCGGGGAGCAGGGAGTAGGTTTTCTCGATGCGCCGGTGTCCGGCGGTCAGGCCGGTGCCGAGCACGGTCAGCTGACGGTGATGGTGGGCGGCGAGGAGGCGGTCTTCGATCTGGCGCGCCCGGTGATCAACAGTTATGCGCGCATGGTCAAGCTGATGGGGCCGGTGGGTAACGGGCAGCTGACCAAGATGGTGAACCAGATCTGCATTGCCGGTCTGGTCCAGGGTCTGGCCGAGGCGCTGCATTTCGCCCAGTGCGCGGGGCTGGACGGGGAAGCGGCCATGGCGGTGATCAGCAAGGGCGCGGCCCAGTCCTGGCAGCTGGAAAACCGCCACAAGACCATGCTGGCCGGGGAGTTCGACTTCGGTTTCGCAGTGGACTGGATGCGCAAGGATCTGGCCATAGTGCTGGATGAGGCGCGCAGCAACGGCGCCCAGCTGCCGGTCACCGCCCTGGTCGACCAGTTCTACGCCGAGGTGCAGAAGCTGGGGGGAGGGCGGTGGGATACCTCCAGTCTGATTGCCAGGCTCAAGCCCGGAAAATAAAATACACCGCGCCGAGCAGACAGAGCCCGGCCCAGAGATAGTCCAGCTTCAGGGGTTGATGCAGGAAGAGCACCGCAAAGGGCACGAACACGCACAGGGTGATCACTTCCTGCATTATCTTCAGCTGCGCCACCGACAGCTCGGTATAGCCGATGCGGTTGGCCGGCACCATCAGCATGTATTCGAACAGGGCGATGCCCCAGCTGACCAGCGCTGCGATGATCCAGGGCTTGCTGTTCAGCGTGCGCAGATGTCCGTACCAGGCGAAGGTCATGAAGATGTTGGACAGGCTCAACAACAGGGCGGTCTGTGCCCAGATGGGTATCTGCATGGTCTGGATCCCGGTAGGAGTAGGCGAAGGGTGGGCCGCCAGGGGCCCTGTGCAAAGCGAGGATTCTAGCTTCTATATGGAATGTCGAGAAGGTTGTGGCGCCTGCTGCGTGGCGCCCTCGATCACTACCCCGATTCCCGGCATGCCGCAGGGCAAACCTGCAGGCGTGGCCTGTGTCCATCTGACCGCCGACAAGCGCTGCGCCCTGTTCGGCAAGCCCGAGCGCCCCGCTGTGTGTTCCCGGTTCATGGCCGATCCCGAGGTGTGTGGCGACAGCGCCGAGCAGGCAATAGAGATATTGAGCTGGTGGGAGCAGGCGACTGCGTGCTGAGCAGTCCGTTCGCCCCGAGGGAGGTGCTCCTGCAATCGCATGCGCCACCCCCGCTCCCCCGGTAGGAGCACCCGCCCCGGGTGCGAATGATGCCCGCCCGGTTCGCACCGAGGGCGGTGCTCCTACTATTTCATGTGCCACCTGCCTGGGGAGCATTAAAAAAACCCGCCGAAGCGGGTTTTTTTAATGCTCAGACAGATTACCGGTTCGGGTAATCGCGCTGGGTGTGGCCGGTGTACAGCTGACGCGGACGACCGATCTTGTACGGGTGGCTGATCATCTCGTGCCAGTGTGCGATCCAGCCCGGGGTGCGGCCGGTGGCGAAGATCACGGTGAACATCTCGGTGGGGATGCCCAGCGCCTTGAGGATGATGCCGGAGTAGAAGTCCACGTTCGGGTACAGGTTGCGTTCCACGAAGTAGGGGTCGCTCAGGGCGATCTCTTCCAGCTTCATGGCCAGTTCCAGTTGCGGATCGTTGATGCCCAGCTCGCCCAGAACCTCGTCGCAGGTCTGCTTCATGACCTTGGCGCGCGGGTCGAAGTTCTTGTAGACCCGGTGACCGAAGCCCATCAACTTGAACGGATCATCCTTGTCCTTGGCCTTGGCGATGAACTTGTCGATGTTGGAAACGTCGCCGATCTCATCCAGCATGCGCAGAACAGCTTCGTTCGCGCCGCCATGTGCCGGTCCCCAGAGGGCGGCAATACCGGCTGCGATACAGGCGAACGGGTTGGCACCGGAGGAGCCGGCCAGACGCACGGTGGAGGTGGAGGCATTCTGTTCGTGATCGGCGTGCAGGACGAAGATGCGGTCCATGGCGCGGGCCAGAACAGGGCTGATCTCGCGGCTGCCGGCCGGGGAGTTGAACATCATGTGCAGGAAGTTTTCCGAGTAGCTCAGATCGTTCCGCGGGTACATTGCCGGCTGGCCGACCGAGTACTTGTAGACCATCGCAGCAATGGTAGGAATCTTGGCAATCAGGCGGATTGCGGAGATTTCACGATGCATCGGATCGTTGATGTCCAGGGAATCGTGATAGAAGGCAGACAGCGCGCCGACCATGCCGCACATGATCGCCATCGGGTGGGCGTCACGGCGGAAGCCGTTGAGGAAGCTCTTGAGCTGCTCATGCACCATGGTGTGAGCCTGGATGGTGCCGGTGAATTTGGCCTTTTCCTCGGCGCTGGGCAGTTCGCCCTTGAGCAGCAGATAGCACACTTCAAGGAAGTCGGATTTCTCGGCCAGTTGCTCGATCGGATAGCCGCGATGCAGCAGGATGCCCTTGTCGCCGTCGATGTACGTGATCTTGGATTCGCAGGACGCGGTTGACATGAAGCCGGGATCGAAAGTGAAAACACCCTCGCTGGTGAGGCTGCGAACATCAATCACGTCCGGGCCCATAGTGCCGGAATAGACAGGCAGCTCGATGGGGGCAGCGCCCTCGATGATCAACTGCGCTTTTTTGTCAGCCATTGATGGCCTCCTGTTTTGCTGTATCGAAAGTGTGACCCCCCACGCAGGGCCCGCATCACTATAAAGTCAAAAACCCGTTTGTCAATTCTGCGATTTAGTCTGTCTATAGAGATTTCTGATCGCAATCATGCAAAGGTTTTATGGAAAAAAGGGCATGCGCGCTTTTGACGCAGTGGGAATGTTGCAGAAGCCGGGAAAGGCCGATGGGAAGGCTTTGCCGCGTTGTAATCTGACGACTGAGTCACTATACTCCTTGGCCGGCAAAATGACCTTTCGGCTTCTTCCTCGAAGCTATGCCGCGCGTCATTTGGGTGCGTGAAGCGCCTTCCTATAATCCCGCCCTGTCCACAGGGTAACGAGTGTGAATATAGCCGTGAATAGCAAAAGACCTGTCAACCTGGATCTCAGGACAATCAAACTTCCTGTCACAGCCTATACGTCTATCGCTCACCGCATCTCGGGAGTCATTCTGTTCATCGCCATTGCAGGCCTGCTTTGGATGCTGGACACGTCTCTGAGTTCCGAAAGCGGCTTCGAGCAAGTAAAGGCCTGTTTTGAAAATCCGATCGCCAAGCTGGTGTTGTGGGGCGTGCTGTCCGCGCTGCTGTACCACCTGGTTGCCGGTATCCGTCACCTGCTGATGGACGCCGGAGTTGGTGAAGGGCTGGAGAGTGGCCGACTGGGCGCCCAGGTGCTGATTGTCGTTGCCGCCGTTCTGATTGTTCTGCTGGGGGTATGGATATGGTAACCAACGTCACCAACCTGTCGCGTAGCGGCCTGTATGACTGGATGGCGCAGCGCGTTTCCGCCGTGCTGCTGGCAGCCTACACCATCTTCCTGCTGGGCTACCTGATCCTCAATCCGGGACTGAGCTACGAGCAGTGGCAGGCCCTGTACAGCAACAATGCCATGCGCATCTTCAGTCTGCTGACGCTGGTGGCGCTGGCTGTGCATTCCTGGGTCGGTATGTGGACTATTTCTACCGACTACCTCACCCCCATGGCTTTCGGCCGATTCGCAACCGTGCTGCGCTTCCTGTTCCAGGTGGTGTGCGGTCTGCTGATGTTCGTGCTGTTCGTCTGGGGTGTACAGATCCTGTGGGGTATTTGATCAATGGCTAATATTCGTACTTTGACTTTTGACGCCATCATCGTCGGTGGTGGTGGTGCCGGTATGCGCGCGGCGCTGCAGCTGGCCCAGGGTGGTCACAAGACTGCCGTAGTTACCAAGGTGTTCCCGACCCGTTCGCACACCGTTTCCGCCCAGGGCGGCATCACCTGTGCCATCGCTTCGGCTGATCCGAACGACGACTGGCGCTGGCACATGTATGACACCGTCAAGGGTTCCGACTACATCGGTGACCAGGATGCCATCGAATACATGTGCTCCGTAGGTCCGGAGGCCGTGTTCGAGCTGGAGCACATGGGTCTGCCGTTCTCCCGCACCGAGCAGGGCCGCATCTATCAGCGCCCCTTCGGCGGTCAGTCCAAGAACTACGGTGAGGGCGGTCAGGCTGCCCGTACCTGCGCCGCCGCCGACCGTACCGGTCACGCGCTGCTGCACACCCTGTACCAGAACAACGTCAAGCACAACACCACCTTCCTCAATGAATGGTATGCCGTGGATCTGGTGAAGAACCAGGACAACGCTGTTGTGGGCATCATCGCCATCTGCCTGGAAACCGGTGAGACCGTCTACATCCGCTCCAAGGCCACCGTGCTGGCCACCGGTGGTGCCGGACGCATCTATGCCTCCACCACCAACGCCCTGATCAACACCGGTGACGGCGTTGGCATGGCCCTGCGCGCCGGTATCCCGCAGCAGGACATGGAAATGTGGCAGTTCCACCCCACCGGTATTGCCGGTGCCGGTGTACTGGTTACCGAAGGCTGCCGTGGTGAGGGTGGTTACCTGATCAACAAGCATGGCGAGCGCTTCATGGAGCGTTATGCTCCGAACGCCAAGGACCTTGCCGGTCGTGACGTTGTTGCCCGTTCCATGGTCAAGGAAATCCTGGCCGGCAATGGCTGTGGTCCGGATGGAGACCACGTGATGCTGAAGCTGGACCACCTGGGTGAGGAAGTGCTGCACAGCCGCCTGCCGGGTATCTGTGAACTGTCCAAGACCTTCGCCCACGTTGACCCGGTTACCGCTCCGATCCCGGTCGTACCGACCTGCCACTACATGATGGGCGGCATTGCCACCAACATCCATGGTCAGGCCATTGCTCCGGATCTGGAAGGCAACGACCGCATCGTCGAAGGCCTGTTCGCCGTTGGTGAAGTGGCCTGCGTATCCGTACACGGTGCCAACCGTCTGGGCGGCAACTCGCTGCTCGACCTGGTAGTGTTCGGTCGTGCGGCCGGTCTGCATCTTGAAAGCGCGTTGAAGGAAGGCATCGAGTACCGTGGCGCTTCCGAATCCGACATCGAGGCTTCCCTGTCCCGTCTGTCCGGCCTGAATACCCGCACCAAGGGTGAGGATGTGGCTCCGCTGCGCAAGGCGCTGCAGAACTGCATGCAGAACTACTTCGGTGTATTCCGCACCGGTGAGTACATGCAGAAGGGTATCCAGGAGCTGGCCGATCTGCGCGAGCGCATTGCCAACGTCAAGATCGACGACAAGAGCAACGCCTACAACACCGCCCGTATCGAAGCGCTGGAACTGCAGAACCTGCTGGAAGTGGCCGAGGCTACCGCCATCGCCGCCGAAGGCCGCAAGGAAAGCCGTGGCGCCCACGCCCGTGAGGACTACGAGGAGCGCGACGACGAGAACTGGCTGTGCCACAGCATCTACCACCCGCAGACCAAGCAGCTGACCAAGCGTTCGGTGAACTTCCAGCCGAAGACCGTGCCTGCGTTTGAGCCCAAAGTCCGTACATATTAAGGGGATCCGGTATGTTGCAAGTCAGTATCTATCGTTACAACCCGGAGACCGACAAGGCTCCCTACATGCAGGACTTCCAGATCGACACCGAAGGCAAGGACCTGATGGTGCTCGACGTTCTGCAGCTGGCCAAGGAGCAGGATGCCGGTCTCGGCTTCCGTCGCTCCTGCCGCGAGGGTGTCTGCGGTTCCGACGGCATGAACATCAACGGCAAGAACGGTCTGGCCTGTATCACTCCGCTGTCCAGCGTGGTGAAGAACAACAAGCTGGTCCTGCGTCCGCTGCCGGGTCTGCCGGTAATCCGTGACCTGGTCGTGGATATGAGCATCTTCTATAAGCAGTATGAGAAGGTTCAGCCGTATCTGCAGAACGACACGCCGGCGCCCGCTATCGAACGCCTGCAGTCGCCGGAGCAGCGCGAGAAGCTGGATGGCCTGTACGAGTGTATTCTCTGTGCATGCTGCTCCACTTCCTGCCCGTCGTTCTGGTGGAACCCGGACAAGTTCCTCGGCCCGGCAGCGCTGCTGCAGGCTTATCGTTTCCTCGCCGACAGCCGCGACACCGAGACCGAGAACCGACTGGCTGCACTGGACGACCCGTTCAGTGTCTTCCGCTGCCGGGGCATCATGAACTGCGTGAATGTCTGCCCGAAGGGTCTCAACCCGACCCGGGCGATCGGACATATCCGCAACATGCTGCTGCAAAGTGGAACCTGATCGAGCTCAGCTCATCAGACCAAACTCTACTGGCGCCGGCATAGGGTGCCAGTAGAGAATTGATTCGGACTGCTGCCCACAAAGCGGCAGTCGGTTTATAGAAAGCTTAACCAACAGGGGCAACGGGTAACACCCGAACTATCTGTCGGGGCCGGCAATATTCCGGTTTCGTGGAATCAGACAGAGCAGGGCGATTGGCAGGGACAATGCCGCGACCCCTCCTGACTGTTCTGCCCGGAGGGCAATTCCATTGCCAATTAATGGTCTTTGCGCCAGGTGGTGTCCCCCTTATAGAGGGTGACCAAGAATGCCAGACAGCGAAATGCAGCAGCTGTGGAGTACATCTCACCTGTCAGGTGGGAATGCCTCCTACGTTGAAGAGCTGTACGAGCTCTATCTGCACGATCCGAACAGTGTCGCCGAAGAGTGGCGCAGCTACTTCGACAAGCTGCCCCAGACCAGCGGGACCGGGTCGGACATTTCCCACTCCACTATCCGCGAGCACTTTCTGTCGCTCGCAAAGAATCCCCGTCGGCCCCAGGCGGTCAGCGGCGGCCAGGTAAGCAGCGAACGCGACAAGAAGCAGGTCGGCGTGCTGCGACTGATTCAAGCCTATCGGATGCGGGGCCACCAGGCTTCCAATCTTGATCCCCTGGGGCTGTGGCAGCGGGAACCCATCGCTGATCTGACACTGGCCGAGTACGGTCTGACCGAAGCTGATCTGGACACCGTGTTCCGTACCGGTGAACTGCAGATCGGCAAGGAAGAGGCCCCTCTGCGTGAAATTCTCGACGCGCTCAGATCGACCTACTGCGGCACCATCGGCGCCGAGTACATGCATATTGTCGATTCGGCGCAGCGTCGCTGGTTCCAGCAGCGCCTGGAAAGCGTACGCGGCAAGCCGCAGCACTCCGCCGAAAGTCGTCGTCATCTGCTCGAACGCCTGACCGCCGCCGAGGGTCTGGAAAAGTACCTGGGCACCAAATACCCCGGCACCAAGCGTTTCGGCGTCGAAGGGGGCGAGAGCCTGATCCCCATGCTGGACGAGATCATCCAGCGTTCGGGCTCCTATGGCGTTGCCGAAGTCGTGCTGGGCATGGCCCACCGCGGCCGCCTCAACGTACTGGTCAACACCCTGGGCAAGAATCCCCGCGACCTGTTCGACGAGTTCGAAGGCAAGAAGATGATCGATCTGGGCTCCGGTGACGTGAAATACCACCAGGGCTTCTCGTCCAACGTCATGACCTCCGGTGGCGAGGTCCACCTGGCGCTGTCGTTCAACCCGTCGCACCTGGAGATCGTCTCTCCGGTAGTGGAGGGTTCGGTGCGTGCCCGTCAGGACCGTCGCAAGGATCCGACCGGTGACAAGGTGCTGCCGATCAGCATCCACGGCGACGCCGCCTTCGCCGGTCAGGGTGTGGTCATGGAAACCTTCCAGATGTCCCAGACCCGGGCCTACAAGACCGGTGGCACCATCCACATCGTGGTCAACAACCAGGTCGGCTTCACCACCAGCCGCCAGGAAGACGCCCGTTCCACCGAATACTGCACCGATATCGCCAAGATGATTCAGGCGCCGATCTTCCACGTCAATGGCGACGACCCGGAAGCGGTGCTGTTCGTCACCCAGCTGGCGGTCGATTACCGCATGCAGTTCAAGCGTGACGTGGTCATCGATCTCGTGTGCTACCGCCGTCGTGGTCACAACGAAGCGGACGAGCCCTCCGGTACCCAGCCGCGCATGTATGCGGTGATCAACAAGCACCCGACCACCCGCGAAATCTACGCCAAGCGTCTGGTCGAGGCCGGTGTGGTCTCCGAGGAGGATGTTCAGGCGCGTATCGAGGAGTACCGCACCGCCCTGGACAACGGCGATCACGTGGTCAAGAGCCTGGTCAAGGAACCGGATTCCAACTCCTTCGTCGACTGGAAACCCTACCTGGGCCACAAGTGGACCGCGCGCCACGATACCCGTTTCGACCTCAAGACCCTGCAGGAGCTGGCCAACCGCCTGACCAACCTGCCCGACGGTCTGGTCCTGCAGCGTCAGGTTGCCAAGATCATCGAGGACCGGGTGAAGATGGCCGCAGGTGGCCTGGCCCTGAACTGGGGCTTCGCCGAGACCATGGCCTACGCCACCCTGCTGCACGAGGGGCATCCGGTGCGCATCACCGGGCAGGACGTGGGTCGCGGCACCTTCTCCCACCGTCATGCGGTGCTGCACAACCAGAAGGGCGATGGCGCCTACATTCCGCTGGCCAACCTGTACGAAGGTCAGCCGCGGTTCGATATCTACGATTCGCTGCTGTCGGAAGAAGCGGTGCTGGCCTTCGAGTACGGCTATGCCACCACCACTCCGAACGCCCTGGTCATCTGGGAAGCCCAGTTTGGCGACTTTGCCAACGGCGCCCAGGTGGTGATCGACCAGTTCATCACCAGCGGCGAACACAAGTGGGGCCGTCTGTGCGGCCTGACCATGCTGCTGCCCCATGGTTATGAAGGGCAGGGACCGGAGCACTCCTCCGCCCGCCTGGAGCGCTTCCTGCAACTGTGTGCAGAGCAGAACATCCAGGTCTGCGTACCCACCACACCGGCACAGATCTATCATCTGCTGCGCCGCCAGGTGATCCGCCCGCTGCGCAAGCCGCTGGTGGTACTCAGTCCGAAATCGCTGCTGCGTCACAAGCTGGCCGTATCCACCCTGGAAGATCTGGCCGAAGGCTCCTTCCAGACCGTGATTCCGGAGATCGATCAGATCGATCCGGTCAAGGTGGATCGCGTCATCATGTGCAGTGGCAAGGTGTACTACGATCTGCTGGAGAAACGCCGCGCCGACGGCCTGGACAACGTCGCCATAGTGCGTATCGAGCAGCTCTATCCGTTCCCGGAAGACGACCTGTCCGAGGTGCTGGCACCCTACACCAATGTACGCAAGGTGGTGTGGTGTCAGGAGGAGCCCATGAACCAGGGCGCCTGGTACTGCAGCCAGCACCACATGCGTCGGGTACTGAGCCAGCACAGCGTCAGCAATCTGTATCTGGACTACGCTGGACGGGAGGCATCGGCGGCCCCTGCGGGTGGCTACCCCTCCGTTCACGCAGAAGAACAGGCCAAACTCCTGCAGGATGCGCTCTACGCTTGAGCCGCTGCACAACACAGTTATTTAAGGATCGACAATGGCAATAGAAATCAAGGCTCCTACATTCCCCGAGTCGGTTGCTGACGGCACTGTGGCAACCTGGCACAAGCAACCCGGTGACGCGGTCAAGCGTGACGAGCTGCTGGTCGACATCGAGACCGACAAGGTCGTTCTGGAAGTGCTGGCCGAGGCCGATGGCGTTCTGGGCGAGATCATCAAGGGTGAAGGGGAGACCGTCCTCAGCGCCGAGCTGCTGGGCACCCTGAACGCCGGCGCAACCGCTGCGCCCAAGGCCGAAGCCGCTGCTGCTCCTGCTCCGGCTGCCGCTCCGGCCGCCGCTGCGCAAGCCGACAGCGCGGAAGAACCCCTGCTGAACCCGGCCGCGCGCAAGCTGGCCGAGGAGAACGGCCTGGATCCGGCCCAGATCAAGGGCACCGGCAAGGGCGGTCGCGTCACCAAGGAAGACGTGCTGAACGCCATCGAAGCGAAGAAAGCCGCCCCGGCAGCTGCCCCGGCAGCCAAGCCCGCCGCGGCCCCCAGCGCCTCGAGCGTGGTACTGGGTGAGGGTGATCGCATCGAGAAGCGCGTGCCCATGACCCGTCTGCGCGCCCGTATCGCCGAGCGCCTGGTGGATGCACAATCGAGCATGGCCATGCTGACTACCTATAATGAAGTCAACATGAAGCCGATCATGGACCTGCGCAAGAAGTACAAGGACCTGTTCGAGAAGAAGCACAACGGTGTGCGTCTGGGCTTCATGTCCTTCTTCGTCAAGGCCGCCACCGAGGCGCTCAAGCGTTTCCCCGAGGTGAACGCCTCGATCGACGGCAAGGACATCGTCTACCACGGCTATCAGGATATCGGCGTGGCCGTATCCAGCGATCGTGGCCTGGTGGTTCCGGTACTGCGTAACACCGAGTTCATGAACCTGGCCCAGATCGAGGGTACCATCGCCGAGTTCGGTCGCAAGGCGCGTGACGGCAAGCTGTCCATGGAAGAGATGACCGGCGGTACCTTCACCATCTCCAACGGTGGCGTATTCGGTTCGCTGCTGTCCTCGCCGATCGTCAACCCGCCGCAGGCCGCCATTCTGGGTATGCACAAGATCCAGGAGCGCCCGATGGCCGTGGATGGTCAGGTGGTCATCCTGCCGATGATGTATCTGGCCCTGTCCTATGACCACCGTCTGATCGACGGCAAGGAAGCAGTCAGCTTCCTGGTGGCCATCAAGGATCTGCTGGAAGACCCGGCACGCATGCTGCTGGACATCTGATATCACACGCTATCAAACAGGTCGCTGCCGGCAACCCCGGCGGCGTCCGCTCCACAGTTGCCTACCCCGCAGCTGAACACAGAGGAAAGGTTATGAGCGATAAATTCGATGTAGTCGTTATTGGTGCCGGCCCCGGTGGCTATGTGGCTGCCATCCGTGCGGCCCAACTGGGCCTCAAGACCGCCTGTATCGAGAAGTACCAAGGCAAGGACGGCAAGCTGGCTCTCGGCGGCACCTGCCTGAACGTGGGTTGCATTCCCTCCAAGGCCCTGCTGGACAGCTCCTGGAAATACCACGAAGCCAAGGACGCTTTTGCCGTCCATGGCATCAGCACCGGCGAGGTCAGCATCGACGTCGCGGCGATGATTGGCCGCAAGGACCAGATCGTCAAGAACCTGACCGGCGGTGTTGCGGGTCTGCTCAAGGCCAACGGTGTGACCGTCTATGAAGGCCACGGCAAGCTGCTGGCCGGCAAGCAGGTCGAAGTCACCAAGACCGACGGCAGCACCGAAGTGCTGGCCGCGGAAAACGTCATTCTGGCCTCCGGCTCGCGTCCGGTGGAAATTCCCCCGGCTCCGGTTGATCAGAAGGTCATCGTCGATTCCACCGGCGCCCTGGAATTCCAGTCCGTGCCCAAGCGTCTGGGCGTGATCGGTGCCGGCGTCATCGGTCTGGAGCTCGGCTCCGTATGGTCGCGTCTGGGCGCCGAGGTCACCGTGATCGAAGCCCTCGACAAGTTCCTGGTCGCCGCTGACGAGCAGCTGGCCAAGGAAGCCATGAAAATCTATACCAAGCAGGGCCTGAATATCCTGCTGGGTGCCCGGGTTACCGGCACCGAGGTCAAGGGCGACGAAGTCACCGTCAAGTTCACCGACGCCAAGGGCGACCAGGAAATGACCTTCGACCGTCTGATCGTCGCGGTTGGTCGTCGTCCGGTCACCACGGACCTGCTGGCCGCCGACTCCGGCGTTACCCTGGATGAGCGTGGCTATGTCTATGTCGACGACAACTGCGCCACTTCGGTGCCGGGCGTTTACGCCATCGGTGACGTGGTGCGTGGCCTGATGCTGGCCCACAAGGCCTCCGAAGAGGGTGTTGTGGTTGCCGAGCGCATCGCCGGTCACAAGGCGCAGATGAACTACGACCTGATTCCGTCGGTTATCTACACCCACCCCGAAGCCGCCTGGGTCGGCAAGAACGAGCAGCAGCTCAAGGCTGAAGGCGTCGAGATCAATGTCGGCGTGTTTCCCTTCGCCGCCAGCGGCCGTGCCATGGCCGCCAATGACACCTCCGGCTTCGTCAAGATCATCGCCTGCGCCAAGAGCGACCGGGTTCTTGGCGTGCACGTGATCGGGCCGAGCGCTGCCGAGCTGGTACAGCAGGGTGCCATCGCCATGGAATTCGGCACCAGTGCCGAGGATCTGGGCATGATGGTCTTCGCTCACCCGACCATGTCCGAGGCGATGAAGGAAGCTGCGTTGGCCGTGAACGGCCAGGCCATTCACGTCGCCAACCGCAAGAAGCGTTAAGCAATCCTCCCGGCATGGTATTGCTTCAGTGGCATCGAGGCAGTACCGCGCCGGTTGCCGACATCCAAGGCAAGGTCGAGGGATCGACCACACCCTACCAGGGGTGAACGGGTGTGCAGGGACCATGCGTCCGGCAGGCCTGATCGGTGGCAGTGGCGGGTACCGTCACTGTTATGAAACTCATACGAATAACGGTACAAGAGAATGAACCTTCACGAATATCAGGGGAAGCAGCTGTTTGCTGAATACGGCCTTCCTGTCTCCAAGGGCATCGCTGTCGACACTCCGGAAGCAGCTGCCGAGGCCTGTGACACCATTGGCGGTTCCGAGTGGGTGGTCAAGGCTCAGGTTCACGCTGGTGGCCGCGGCAAGGCCGGTGGTGTGAAGCTGGTCAAGAGCCGGGAAGATGCCAAGGCCTTCGCCGAGCAGTGGCTGGGCAAGCGTCTGGTGACCTATCAGACTGACGCCAATGGTCAGCCGGTTTCCAAGATCCTGGTTGAAGCCTGTACTGATATCGACCAGGAGCTGTACCTGGGCGCGGTTGTGGACCGTTCCACCCGTCGTATCGTTTTCATGGCTTCCACCGAAGGCGGTGTCGAGATCGAGAAGGTTGCCGAGGAGACTCCCGAGAAGATCCTCAAGGCCACCATCGATCCGCTGGTAGGCCCGCAGCCCTATCAGGGCCGTGATCTGGCCTTCCAGCTGGGCCTCAAGGGCGACCAGATCAAGCAGTTCACCAACATCTTCGTTGGCCTGGGCAAGCTGTTTGCCGACTACGATCTGGCTCTGCTGGAAATCAACCCGCTGGTGATCAAGAAGGACGGCAACCTGCACTGCCTGGACGCCAAGATCAACATCGACGGCAACGCCCTGTACCGCCAGCCCAAGCTGCGCGCCATGCATGACCCGTCCCAGGACGATCCGCGTGAAGCCCACGCTGCCAAGTTCGAGCTGAACTACGTGGCTCTGGACGGCAACATCGGCTGCATGGTCAACGGTGCCGGTCTGGCCATGGGTACCATGGACATCGTCAACCTGCACGGTGGCAAGCCGGCCAACTTCCTCGACGTGGGCGGCGGGGCAACCAAGGAACGCGTTACCGAAGCGTTCAAGATCATCCTGTCCGACAGCAACGTACAGGCCGTTCTGGTCAACATCTTCGGCGGTATCGTCCGTTGCGACATGATTGCCGAGGGCATCATCGGCGCAGTCAAGGACGTGGGCGTCAAGGTGCCGGTCGTGGTCCGTCTGGAAGGCAACAACGCCGACCTGGGCGCCAAGGTACTGGCTGAAAGTGGTCTGAACATCATCGCAGCAACCAGTCTGACCGACGCTGCAGTACAGGTCGTCAAAGCGGCGGAGGGCAAGTAATGAGCATCCTGATCGACAAGAACACCAAGGTAATCTGCCAGGGCATCACCGGTTCCCAGGGCTCCTTCCACACCGAACAGGCCATCGCTTACGGTACCCAGATGGTCGGCGGCGTAACCCCGGGCAAGGGCGGCACCACCCACCTGGGTCTGCCGGTGTTCAACACCGTGCGTGAAGCCGTTGAAGCCACTGGCGCCGACGCTTCCGTGATCTACGTTCCGGCTCCCTTCTGCAAGGACTCCATCCTGGAGGCTGCCAATGCAGGCATCAAGCTGATCGTGTGCATCACCGAAGGCATCCCGACCCTCGACATGCTGGACGCCAAGGTCAAGTGTGACGAGCTGGGCGTGCGCCTGATCGGGCCCAACTGCCCGGGCGTGATCACCCCCGGCGAGTGCAAGATCGGCATCATGCCCGGTCACATCCACATGCCGGGCAAGGTCGGCATCGTGTCCCGTTCCGGCACCCTGACCTACGAAGCGGTCAAGCAGACCACTGATGCCGGTTTCGGTCAGTCCAGCTGCGTCGGTATCGGCGGTGACCCGATCCCGGGCTCCAACTTCATCGACATCCTGGCAATGTTCCAGAACGACCCGCAGACCGAAGCCATCGTCATGATCGGCGAGATCGGCGGCAGCGCTGAAGAAGAAGCCGCAGCCTACATCAAGGCCAACGTGACCAAGCCGGTCGTGTCCTACATCGCCGGTGTTACTGCTCCGGCAGGCAAGCGCATGGGTCACGCCGGTGCGATCATCTCCGGCGGCAAAGGCACCGCTGACGAGAAGTTCGCTGCACTGGAAGACGCTGGTGTGAAGACCGTCCGTTCGCTGGCCGATATCGGCAAGGCACTGTCCGAGCTGACCGGTTGGGCAATGAAGTAACGGTTGCCTGATGTTCCACAGAACCCCGCCTCGGCGGGGTTCTGTGTTTTCAGCCGGGCCGCGTGAGCCGGCCATTAACGCCCCCTTTGCCCACCTGCTTGTTTATAATGCCGCCACTACTGTCTCTACCAGACAGTTCCAGACTGAAGAAAACCAATGAAGACACTCTCGCCGGCCAATATTCTGGC
This sequence comes from Halopseudomonas sp. Lyrl_26, assembly GCF_051948695.1. Lineage (NCBI taxonomy): Bacteria > Pseudomonadati > Pseudomonadota > Gammaproteobacteria > Pseudomonadales > Pseudomonadaceae > Halopseudomonas > Halopseudomonas sp. Lyrl_26. Next base: position 325,991 of record NZ_JAYJLH010000001.1, read on the forward strand.
CCTCGGTTTCATGACCTTTGCCCTGTTTCTGGGCGCCGGGAATATCATCTTTCCACCCAGTGCCGGTCTTCAGGCCGGTGAAAACCTCTGGCCCACAGCGATGGGCTTCCTGATTACCGCCGTCGGCCTGCCGTTGCTGACGCTGGTCGCCCTGGCGCGCGTAGGGGGCGGTATCCAGGAACTTACCGCACCGCTCGGCAGATTGCCCGGCCTGATCCTCGCCATTCTGGTCTACCTTGCCATTGGCCCGCTGTTCGCCACGCCGCGGACTGCCACCGTTTCCTACGAGATCGGTATCGTCAGCCTGGTGGGAGACAGCTGGCAGGCACTGCTCGGCTATTCGCTGGTCTACTTCGCCATAGTGCTGGCGCTGGCGCTCAAGCCGGGCAGACTGATCGACAATATCGGCAAGATCATCACCCCGGTGCTGCTGCTGGCTGTAGGGGTACTGGGGATCACCGCCGTACTCTTGCCACCCGGCCCGCCGGAACTGGCTGCTCCGGCCTACCGCGACGCACCTGTCATTGAAGGCATATTGCAGGGTTATCTGACCATGGACGCGCTGGGCGCCCTGGTGTTCGGTGTGGTGATCACCCGTGCCATCCGGGACCGTCAGGTGCAGGAAAGCCACGTTGTTACCCGTTACACCATTTTTGCCGCAATCATCGCCGCCATTGGTCTGGCGCTGGTCTACCTGGCTCTGTTCCGACTGGGTGCCACCAGCAGCTCGCTGGTGGGCGAGGGCGCCAATGGCGGCCAGATCCTGGCGGCCTTCGTTCAGTATCGCTTCGGTAATGGCGGCAGCTTCCTGCTGGCGGTGGTCATCACCCTGGCCTGCCTGACAACGGCGGTAGGGCTGATCTCAGCCTGTGGCTCCTTCTTCAGCCGCGAGTTTCCGGTCAGCTATGCCCAGGTGGTCTGGATCTTTACCATTTTCTGCATGGCGGTCTCCAACCAGGGGCTGGACAGCCTGATCCGCATCTCCATTCCGGTACTGGTTGGACTCTATCCGCTGGCCATAGCCCTGGTGTGCCTGGGACTGTTCTCGCGCAACCTGACCCGTCCGGAAAATATCATGCGTCCTGTCATGCTGGTTGCACTTGCCTTCGGCATCATCGATGGTCTGAAGACGGCGGGGTTCATGGCCAGGGATACCGCCTGGCTGAGTGCACTGCCCTTCTCGTCGCAGGGATTGGGGTGGCTGGTACCGGCGTTGATCATGCTCGCTCTGGCACTGGCCGTGGATCGTGTTCGTTTTGGCAGGTTGGGTAACGCTTGATCTCTGATGTCATGACCATAAGCAGCATTCTGAATGCCGAGTCACTCTGGCTGAACCTATTCGCGTTCTGCTGGTTCATGTTCTGCTGGGTGGGATACACCCGGTACGCCTGGCACCGGGGCAGGGATACCGCCTGCCTGGCCAGCGTGCTGCACCTGTACCGCAAGGACTGGATGAGTCGGCTGCTGTTGCGCGAGCAGCGGATCGCCGATGCCAGCCTGATCAGCAACCTGGAGCGCAATACCTCCTTCTTCGCCTCCAGCACCCTGCTGATCGTGGCGGGTCTGATCACCGTCATGGGGGCAACTGACCAGGCGCAGAACCTGCTGCGTGATCTGCCCCTGGTGGCGGAGGTCAGTCGGGAGGTCTCGGAGATCAAGCTGCTGATCATGCTCGGCATCTTCGTCTATGCGTTTTTCACCTTTTCCTGGGCGATGCGTCAGTACAACTTCGCCTCGGTGCTGTTCGGCTCCGCGCCGCTGGTGGGTGAGAAACATGTCAGCGAAATCGAGCGCAAGGCCTTTTCCAGCCGGGCGGCGAAGGTGCTGTCGATGGCAGCGCACTCCTTCAACCTGGGGTTGCGTTCCTACTATTTTGCGCTGGCCATGCTCAGCTGGTTCATCAACCCCTGGGTGTTCATGGCCATTACCGCAGGCGTGGTCTACGTGCTGTACCGGCGGGAGTTCAAGTCGGAGGTGCTGGGAGTGCTGATGGCCACTCCGGCGCATTTTCCCGAGCCGCCTCCGGAGCAGCAATAGGGAAGGGCGGGGTGCTCATGAAACAACACCGGCCGCGATAGCGGCCGGTGTTGTCGTGGGATACAGCAAGACGTCGGATCTATTCGCGGTCCAGACGCTCCTCGATATTATCGCGGGCCTCGGCGGCGGATTCACGAGCCTGCTCGCCTTTCTCCTCCAGATAATCCGCGGAGTCTTCATAGGCCTCGCTGATCCGGTCGCCAGCGGCGTCCAGGTTGTCCTGAAGGCGCTCGGTGGTGGTCGGTTCGTTGTCGAAGGCCTCGTCGGTGCGCTGCTCAATGGCCTCGCCGGTGTCTTCCATCGCATCACCGATGTTTTCGGCGGCGTCGGACATGGACTCCCGGGCCGATTCCATCTTGTCTTCCGGGCTGTCCTGACACGCAGCCAGCAGACCCAGGCTGGCCATGAGCATGGCTGTTGCACAAAGTTTCTTCATCTCGTTCTCCAAGTGATGATCCATCGTCAGGTTAGTCACGTATTACGCATCCGAGTTCCCGCTATGCTTGAACAAGCGTAGTAGATTCAGCCAGGTCTGTTAAAATCTGCACTTTTCCCGGTGAGTTATCCGATGACGATCCAACAGCGTGCGCAAACCTTTCTTTCGGTGCTGCGCCATTGTCAGGTGCTTGGCATGACAGTGGAGCAGGCCGACGAGAATGGCCTGGTGATCAAGCTGCCCTACAGCGAACTGATCGTGGGCAATCCGGTCACCGGCGTGGTGCATGGCGGCGCCATCACCACGCTGATGGATACCTGCTGCGGCATCTCCACCGTGTGCTATCTGGAGGAGCTGGAAGTCTGTCCGACTCTGGATCTGCGTATCGACTACATGCATCCGGCCGAGCCGGGCAAGCCCATCTATGGTTTCGCCGAATGCTACCGGGTTACGCCGGCGGTCATCTTTACCCGGGGTGTGGCCTATCAGGAGCGGCGGGAGGAGCCCCTGGCCCATGTGGTCGGGACTTTCATGCGGATGGGCCCCGGACCGGACGGCCTGAAGTCATTCAAACTCGGGGGCAAGGCATGACCGACATCGAACATCTGGTGCATCTGGCCCACCAGACCGGAGATTATGATGCCCTGATCGAGCAGATCCCCTATGCACGACTGATCGGCATCCGCGTGCTGCGGCTGGGCGAGGAGATGATCTTTCACCTGCCGCTGAACAGGGACAACATCGGTAACCCCATACTGCCGGCGTTGCATGGCGGGGTCCTGGCGGGGTTCATGGAGCTGGGGGCGATGCTGCAGCTGATGGTCAGCATGAACAGCCCGACCTTTCCCAAGATCATCGATTTTTCCGTGGATTACCTGCGTGCCGGGTTGTCCCGCGATACCTATGCGACCTGCCAGGTATGGCGTCAGGGTCGCCGAGTGGGTAACGTAGCCATAACTGCCTGGCAGACCCGCTCGGAAGAGCCGGTTGCCACGGCCCGGGCACATTTCAAGCTGGACTGACGGGCGTCAGTCAGCTCAGGGAGAGGGCGGACATGGAAGCCTTGATGATACTCGCTGGCGCAGGAGCTCTGGTTGCGGGCTGGGTGTGGCTGGTGGTTGCCACCATGCGTCGCTCGGTCAGCAAGATGCTGCTGGCCCTGTTTTTCGCGCCGCTGACCCTGCTGCTGCGCGGCATGGGGTACCCGCTGGGACCGCGGCTGCTGATGCTGGTCGGGAGCCTCGCCATGGTGGCCGGCGGCGCCCTGCTGCAGCAGCGACATCCCGACCGCGTGCAGGAGCTGCTGGCCGGCCACTGGCTGGATGAGCCGGGAGCAGCGGAGGATCTGCGCGGTACCATCATGGGACAACCCTTCCGCCCCAATCGCATCCTCTGGCGCGGTGATGATCTGGTATTCGAGGAGGGGACCGGGGACCGTGTCCGACGCTCCCTGACCATCCGTTTCGGCAATGCCCGGGAGCTGCTGCTGGAATCTTCCGTCGAGCGGCTGCCCAGTGACGAGGGATTGTGGCCGGAGCTGGTGCTGCAGTGGCATACCGGCGCCCTGTCCGAACCGGGTCTGCGCCGGATCACCGACAACTACAGTCTCAGTCTGGATTTCCGGGGAGGGCAGCAGGGCCAGACTGCCGGCCGTATCCATCTGCACCTGCCGACCATCCACAGCACCTGGCTGACCGGGGAAATACCGCCGCTCACGCTGCCACAGTGGATGACCGAACGCAGCCGCAGCGACACCCTGGTGCTTCAGCCCAGGGTCGAGGCTGCTGCCCGGTCCGCACAGTCGGTGCGACCGGTACCTGCCTGGCGTGAGCTCAGTCTGCTGGCCATGCTGGACGAGCCGGAGCTGTTCAGTGGCTCTGTGGTGCGCCTGACCACCTGGTCCGGGCGTACCCATGAGGGTGTGCTCAAGCAGCTGAGCGAGGACAAGCGACTGGTTCTGGCCCTGCCGCGTGGAGCGGATCAGGTCGAGCTGCACTTTCACCCGCTGGACATCCGCCAGATCGAAGAGCGGATCACTCCACGCTGACAGCTCCCGCCGGGCCCGCGGCGGCCGCTCACTCCCGAGCGGATGCCCGGCCCGGGCCTTGAAATTTCCTCCCCCCGTCCCCATCCACACAGTCATCTGCCCGATGCCGGGCGATCCCCTATCGTGAGCACAGGAGATACTGCCAAGATGACCGTGGAAGCCCAGAAGGAAACGCTCGGATTCCAGACCGAGGTGAAGCAGCTGCTGCACCTGATGATCCATTCGATGTACTCGAACAAGGAGATATTTCTCCGCGAGCTGATTTCCAACGCCTCGGATGCCTCGGACAAACTGCGTTTCGAAGCCATTGCCAAGCCGGAACTGCTGGAAAGCGACCCCAACCTGCGCATTCGAATCAGCGCAGACGAAACGGCCAATACCCTGACCATCGAGGACAACGGCATCGGCATGTCCCGGGACGAGGTCATCAGCCACCTGGGCACCATTGCCAAGTCCGGTACCGCTGCCTTCATGCAGCAGCTCACAGGCGACCAGAAGAAGGATGCCCAGCTGATCGGCCAGTTCGGTGTGGGTTTCTACAGTGCCTTCATCGTCGCCGACCGTGTCGAGGTGTTCACCCGTCGCGCCGGTCTGGGCGCCGATGAGGGTGTGCGCTGGGAATCGGCCGGGCAGGGCGAGTTCACCATCGAGAACATCAACAAGCCCGAGCGTGGCACCCGCATCGTCCTGCACCTGAAGGCCGACGAGAAGGAGTTTGCCGACGGCTGGCGGCTGCGCAACATCATCAAGAAATATTCCGATCATATCTCCCTGCCGATCGAGCTGCCCAAGCAGCACTTCGGCGACGAGAAGGACAAGCCGAAAGAGATCGAATGGGAAAGCGTCAACCGCGCCAGCGCCCTGTGGACCCGCCCGCGTACCGACATCAAGGACGAGGAATACCAGGAGTTCTACAAGCACGTATCCCATGACTTCGAGAACCCGCTGACCTGGAGCCACAACAAGGTGGAAGGCAAGCTGGAATACACCAGCCTGCTGTACGTGCCCGGCCGCGCGCCCTTCGACCTGTATCACCGCGAGGCGCCCCGTGGCCTGAAACTCTATGTGCAGCGCGTGTTCATCATGGATGACGCCGAGCAGTTCCTGCCGCTGTACCTGCGCTTCATCAAGGGCGTGGTCGACTCCAACGACCTGTCACTGAACGTCTCCCGGGAGATCCTGCAGAAGGACCCGGCCATCGACAGCATGAAGTCCGCACTGACCAAGCGCGTGCTCGACATGCTGGAGAAGATGTCCAGGAACGATCCGGAGAAATACAGCACCTTCTGGAAGGCCTTCGGCAGCGTGATGAAGGAAGGCCCGGCCGAGGACTTCGCCAACCGCGAGAAGATCGCCGGCCTGCTGCGTTTTGCCTCCACCGCGCAGAACGACGACAGCGAAGTGGTCAGCCTTGACGCCTACATCGAGCGCATGCAGGAAGGTCAGGACAAGATCTACTACCTCACCGGTGAGCGTTACAACCAGGTCAAGAACAGCCCGCACCTGGAAATCTTCCGCAAGAAGGGCATCGAGGTGCTGCTGCTGACCGACCGTATCGACGAATGGCTGATGAGCCACCTGAGTGAATACAAGGGCAAGGAGTTCGTCGACGTGGCCCGGGGTGATCTGGATCTGGGCAAGCTGGAAGGTGAGGAAGACAAGAAGGCTCAGGAAGAAGTGGCCAAGGCCAAGGCCGATCTGATCGAGCGGGTCAAGAAGGTACTGGGCGACGAGGTCGACGACGTCAAGGTCTCCCACCGCCTGACCGACTCCCCGGCGGTGCTGGTGATCAACGAGGATGGCATGGGTCTGCAGATGCGCAAGATCCTCGAAGCCACCGGCCAGAAAGCGCCGGACAGCAAGCCGATCCTCGAAATCAACCCCGGCCACCCGCTGCTGGAAAAGCTGGATCAGGAGCCCGACGAAGACCGCTTCGCCGACCTGACCCGCATCCTCTTCGACCAGGCCGCCCTGGCCGCCGGCGAGGCACTGCAGGATCCTGCCAGTTATGTGCGGCGGTTGAATGCGCTGCTGGTGGAATTGAGCAAGTGATGGAGCAGGGAGGGGCGGGCTGAGCCCGCCTTTCCCTCACCCCGGCCCCTCTCCCGCAAGGGGCAAGGGGTGAGTGCGCTGCCAGTTCCATGTATTTCTGAAAACACCTGAGCTTGCGGAAACACGCGAGAACCAGACCGCGCAGCTGGCTCCCTCACTTCATCTCGTCCCCATCCGGCCACACAAACCCCTCCGGCACCTTGCCCTTCAGGTGCCAGGCAAAGGCAATGATCTCCGCAATCGTCCGGTACAGCGCCTCGGGTATCTGGTCACCCAGCTCCATGCGCGTGAGCATGCTCGCCAGATCGGCGTTCTCGTAGATGGGCACTTCGTACTCCAGCGCCAGCTGGACTATCTGCTCGGCCAGTTCGCCTTCACCCTTGGCGGTGATGCGCGGGGCTTCCGGGCCGCCGTCGTAGAGCAGGGCAATGGCTTCTCGGGGTTGGCTCATCAGGTCACCTCATCGATCCAGCGTTGTTGCACCGCCTGCTGCGGTTGCGGTGGGCTGCCCCGGTGGCAACTGAGTTCGCCCACTTCCAGTCCGCGGGTCAGAAGACGGTCGCGCAGCTGCTCCAGCTGGCTGTTGACCAGCCTCAGGGTGCTGGCCTGTTCGGCCCAGAACTCGCTGCTGACCCGTCCCTTGTACAGTCGGGCGACCACTTGCAGCGGCCCCAGGTGGTCGAGATTGAAGGCCAGGCGTATCTCCCACTGTGGTGTCTGCTCAGACTGGCGCCGATCCGGTGCCTGCTGTTCGCGCTGGATGCGCAGCTGCACCTGGGTGAACTGCTGGCCATCGCGCAGGGGCAGGTCCAGTTGCCAGACGGTCTGGGTGCTGCCATCGGCAAAGGTCTGCGTCTGGCCCAGGCTCTGGAACTGGTGATGCTGGATGCGTGACAGCAGGGCCGCGGTGAGGCGCAGGAGACCGCCCAGGTCGGCGTTTTCGGTCAGCGCCTGTACGGCCCGGGTGGGCAGGGGAAAGAGTCCCGGCCGCACCTGCAGTGAGGGCTGCCATGGTCCCGGAGGCGGGGCCAGGCTGCGACCGGGGTCCGCCGGCAGATGCTGCTGCAGGGTAATCAGCAGGTTGAGTACGCTGGCCTTGAAGTCGGCGCCGGGCAGCGGTTCGGTGCCCGGCGGGGTGGCCAGACTGGCCAGCAGGGGCAGCAATCGCGTCAGAGGTGGCAGGTTGACTGTTGCCGGCGTGTTCTCGGCAGTGCCCTGGCTGGGAACCGCATTGCCTGTCGACAGCGCCTGCTGCAACTGCTGCAGGCTGGCCTCCAGGAATATACCGCTCTGGCGGATCGCCTGGGCGACCCCGGCCGGGGTCGCCAGATGCTCCGGTGTGGCCACATGCTTGAGCACCTGCTGCATGCCGGCCTGCAGCAGCGGCGGCAGATCGGGCAGGCTGGCCAGTTTCTCCAGGGTACGCAGCATGGGGGTGGCAGGTGCCTGGTCAGGCAGGGTCATGCGCATGCCCTGGAGCAGATCGAGCTGGCGTACCTGCTCGCTGGCGCTGCTCAGGCGCAGGGCGCCATTCTCCACCGCAGCGGTGAGCAGGGTACCCGGGGGGTGCGGACGGCTGCTGTCCAGACTGAGCAGGGCGCCGGCAGCCGGCCCCTGCAGCAGTCGGGCGAGCAGGGCAAAGCGGTTCTGCTCGCCGGCCACTGGCTGGCTTTCCATCACCCGGGCCTGAAGCAGGGTGCCATTGGGGAATAGCTGGGGATCGAGCCGGGTCAGGGTGGGCGGGACTGTACCTGATTCGGCCGGGGGTGCCAGTACCGCCAGCAGGCGCACCGGGCTCAGCGCCTGGACTTTGAGTTCGGTCCCGGCCGGCAGCGGCTGCGGGCTGCGGACGCTGAGCTCAACCGGTGCCGCGCTGGCTCGGGCCAGGCGCAGCAGCAGCTCGAACTGGCCGTCCCGCGGCCTGTTCTGGAGTACCTCGGCGCTGGCGCTTTCACCGGGCGCCAGGGTCGCTGCGGCAATCGGACGCAGAAGCTCCAGGGGCACTGCCGCGGCCGTGGCCGGTGCGCTGGAAGGCCCGGTCCTGAGGCTGTTGAGCGGGATGGATGACAGCTTTATGTCCGGCGTCATGTATGTCACATATTGATGTAAATCAGACCCATATGGGCAGGGGGCCAATGTATAATGGCGCCAGATTGATACGGGTGTTCGATGTACCTGAGTATAGCGGCAGAACACCGGTAAACATGAGTCATCCGCCCCGGCGGTCTGGAGTGAAGGTGAAGCCACTGCCTGTTGAGCTGGATGGTCTGGCGTGCGAGCGTGACGAGCGCGAACTCTTCGCCTCCCTGTCCCTGCGCCTGGAGCCCGGCGAGGTGCTGCAGGTCGCCGGCCCCAACGGGTCGGGCAAGACCAGCCTGCTGCGGATCATGGCCGGGCTGCTGCCACCCTCGGCGGGTGACATGCGCTACGGCGGCAATTCGGTATACCATGGCGCAGGCCGGGAAGACTGGCGCCGGCAGCGGCTCTATATCGGCCATGCACCTGCCATCAAGGGCGCGCTGACCGCCGAAGAGAACCTGGCCTGGCTCTGCGCCCTGAGCTCCCCGGTCGGCACCGAGCAGATCTGGCAGGCGCTGGAGCAGGTCGGCCTGCGGGGATTCGAGGACGTTCCCTGTCATAATCTGTCCGCCGGCCAGAAGCGCCGCGTTGCACTGGCCCGTCTGTATCTTGAACAGCATCCGGTCTGGATTCTGGACGAGCCCTTCACCGCCATCGACAAGGCCGGGGTGACGGCACTGGAAAATCACATCATGGCGCACGCACAGCAGGGTGGGATGGTGATCATGACCACCCACCATGGCCTCGACCATCTGCCCGGCGTGCGTTGTCTGGATCTGGGGCAGGCGAACTGATGCGGCGCATCATCTGGTTGTTGTTCTGCCGCGAATGGCGGCTGGCCTGGCGGCGTCCCGGCGACCTGCTCAATCCGCTGGTGTTCTTTGCCCTGGTGGTGAGCCTGTTCCCCCTGGCGGTCGGACCGGAACCCTCCATGCTGAGGGCCATGGCCCCCGGGGTAATCTGGGTGGCGGCCCTGCTGGCAACCCTGCTGTCTCTGGATGGCCTGTTTCGCAGTGATTACGAGGACGGGTCCCTGGAACAGTGGGTGCTGTCGCCGCATCCGCTGGAACTCATGGTGCTGGTCAAGGTGCTGCACCACTGGATGGTTTCGGGTCTGGCAATGGTGCTGCTGGCGCCGCTGTTCGGCATGATGCTGGCGCTGCCGGCGTCGGTATTGCCGGTGCTGGTCCTGACCCTGCTGCTGGGTACCCCGATACTCAGCCTGCTCGGCGCGGTGGGCGCGGCACTCACCGTCGGTCTGAAGAGTGGCGGGGTTCTGCTGGCGCTGCTGATCCTGCCGCTGTATATACCGGTACTGATCCTCGGTACCGGCGCCATGGATGCGGCCCTGCAGGGCATGCCGGTGACCGGGTTCATGCTGTGGCTCGGCTGTCTGGCGGTGCTGGCAATAACTCTGGCACCCTTTGCCATCGCAGCCGGATTGCGTATTGGAGTAAGTGAATGAATGCTCAGGCGGGTAAGGCATGAAGTGGACCTTCTTCCATAAACTGGGTTCGCCCAAGTGGTTCTATGATATCAGCGGGCGCTGGCTGCCGTGGCTTGCCGTGGCGTCCGTGCTGCTGCTGGCGGTGGGCTCGGTCTGGGGGTTGTTCTTCGCGCCCCAGGATTACCAGCAGGGCAACAGCTTCCGGATCATCTACATCCATGTGCCGGCGGCCTTCGTTGCCCAGTCCTGTTACATCATGCTGGCGGTGGCCGGGGTGGTCAGTCTGGTCTGGCGCATGAAACTGGCTGACGTGGCGCTCAAGTGCGCTGCGCCTATCGGCGCCTGGATGACCTTCGTGGCGCTGCTTACCGGCGCCATCTGGGGCAAGCCGACCTGGGGTACCTACTGGGTCTGGGATGCGCGTCTGACCTCCATGCTGATCCTGCTGTTCCTGTACTTCGGGGTCATTGCCCTGGGGCAGGCGATCAGCAACCGGGATACGGCGGCCAAGGCCACCGCGGTGCTGGCGATAGTCGGCACGGTGAACATTCCGATCATCAAGTACTCGGTGAACTGGTGGAACACCCTGCACCAGCCGGCCACCTTCAAGCTCACCGAGAAGCCGGCCATGCCCGTGGAAATGTGGCTGCCGCTGCTGCTGATGGTGCTGGGCTTCTATGCCCTGTTCACCGTCAGCCTGTTCATGCGCATGCGCCTGGAAGTGCTGCAGCGTGAACACAAGACGCGCTGGGTTCGCGAGGCGCTGGAGAAGATGTCATGAGCGGTCTGAGTGAAATTCTGGGTATGGGCGGGCACGGCGTCTACGTCTGGTCCTGCTACGCCATTACCCTGGTGGTACTGGCGCTGAACGTGGTGCAGCCCTGGCTGGCCCGCCGGCGCCTGGTCAATCAAGAGGCGCGTCGTCGCCGTCGGGAGGTGATGTAAATGCATCCGCAGCGCAAGAAACGCCTGATACTCGTCCTGCTGGTCCTGCTCGGAGTGGGGGTGGCCGTGGCGCTGGCCTTGGGCGCCCTGCGCCAGAACATCAACCTGTTCTACACGCCCACCGAGATCGCCAGCGGCGTCGCGCCGCAGGATGCACGCATCCGTGCCGGCGGCATGGTGGTGGCCGGCAGCCTGAAGCGCTCGGCCGATTCCCTTGATGTGGTCTTCGATGTCACCGACGGCGCCGAGCAGGTGACCATCACCTACAGCGGCATACTGCCGGACCTGTTCCGTGAAGGGCAGGGCATTGTCGCCCTGGGGCGCCTGAACGAGGACCGCGTGCTGGTCGCCGATGAAGTGCTGGCCAAGCACGATGAGGAATACATGCCGCCGGAGGTGGCCCAGGCCCTGGACAAGGTCGAACACATGAAAGTGGATGGCGTCTATACGCCGCCCGCCAACTGATCCGGAGGCCGAATGATTCCCGAACTTGGACAGGTCGCGCTGATCATCGCCCTGGCGGTGGCAGTACTGCAGGCGACCATTCCCCTGTACGGGGCCTGGAAGGGTGACACCCTGGCCATGAGCTTTGCCCGCCCGGCGGCGCTGGCACAGTTCATGTTCGTGCTGTTTGCCTTCCTGTGTCTGATACAGGCCTTCCTGGCCGATGATTTCAGCGTGACCTACGTGGCGCTGAACTCCAACTCGGCGCTGCCCTGGTACTACAAGGTCAGTGCCGTATGGGGCGGGCACGAGGGGTCGCTGCTGCTGTGGGCGATGATCCTGGCGGCCTGGACCTTCGCCGTGGCGATCTTCTCCCGCGATCTGCCGGAGGAGATGTTCAGCCGGGTGCTGGCGGTGATGGGCATGATCAGCACCGGCTTCCTGCTGTTCATGCTGATGACCTCCAACCCCTTTGATCGGCAGCTGCCGTTCTTCCCCGAGGACGGCCGCGACCTCAACCCGCTGCTGCAGGATTTCGGTCTGATCGTCCATCCGCCGATGCTGTACATGGGCTACGTCGGCTTCTCGGTGGCCTTCGCGTTTGCCATCGCCGCACTGCTCGGCGGCCGACTGGATGCCGCCTGGGCGCGCTGGTCGCGGCCCTGGACCATAGTCGCCTGGGCCTTCCTCGGTCTGGGCATAGTGCTGGGCTCCTGGTGGGCCTACTATGAGCTGGGCTGGGGCGGCTGGTGGTTCTGGGATCCGGTGGAGAACGCCTCCTTCATGCCCTGGCTGGTCGGCACCGCGCTGATCCATTCGCTGGCGGTGACCGAGAAACGCGGCGTGTTCAAGAGCTGGACGGTATTGCTGGCCATCGCGGCCTTTTCCCTGAGCCTGCTCGGCACCTTCCTGGTGCGCTCCGGGGTGCTGACCTCGGTGCATGCCTTCGCCACGGATCCCGAGCGCGGCGTGTTCATTCTCGCCTTCCTGCTGGTGGTGGTCGGCGGTTCCCTGACCCTGTACGCGGTCCGTGCGCCCGTGGTCAAGAGCCGGATCGGCTTCGCCCTCTGGTCGCGGGAAACCTTCCTGCTGATCAACAACGTGATCCTGGTGGTGGCCACCCTGATGGTGCTGCTCGGGACCCTGTACCCCATGGTGCTGGATGCGCTGACCGATACCATGGTCTCGGTCGGGCCCCCGTACTTCAATGCGCTGTTCGTGCCGCTGATGGTGGTGCTCATGCTGGCCCTGGGTGTCGGTGGCATCAGCCGCTGGAAGGACACGCCGGTCAAGTGGCTGGTCAGCATGCTGAAATGGGTGCTGGTGCTTGCCGCCCTCGGCGCGGTGGGGCTGGCCATCTGGGTCGGTGATCACCATCTGGCGGTGGGCAGCATGCTGTTTCTGGTGCTCTGGGTTACCGGCAGCGCCCTGCGCGACATCCTCGACAAGACCCGTAACAAGGGTCTGCTGCGTGGCGTGCGGGCTCTGCCGCGCAGCTACTGGGGCATGGTGCTGGCCCACGTGGGTATCGCGGTCTGCGCCGTGGGCGTGGTAGGCGCCAGCCTGTTCGACAGTCAGCGCGACCTGCGCATGGTTCCCGGTGACAGTCTGGAGCTGGGCGGCTACCGCTTCCTGTTCCAGGGCTCGACCCACCGGGAAGGCCCGAACTGGATTTCCGATCAGGGCATCATCGAGGTCTACCGCGGCGAGCGCCGTATCACCACGCTGCGGCCGGAGAAGCGTCTGTATACCGTACAGAACATGCCGATGACCGAGGCGGGCATCCATCCCGGCCTGACCCGCGACCTGTTCGTGGCAATGGGCGAGCCGCTGGATGCGGAGAACAGGGCCTGGGCCATCCGTGTGCATATCAAGCCCTTCGTGCGCTGGATCTGGGGGGGCGGTCTGATGATGACCCTCGGCGGTCTGCTGGCTGCCACCGACAAACGTTACCGCCTGCGGGCACGCCAGCGTCGCACCGCGCCGCAGGCGGCAAGAGTGGAGGCTGTCTGATGCGTCGACCCTGGATGCTGATTCCGCTGATCCTGTTTCTCGGGCTCGCCGGGCTGTTTCTCAAGACCCTGTACGACAAGAAGAACCTGCAGGATCTGGCGATCGATCCCAGCGCCCTGCCGTCGGCGCTGATCGGCAAGCCGGTACCGGCCTTCGCCTTGCCATCCCTGGACGAGCCGGGACGCACCCTGACCGAGCAGGACTTCCGGGGTGAGGTGGCTCTGGTCAACGTCTGGGCCACCTGGTGCCCCACCTGTCGCGCCGAGCATGCGATGTTCAACAAGCTGGCCAGCCAGGGGGTGACCATTCACGGGGTCAACTACAAGGACAACAGCGAGGCGGCTCGGCGCTGGCTGGAGGAGCTGGGCAATCCCTACCAGCTCAATGTCGAGGACCCGCAGGGCAGTCTGGGCATCAACCTCGGCGTGTATGGCGCCCCCGAGACCTTCCTGATCGATGCCGACGGGGTCATCCACTACAAGTACATAGGTGCGGTGGATGAGCGGGTCTGGGCCGATCAGCTCGGTCCTCGCTATCAGGCCCTGCTCAAGCAGGCCTCCGGAGGTCAACCATGAGATGGCTCTGGTTGCTGGTACTGGCGCTGATGGCGCCCCTGGCACTGGCTGCGATAGATACCTACGAGTTCGACACCGAGGAGCAGCGTCAGCGCTTCTATCAGTTGAGCAGCGAGCTGCGCTGCCCCAAGTGTCAGAACCAGAACATCGCCGACTCCGATGCGCCCATTGCCATGGACCTGCGCCGGGAAGTCTACCGGATGCTCAATGAGGGCAAGGACAACGAGGAGATCGTCGATTTTCTGGTGGCGCGCTACGGCGAGTTCGTGCGCTACAAGCCCGCGCTGACGCCGGCCACGGCGATCCTCTGGTTCGGTCCGGCGGCCATGCTGCTGGCCGGTTTCATCGTGCTGCTGGTCATGCTCCGCCGGCGCCAGAAGGCGCTGCGTGAGGCGGCTGGCAAGAGCCTGAGCCAGGACGAGCAACGACGTCTGCAATCCCTGCTGGAAAGAGAAGAAGACAGCTGATGACTGATTTCTGGTTGTATGGTGCGCTGCTGATTCTGGCGGGCATGCTTTTTGTACTCTGGCCGGTGTGGAAAATGCGCCGCCAGAACACGGTGGATCGTACCGCCCTGAACGTGGCCCTCTACGAGGAGCGAGTGGCGGAGCTGGCGGCACAGAAGGCCGCCGGTGAGATCACCCCGGAACTGCACGATATCGCCCTGGAGGAGGCCGGCAAGCTGTTGCTGGAGGACACCGCCCGGGCGGATCAGGAGCGGCGTCCGACCCACAGGGGCAGCCCCTGGCCGATCATTCTGGGGGCCGGCGCCATGCCGCTGGTGGTCATTGCGCTGTACATGAGCTGGGGCAACCCGGACGGACTGCAGCTGCTGCGGGAGATGGAAAACGAGCCGGCGCCGGCCGACATCGTCGCCTACATCGACCGCATGGAACGGGTGACCCGGGTGCAGCCGCAGAATGGCGAGGTCTGGTACATGCTGGGCCGCGCCTATCTGATGCAGCAGCGTCCGGCCGAGGCGGAGCGGGCCTTCGGCAACAGTCTGGCCCGTCTCGGGGAAAGCCCCGAACTGCTGGCCCAGCTGGGCCAGGCGCGCTTCTTTGCCAATGGCAATCAGCTGGACAGCGAAGCACGGACTGCGCTGAATCGGGCCCTGGAGATGAACCCGCGCGAGCCCACCGCGCTGGGCCTGCTGGGTATTTCCGCCTTCGAGGAGGGCCTGTACCCGGAGGCCATCGGCTACTGGGAACGTCTGCAGGCCGGCATGCCGCCGGACAGCGAGGGCTACAGGGCCATTCAGGGCGGCATTGATCGCGCCCGCGAGCGGCTGGGACAGGGTTCGGAGACAGTCTCGCAAGCCCAGGCCGGTATCAGCCTGCGCATCGAACTGGCCGAGGAGCTGGCCGACAGCTACGGCGACGAGGCCGTGGTATTCGTCTCCGCCCGCGACCCCGATGGCCCACCCATGCCGCTGTTCGCCCAGCGACTGGAGCGTGGCAGCCTGCCGGCTGAACTGGTGCTGGACAGTCGTTACGCCCTGATGCCCGGGGTGCAGATGGAGAACGGTCAGCAGCTGCAACTGAGTGCACGCATATCCCCAGACAGCGATGTGCGCAACGCAGCCCATGCGGCGGACAGCCTCGATGTAACCGTGGGCGAGATAGAGGGCAGGGTGACCCTGGTCATCGACCGCAAGCTGTGATCGGGATCAGGGGCCGGAATCCGGCCCCCTGATCCCCGGCCCCGGCGCGTCATGCCGCCGGCGCCGGGCGCATTTCCTCTTTGGAGAAATCATCCACCTCGATTACCGCCCGGCGTGCCTCCCGCGCGTCGCGCACCAGCTTGGCCTCTTCCGGACTGATCACGCCACTTTCCGCGGCGACCGCCAGATAGTCAATGCCTTCGGCGTCCTCCAGCTCGCCGGAGCGCAGGGCCTTGGCCAGTCGCTGTTCGACCGGGTCGGCGAGGAGGATTTTTTCCAGGGTGTCGTTGAGCAGGCCGGTGACATCCTCGGGGTCCCGGTTGACATGGCAACCTTCCAGCAGGCGGTCTCGGGCCGGTCCGGGCGTCATCAGCAGTCGGGCAACATGTCGCCCGGTGCGGTCGCTCGGCGGCTTGAGGCGTCGGCCCAACGGGAAGATGATCACCCGCAGGAGCATCCCTACACCCCGGTCGGGGAAGTTCAGCAGCACTTCGTGCATCGCCTGTTCTATCCGTACCAGCAGGTCCTCCACGCCCCAGCAGAGCAGGGGCAGGTCCTCCTCCGGCTCGCCCTGGTCATGGAAATGCTTGAGACAGGCGCTGGCCAGATAGAGAAAGCTGAGCATGTCGCCGAGCCGGGCGGACAGGCGCTCCCGGCGCTTGAGCTCGCCACCGAGCATCAGCATGCTGACATCGGTCAGGGTGGCGAAGGCTGCTGACAGTCGGCTGAGCTGGCGGTAGTACCCGGCCAGATCAACCTGTTCGGCATACCGGGAGGCGCGGCCGCCACCCGCCCGACGCCGACGGCCCAGATGCTCCGGCGTGTCAGCCAGCAGGCCCCCGGTCAGCCCCAGCAGGAGGCTGCCTGCGGCATTGCCCAGGGCGTGCCCGATATGCTGGTAGAGCAGGCGGTCGAACTCGGCGATCGCCTGCTGCTCATCGGGCAGCTGGGTAGCCATCATCTCGCGCAGCACATAGGGATGACTGCGGATGGCGCCCTGACCGAAGATCATCATGCTCCGGGTGAGAATGTTGGCCCCCTCGACGGTGATGGAAATGGGAATGGACTGATAACCCCGACCCAGATAATTCTTCGGGCCCATGCAGATGCCCTTGCCGCCGTGCACGTCCATGGCATCGTTCAGGCACTGGCGCATCCGTTCGGTGATGTGGTACTTGACCACGCCGGACAGCACCGCCGGTTTCTCGCCGAGATCCACCGCGCCGGCGGTCATGCGCCGGGCCGCATCCATCACATAGGTGTTGCCGCCAATGCGGGCCAGCGCCTCCTGCACCCCTTCGAACTCCCCGATCGGCAGGTTGAACTGGCGCCGGATGCGGGCATAGGCGCCGGTGGTCATGCTGGCCATCTTGGCTGCACCGGTGCCTCCGGCCGGCAGGGAGATGGAACGACCCACCGCCAGGCAGTTCATCAGCATCTTCCAGCCATGGCCGATCATGCTCTGGCCGCCGATCAGGTAGTCCATGGGGATGAAGACATCGGTGCCCGAGTTGGGGCCGTTCATGAAGGCGGCGTTCAGCGGGAAATGCCGGCGGCCTATGTTCACGCCGGGGGTGTCGGTCGGGATCAGCGCCAGACTGATACCCAGCTCCTCCTCGCCGCCGAGCAGACCCTCGGGGTCGTACACCTTGAAGGCCAGACCGAGCAGGGTGGCTACCGGCCCCAGGGTGATGTAACGCTTCTCCCAGGTGACCCGCAGCCCGAGTACCTCCTGGCCCTGCCACTGACCACGGCAGACGATGCCCCGGTCGGGCATGGAGCCGGCGTCCGATCCGGCTTCCGGCGAGGTGAGGGCAAAGCAGGGTACTTCCTGGCCGGCGGCCAGACGGGGCAGATAGTACTGTTTCTGTTCATCGGTGCCGTACTGCATGATCAGCTCAGCCGGCCCCAGGGAGTTGGGTACCATGACCGTGGAGCCGACATCGCCGCTGCGACTGGCCAGCTTCATCGCGATCTGCGAGTGGGCGTAGGCGGAAAAGCCCTTGCCGCCATACTCTTTGGGAATGATCAGGCCGAAAAAGCCGTTGCTCTTGATGAAGTCCCAGACCTGCGGCGGCAGATCCTGCAATTCGGTGGTGATCTGCCATTCGTTGGTCATGCGGCAGAGTTCCTCCACCGGCCCGTCGAGAAAGGCCTGCTCCTCCTCGGTCAGCCGAGGCTGCGGATAACCGAGCAGCCTGTCCCAGTCCGGACGCCCGCTGAACAGCTCACCATCCCACCAGACGGTCCCTGCTTCCAATGCTTCGCGCTCGGTGTCGGAGATGGGTGGCAGTACCTTGCGGAACCAGTGGAACAGGGGGGTGGTGATGCTGCGGCGGCGCCAGTCCGGCATGTTCAGGGGAATGGCGACCCCCAGAAACAGCGCCCAGAGTATCAGGTCCAGCAGCCAGTGCACCGGACCGACCAGGGTCATGGCCAGCAGATAGGCGGCTACAACGACACAGGCATTCAGCAGACTGCTGCGCTTCCAGGCAAGCACAGCGACAATCAGAACCAGGCCCAGCAGCCAGAGCAGGGTCAGCATGAAGCACTCCTTGGGTCATTATTGAAACAACCTCAAGGATAGTCGCTGGGCCGGGGGTGCGCCTGTCAGTACAGGATTTCGCTGCCGGTTGCGTGGCTCAGCTGCGGGCCTGGGACATCAGCAGCTGGCGGGCCTGCTCCCAGTTGAATTCCTCGCCCCGGGCGGTGGCTTCGGCCATGTGTTCATCCAGCAGCTGGTACTGGGCTATCTCCTCATCGGGCATGAAGTGCAGGCAGTCGCCGCCGAAGTACCAGAGCAGGTCGCGGGGGATCAGGTGGGCGACCTGGGGGTAGCGGCTGATGACCTGGCAGATGATCTCCTGGCCATTGTACAGGGCGTCCTGATCACCCGCCTCCAGCTGCGTGATCAGCTCTTCGAAGCGTTCCAGAAACAGCTCGTTGCTTTCCTCCGGTACCTGGGCCATGAGCACGGTCTGGGCCCGCAGGGTGTCGAACAGGCTGGTCAACAGGGCGAGGTGGTAGCGGTGATAGGGCAACTTGGTATTCATGGTAGACTCCTGCAACTGAGGGCGGGAGTCTAGCACCGCCCGTGTCCCGGCGGTACCTTTGCCGTGGAGCAGACGCTGGCCTGTCTGGGCTCGCTGCTGTATCTGGCGCTGATCGGCTCCATCGTCGGCTTTGCCACCTACTTCTCCCTGATCGGGCGCCTCGGCGCCGGGCCGGGCTGATCCTGATCGGCAATCTGGTCATGTTCTACTGCCCCGCCGCCTGAATCGCCAGCAGCCTATTCGCTGAACAGATCGGCCATCCTGCCGGGCAGCATCGGCGGCGCCAGATGGTGCCGTTCCATCTGCCACCACCCCGGCAGCAACTGGCGCACCCGCGGTTGACCGAAGCGGTCATCCAGCAGCCAGAGCACGCCCTGATCCTCCGGGCTGCGGATCACCCGGCCGGCGGCCTGAACCACCTTCTGCAAACCGGGAAACAGGTAGGCATAGTCGTGACCGTGGCCGAACAACTGGTCCATGCGGGCGCGGATCTGTTCGGTAACCGGGTTGACCTGGGGCAACCCCAGGGTGGCAATGAAGGCGCCGATCAGCCGCTCGCCGGGGAGGTCAATGCCCTCACCGAAGGCCCCGCCGAGCACTGCGAATCCCACCTGCCGGCTGTCCCCGGTGAAACTGTCGAGAAAGGCCCTGCGCGCCGCCTCGTCCATGCCTGCGGACTGCACCTGCAGCGGAATGCCGGGCCAGTGTGACTGCAGCAGCTCGACCACCTGCTCGAGGTAGCGGTAGCTGCTGAAAAACGCCAGGTAGTTGCCCGGCCGCTGACGGTACTGCTCGGCAATCAACTGGCAGATCGGCAGCAGGCTGTCGGCCCGGTGCTGGTAGCGGGTGGACAGGTTGCTGACATAGCGGACCTGTAACTGCTCTGGGCTGAAAGGTGACGCCACATCCAGCCAGCGGGTGCCCTCGGGCAGGCCGAGCATGTCCTGCTGATACCGGGCCGGAGTCAGGGTGGCGGAGAACAGGGTGCTGCTGTGCGCGGCGGCAAAACGCCCCCGCAGGAAGGGGGCCGGCAGCAGGTTGCGCAGGCACAGGGTGGACAGCCTGCGGCGTCCATGTCGCCGCAGGCTGATATCGAAGATCGAATGCTCGGAAAAATGCTCGGCCAGGCGGCAGAACAGCAGTGCGTCCAGATAGAAGCGCAGCAGGGCGGCGTCATTATTGCCCTCGGGCTGCTCGGCCAGATGGTCGGTGATGGCACCGACCAGTTTCTGCAGGCTGAGCATGAACAGTTCCGGCAGCTGCGGCTGCACCTGATAGTCCTGCTGCTGATCGCGCACCAGCTGACGCCAGTGGCGCTCCAGTCGGTCCAGCGCCGGGCCCAGGGCGGCTGGCGCGGTACTGCGCAGGCCGTGCAGGCGCTGCTGGTCCAGCTCGGCGCTGTACATGCTGCGTCCGCGCTCGACCAGATTGTGCGCCTCGTCCACCAGCAGGGTCACCCGCCAGTCGTTGACCAGGGTCAGGGCGTGCAGCAGGGCGCTGCTGTCGAAGTAGTAGTTGTAGTCGGCCACCACCACATCGGCCCAGTGGCACAGCTCCTGGCTCAGGTAATAGGGGCAGATGTCATGGGTCAGGGCGATCTCCCGCACCCGCTCCCGGGTCAGCCAGCGCGCCGCCACCGCCACTTGCCGGGCGGCGGGCAGACGATCGTGGAAGCCCCGTGCCAGCGGACAGGACTCGCCGTGGCAGGCCCGTTGCGGATGTTCGCAGGCCTTGTCCCGGGCGATGTGCTCCAGCACCCGCAGGGGCATCTGCGGCTGCCGGGCGTGCAGGGTGGCCAGCGCGTCCAGCGCCAGCTGCCGACCGGGGGTGCGGGCGGTAAGGTAGAACAACCGGTCCAATCGCTGGCCGGGGAAGGCCTTGAGCTGGGGAAACAGGGTGCCCAGGGTCTTGCCGATGCCAGTGGTGGCCTGGGCCAGCAGGGTCTTTCCGTCACGGGTGGCACGGTAGACCTCGGCAGCCAGCTGGCGCTGTCCGGTGCGGAAACTCGGCCAGGGAAACTCCAGTTGCTCCAGGCTGGCGTCCCGGGCCTGGCGGTGCTCGAGCTCCTGCTGCGCCCAGTCGAGGAAGCGCTCGCACTGCAGTTCGAAGAAGGCGCGCAGTTCCCCGGCCCGGAACTGCTCCCGGCAGGCCGTTTCCTTCTGGGTGTTGATGTTGTAGTAGACCACCGCCAGCTCGATCTCCGGCAACTGGCGACTGGCGCACAGCAGCCAGCCATAGACCTTGACCTGGGCCCAGTGCAGGCGACGCTGGTTGTCGGCAATGCGTTCGACCTTGCCGCGGTGGGTCTTGATCTCTTCCAGCCGGTTCAGTACCGGGTCATAGCCATCGGCGCGGCCGCTGACCAGCAGTCCGCGGTACTCACCGCTCAGGGCCAGTTCGCTGAGGTAATGCGTGCCACGTCGGCCGGTCACCACCTGATGCCCGGCAATGCCTTCCTGCGGGCTGGGCGCCGGCGTGAAGCGCAGATCCAGGTCGCCCTCGCGGGCGGTGAAGGCGCACAAAGCGCGGACGGCTACGCGATAGTTCATCGAGTCCATTGGACGTAACAGACCTCCACCGGCATCTGGTGGCGGGCACAGTAGTCCAGCCAGCGGCGCTGGTTGTCCTGCAGGCGATCGCCGGGACCCTTGACCTCGATCATCCGGTAGCGCTGCTGCTGCGGCCAGAACTGGATGAGATCCGGCATGCCGGTGCGGTGGGCGAGCAGATCGGCCAGCAGGCGCTGACACCACAGCTGCAGGTGGCGGGCGGGCAGGCAATGCAGGGCCATTTCCAGCAGTTCCTCGGACAGCAGCGCCCAGTTGACGAAGGGCGTCTGGATACCCTGTTTATGTCGCCAGATATGGCGCAGGTGCTGACGGTAGCTGTCCGATTCCAGTCGGGCCAGGCAACGGTCGAAGGCCTGCCGCCGGCGGCTGTGGAAATCCGGGCTGTGCAGGTCGGCGGGGGCACTGTGGAACGGATGGAAGAAGGCGCCGGGCAGGGGGGCAAAGATTGCCTCCCAGCACAACAGACCGAACAGGCCGGTGATCAGACTGTTCTCCACGTAGTAGACCGGTGCCTGATCGCTGCTCAGGTGCTCGCGGACTGCCAGCTCCACGCCCAGCGGGTGGGGCCCGGGCAGCACCAGGTCGAACCGGGGGCTGTCAGCCTTGCCGGCCACCGCCCTCGGCGGCAGACCCAGCTGGCGGGCGAGCCGGCGCTCGGCGCGCAGCACCAGCTGCATTTCCGCATCGTCCTCGGGCTCGGCCAGTGCCTGCTGCACCAGGGCATGGGCCCGGACGTGGTCGCGGCGCTTTTCCAGTATGCGGATCTGCCGCTGGCGGGCCCCCCGCCAGCCGCTGCGCTGGTACAGAGCAAGGGCGGCATCCAGTTGCTCCTCGCGCTCGAGCTGGCGGGCCAGACTGAATTGCAGTCGCGCCAGGCGGCTGGCCAGCCAGGGGTTGTCCGGGCGCTGTTCGCCGAGCAGCTCGGCCACCTCGCCTGCCGCCATGCCCTCATCCAGCGCCTGGCGGCAGCGGTGCAGATGCCGGTAGCACTCAATGTCCTCTCTACAGTGAAAACCCCGGGAGTCGGGGCCCAGTTCCACCTGCTCGTAACGGAAAATCCCCAGCTGGGCGAGCACGAACTCCTCCCAGCCCTGACCCAGATTGCCGAAAAACATCAGCCGCAGCGTTTCGCACAGCTCGCCGATCAGCAGGGTGAACAGGCTGGCGGTATGCCCGGTGCACCACTGGCTGAAGGGACGCGGCTGTGGCTGGGTGGCGGCCAGCTCGGCAATCAGCTCTGGCTTGCGCCGGCCGGAGCGGACAGTGGCGGCGGGCAGCAGGGCGGCCAGCTCCTCCCGGCGCAGCAGTTGCCCGAGCTGCTCGGCATCCAGCGGCTGGCTGTCACTCAGCCAATCCAGTTCGAGCAGGGGGCCGGCGGCGGTGGGGATGCAGCCGATCTCCGGATAACTCAGCCGGTCACTGCGAAAATGTGGCCCCTTGCGCATGATCAGGCGCACCAGCAGGGCACGGCTGGGCACCGGCAACAGCAAAAACTGGCGTATGAAGTCCTGCTCCTGCGCCGTCAGCAGATCGGCGTAGCGGGTCTGCAGCCAGTCCAGTGCCTGCTGGAAATTGTCCAGGTAGTACAGTGGCGGCGGGTCAGTGGTAATGGGCTGGCTGGGCATACAGTATTGTGGCCGGGGCGGCTGTTCCGGCGCAAGCCGCCGGCGACGAACGCACGTCCTGCGGCCCGGTCAGGAGCGCAGCAGCCGCAGGCCGTTGAAGATCACCAGCAGGCTCACGCCCATATCGGCAAATACCGCCATCCACATGGTCGCCTCACCGGCCAGGGTCAGGGCGACGAAAACGGCCTTGATACCCAGTGCCAGGACGATGTTCTGCACCAGTATGCGCCGGGTGCGCCGGGACAGGCGGATGAAGGCGGGAATGCGCCGCAGATCGTCGTCCATGATCGCCACATCGGCGGTTTCGATCGCGGTGTCGGTGCCGATCGCCCCCATGGCGAAGCCGATGTCGGCCCGTGCCAGCGCCGGGGCATCGTTGATGCCGTCACCGACCATGCCGACCCGCGCCGGCGGCCGGGCCAGGGCGTCGATCTCGGCCAGCTTGTCGGTTGG
Organism: Halopseudomonas sp. Lyrl_26; assembly: GCF_051948695.1. Classification (NCBI taxonomy): domain Bacteria; kingdom Pseudomonadati; phylum Pseudomonadota; class Gammaproteobacteria; order Pseudomonadales; family Pseudomonadaceae; genus Halopseudomonas; species Halopseudomonas sp. Lyrl_26. Next base: position 349,430 of record NZ_JAYJLH010000001.1, read on the forward strand.
CAGCAGGTTGCCACGCACCTCGTCGATGCCTGCCTCGGCACCGATGGCGGCGGCCGTGTGCGGGTTGTCACCACTGAGCATCAGGGTGCGCACACCCAGCCGGTGCAGTTCGGCGATGGCCTCGCGGCTGCCCTCCTTGAGCTGGTCGGCCACGGCGAACAGGCCCAGGGCACGCTGCTCGTCACAGAGGATGATCACGCTGCGGCCGAGCCGTTCCAGCTGTCCCAGCTGCTTCTCCAGCGCCGGGGAGCAGAGTCCCTGCTGTTCCAGCAGGCGGTGGTTGCCCAGATGGTACAGACGGCCCCCGATCAGCCCGCAGCTGCCCAGACCGGGCAGGGCGCGGAAGTCGCTGACATCCAGCGGCGGCTGCTTCGCTGCCTCGGCAACGGCGCGGGATACCGGATGGTCTGAGCGGCTGGCGAGGCTGGCGGCAAGGCGCTGGATAGCCTCCGCCGGTACGTCAGGGACCAGGGTATGGAAGTCGGTCTGCTCCGGACGGCCGCGGGTCAGGGTGCCGGTCTTGTCCAGTGCCAGATGGGTGAGGCCGGCCGCCTGTTCCAGATAGCTGCCGCCCTTGACCAGGATGCCGCGGCGTGCGGCGGCGGCCAGACCGCTGACGATGCTGACCGGGGTGGAGATGACCAGCGCGCAGGGACAGGCGACCACCAGCAACACCAGCGCGCGGTAGACCCACTCCGGCCAGGCCCCTCCGAGCAGCGGTGGCAGGATGGCGACCAGCAGAGCCAGGGCAAACACCAGCGGGGTATAGAGGCGGGCGAAGCGGTCGACGAAGCGCTGGGTCGGTGCGCGGCTGCCCTGGGCCTGCTCCACCGCGTGGATGATGCGAGCCAGGGTGCTGTGTCCGGCCAGGGTGGTCACCCGGTATTCCAGCTCGCTGTGCTGGTTGATGCTGCCGGCAAACACCCGGTCGCCGGGTTGCTTGTCCACCGGCAGGCTTTCCCCGGTGATCGGCGACTGGTCGACGGCGGACTGGCCGGCAAGCACCTCGCCATCCAGCCCGATGCGCTCGCCCGGTCGTACCCGCACCCGGCTGTCCAGCGGGACCTCCTTCAGCGGCAGGGATTGCCAGCTGCCGTCGGCCTGCTGCACCAGGGCGGTTTCCGGTGTCATTTCCAGCAGGCCGCGAATGGCATTGCGGGCCCGGTCGAGCGAGCGCGCCTCGATCAGCTCGGCCACACTGAACAGGAACATCACCATGGCAGCCTCCGGCCACTGGCCGATCAGCAGAGCGCCGGTTACCGCAATGCTCATCAGCGCGTTGATGTTCAGATCCAGCTGGCGCAGGGCTATCCAGCCCCGGGCATAGGTACCCAGCCCGCAGAGCAGTACCGACAGCAGGGCCAGGGCAGCCACCGTCCAGTCGGCGGCGGCTGCGGTGAAATGCAGCAGCTCGGCAGCCAGGGCCAGCAGGCCGGCCAGCGCCAGCCGGGCGTATAGCCAGCGCCTGGGTGGGGCGGCGGGCTCCGGTTCGGTGACGGGCAGGGGAGTGAAGCCCAGCCGGCGTATCGCCTGCAGCGCCGGCTCCAGCGCCTCCGGGCTGTGCTGCAGGGTCAGGGTGCGCTCCAGCAGGTTGAAACTCAGTTGCCCGACGCCGTTCATGCCGCTGAGCCGGTCGGTGATCAGCCGCTGCTCCGTGGGGCAGTCCATCTGGGTGATACGCACCGTGGTACTGAGACTGTCGCCGAGGTCGACAGGGCGGTCGGCGGTGGTCGCCGGATCATTGTTCCGGGCAGTGCAGCTACAGCAATCTTTCATGGGACTCTCCTTTTGCTGCCCTTCAATAAACACCCTATAGTGGCTATAGAGTCAAGGGCGGAGGAGCCGGGCATGAAAATAGGCGAGCTGGCGGCACGTACCGGTTGTCAGCCGGTGACCATCCGCTACTACGAACAGGCGGGGCTGCTGCCGGTGCCGCCGCGCAGCGAAGGTAACTACCGGGTCTATACCCGCGCCCATGAAGAACGCCTGTTGTTCATCCGCAATTGCCGGGCGCTGGACATGTCCCTGGACGAGATTCGCCAGCTGCTGGACTACCAGGACAACCCCAGCGGTGATTGCAGCGAGATCAATGCGCTGGTGGAGGCACACATAGAGCATGTGTCGAGCCGCATCAAGGTGCTGCAACAGTTGCAGGACAAGCTGGTTGCACTGCGTCAGCGCTGCGCCGGGGCCGGGCCGAGCTGCAGCATATTGCAGGAGCTGACCGCAGGGGAGCCGCATGTCAGCCAGGACAGCGACTCCCACGTCGGCCACAGCCACTAACGGCTATTGTCCGCCCAGCAGTCTGGCTGCATCTGCGGCGCCCATGGCCATGGCCAGCTTCAGGGCGGTATTGCCTTCGGCATCGGTTACAGTGGGGTCGGCCCCGACCTGCAGCAGACGCTGCAGTATCTCGGTACGCTCGAACATCGCTGCATACATCAGCGGCGTCTTGCCGCCCGGTGTGCAGCTGCTGGCGTCGGCGCCGTATTCGAGCAGCAGCTCGACCATGGCCTGATCACCCTTGAAGATGACTCCGGCAAGCGGCGTCTGGAAGCGCAGATTGGCCAGCTCCGGGTCGCCGCCGTGCTGCAGTATCAGGCGCGCAGTATCCGGATGACCGTTGTAGCAGGCGAGCATCAGCAGGCTGTCGCCCTTGCTGTTGCACAGGTTGGCCGGCAGACCGGCCTCCAGCAGTGGTTGCAGGTCCTCTGCGGCGCCATGGCGGGCCATATCGAAGACCCGCTCGGCAAAGGCCAGGGTTGCGTCATCCAGTGGGGGTTGCTCGGCCATCGGTCTGCTCCAGCGGCGGGGTGAAGAGCCATTGTGCATGGAACAGGGGCTGTGGTCATCCCGGTTCCTTGAACACAGCCCCCGGCTCGATGGTCACAGCAGGTAGACCTGTAAACTGACCCAGGAGGTTATCAGCATGGAACTACCCAATCAGGACCTGCCCGCCCTGTTCGACCAGCTCGGGCTGCCCTCGGACCACGAGGCGATCGAGCGCTTCTTCGCCACCCACGCTCTGCCCCAGGACGTGAAGCTGGTGGATGCTCCCTTCTGGACGCCGGCTCAGTCGGCCTTCCTGCGCGAGCAGTTCCAGCGGGATGCGGAGTGGGCGCCCGTGGTGGATGAGCTCAATACGCGTCTGCACGAGCAATAGCGCCCCCCATACCCGAGCCTGGCGCGTTTTTCAGCGGCAGCGGAATCTGGCATGATGCCGATTCCGCTGCCCGTGCTGGCGGCCCATGCTCTTGCCTGGATATCCCATGCCGTTTCGCCTGTTACTGATTCTCGGTGGGTTGAGTGCCTTCGGCCCACTGGCCATCGACCTGTATCTGCCCGCCTTTCCGGCCATGGCGCAGAGTTTTGCCACCGACACCGAGCATGTGCAGCTGAGCCTGTCGGTCTATTTTGTCGGTCTGGCGCTGGGGCAGGTGTTCTACGGTCCGGTGGCGGACCGCTTCGGGCGGCGCAAGCCGCTGCTGTTCGGTATCGGCCTGTTTACCCTGGCTTCGCTGGGCTGCGCCCTGGCGCCGACCCTGGAATGGCTGCTGGTGGCGCGCTTTGCCCAGGCCCTGGGCGGCTGTGGTGGCATGGTGGTCAACCGGGCGGTGGTGCGCGACCTGTGCTCGCCGATCGAGTCGGCGCGGGTGTTCTCCAAGCTGATGCTGGTCATGGGCATTGCCCCCATCCTGGCGCCGCTGGCCGGTGGCTGGTTGATGCTGGTCGGCGGCTGGCACAGTATCTTCGGCTTCCTCACCCTGTTTTCCGCCGCCTTCTGGGTGCTGGTGTGGCTGCGTCTGCCGGAAACGCTGCCCGCCGATGCGCCGCGCAGCCGGTTGTCCGGCGCACTGGGCAGCTATGCAAGGCTGCTGCGCGCCCCGGAGTTCATGTTCCATGCACTGACCGGTGGGTTGGCCATGGCCGGCATGTTCGCCTACATCGCAGGCTCGCCCTTCGTGTTCATCCAGCTGTATGGCGTGCCGGCGGAACATTACGGCTGGCTGTTCGGCATCAACTCCGCCGGCTTCATTCTCGCCGCGCAGTTCAATGGGCGCTTTCTGCGCCGGCGTACACCACTGCAGCTGCTGCGTACCACCACCCTCTGTTTCATGGCCGGCACTCTGCTGCTGCCGGTCATTGCGCTGTTGCGGACCGACTCCCTGTGGCCGCTGATGCTGCCGCTGTTCTTCTGCATGGCCTCGCTGGCGCTGGTGGTCCCCAACTCCTCGGCCTGTGCGCTGGCCGGGCAGGGCCATCAGGCCGGCGTCGCCTCGGCGCTGATGGGCACCATGCAGTTTGCCATTGCCGGGGTGATGTCGGCACTGGTGGGGGCGTTGCATGACGGCACGGCGGTACCGATGACGGCGATCATCGCGGTCTGTGGTGTCGGGTCGGCGGGGATGGCGCTGATGGCCAGGCGGGTTGGAAGCGTGGAGTTTGGCGTGAGGTAGAAGGGGCGCCCCCTCTCCCGCAGGGAGAGGGGGGCAGGGGCTTATCAGGCCCCGGTCCAGCGCTTGAGTACCAGAGTGGCGTTGGTGCCACCGAAGCCGAAGCTGTTGGACATGATCAGATCCACCGCCTGATCCAGGCGCTCGCGCAGGATCGGCAGGCCGGCGGCGTTCTCGTCCAGCTCCTCGATGTTGGCCGAGGCGGCAAGGAAGTTGTCACGCATCATCAGCAGGCAATAGATGGCTTCCTGCACACCGGCGGCGCCCAGGGAGTGGCCGGAGAGGCTCTTGGTCGAGCTGATCTTCGGTGCCTTGTCGCCGAACACTTCACGGATGGCCTTGAGCTCGGCCACGTCACCCACCGGGGTGGAAGTGCCGTGGGTGTTGAGGTAGTCGATGGTGCCGTCAACGGTGGCCAGGGCCTGCTGCATGCAGCGTACTGCGCCTTCGCCGCTCGGGGCTACCATGTCGTAGCCGTCGGAGGTGGCGCCGTAGCCAACCACTTCGGCGTAGATCTTGGCGCCGCGGGCCAGGGCGTGTTCCAGCTCCTCGACCACGACCATGCCGCCGCCGCCGGCGATGACGAAGCCGTCACGCTTGGCGTCGTAGGCGCGGGAGGCCTTTTCCGGGGTGTCGTTGTACTGGGTGGACAGCGCGCCCATGGCGTCGAACAGCATGGACTGGCTCCAGTGCTCCTCTTCACCGCCACCGGCAAAGATCACGTCCTGCTTGCCCATCTGGATCTGCTCCATGGCCGCGCCGATGCAGTGCGCGCTGGTGGCACAGGCGGAGGAGATGGAATAGTTGACGCCCTTGATCTTGAACGGGGTAGCCAGACAGGCGGAGACGGTGCTGCCCATGGTACGCGGTACGCGATAGGGCCCGATCTTCTTCACGCCCTTGTCACGCAGGATGTCCACGGACTCCATCTGGTTCAGGGTGGAGGCGCCACCGCTGCCGGCAATCAGACCGGTGCGTACGTTGCTGACCTGCTCCTCGCTCAGGCCGGCGTCGGCGATGGCCTGCTGCATGGACAGATAGGCGAAGGCGGCGGCATCGCCCATGAAACGCTTGATCTTGCGGTCGATGGCGGCGTCCAGGTCAATCTTCACGCTGCCGGAGACCTGGCTGCGCAGGCCCATTTCCGCGTATTCGGGGTTGTGGGTAATGCCCGACTTGCCCTCTTTCAGGCTGGCAGCAACGCTTTCCAGATCCTGGCCGAGGCAGGAGACGATGCCCATACCGGTAATCACGACGCGACGCATAGTGATGATCCTCAGAAACTATCAGTGGAAGTGAACAGACCCACCCGCAGACCTTCTGCCGTGTAGATCTCGCGGCCGTCAACCGCTACGCTGCCATCGGCGATACCCAGCGTGAGGGCCCGGTTGATGGTGCGCTTGATATGAATGGTGTAGGTGACCTTCTTCGCATCCGGCAGTACCTGACCGAAGAATTTCACTTCGCCGGAGCCCAGTGCGCGGCCGCGGCCCTTGTAACCCAGCCAGCCCAGGTGGAAGCCGACCAGCTGCCACATGGCGTCCAGACCCAGGCAGCCGGGCATGACCGGGTCGCCTTCGAAATGGCACTGGAAGAACCACAGATCCGGATGGATATCGAGCTCGGCAACGATCTCGCCCTTGCCGAAGCGGCCGCCGGTGTCGCTGATGTGGGTGATGCGATCGATCATCAGCATGTTGGGGGCGGGCAACTGTGCGTTACCGGGGCCGAACAGTTCGCCACGACTGCATTTGAGCAGCTCTTCCCGGGTATACGCATTCTGTTTTGACATAGAGGCTCCTGCTCTACCCCGTTCGGCGGGGCGCTATTGTTTGGGCATGGCGGGGGTTGATTGAGGATGAAACCGCCAGCGTTAGCTCAGACTATCAGGCGTCGATAAAAGTCACGCCTGCGCGACAGGCGTCGAGGATACCTGTGATGCGGGTTGAGGACAAAAAAAGGTTCATTGAAGTTTGAGTCTTTTCTTTCTGGATTCGTGGGTGCTTGAAAAATGCAAGCTTCAGCAGCGTGGATGCCTCCGCATTGGTACGCTCCCGCTACGACACGCCGTGAACACGTCCCTGTGGGCTCGTTGATGTCATCCCTGACATCAAACGGTCGTATCGGGGGCGTCCCAACGCTCCGGCGGCAACTCCCGAGCCGCTGTAAGAAAAAACCATCGGCAGCTCCTAAGCTTGTCGGCGGGCTGGGGTGCAGGGTTGTGCCGACCGTCGGTTTTCAGGGATGAAAACCGCGAGCTTACAGGGACGTACTTGCAGCGTGTCGGCACGGCCCTGCACCCCAGTACGACCTCACTCGACTTCGCACCAGACGGGGCGGCTACAGATCCGACTCAGGCTATCAGGCACCGGCACTCAGTCGAGCACCCCATATTGCGCCTGAAACTGATCACGCAGCTCGCGCTTGAGCACCTTGCCGATGGCGCTGCGGGGCAGTTCGTCGGTGATGATCACGCGGTTAAGGCGCTGGGTCTTGCCGACCTGGGCGTTGAACCACTGCAGGATGTCAACGGCGCTGATGCTGGTGCCCGGTTTGGCTACCACGTAGCCCACCGGGGTTTCGCCCCAGCTGGTGGACTGCACGCCTATCACGGTCACTTCCAGCAGGTCGGGGTGCTGGCGCAGCACCGCTTCCAGGTCGCTGGGGTAGATGTTGAAGCCGCCACTGATGATCATGTCCTTGCGTCTGTCCATCAGCGTCAGGAAACCGTCCTCGTCGAAGCGGCCGACGTCGCCGGTGCGGATGAAGCGCTTGCCGGTGCTGTCGTACCACTCGGCTTCGGCAGTCTTCTCCGGCTTGTTCAGATAGCCGGTCATCATGGCGACGGAATGGCCTACCACCTCGCCGATCTCGCCGCGGGGCAGTTCGTTGCCATCCTCGTCGATCACCCGCATGTCGTGGCCATCGAGGGGGTGGCCGACGGTATGCAGCTTGTCCGGGTGCTGGTGGGCTACCAGCATGCAGGAGCCGCCACCTTCGGTCATGCCGTAGAACTCCACCAGACCGCCCGGCCACCGGGCCAGCACGTCGGCCTTGAGTTCGCCGTGGAAGGGCGCGCTGGTGCTGAACTTCATCTGGAAGCTGGACAGGTCGTACTTGTCGAAGTCCGGGCGGGCCATGATGCGCTGGTACTGCACCGGCACCAGCATGGTATGGGTGGCGCGGTGCTCCTGGGCCAGCTCGAGGTAGCGCTGGGCATCGAACCTGGCCATCAGCACCAGAGTGCCGCCCAGGCCGATGGTCGGCAGGAAGGATACCAGAGTGGTGTTGGAGTACAGCGGGGTGGACATCAGGGTCACGCAATCCGGGCCGTAGCCGAAGGCAATGCCGCGCTGGATGTGGGACCAGCGCATCAGGTGGTCGTGGACGATGCCCTTGGGCTCACCGGTGGTCCCGGAGGAATAGATGACGTTGAACAGGGTCTGCGGGGTCAGTTCGACCGGGGCCGGCGGGGTGTCGGCCAGCCACTGGCTCAGCGCCGGGTGGGCGGGGCCGTCATCCAGGCTCAGCAGCGGAATGTCGATGCGCGGGGTCACCGGCTCCAGGGCGCGGGCCACCGCGGTGTCGACGAAGAACAGCCGGGCGGCGGAGTCGCGCAGCATGGTCAGCAGGCTGTCGTTGGTGGAGGAAGGCGCCAGGGGGGCGACCACCACGCCGGCGCGCAGCGCGGCCAGAAACATGACCACATAGGCAATGGAGTTGGCCGCGCAGATGGCGATGGCGTCACCGGGGCGCAGGCCGTCACGCTGCAGGGCGGCGACGGCGCGGTCTACCTGGCTGTTCAACTGGGCGTAGTTGAGCTGCTGTCCATCCTGGATGACCGCCGGATGCTCGGCCCGGTGCTGCGCATGCAGCGCCAGCAGTTGCGGCAGGGTGGTGAAGGGGGACTCCAGAGTGATCGGATAAACGGCTGTCGCAGTCATGGCGAGAGTACTTCCGTAAGCAGTTTCAGTGGGCCTCAAGTGTCTCGCTTCGGGGCAATGGAATCCATGCCCCGGTGCCGGCGGAATAATCCCTGATCAATCAGACTGATGCTGCGATTCGGAGCCGTCGAAACGGGCCAGCACCTGCTGCAGGGCCTTGCGGGTAACGGGTTTGGCGAGGAAACCCTGCATTCCGGCCTGCTCGGCACGCTGGCGCGCTTCAGCCGAGGTGCTGGCGGTCACGGCGACGCAGGGCAGGGGCCGCAGGCCCAGTTGGCGACAGTGCTCTACATACCGGAGGTAGACCTCGTCGCCGTCCACATCGGGCAGCTGCAGGTCCATGAGGATCAGCGAGAACTGCTGACGCTGTTCCTGCAGCAGCTGCAGGGCCTGCTGCCCCTCGCTGACCATGACCACCGGCCAGTGCAGGTTGCGCAGCATGCCTTCCATGACCATCTGGTTGACCGGATTGTCTTCCACCAGCAGTACCGGCAGGGCGGCGGCCGGTATGACCGGCTCGCCATCGTTGCCAGCCACGCCGGCTTCCGCGGCAAGCTCCAGCGGGATGGACAGGGTGAAGCAGGAGCCCACTCCGGGCTGGCTGCTGGCCCGCAGGTGTCCGCCCATCTTGTGGGCCAGATTGCGGGCGATGGCCAGGCCCAGGCCGGTGCCACCGAAACGACGGGAAGTGCTGCTGTCTTCCTGCTGGAAGGCGTCGAACATCTGTTCCAGGCGGGCGCTGTCGATGCCTATCCCGGTGTCCATGACCTCGCATACCAGTTGCAGGCGCCGTTCCTCGGTGCTCTGCCAGCGTGCCCTGAGGCAGACGCTGCCCTGCTCGGTGAACTTGAGCGCGTTGCCCAGCAGGTTGACCAGCACCTGGCGCAGTCGAGTGGGATCGCCGATGACTACCGGGGCCTCGGGGGTGCCTTCGATGTCCAGCGACAGCGTCAGTCCACGCTGGCCGGCGGCATAGTCGAAGGCCTGGGTGGTACGCAGCAGCAGGCGTGCCAGCTCGAAGCGGATGTGCTCGAGCTCGAAGGCATCGCGCTCGATACGGGACAGGTCGAGGATGTCGTTGATGATCTTCAGCAGGTGATCGGTCGATTCGCTGGCGACGCTGACGTACTCGCGCTGCTCCCCGCTGAGCTCCGTGGTGTCCAGCAGTTGCAGCATGCCCATGACGCCGTTGAGTGGCGTACGCAACTCGTGGCTCATCATGGCGAGGAAGTCCGATTTCGCCCGGCTGGCCTGTTCCGCCTGCTCCCGCGCGCTGACCAGCTGTGCCACGGTTTCCGACTGGCGTGCCTCGGCGGCCTGCAGGGTCGCTGCGAGGTGATTGAGGTTGCTCATCAGTTCGCCGATCTCGCTGTCCTCCCGCACCTGCAGGCGGGTGTCCAGATGCCCCTCCTGCAGGGCCCTGACCGCATTGCGCATATCCACCAGGGGGCGGGCCAGAGCGCGGGCCAGACGCGTGGACAGCAGCAAAGCCGCAAGCAGGGCGACGGCACTGAACAGCAGACTGCGCATGAGGATGCCGCGTTGACGCTCGATGAAATGCTGATAGCTGAGGCTGACCGCCACGCTGCCCACCTGTTGTGGTGCGGTCGTGACCGAGTCGCTGTTGAGCAGGAAAAGGTCGTAGTACACCGGCACCTGCTGCCGCCGAATCTCGGCGGTGAAGGTGCGCAGGTGTCTTTCGTCAAGGTCCCCCTGGTGCATCATGGCCAGGGATTGGCCGTGCTGGTCGAAGACCTCGATCCGCTGCACGTTGGCAATGCTCAGCGAGCTGGCTACCAGGTTCTCCAGCAGTGCCAGGTTGCCGGTGAGCACCGCATATTCGGTGGCCGGTGCCAGCTGGTCGGCAATCAGCTGGCCGGTGGTCTGCATTTCCTGATCCAGCGCGTCCAGCCGAACGTGGGTGAAGAAGGTCACCAGCAGCACGCCGAGCAGGGCGGCCGGGATCAGGGTGATCAGGATCAGGCGGCGCTGTATACCACCGCGTTGCAGGAAATTCATGGTGTCTGGTTCTCCCTCATCCGGATGAGTCTCAGCAGCTGTGCGTCATCGGGCGGCGGCAGGCCGAGTGAGCGTGCGACCTGCGGATTGCTGAGTACCGAGTAATGTTGGGGGTAGTTCAGTGCGCCGTTCTGCCAGGGTTGCTGGAACAGCTGGTGTACGCTCATGGCCATGTCGCGCGGCGAGCTGTAGGTAGTGCTGAGACTGCCGGCGGCGATGAAGGGAGCAGATGGTCCGATCAGCACCCGGTTGCGGTTGTAACTGGTCAGCAGCAGGGACTTGATGGTGGTGGCATTGTAAATGTCGGGGTCGTCGATGCCGATGAGTACTTCACTGCTGTCGAGGACCCGGGACAGACCGCGCAGCAGATCGCGTTGCTGGTGTACTTCGCTGGCAACCAGCCCCAGCCCCTGCTGGCGTGCGGCCTGGCGCCAGAGCGGCAGCTGCCATTGCTGGCCACTGCTGTGCAGCAGGCCGACGGTCTGCAGGCGCGGAATCAGCAGCTGCGCCAGCAGCAGCTGGCGTTCCGGCCTGGCACTGGCAAGCAGTATCTGCACATGGTCGGGGTAGCTGGCGCCGGGCGCGAGCTGATCCAGGGTGACGTAGGTGGCGATGGTCGGCGTCCGCGAGGCCTGGGTCAGGCGCCATTGCAGTGCCTCCACCCCCATGGTGACGGCCAGGGGCGTGGAATCCAGATCCGGCAACTGGTCGATCTGCCGACTGAGCACCTCCAGCTCCGGTTGCTGCTCCTGGAGTGTGGCGATGAAGGTGCGGGTCAGCTCGGTTTCCCGCGGCTTGATGACCAGCAGCCCCTCGGCCCGGACCTGCATGCAGAGCAGGCACAGCAGTATCATCAGGCACAGCCGCCACGGCGTCATGGCCCGGTCATGCCTGTGAGTGAAGGCTGGCGACATTCCCTTGTCCCCGTGCAGGCATGGTTCAGAAATTCAGCTCGGCGCTGAGGTAATAGTGGCTGCGACTGTCAAATCGGTTCTCCTTCCAGGTCAGCGCCTCGTCGTCCAGTCGGTACTGCCAGGTCAGTGCCAGCGCCAGGCTGCTGCGGTCGGCGAGGGCAAACTGCTTCTCTATACGCGAGTCCAGGCGCTCGAAGCGCAGCTCGTTCAGATGGTCGGCACCATAGTAGATCAGGCTGGTGCGTATCTGCCCCGGCCATTCCCGCAGCCAGGCGGCACTGCCGGAGTGTCGGGCCGTCAGTCGTGAGTCGCGCTTATTGCTGGCATCGAAGGCGATATAAGCATAGGTCAGACGCAGCCGATCCATGCTGCTGAACGCCCAGTCCAGTTCACCCTCGGCGCCCTTGAAGCGGATGCTGGAGCGGTTGTCGGGCCGGAAATCGTCTACTTTCAGCGGCTCGCTGTTCATGCCGGTGACGCGTTCCTGGAAGGCGCGCACATCCAGTTGCAGTCCCAGCAGGGGAAAGTGGCCGTTGTAACCGACCTCGTGGGAGCGCATGCGTTCCTGATGCAGATCGGCCGGCCCGCGGGCCCAGCCATAATGAACCAGCGGCCCGCTCAGCGGGCCGGTCACATCCCGCAACCGGTAGCGCCAGCTGGCATGATTCTCATACATGTCGGGCGAGCGCACCGCTTCGGCATAGACCAGTCGCAGACTGTGCAGCGGGGCCAGGAAGAAGTGGGTGGCCAGGCGTGGCGAGAAGGAGTCGCCGATCAGCTGCTCGTACTCGTACATGCCGCCGGCCTGGAACAGCCAGCGCTGATTGGGACGATACTCCAGATTGCCGAACAGCTGGGTGACCTGATTGTCCACGGTGCCGTTGAAAAAGGTCTCGGAGCTGGCCCGGTCGTGGCGGTAGCTGGCGCCGCTGAGCAGACGCAGCTCCGGGGTCAGCCGCAGTATATCCTGTATCTCGATATGGGTGCGGGTTTCGCGAACGTTCTCATTGACCCGCCCACATACCGGGTCACCGTTGCTGTAGAGCGGAACCTGGTCCCGTACCCGTGCGGCCAGTTCGGCCATCTGCGGCGTGTAGGCCTCGCCTTCGATACCCATGTAGTAATCGATATAGGAGTCCATGCTCTCGGTCTGGGTGCTCTCCAGATAGCTTCTGACCCGGCGCGCCGCCAGCTGGCTCAGGCCGCTGAGTTCTAGCAGAGCAGGCGAGAAGGCGACCGGCGACTCGCAGACCCGCCAGTCGCGCAGGCGCTCGACATGCTGGGCATAGGCCTGCACCTGCAGTTGATGGTCGGGATTGATATCCAGCTTCCACAGGCCAAGGGTGGAAAAGTCTCGCCCGCGTATGTCTGCATCGGGCTGATGGGCGGTAATGGCCAGATCCAGCGGTGTGCTGCCCTTGCGGTGATTGAAGTAGGTGCTGAATTCGTAATAACTCTGGCGGCTGGCCTCGCTGGCCGCCATCTGCCAGTTCAGGGTCTGGTTCGGCGTCAGTTGCCAGGCATGGCGCAGATTGAAGCGGGTGGCGCGCATGCCGTCACGGTAGTCGTTGCCGCCCTTATCATGATCGAAGCCGTTGTCCTGCTGAGTTGACAGGCTCATGCGCCAGTTGTGCTGCAGCGATCCACCACTGTGGCTGGCATACACATCGCGTACGCCACGGGTACCTTGGGTGTACTTCAGGGTGGTACCGTGATTTTCCAGCGGCAGACGGGTGACGATATTGATCACCCCCATCAGGGCATTGGCACCGTAGGCGGCAGTATTGGGACCGCGGAAAACCTCGATGCGGTCGATGTCCTCGATCGCCAGCGCCAGTTCGCTCCAGTCCACGGTGGCCAGCCCCGGGCGATACACCGAACGGCCATCGACCAGTACCTGCAGACGCCGCGCCTCGGTAACGTTGGTACCGTGCAGGTTGACGTTCATCTGGTTGCCGCGGCGATAGCCGACATGCATGCCGGGCACCAGTCGGAGAATTTCCGGGATACTGCGTGCGCCACTGGCGCGGATCAGCTCCCGATCCAGTACCGTCATGCTGCCTGGTACCTCCGCCGGGGCCTGCTTCAGGCGGGTGGCGCTGAGCACCGTGGGCAGCTCCATCGGCTCCAGGGAGTCGGCACAGAGGGGGAGCGCTGCCAGGCCCAGACATAGAGGCAGCAGGGCAGTGGCGGTCGGGGAGAGCAGTGTCGGCATGGAAGCTTCTGGGTTGGTTTCACAGTGATGGCATGGTAACGGCGCGCTCCGGTTTTTTCATCATCGCTTCGCTGTTATCGTTGACGAACATATACTGTTGGCTGTTCAACAGTCTCAAAGGAATTTGCATGAGCGACCTAAAGGTACCCGTGACTGTCCTGGGTGGAGGCAGTTTTGGTACCACCCTGGCGAATCTGTTGGCGGGTAACGACGTGCCCACCAGACTCTGGCTGCGTGACGAGGAACAGGCTGCCTCCATGCGCGCCAAGGGCGAGAACGCGCGCTATCTTCCGGGCGTCCGGCTGGATCCGCGGCTGGTCATCACCAGTGATGCCGAGGAGGCCCTGAAGGATGCACAGCTGGTATTCCTGGCCATTCCCAGCGGTGCTTTCCGCAGCGTGCTGCAGCAGCTGGCCCCGGCGCTGGCGGGCAAGGGGCTGATCAGCACCACCAAGGGCATCGAACAACCGGGCTTTCTGATGATGAGTCAGATCGTCGAGCAGGAAGTGCCCGGGGCCAGGGTGGCGGTGCTGTCCGGGCCCAATCTGGCCCGGGAGATGGCTGCCGGCGCCCTGACTGCCACCGTGATCGCCAGTGGCGATGCCCAGCTCAACGCCCAGGTGCAAGCTGTACTCGGCTGCTCCAGTCTGCGCGTCTATGCCAGTGCCGACCGCTACGGGGTCGAACTCGGCGGTGCATTGAAGAATGTCTATGCCATCATCTCCGGCATGGCCGCTGCCATGGGTGTGGGTGAGAACACGCGCAGCATGCTGATTACCCGGGCACTGGCGGAAATGACCCGCTTCGCGGTGCACATGGGTGCCAACCCCATGACCTTCCTCGGTCTGGCCGGTGTGGGCGACCTGATAGTGACCTGCACCTCGTCGATGTCACGCAACTATCAGGTAGGCTACGCCCTGGGGCAGGGGCACAGCCTCGAGGAAAGCGTGGCGCGCCTCGGCCAGGTGGCCGAAGGGGTGAATACCCTGCGGGTGCTGCGTCAGAAATCCGAGGAGGAGGGCGTGTACATGCCGCTGGTGGCCGGGCTGCATGCCATCATCTTCGAGCAGCAGCCACTGCAGGAAGTCATCGGCCGCCTGATGAGTGCCGAGCAGAAACATGATGTGGAGTTTTCCGCCTTCATGCCCCGTCGTGCAACCGACAAGGAGCAGCAATGAATCGTTTCACCGATAACCTCACCGATCCCGACTTCTGGCTGCGGCTGGTCTACACGCTGCTGTTTGCGCTCGCCTGGCAGGTGGTCGAGCTGCTGCTGGCCGTCATCCTGGTATTGCAGATCGGTTTCCGGCTGTTCTCCGGCCGGGCCAATCCGGAGCTGGCCGGGTTCGGCAACAGCCTGTCGCAGTATGCCTGGCAGATGGGCCGCTACGTCACCGGCGCCAGTGAAGTGAAGCCCTGGCCCTTCCTCGAGTGGCCGGCGGCCGATGCGGAATGGCAACCACGCCCGCCCGCCGGTCCGGTCACTGTGGAGCCGGTGGCGCCTGCAACTGCACCCCAGACCGCAGCGCCGACCCAGGCCGATCCCGTGGCTGAGGTAGTCCAGCCCGAGCCACCGCTGGTGCACCCCCTGCCGGAGGATGAGCAGGACGAGCCCGGCGCGGAGGACAGGCCCGCATCATGAAGCTCTGGGTTCTGCGCCATGGCCAGGCTGAAGCCCGCGCGGTCACCGATGCACAGCGCCCGCTGACCGAAACCGGTCGCCGGGAAGCCCTGCGGATGGGCGAGCATCTGCAGGGTGAGACGCTGGAGGTGATACTGGCCAGTCCCTACCTGCGGGCGCAGCAGACGGCCGAGCTGGTACGCCAGTGTATCGGTCTGCGCCGGGCTGTGGTCACCGTGGACTGGGCCACTCCCGATGATGATCCGCTGGCGGTTCTGGACCGCCTGGCCGAGCGTTCCGAGAGCAATATCCTGCTGGTCAGTCATCAGCCCCTGGTCGGGACGCTGCTGAGTCTGGCGGTGGAGGGGCATCGCCGGGGGCATTATCCGATGCCGACAGCGGGGCTGGCCTGCCTGGAGATGCCGCTACCCGCGCTGGGGGTGGCGACGATGCTGGAATTGACCAGCCCGACCAGCCTGGCTGGTCAGTGAAGCGCCGAGGCGCTTCGGTCCGATAACAAGATAGAGAAAAGGACAGGGGGACAGCGCATGGGGCAAGAGAGTAGGGGAGTGCTGCCCGTGCTCGAGGACTTCTTCCGCCATGAGCGTGAGCAGCCTGATCGCATCTATCTGGTACAACCGCTGGCCGAAGGCCGCAAGCAGGAACTGAGCTGGGTCGAGGTGGGCGACCAGGCTCGGCGCTTCGCCAGTTGGCTGCTGCAGCAGCAGTTGCCGCCACGCAGCCAGATCGCCATTCTCTCCAAGAACTGTGCCCACTGGATCATTGCCGATCTGGCGATCTGGATGGCTGGCCACGTTTGCGTTCCCCTGCAGCCGACCCTGTCGCCCCGCGCGCTGGAGGGGATTGTCGAGCATGCCGAAGCGCGCATGGTTATCGTCGGCAAGCTGGATGACTGGCAGGAGCTGCGGCGCGGCCTGCCGACCAGCTTGCCCTGGGTCGGCCTGCCGCTGGCGCCGGAGGACCCGGAGCTGATCCCCTGGGAGCAGCTGCAGGAGGAGTCGACACCATTGCAGGAGCCGGTACCGCGTGATCGCGGGGAGCTGGCCACCATCATGTACAGCAGCGGCACCACGGGACTGCCCAAGGGCTGCATGCTGAGTTTCGACAGCATGTATTTTGCGGCGAAGAACTATCTGCGGCTGTTTCTGACGACGGAGACGGATCGCGTGCTGTCCTGGCTGCCGCTGTCACACATAGCCGAGCGCCAGTTCATCGAAATGCAGTCACTGCTGTCGGGAATGACGGTGTATTTCGCCCACAGCCGTGCGAGTTTCATCCGCGACATCCGCCGCGCCCGTCCCACGCTGTTTCTCGGCACCCCGGCCACCTGGCACCAGATCCGTCAGGGTGTGCAGCAGCAGATGCAGCAGCGCATGCTCAACCGCGCCCTGGCCATCCCCCTGATACGCAAGCGCGCAGCGTTGAGGATGCTCGATCAGACCGGGCTGAATCAGGTGCGTTTTGCCGTGGTGTGTGGCGACACCACGCCGACCCAGACCATGGACTGGTATCACCGTATCGGGGTCCGCTTGTTCGAGATCTACGGCCTGACCGAAAACTGCGGCTATTCCCATGTCGGTCGCCCCGGCAGGTTCCGACCCGGCTGGTGCGGCCTGCCCAACCCGGGGGTTGAATGCCGCATCGATGAACAGGGCCAGCTGCTGGTGCGCAGTCGGGCCACCATGCTGGGCTACTTCAAGAATCCGGCGCGCACCGCCGCGGTGCTGGATGCGGACGGATTCCTGCAGACCGGTGACCGGGGCGAGATCGACCAGGAGGGGTTTCTGCGGCTGAGCGGGCGCATGACCGATCTGTTCCATACCTCCGATGGTCGTCTGGTGGTCCCGCAGCCCATCGAACACGAACTGCTCACGCATCCGCTGGTCGAGTATGCCTGTGTGGTCGGCCAGGGGCTGCCCCAGCCCCTGGCCCTGCTGACGCTGACCGAGCAGGCCCGCCAGCTGCCCCATCATGAGGTGGAGCGCGAGCTGGAAGCCCTGCTGCAGAGGGTCAATCGGGAGATGTCGCGTCACGAACAGCTGGCCTGCATGGTCGTGATCAGTGATGCCTGGCACCGGGATGCGGAGGCGACCACGGCTACCATGTTGCTGCGCCGCGGGGTGATCCGTGCGCGCTACCACGAGTTTCTGGGAGACTGGCTGGTCAGCGGCAGTACCATCGTCTGGCAGTGACAGGTCTCCGGTGCGGGGGCATTATGTGCGGCCATTCACGTCGCGCCGGACGCTTGTAGCTGGCCTGCGGCGCCTCGTACATTCGCAACCGACATCACTGACGCAGAACGGACATCATGGGAAGTCATGAAATACGCTTCAGCCTGCCCGCCATCGAAATCGCGGGCAAGGTGTGGGGAAAGCCGGGGGAGCTTCCGGTCATCGGCCTGCATGGCTGGCTGGACAATGCCGCCACCTTCGACCGCATAGGGCCACAGCTCAACAACGTGCATCTGGTGGCGCTGGATCTGCCCGGCCATGGGCTGTCGGGGCATCTGCCCGCTGGCGGCTACAGCCTCTGGCAGCAGGCGGCGACGGTGCTGCAGGTGGCGGATGAGCTGGGCTGGAAACGCTTTGCGCTGCTCGGCCATTCCATGGGCGGCATCATCAGCTGCATCCTCTCCGGCAGCCTGCCGGACCGGGTCATAGGCGCGGCCATGATCGACGGCA
Organism: Halopseudomonas sp. Lyrl_26; assembly: GCF_051948695.1. Lineage (NCBI taxonomy): Bacteria > Pseudomonadati > Pseudomonadota > Gammaproteobacteria > Pseudomonadales > Pseudomonadaceae > Halopseudomonas > Halopseudomonas sp. Lyrl_26. The sequence continues at coordinate 367,299 of NZ_JAYJLH010000001.1, forward strand.
TTCTGCCGGTCACCGGCGAGGCCCGGGATGCGCCGGCGCAGATGGCGCGATTCTTCCAGGCCAGCCAGGCGCTGGCGCACAAGCGCAAGCCGATCTACGACAGCCTGGATAAGGCGGTCACGGCCCGGGTGCTGGGGGGCGCCTCGCGCATCTCCCGCGATGCCGCCGCCTGCCTGGCGGAGCGGGGGTTGATGCCGGAGCAGGGCGGCTGGACCTGGCGCACCGACCCCCAGCTGATGCTGCCCTCACCCATGCGTCTGACTGCCGAGCACGCGGTGGCCTTTGCCGAGGCCATCACGACACCTACCTGCCTGGTCCTGGCCAGCGAGGGGGTGATGGCAAGGCGCGAGCTGCTGCTGGAGCGGATCGACAGTTTCGAGCATATCCAGACCCATCGCCTCGAGGGCGGGCACCATCTGCACCTGGAGGAAGCGGCGCCGGCGGTTGCAACAATTATCGACACCTTTTTCCGCAGTCTCACTTGACCCTCGCAGGCGGCTGGGCAAGTCTGGGGGAGCGGGACAAACCCGGTCCCCACAGCACATGGATCACGATCGGGACCGCTGCATACCCGAGCCCCCTGGATGAGGAAATTTGATGCATTTGTCTAACAGGAATCGCCGATGGTGGCGCCGTTCACTGGTCACTGGAGCGCTGCTGGCTGTCGCAGCGACCGGCGCCGGTGCCGCCGAAGGCCTGGCGATCGAACCTTTCCCCCGCGCCGAAGTGGCTCGGGAGCGCGTGCAGCAGGCCAGCGAACACCGGGTGGTCATCGGCAATATCCGCAGGATCAACAATCAGGTGCGCGCCGAGCGGGAGCTGCAGGTGGTTGGCGAGCTGATCCGCGTGTCCTGGCGCATCCCCGCCGGTCACAGTGCCCGTGAGGCACTGGGATATGCGGTTGAGCAGCTGCAGCAGCATCCGCACACCACGCTGTTCTTCTGCGAGGGCAGGGAGTGCGGCAGCAGCAGTCTCTGGGCCAATCAGGTGCTGGATTATTCCCGGCTCTACGGGCCGGAGGACAACCAGCTGTATCTGGCCCTGCGCCTGGATGATCAGCCCCAGCGCTTCATCAGCCTCTATGCCATTACCCGGGGCAACCAGCAGGTCTACCTGCACATGGATCAGCTGACCCCCGAGCAGCCGGTGACCGAGGTGCTCTATCCCACGGCAGCGACCCTGGGCAAGATACTCAATGCGGAGAATGAACTGCTGCTGCCGGATGCCTCCGTCGGGGACGACGAGCAGGCCGCGGCCTGGCTGGATCTGGTGACCCGCATGCTGCGCTCGGATATCCGGCTGCGGGTTCAGGTAGATGGCGCGCGGGCCCCGGAGTTCGTCGAGGGGCTGGTGGAAAGGGGTATCAGCAGCCAGCGCCTGGACATCGGCAAGCCCGAGCCGGCTGGCAGCATTCGCCTGGAGAAGCGCTGACTCCTCGGGCGATCCCTGCCCCCGTCAGGCTGCGCCTACTTGCGTCGGCGCGGCTTCAGCACCAGTCGATCGGGTAGAGCCTGAATGCCCAGCCAGTCGAACAGCTGCGCGCGGTAGTTGCCCTGGGCAAACAGCTGCGCCTGATCGGCATAGTGGCGGTCCAGCGGGTTGCCGGACTGGCCCATGGGGCTGATGCCCAGCGAGGCGGCCGGCTCGGCCAGGTCGATCAGGCGGCGGGTCGAGGGGCCGGCGATGACGTCGTACTGCGCCCCGCCGAGATTGAATACCATGTTGTTCAGACTGCCCGTGGTGCCGTTGATGGCTACCCGTTCGCTGTTCAGTCGACCGCCCAGAGGCAGCTTGTCCGCCAGCGGGTGCTTGTGCTGCAGGCTGGCCAGCTGGTCCCAGGTCCATTTCTGCGGGTCGTTGCCCAGGGCGTCGCTCAGGGACTCCAGTGTCCGTACCCAGGCCTGCTCGATGGAAGCCTGACGGCCGTCCATGCTCGGCTGCTGCCGGTTGTCCCACCAGGGAGAGGCGGGCTTCCAGTAGAGGCTGGCGAGCGACTTGCGGGCCATGAAGGTGTCGCGGAAGTGGCTGTAATGCTCACCCAGTTCGTCGGCGAACAGGGCTTCCATCAGGTTGTCTTCCCAGCGCTGGTAGATGAGCGCGGCGGCGCTGCCCGCCTGGAAATTTCCATCCCAGTCCGTGAGCAGTTGTCGGGCGGCATCCGCCAGGGTGCGCTGCTTCTCCGCAAACAGGCCGTTGTCGAGCAGGGGCAGGGCATCCTTGATCATCGCCAGGGCGTGGGCACGGTGACTGTCCAGCTGCATGGCCTTGAAACGGGAGAAATCGAACTTTTCACCGCCGGCCAGCAGCGCTTCCAGACGCTCGGCACGCTCCGCCGGGGCATAGTAACCGGGCAGGGCGCGGCGCGGGTTGTTGCCCGGGTAGGGGCTGTTGGCGTTGTACAGATAGCCACTGGGCGGGTTGACCAGCCTGGGGTTGGAGGCAAAAGGCTGATAACCGAGAAAGTCATGCTGCCGATTGGCCCCATCGAGCAGGGTGAAGCTGTTGTTGCTCAACGGCCAGCGCTTCAGTCGCCCGGTGGCCCACATGGCAATGTTGTCATCGACGTCGGCATAGATCACGTTGAGCCCCGGTGACCAGTGCATGGCGGCGGCGGCTTCGAACTCCGCGATGCTGGTGGCCCGGGAGTACCGGTAGAAGGCTTCGGTGGAATCGCTGCCCGGGGCCAGGAAGGTCCAGAACAGGCTGACCGGCGGTGTCGGCGTGGCACCTTCGGCCTGGGATGCCAGGACCAGGTCATCGTTGATGATGGGGCCATGCCGGGAACTGCGCAGACGGATGAGCCGGTCCTCCTTGTTGCGCACCTTGATGACCTCCTCGTGCACCTCCAGATCCTGCCAGCGATTGCCGACGCGCACCTGCATCGGGTTGTCCGGATTGACCTGTTCGCGATAGAAGTCGATCTCGTCATTCATCAGCATGGTCAGGCCCCAGGCGTGGTGCGGCGTATGTCCCAGCAGGGGGAAGGGCAGGCCCGCAAGGAAGTGACCGTACACCTCATGTTCCGGGGTGCGGATGTGGGCTTCGTACCACACTGCCGGTACCGCAAAGCCGATATGCGGGTCGTTGGCCAGCAGCGGCTTGCCGCTGGCGCTCAGCTGTCCGCTCACCGCCCAGGCATTGCTGCCGTGGAACTGGCCCACAGGCAGGTAGGACTGCACCTGTGCCAGCTGGTCCAGCAGTGGGGCCAGCGGGGTATCGGTCTGGCCCGGAAGGATCCGTGCCGAACGGCTGGGGGAGGTGTCCGGAAGTCCGGGCAACAGCTCCTGGGCGTGGCGCTCGCCCAGGGTGCCGCGTACATGATCGATGAGCGCGTCGGTACGGAAGGCCTCGGCGAAGGAGTAGGCCATGTAGCCCATTACATGGGCGATATCCTCGGGACTGAAATGATCGGGGCGGGTCAGCAGCAGACGGTACTCCACCGGAATTCGCCCCTGATCGATGTACTGATTGATGCCGTCCTGGTAGGCGAGGATGAGCTGCACATGGGGCTTGTCCGCGTTCTCCCGCAGATACTGGGCGTACTGCCGTGCGTGACGGCTGATGCCCAGGGTGCGAAAGAACTTGTCGGTGGCGTAGCTTTCCTGGCCGAACAGCTCGGACAGGCGGCCACCGCCCACGCGGCGCAGCAGGTCCATCTGGAACAGCCGGTCCTGGGCGTGCAGGTAGCCCAGGGCGCGATAGGCATCCAGATCGTTGCGCGCATCTATGTGCGGTACGCCCCAGGCATCGAAATACACCTGCACCTCTTGCTGCAGGTTCTTCAGACGCAGGCTGCCACTGCGCTGGGCGTCGGCGGTATGCACCAGCCAATGCCCCAGGGCCGCCAGGGCAATGACGATGATGAGCAGTGCGGCAATAATTTTCAGACGGAACAGGGTGCGACGCTGGATCACGGTGTGCCTTGTAGCAGAGAATGACAACGGAACGGGAGATCATGCTGAGAGACTGATCCGTCGTCAATCGGGATTGAAGCAGGGGAGGCAGGAAATGACGAAAAGCGTTGCGCTGGTGCTGGGCAGCGGAGGAGCCAGGGGCTATGCCCATATCGGCGTCATCGAGGAGATCGAACGGCGCGGCTACTCCATCGAGTGCATCGCCGGCTGTTCCATGGGCGCCGTGGTCGGCGGTATCTACGCTGCCGGCGGGCTGCCGGCCTACCGCGACTGGGTGTCCGGACTGGCCTATCTGGATGTGCTGCGGTTGCTGGATTTCGGCTTCGGCAATCTGGGCGCCATCCGCGGCGAGCGCATCTTCGGTCGCATCCACGAGATGCTCGGGGAGATCGATATCGAGGATCTACGCATTCCCTTCACCGCAGTGGCCACGGACCTGACCAACCAGCAGGAGGTATGGTTCCAGCAGGGCTGTCTGCACCAGGCAATGCGCGCCTCGGCGGCCATTCCCAGTCTGTTTGCGCCGGTACGCCAGGGCAGCCGGGTGCTGGTGGACGGTGGCCTGCTCAACCCCCTGCCGATCAATCCGGTGGTGTCGGCGCACTGCGACCTGATCATGGCGGTCAATCTCAACGCCAGCTCCAACGGTTACACGCTGCCGGTCATCCCCCGCCCGGCGCCGATCCGCCAGCAGCTTGAGGGCTGGATGGACTCCCTGCGTCTGCGCAATCTGCTCAGCTGGCACAGCGAGGAAGAAGAGGGTGAGACGCTGCAGAAGCTCGAGTATCAGGCCGAGGACGAACCGGTGGCCAGGGCGGTCGAGCGGCGCAGCGAAGACGAGGGCAAACCGGTGCGCACGGACATCCAGGTCGGTCCGGCGAGCATGCTGGAGTTGATCAACCTGTCGTTCGAGACCATGCAGACCTCACTGACGCGCTACAAGATCGCCGGGTATCCTCCGGATGTCGTTTTCGACGTGCCCAAGCGCCTGTGCCGCTTCTTCGAATTCCAGCGGGCGCCGGAGCTGATCGAACTCGGACGCATCGTCGCCCGGGACACCCTGGACCGCTTCGAGGCCGGTGAGCACTAGTCGTCGCGGCCTTCCAGCATTTCCCGGCGCAGCAGTACGTATACCGAACCCGTACCGCCATGGCGGGGCAGGCACGAGGTGAAGGCCAGTACCTTGGGGTGCTGGCGCAGCCAGGTGTTCACATGGCTCTTGAGAATGGGCTTGCGACCGTCCTTGCGCTGGGCCTTGCCGTGGGTGATGCGCACGCAGCGCACCTCGATGCGGGTCGCCTCATCGATGAATTCCCAGAGCAGCTCCCGGGCCCGGTCCACCGTCATGCCGTGCAGGTCGATGCTGCCGTCAAAGGGGATCTGCCCCGATTTCAGCCGGCGCAGCTGGCCGTCCTGCACTCCGTTGGCGGCCCAGGCCAGCTCCTCTTCGGGATGGACATCGATAACGAACTGGTCGGACAACCCGTCCACCCGAATGGCCTGCTTGCCCTCGACGGCACGCGCTCGACGGCTCTGCAGCTGGGCAGGGTCCACGCGGGGTTTGCCGGTATCGGCCTGATCGACCTGAATGGGTCTGACGCCCTGGGTAGCCTGGCGGAACAGCTCCAGTTCGTCGGCGTCGTCCTGATCCTGGTTCATGGAAAGATCTGCCCTGTGCAACGGAATCGAGGCAGGCAGTTTACCAGTTGATGTTCCGTGCTGCTCAGCGCAGTACCACCCACAGCAGCATCAGTGCCTGGAAGATGGAAAACACGATCAGGCAGCCGATGGCGAAGCGGTGTCCCAGGTCGTTGCGCTGGTATTCTTCCAGGCGCGCCTGCAGGGTGGTGATCTGTGCCAGCTGCTGGCGGTTCTGGGTTTCCTGCTCGCGCAACTGCTGCAGCAGCTCACCGACATGCAGGCGCTGGACGCGCTCGACATTCCAGCTGGCGACCAGATCGCCGACCCGGTTGGCCTGAGCCTTGCCCTGGGTGCGACCCTCGTCATTGTAGGACTGATGGAATCCGGCGCGCTTGAGCAGACGTTCACGAATCTGGCGGGCTTCACCATCGGCAACCTCGGCGGCATGCAGGGTGATGGGCGTAACGGCATAGTCGGCGTACTTGCGCTGTGCCCAGTCGATCAGCTGTGCCAGCAGGAAACCGCCCACGCCCCGCTGCGCCGGGAAGATGCGCAGGCCCTGAAGGGGGCCGAAACGCACCCGCTGGTGGCGGTGGTCCACCAGCATTTCCATATAATTGGTGCCCGGCGGCACGCTGTCTTCCTCGATGCGCAGCTCCAGACGTAGCAACTCCAGGCTGGCAACCCGCTCATGGGTCACGGCGACCTGCGCCAGCCGTTCGCCATGCAGCATCAGCCGCCCCTTGTACACCGGCTTGAGCTGAATCCAGTAATACTCCGAGGGGCGCGCGTGGGCGAAGGGGTCCCGCGGGGGAGCGGGTTCCTGGGCCGGGCTGTGAGGCTGATCGTCGGACATGGTTTTCCTTCCTGAATACCTGCTGTATCGGTAGTCTGGTGCAGATCTTGAATCTTATCCTGCCAGCAGCGCCTGCCACACCAGCCGCAACGCCAGCAGGGTCAGCAGCAGGTTGAAGATCAGGGTGAAACGCCGATCATTCAGACGCCGCAGCAACCGCAGCCCCAGCCAGGTGCCGACCGCACCGGAGAGGATCATCAATACTATCAGTCCCAGCCAGTCGGCGAAGACGAAGCCGGCGGCACCATAGATGATCGCCTTGGGCGCATGCTGCAGGCACATGGCGGCAGCGAAGGTGGCCACCGTGGAGAAGCGTTCGCCTTTCTGCTGCTGCTTGACGAAGGCGGCCACCAGCGGCCCCGTGGCCCCCACGAACAGACTGATGAAGGTGGTGATCGCCGCCGCCACAAGGGTGCCGACGGCGCTGGTGGCAATGCGGGGGATCGGCGGACCCCAGCACAGCAGCAGAATGAAGGCGGCGATGCACAGCTGAACCAGGGCCAGCGGCAATTCGACCAGAAACAGGCTGCCCAGCCAGGCGCCGAGCAGGGCGCCGGGGGCGAACCAGAGAATGAGTCGCAGGTTGATGTGTCGCAGCGTCATGCTGGCGCGACTGATGTTCGAGCCCAGCTGGACCATCCCGTGTACCGGGATGATCGCTGCCGGCGGCAGGGCCACTGCCATCACCGCCAGCAGCAAGACGCCGCCGCCGATACCCAGCGAAGCGGTGACGGCCGAGGTCAGCGCCGATACGGCAATCAGCATCAGGCTGGTCAGCGCAGGCAGGTCGGCGGGCAGCACCTCGGTCAGTAGCGGCATCAGCTGATGTTCGTTGGCCAGTGGTAGCGGCATTGTACAGGAGCCGATTCCTGCGCGCAGTCCGCACTGTCACCGGAACGGACGGGGGGCTATAATCGGTCTTTTCACTGATTCCGGGATGGAAGGCGCGCATGGCCGGCAATACTCTGGGCACACTCTTTACCGTTACTACCGCTGGCGAGAGCCATGGGCCGGCGCTGGTTGCCATCGTCGATGGCTGCCCCCCTGGGCTGGAGCTGTCGGCAGCGGATCTGCAGAAGGATCTGGACCGGCGCAAGCCGGGCACCAGCCGACACACCACCCAGCGTCAGGAGCCGGACGAGGTCGAGATCCTCTCCGGCGTGTTCGAGGGGCGCACCACCGGCTGCCCGATCGGTCTGCTGATCCGCAATACCGACCAGAAGTCCAAGGACTACTCGGCCATCCAGAACCTGTTCCGTCCGGCCCACGCGGATTACACCTACCACCACAAATACGGCATCCGCGACTATCGTGGCGGCGGCCGCTCCTCGGCCCGGGAAACCGCCATGCGGGTGGCGGCCGGTGCCATTGCCCGCAAGTATCTGGCTACCCAGGGCATTCAGGTGCGCGGTTACATGAGCCAGCTGGGACCGATCGAGATCCCGTTCCGCAGCTGGGAAGCGGTGGAGCAGAATGCCTTCTTCAGCCCCGACCCGGACAAGGTGCCGGAGCTGGAAGCCTACATGGATCAGCTGCGCCGTGATCAGGACTCGGTCGGGGCGAAGATCACCGTGATTGCCGAGGGCGTGCCGCCGGGGTTGGGCGAGCCGGTATTCGATCGGCTGGATGCCGAGCTGGCCTACGCGCTGATGAGCATCAACGCGGTCAAGGGTGTGGAGATCGGCGCCGGCTTTGCCTCTGTCGCCCAGCGCGGTACCGAACACCGTGACGAGCTGACCCTGGAGGGCTTTACCAGCAACAACGCCGGCGGCGTGCTGGGCGGTATCTCCTCCGGTCAGCCGATTGTCGCCCATCTGGCGCTCAAGCCCACTTCGAGCATCACCACCCCGGGCCGTTCCATCGATCTGCATGGCAATCCGGTGGAGGTGGTGACCAAGGGGCGCCACGACCCTTGCGTCGGTATCCGCGCTACGCCCATTGCCGAGGCGATGATGGCGCTGGTGCTGATGGATCACCTGCTGCGCCATCGGGCACAGAATGCCGATGTGCAGGTGTATACCCCGGTACTGGGTCAGCTCTGACCGCGTCCGTGATCCGACAGCGGCGGCGGGAGCGCTGAGATGCTGCCGTACTGGCGGCTGTCGGGTTTCTATTTCTGCTACTTCGCCCTGCTCGGCGGAGTAGCGCCGTTCCTTTCCCTGTACTTCCATTACCTGGGTTTCAGCGCCGCCAGAATCGGCGAGCTGGTGGCCATCCCGCTGCTGATGCGCTGCCTGGCGCCCAACCTCTGGGGTTGGCTGGGCGACCGCAGCGGCCGGCGGCTGCTGATCGTGCGCCTGGGTGCGTTGCTCACGGCGCTGAGCTTCAGTGCCATTCTCTGGCGTCAGGACTACCTGTGGCTGGCGCTGGTGATGGCGCTGCACAGCTTCTTCTGGCACGCCATCCTGCCCCAGTTCGAGACCATCACGCTGGCCCACCTGGGTGCCCAATCGGCGCGCTACAGCCAGGTGCGGCTGTGGGGCTCGGTGGGCTTCATTCTCGCGGTGGTGCTGCTGGGTATGCTGCTTGAGCACTATTCGCTGGCAGCCTATCCGCCGGCCATGCTGGGCATCATGTGCGGCATCTTTGTGTGCAGCCTGCTGGTGCCCCCGGTGCCGACAGGATCGGCGCCGGGGGCGGGCGGTTCGCTGGCCGGCTTTGTCCATCAGCTGCGCCAGCCCGGCGTATCCGTGTTCTTCCTCAGCGCAGCCCTGATGCAGCTGTCCCACGGGCCTTACTACACCTTCCTGACCCTGCACCTGGAAGCGCTGGGCTATGCCCGCGGCTGGATCGGGGCCCTGTGGGCGCTGGGGGTGATCGCCGAGATTGTGCTGTTTCTGCTGATGGCTCGGCTGCTGGCGCGCTTTTCCCTGAAGCAGCTGCTGGTGGCCAGCTTTGTCCTGGCGGCGCTGCGCTGGCTGCTGCTCGGCTGGTTGGCGGCGGATCTGCCACTGCTGCTGTCTGCCCAACTGCTGCACGCTGCTACTTTCGGCTGCTTCCATGTCACTGCAGTGCACCTGGTGCAGCGCAGCTTCGGCAGTGAACACCAGGGGCAGGGACAGGCGCTGTATGCCACCCTGTCCGGCTGCGGCGGTGCGCTGGGGGCGCTCTACGCCGGTTACAGCTGGAACTCGCTGGGCGCCGGCTGGACCTTCACCCTGGCCAGTCTGGCCGCGGCTGCGGCGGCGCTGCTGCTGTGGCGGCGTCTGCCAGCCAGGGTCTGAGGCTGGGCTATAGTGGTGAGCACGGAGGTGGCGTAATGAATACCAACTTCATGCTGGTGGCTGCGTTCATGGTGCTTCTGCTGCTTGTCCTGTCAGCAATCAGCAGCATCGCGGCCAGCGATATCGGGCGCAGGGCCAAGGTGCGCTGGATAGTGCTGGTGGCGCTGGTACCGCTGCTCGGCTTGGGAATCTGGTGGCTACGGGGGCCGAAACGATCATGAGTGAACTGGAGCAGACCCGGGTGGCGCTGGTGACCGGTGCCGCCCGGGGAATCGGCAAGGGAGTTGCCGTCAGCCTGCTGCGCGCGGGCTGGGATCTGGTGCTGGGGGATGTGGATGAGGCGACCGGGCTGGCCACCGCCGAGGAGCTGGCGCGGCTGGGCAATGTCGAGTTCGTCGCACTGGATGTGGCCGATGAGGCCAGTGTGCAGGCGGCGCTGGAGCAGATCGAGGAAGACTTCGGCCGGCTGGACGCCGTGGTCAACAACGCCGGGCTGTCCGATCCGGATACCGGCCCGCTGGAACAGCTGAGTCTGGCCGACTGGAACCGCATGCTGGCGGTCAATCTCACCGGGGCATTTCTGGTCTCCCGGGCCAGCATCCCGCTGCTGCGCGAGAGCCGTGGGGCCATTGTCAATATCGCCTCGACCCGGGCGCTGCAGTCGGAAGTGAATACCGAGGCTTACGCGGCGGCCAAGGGTGGGCTGGTGGCCCTGACCCATGCCATGGCCATCAGCCTGGGGCCGGATATCCGGGTCAATGCGGTCAGTCCCGGTTGGATAGATACCCGCGACAGCGTCCTGCAACGCAGTGATCCGCTGCGGCGGATCGACCACGAGCAGCATGCGGTGGGGAGGGTTGGTCAACCGGCGGATATCGGGGAGCTGGTGGCTTTTCTGCTGAGTCCGGCGGCGGGTTTCATTACCGGGCAGAATCTGGTGGCCGACGGTGGCATGAGTCGGCAGATGCTCTATCGGGAGTAGGCGCCGCTCCGGATGAAGCGGCGCCGGGGGAGTTACTTCTCGACGAAGGCGCGCTCGATGGCATAGTGGCCCTGAATGCCCTGACGGGATTCCTCGAAGCCCCAGCCATCCAGGATGGCGGTCAGGTCCTTGAGCATGGCCGGGCTGCCGCAGAGCATGAAGCGGTCGTCTTCCAGGTTCGGCTTCGGCAGGCCGATGTCCTCGAACAGCTTGCCGCTGGTCATCAGATCGGACAGGCGCCCCTCGTTGCGGTAGGGCTCGCGGGTCACGGTCGGGTAGTAGATCAGCTGTTCACGCACCTGCTCGCCGAAGTACTCGTTGTTCGGCAGCTGCTGGGTAATCAGATCCTGATAGGCCAGCTCGCGCACCCAGCGGCAACCGTGGGTCAGGATCACCTTGTCGAAGCGCTCGTAGGTTTCCGGGTCCTGGATGATGCTGATGAAGGGCGCCAGACCGGTGCCGGTGCTCAGCAGGTACAGGTTGCGGCCCGACAGCACGTTGTCCAGAACCAGGGTGCCGGTGGGTTTGCTGCTGACGATGATGTTGTCACCTACCTGGATGTGCTGCAGGCGCGAGGTCAGCGGGCCGTCCGGCACCTTGATGCTGTAGAACTCCATGGTGTCCTCGTAATTCGGGCTCGCGATACTGTAGGCGCGCATCAGCGGGCGACCCTCGACTTCCAGACCTATCATGATGAAATGGCCGTTCTTGAAGCGCAGACCCGGATCACGGGTGGTCTTGAAGGTGAACAGGGTGTCGGTCCAGTGATGTACGCTGAGGACAGTTTCGGTTCTGAATTTGGACATCGCGACAAGGCTCTCCAGGGATGAATCGGGATTTGCCGGCATTCTACTGCCGGGCTAATCTACCGGTTAAGTGATTTATTTTAATTTGCTTATCCGGGAAAACCGATAATGAAATACACGCTCCGCCAGCTGGAAGTCTTTCTCGCAACGGCTTACCACGAGAACCTCACCCGCGCGGCAGAGAGCCTGGCGATGTCCCAGTCCGCAGCCAGCAGCGCGCTGCGCGATCTGGAGGGGCAGTTCAACGTTCAGCTGTTCGATCGTATCGGGAAGAGACTGCAGCTCAACGAGCTGGGCCGCAGCATCCGACCCAGGGCTCAGGCGCTGTTGGAGCAGGCCCAGGGGCTCGAGGCGGCTCTGGCGGGGGGCGAGGAGATCGGGCACCTGCGGGTCGGGGCGACCATGAGCATCGGCAACTACATTGCGGTGGGCATCATGACCCGCTACATGCTCGAGCAACCCGGCGCCCGGGTCGAACTGGAAGTCGCCAATACCTCCACCATAGTGCGCAAGCTGGCCAACTTCGAACTGGATCTGGGGATGATCGAGGGGGAGAACCTGCACCCGGATCTGAAGATGCTCTACTGGAAGGAGGACGAGCTGGTAGTGTTCTGCGCTCCCGACCATGAACTGGCCGGCAAGCCCTGGCTGACCGACGAGGACCTGCTGCAGGCCGAATGGATAGTTCGCGAGCCGGGGTCGGGAACGCGGCAGAACTTCGAATGGGCACTGCACGGCATCCTGCCGCAGCTCAATATCAAGCTCGAGCTGCAGCACACCGAGGCCATCAAGCGTGCAGTCGAGGCCGGGCTCGGGGTGGGGTGCCTGTCAGCCATCACCCTGGGCGATGCCTTTCGCCGGGGGACCCTGGTGCCCCTCCCGGTGCCGCACCGTGATTTCAAGCGGGGATTGTACTTCGTGCGTCACCGCAACAAGTTCATCAGCGCGGGCATGCGTCGCTGGCTGGAACTGTGTCGGGAGTCGCAGCCGGATTTCGAGGCGGGTGACTGACAGGGGCGAGCAGGGAGGTTGCACCACCCGGCAGAACCGGGTGGCGCAGGAGGCATCAGAGCACCAGCTCACCGTCCTGCAGCGGGATGCGGTCCCCGGGGTGGCGATCCATGCGTACCGAGCCGGTACGCTCGCCAATGCGATATTCGACCTGATAGCCGACCACATTTTCCTTGCTGTCGTATACGGTTTCGCAGCGCTGTTCGGTGGTGGTGTAGGTGTTGTTCTGCTGCATGCGCTCCTGGGTCTTGTTGCCCGCATAACCGCCTGCTGCAGCACCTGCCACCGTGGCGATCTTCTTGCCGGAGCCGCCGCCGACCTGGTTACCCAGGACACCACCGATCACGGCACCGGCGACACTGCCAAGCACCTGGTGCTGGTCCTGTACCGGGCGCTGCCGGGTAACGGTGACATCCTGGCAGACCTGGCGGGGAATGCGCTCATTCTCCGTGAGCTCGACCACGTTGAGCACTTCGGCGTGGGTGGGGGCTCGGTCCGACAGCGCGTTGTATCCGGCGATGGCGCCGCCTGCGGTGGCCACGACCGCGCCAATGACTATGCCTGACAACATTGACTTGTTCATACTGATTTCCTGACATCGATTGGCAATTCAGCAGGGGGATTCCCACCTGATGCCTCTATGACCATGGTCATTGCATCAAGTTCACCCCGACTGCATCGCCGATTCCTGCAGCAGCGACATCAGGGCCTGTCCGGCATTGGACAGGGTGCGGCCGCTGTGATGGATGCAACCCAGCTGGCGCTCCAGCTGCACGCCGGGCAGCTGCAGTACGCGAACCTGGGAGTCCAGCATGCTGCGTGGCAGCACGCTCCAGGCCAGACCGATGGATACCAGCATCTTGATGGTCTCCATATAGTTGGTGCTCATGCCGATGCGCGGCTGCAGGTTGTGCTGTTCGAACAGTCTGCCCACCACCTGATGGGTGAAGGTATTGGAGCCGGGAAACACGGCCGGATACTGCGCCAGCTGGCGCAGCTCCAGCTCTCGGGTCTGTCCCAGCGGATGATCCGGAGCGACAACAAACTCCAGAGGGTCGCGCCAGATGCGGGTCGCCACCACCGGCGGGGCTATCTGGGGTGCCAGGGTAATCACCGCCAGTTCGATCTCGCCCTGCAGCACCTTTTCATAGGCCACCTCCGAGTCGAGGAACTGGATGTCCAGTGACACGCCCGGGTAGGCCTTGGTGAAACGGCGCAACACCGGGGGCAGTCGGTGCAGCCCGATGTGGTGACTGGTGCCCAGCTGCAGCCGCCCCTGTACCGTCGCCGACAGGTTGCCCAGTGCCCGCGCCGTGTCCTTGAGCGTATTGATGATCAGCTCCGCACGCGGTCGCAGGGCTCGGCCCGCTTCGGTCAGGTCCACCCGCTTGCCGATGCGATCGAACAAGCGGGCGTCCAGCTGCTGTTCCAGCGTGGCGATGCGCTTGCTGATGGCCGGCTGGGTCAGGTGCAGGCGCTCGGCAGCACGGGAGAAGGACCCGGTGTCGGCCACGGCTAAAAAGGCATCCAGGTTGGCGGTGTCCATAGCGTCATTCCTGATGGTTATCCAAGGTATGAATATAATGAATTTGTTTTATTCTATACCTGCCCGTACCATCCGTGGGGTGATTTATCAGCCATGAGCCTTTCAGGAGACACCCATGTCCGCCAAGACGCTCTACGACAAGTTGTGGGACAACCACCTGGTCAAGCAACGGGATGACGGTTCCGCCCTGTTGTACATCGACCGCCACCTGCTGCATGAGGTGACCTCGCCGCAGGCCTTCGAAGGGCTGCGTCTGGCCGGTCGCAAGCCCTGGCGCATCGATGCCAACCTGGCAACTCCCGACCACAACGTGCCTACCGACAACCGCGCCGCGGGCGTTGCCGGGATCGAGGATGAGGTCTCCAAGCTGCAGGTGGTAACCCTGGACCAGAACTGCGATGACTTCGGCATCCTCGAATTCAAGATGACCGACCGGCGTCAGGGCATCGTGCACGTGGTCGGGCCGGAGCAGGGTGCGACCCTGCCGGGCATGACCATCGTCTGCGGCGACTCCCATACTGCCACCCACGGCGCGTTCGCCGCGCTGGCCCATGGTATCGGCACCTCCGAGGTCGAGCACGTGCTGGCCACCCAGTGTCTGGTGGCCAAGAAGATGAAGAACATGCTGGTCAGGGTCGAAGGCGAGCTCGGCTTCGGCGTGACCGCCAAGGACATCGTGCTGGCGGTGATCGGCAAGATAGGTACCGCCGGCGGCAACGGCCATGCCATCGAGTTCGCCGGCTCGGCGATCCGCAGCCTGTCCATCGAAGGTCGCATGACCGTATGCAACATGGCGATCGAAGCCGGTGCCCGGGTAGGTCTGGTGGCCTGCGACGAGAAAACCATCGCCTACGTCAAGGACCGTCCCTACGCGCCCAAGGGCGAGGACTGGGACCGGGCCGTCGAGGCCTGGCAGGGTCTGGTATCCGATCCCGACGCCCACTTCGACACCGTGGTCGAGCTGGACGCGGCGCAGATCAAGCCACAGGTGTCCTGGGGCACGTCACCGGAGATGGTGGTGCCGGTGGATGCCAGTGTTCCGGACCCCGAACAGCAGGCCGATCCGGTCAAGCGCAGTGGTTATCAGCGAGCCCTGCAGTACATGGGCCTGCAGCCCAACCAGCCGATCACCTCGATTGCGGTCGACCGGGTATTCATCGGCTCCTGCACCAACTCGCGCATCGAGGATCTGCGTGCCGCAGCCGTGGTAGCCAAGGGTCGCAAGGTCGCCGCCAGCGTCAAGCAGGCAATGGTGGTGCCGGGTTCCGGTCTGGTCAAGGAGCAGGCCGAGCGTGAAGGTCTGGATCTGATCTTCAAGGCAGCCGGCTTCGAGTGGCGCGATCCGGGTTGCTCCATGTGTCTGGCCATGAACCCCGATCGTCTGCAGCCGGGCGAGCACTGCGCCTCGACCTCCAACCGCAACTTCGAGGGTCGTCAGGGCAATGGTGGGCGTACCCATCTGGTCAGCCCGGCCATGGCTGCCGCTGCGGCGATTGCCGGCCATTTTGTTGATGTTCGCGAGATGCTCAGAGAGGAGGCGACCGCATGAAGGCCTTTACCACACATACCGGCCTGGTAGCGCCGCTGGATCGGGCCAACGTCGATACCGACCAGATCATTCCCAAGCAGTTTCTGAAGTCGATCAAGCGCACCGGTTTTGGTGCCAACCTGTTCGATGAGTGGCGCTATCTGGATGAGGGCTATCCGGGGCAGGACAACAGCCTGCGTCCGCTGAACCCCGACTTCGTGCTCAACCAGCCCCGCTACCAGGGTGCCAGCGTGCTGCTGGCCCGGGAGAACTTCGGCTGCGGCTCCAGTCGCGAGCATGCGCCCTGGGCGCTGGATGAATACGGCTTCCGCGCGGTACTGGCGCCGAGCTTTGCTGATATCTTCTTCAATAACAGCTTCAAGAATGGTCTGTTACCCATTGTTTTGAAAGAAGAAGAGATCGACGAGCTCTTTGCCCAGGTCGACGCTCAGGAAGGTTATCAGCTGACCGTGGACTTGCAGCAGCAGACCGTCACCCGCCCCGATGGCGTGCAGTACAGCTTCGAGATCGACGAGTTCCGCAAGCATTGCCTGCTCAATGGCCTGGATGACATCGGTCTGACCCTGCAGGACGCCGATGCGATCCGCGCCTTCGAGGAGCGGCACCGTCAGGCCCAGCCCTGGCTGTTTGGCGCCATCAAGTGAGATCAGGGGCCGGGGGCACCGGCCCGTTTGAGGAATATGGATACATGAGCAAGAAGATTCTGGTTCTCCCGGGTGACGGTATCGGCCCGGAAATCGTTGCCGAAGCGGTCAAGGTGCTTCAGCTGGTCGGCGAGAAGTACGAGTTGTCGCTGGAGCTGAGCTATGACGATCTGGGCGGCGCCGCCTACGATCGCTACGGCACGCCGCTGGCCGATGAAACACTCGAACGTGCCCGCCAGGCCGACGCGGTTCTGCTCGGCGCGGTGGGCGGGCCCAAGTGGGACACCATAGACCCCGCCCTGCGCCCGGAGCGCGGCCTGCTGAAGATCCGCTCCCAGCTGGGGCTGTTCGCCAACCTGCGTCCGGCGCTGTTGTACCCGCAGCTGGCCGAAGCCTCCACCCTCAAGCCCGAGGTGGTTGCCGGTCTGGACATCCTGATCGTGCGCGAGCTGACCGGCGGCATCTATTTCGGTCAGCCCCGTGAGCGCCGTGTGCTGGACAACGGCGAGCGTCAGGCATACGACACGCTGCCCTACAGCGAGAGCGAGATCCGTCGCATCGCTACCGTCGGCTTCGACATGGCTCGCCTGCGCAACCGCAAGCTGTGCTCGGTGGACAAGGCCAACGTGCTCGCCTCCAGCCAGTTGTGGCGTGAGGTGGTGGAAGAGGTGGCCCGGGACTACCCGGATGTCGAGCTGTCGCACATGTATGTGGACAACGCCGCGATGCAGCTGGTGCGCGCACCCAAGCAGTTCGATGTGATAGTCACCGATAACATGTTCGGCGATATCCTCTCCGACCAGGCCTCGATGCTCACCGGCTCCATCGGCATGCTGCCCTCGGCGTCTCTCAACGAGCAGAACAAGGGCATGTACGAGCCCTGCCACGGCAGCGCTCCTGATATCGCCGGACAGGGTATTGCCAACCCTCTGGCAACCATTCTGTCGGTATCCATGATGCTGCGTTACAGCTTCGGCGAAGCCGCCGTGGCCGACGCCATCGAACGGGCCGTCAGTCAGGTGCTGGATCAGGGGCTGCGTACTGGTGATATCATGGCACCGGGCTGCCGCCAGGTTGGTACCGCGGAAATGGGTGACGCCGTGGTAGCTGCGCTGAAAACCCTGTAACCTGTTGTGTTTCCCATATGCACCCGGCATCTGCCGGGTGCTGTTGTCGAGAATCTTCACCCCATGGGGGTCTTGCTGTTATGAAACAAGTTGGTTTGATTGGCTGGCGCGGTATGGTGGGCTCTGTGCTCATGCAGCGGATGCGCGAGGAAAATGATTTCGCTTCCATCGACCCGGTGTTCTTCACCACGTCCAACGTGGGTGGTGCCGGTCCGGATATCGGCAAGGATATCCCGGCACTGAAAGATGCCTACGATCTCGATGCTCTCAAGCCAATGGACATCATCATTACCTGCCAGGGTGGTGATTACACCAACGAGGTCTATCCCAAGCTGCGCGCGGACGGCTGGAAGGGTTACTGGATCGACGCGGCCTCGGCCCTGCGCATGGAAGACGAGTCCGTCATCGTGCTGGACCCGGTCAACCGGCGCAGCATCGATCAGGCCCTGCGTGACGGCATCAAGACCTACGTCGGCGGCAACTGTACCGTCAGTCTGATGCTGATGGGCCTCGGTGGCCTGTTCGAGAACGGTCTGGTCGAGTGGATGACCGCCATGACCTATCAGGCCGCCAGTGGTGCCGGTGCCCAGAACATGCGTGAGCTGATCAGCCAGATGGGTGGTCTGCACGCCAGTGTCGCCGACCAGCTGGCCGACCCGGCCAGTGCCATCCTCGACATCGATCGCCAGGTCGCCGCCACCATGCGCGACGCCTCCTTCCCGGTGGACAACTTCGGCGTGCCGCTGGCCGGCAGCCTGATCCCCTGGATCGACAAGCAGCTGCCCAACGGTCAGAGTCGTGAAGAGTGGAAGGCCCAGGCCGAAACCAACAAGATCATCGGTCGCAGCGGTCGCCCGATCCCGGTGGACGGCATCTGTGTGCGCATCGGCGCCATGCGGTGCCACAGTCAGGCGCTGACCATCAAGTTGAACAAGGATGTGCCGCTGGCGGACATCGAAGCCATGCTCGATGCCCACAACCCCTGGTCCAAGGTGGTGCCGAACGAGAAAGAGGCCACAGTCCGCGAGCTGACCCCGACTGCGGTGACCGGTACCCTGAAGGTGCCGGTGGGTCGTCTGCGCAAGCTCAACATGGGCTCCCAGTACCTGTCCGCCTTCACCGTGGGCGACCAGCTGCTGTGGGGTGCGGCCGAACCGCTGCGTCGCATGCTGCGGATCCTGCTCGAAGGCTGAGGCCGGCCGGCAGTACAATCCGAATGAGGAGGGCATTCCCGGCTGACGGGGATGCCCTTTGCTTTTCAGGCTTTATATGGATTCGAGAAACTCCCCTATGCCCAACACCCGCAATATCGCCCTGGTAGGCCTTACCGGTCTGGCAGGTGAAGCTCTGCTCAACCTGCTGGACGAGCACGAGTTCGATTTCGAGCAGATTCACCTGGTGGATACCGAGGAGCAGGCTGGCGGCCGGCACATGGTCAAGGGCCACAGTCAGCGAGTGGAAGTGCTGGAGCGCTTCGACTTCTCCCAGGTGGCGGTGGTGCTGTTCGCCGATGCCTGGCTGGCGTCGGACTGGGCCGACCGGGTGGTAGCTGCGGGCTGCGTCGTGGTGGATGCCTGCGGTGCCTTCCGGCACCGGCGGGATGTGCCCCTGGTGGTTGCCGAGGTCAACCCGCAGGCCCTGGCGGACATGGGGTCGCGCCGGATCGTGTCCTGTCCCGACGCCCAGGTGGTGCAGACCCTGATCGCCCTGCAACCACTGGTCGCCGAGGCCGGGCTGCAGTCGCTGACCATCGCCACCTACCAGTCGATGTCCACCCTGGGCAATGATGAAGTGGAAGCACTGGCGCTGCAGACCGGGCGGCTGCTCAATGGGCAGCCGGCGGAGAAGGGTGCCTTCGACAAGCAGGCGGCCTTCAACCTCATTCCCCGGGTCGGCGAGCTGGACGAGGCGGGCAACAGTCAGCTGGAACAGCATCTGGCAGAGGATGTGAGGCGAATCCTGGGTATGCCCCAGTTGCCGGTGTCGGTCACCTGCGTTCTGGTGCCGACCTTCTTCGGCACCGCCCAGGTCATGCAGTGCCGCACGGATCAGCCCCTGGCAAAGGCCCGGGCCCTGACCCTGCTGCGCCGCGCACCGGGTATCAAGCTGCTGGACAAGCCCGCCGCGGGCGGCTATCCCACGCCGGTATCCGACGCCACCGGCAGTGATCACGTGTGGGTCGGTCGGGTACGTCAGGACGACCTGGATCCTGCCGGTATCGGCATGTGGGTTGTCTCTGATAATCTTCGGAAAGGTGTCGCACTTAACGGTCTTGCTGTTGCACAGTTATTGATAAAAGACTATTTGTAATCGATACTTGCTGCTGATTTGTATCGCTTCAGACAAGACCCTGACACTCACCGGTTTTGAATTGAGGTGGCTCGGGTTGCCGGCAGCTGGTACGGTTATGCGGCCGCTGCTGCGGTGATGGGTTCATGGACGCGTGTAAACGATAAAAGCAAAGGATCTTCGCTATGGTTCGCAAACTGGTTTTGGCTGTCGCCGCAGCTAGCGCTCTGATGTCTTCCAATATGGTGCAGGCGCTGGGGGTTGGGGAAATCAATCTGCGGTCGGCGCTGAATCAGCCACTGGACGCCGAAATCGAGTTGTTGCAGGTTCGGGATCTGAGCAGTGCCGAGATCCGCTCGGTGCTGGCTTCTCCGGATGACTTCGGCAAAGCCGGTATTGATCGCGCCTTCTTTCTTACCGACCTGACCTTTACTCCGGTCGTGCAGCCCAACGGCAGATCCTATATCCGGGTGACCTCCAGTCGCCCGGTCATGGAGCCCTATCTCAACTTCCTGATGGAAGTCCGCTGGCCCTCGGGGCGCGTATTGCGCGAGTTCACCCTGCTGCTTGATCCGCCCATGTACGACCCGACGCCGGTCACCTTCAGTGCCCCTGTGACGCCGCCAGCTGCCGCCAGCGCGCCGGCGCCCCGGTCGTCGGCCGCCCCGGTGGTACGCCAGCCGGCGCCTGCCGCTGCGCCCCGCGCAGCGGCTGCTCCGTCCCAGGCTGGATCTGCTGCCCGTGACGGTCAGCGGCGCACCACCCGGGATGACACCCTCTGGGCCATTGCCATGGAGACCCGTCCCCAGGGCGCCAGCGTGCACCAGACCATGCTGGCCATTCAGGACCTGAACCCGAATGCCTTTATCGACAACAACATCAACGCGCTCAGGGCCGGCCAGACGCTGACGCTGCCTACCGCCGAGCAGGCCGCTGCCCGCAGCAACGCTGAAGCCATTGCCGAGGTCGGCAACCAGAATGCCGCCTGGCGCAATCGCCAGCGGCCGGCTGCCGAGCCCGCCCAGCGCCAGCTCGACGCACGTGAGCGCAGCGTTGCCGGTGCTGCCCCCGCCCAGTCCCGTGGTGAGGATTCGCTGCGACTGGTCGCGGCGGGTGACAGCGCGAAAGACACTTCTTCCTCCGGCGGCAGCGGTGATCTGCGCGACGCGCTGGATCAGACCCGTGAGCAGCTGGATACCTCCGAACAGGCCCGCAATGAACTGGCCAGTCGTCTGAGCGATCTGGAAAGCCAGGTGGAAACCCTGCAGCGGCTGCTGACGCTGAAGGACGCACAGCTCGCTGCCCTTCAGCAGGAGCTGGCTGCCGACGGGCAGCTGCCGGACATCCTGCCGGTGCCCGAGGCTGAGCAGGTCGCCGAGCTGTCTGCGGAGGATGCGGCAGGGCAGGAGCCCGGTGATGTCGCTCCCGACACCGAGATTACCGAGGCGGAAGGCGTAGAGCCGTCCGCTGCCACCGTGGCCGAGGGCCCTGACGCTGCTGGCGAAGCGTCGGCCGCTCTGGCCGAGGCCGAGCCTGCCGAGGCGGACGATGGCGATGCGGGCGAGTCGGCGGACGCCGCCGACGACGAACAGGTGGCTCTGGTTGTCCCTGGCGCGGTGGATACCCAGGCCGGTAACGATCCCCAGGGTGGCGCTGCGGCGACCCCTGAACCCAGCGCGCCGGTAACCGGTGCTGCGCCCCCCGCTGCCCAGACCGACTCCAGTCCCCAGGCTCTGCTGCAGCGCTTCATGCAGAACCAGACCCTGGTCCTGAGCACTGGCGCGGTGGCGCTGCTGATATTGCTGCTGATTCTGATGTCCGTTGCCCGCCGCAACGCACGTCGTGAGGCGGAGCTGGCCGAGGATTATGCACGGTCTGGCCTGGCTTCCGGTGCAGCTGCTGGCGCAGCAGCTGCAGCCGAGAGCGCCGAAGGTGATGAGTTCAATGTGGCCCTGGCCGAAGCGCAGCAGGAGCCGGTTCAGGACGAAACCGCTGACATTTCTCCGGATGCCGAGCTGGATGCGGCGCTGGCCGAGATCGACGATTCCCGGGACGAGCTCCTGGGCGGCGGGCTGGAGGACGGCGATCAGCGTGATGCAGAGCTGCCGGCAGAGCATGCCGAGGACGGTCTGGAAGCGTTCGAGGTGGAAAGCAGCCTGGAGGAGGAGCTGGCCGAGTCCGATCAGGCCGCCACTGAAGCCATGGATTTCGATTTCGCCGACTTCGGGCTGGAAGAGGAATCCGCCGCATCGCTGGCTGACAGCAACGAGTCCGAGCCGGGCTTCGATCTGGATTTCGATCTGGATGAGGTCCCGGCAGAAGGTGCGGAGGCCTCGGTCGAGCCGGTGGCAGAAGAGCCGCTGGTGTTCCAGGAGCCGGAAGTGGAATCTCCCCTGGCCGAGCCGGCGGCGGATGATTTCGATCTGACCCTGGATGACGAGCTTCAGGTGGACAACCTGCTGGCCGAGTTCGATGCCCTCAGCGATGCCGAGCCGGACTCGACTGCTGTGGAGCAACCGGAAACGCCCGCTGAGGATGAGTTCAGCCTGAGTGACGAGGATCTGGCCAGCTTCGAGGCCCAGTTGCAATCGGCCATGCAGGGTGAAGAGCAGGTTGGCGCAGGCGCACCGCAGGACCAGGAACAGCCTCTGTTCGAGACCCCGGCCCTGCTCGACGAAGGTCTGGGCGATGACCTGATCGACGGGGAGCTCGACGAGGACTTCGCCTTCCTCTCCGACACCGACGAGTGTGCCACCAAGCTGGATCTGGCCCGCGCCTACATCGACATGGGCGACGAGGAGGGGGCCCGTGATATCCTTGCGGAAGTGGTCGAGGAAGGAAACGAACAGCAACGGCAGGACGCTCGGGAAATGATGGAGCAACTTGGCTGATACATGAGTAGTACGACTGATGAAGCGGCCGCCCAAGGGGCGGCCGCTGTTGTTTCAAGGGTTGCCGCCTGTGTTGAATACAGCGGGACGGCCTATCGCGGCTGGCAACGCCAGCAGCCCGGTGTGAAGAGCGTTCAGGAGGAGGTCGAGAAAGCCCTTTCCAGGGTTGCCAACCACCCGGTGCAACTGTTCTGCGCCGGGCGAACCGATGCCGGTGTGCATGCGGCCTGCCAGATCATTCACTTCGATACCAGCGCGCGGCGAACGCCGGAGAACTGGTTCCACGGCGCCAACGCCAACCTGCCGCACGATATCAGCCTGGTCTGGGCCAAACCGGTGGGTCTGGACTTCCATGCCCGCTTTTCGGCGATGGCCCGCCGCTATCGCTATGTGATCTACAACGATCCGGTACGCCCGGCGCAGCTCGGGCGGGAGGTGACCTGGAATTACCGCCCGCTGGATGTGGAGCGCATGCAGGAAGCGGCTCAGGTGCTGATCGGCGAGCACGATTTCACCTCCTACCGGGCTACCGCCTGTCAGGCCAAGTCACCGGTCAAGACGGTGCACCATCTGAAACTGATCCGCTTCGGCCGCTTCATCGTGCTGGATATCCGCGCCAACGCCTTTTTGCACCACATGGTGCGCAACATCGCCGGCGTACTGATGCAGATCGGCTGTGGCGAGCGGCCGGTGGAATGGGCCGCGGAGATACTGGCGGCACGCAACCGGCATACCGGTGGTCTCACTGCGCCGGCCTACGGTCTGTACCTGGTGGATGTGACCTACCCCGAACATTTCGAGCTGCCCAGCCGCTATATAGGGCCGCACTTCCTTTCCGCGCTCAACGAGCTGGACTGACGGGTCGCGGATTGATCTGCTACTATCCTTGGCTTCCGTTATACAGAGTACCCGGCTGAATTCATGGTGCGTATCAAAATCTGTGGCATCACCCGTGTTGAAGATGCCCTTGCTGCGGCGAGGGCAGGCGCCGATGCCATTGGTCTGGTGTTCCACGAAGCCAGCCCGCGGGCTGTCGATATCCAGCGGGCGAGCCTCATTGTCCGGGCGCTGCCGCCCTTCGTGACCAGTGTCGGTCTGTTCGTCGATGCCGAGGAGGCGCGAATCCGTCAGGTGCTCGAGCGGGTGCCGCTGGACATGCTGCAGTTCCATGGTGATGAGCCTGACGACTTCTGCCGGCGCTTTGCGAGGCCTTATCTCAAGGCAGTACGAGTGCGTCCCGGCGTCGACCTGGACAGCCTGGCGGGCAACTGGCCGGGGGCCAGCGGCATTCTGCTGGACAGTTACAAACCGGGTGTGCCCGGCGGCACCGGCGAGACCTTCGACTGGGGGCTGATCCCGGCGCAGCGCAACTGGAACCTTGTGCTGGCCGGCGGCCTGAGTGCCGGCAATGTGCGCGAGGCGGTGGATTTGACCCAGCCCTGGGCAGTGGACGTCAGCGGTGGCGTGGAAGCCGCCAAGGGCATCAAGGATGTCTCGAAAATCAACGCTTTTATTCAAGAGGTGAAGCGTGTCTGATTCAAAATCGATCGATTTCGCAAGCGTGCCTGATCAGCGCGGTCACTTTGGTCCCTACGGTGGCCGCTTCGTATCCGAGACGCTGATGGATGCACTGGATGAGCTCGATCAGCTCTACAGGAAGCTCAAGGACGCCCCCGAGTTCCAGGCCGAGTTCGACCGGGATCTGGCGCACTACGTCGGCCGGCCCTCACCGCTGTACTTTGCCGAGCGGCTGACCAGCAAGATCGGTGGCGCACAGATCTGGCTCAAGCGCGAGGACCTGAACCACACCGGCGCGCACAAGGTGAACAACACCATTGGTCAGGCCCTGCTGGCCAAGCACATGGGCAAGCCGCGGGTGATCGCCGAGACCGGTGCCGGTCAGCACGGCGTGGCCACCGCAACCGTAGCGGCGCGCCTCGGCCTCAAGTGCCAGGTCTACATGGGCGCCGAGGACGTCAAGCGTCAGGCGCTGAACGTGTATCGCATGAAGCTGCTCGGTGCCGAGGTCATTCCGGTCACCTCCGGCTCCCAGACGCTCAAGGACGCGATGAACGAAGCCATGCGCGACTGGGTTACCAACATCGATGACACCTTCTACATCATCGGCACCGTGGCCGGCCCGCATCCCTATCCGCAGATGGTCCGTGACTTCCAGTGCGTGATAGGTCGCGAGGCGCGGGAACAGTGCCTGAAGCAGGCCGGCCGACTGCCCGACGCACTGGTCGCCTGCGTTGGTGGTGGGTCCAATGCCATCGGTCTGTTCCACCCCTTCCTGCAGGACGAAGGGGTCGCCATGTACGGCGTGGAAGCGGCCGGTGACGGGCTGGATACCGAGCGCCATGCCGCGCCGCTGAACCGTGGCAAGCCGGGCGTGCTGCACGGTAACCGTACCTACCTGATGGCCGACGAGAACGGCCAGATCATCGAGACCCACTCGGTCTCCGCCGGTCTCGACTATCCCGGTGTGGGGCCCGAGCACAGCTGGCTCAAGGACATCGGACGGGTCCAGTACATGGGGGCAACGGATGAGGAGGCCCTGGCAGCATTCCGCGAGCTGACCCGCGTCGAAGGCATCATGCCTGCGCTGGAGTCCAGCCATGCCGTGGCTTATGCAATGAAACTGGCCGCCACCATGCGTCCGGACCAGATCATCGTGGTCAACCTGTCCGGCCGTGGCGACAAGGACATCCATACTGTCGCCGCTATTGATGGCATCAGCATTTAAGGATCTGACATGAGCCGAATCAAGCAGTGTTTCGACCGGCTGCGCGCCGAAGGCCGCAAGGCACTCATTCCCTACATCACCGCCGGTGACCCGAACCCGCAGATGATGCTGCCGCTGATGCACGAGCTGGTGGAAGCCGGCGTCGACGTGATCGAGCTGGGCGTGCCGTTCTCCGACCCCATGGCGGATGGCCCGGTCATCCAGCTGGCGATGGAGCGGGCACTTGCCCACAACGTCGGTCTGCGCGATGTGCTGGACATGGTGCGTGAGTTCCGCAAGACCAATCAGACCACCCCCGTGGCACTGATGGGCTATCTCAACCCGGTCGAGCACATGGGTTACGAGGCCTTTGCCGAGCAGGCCGCTGCTGCCGGTGTCGACGGCGTACTGCTGGTCGACCTGCCTCCGGAGGAGGCCGAGGAGGTCGCGCCGCTGTTCCGCAGTCATGGTCTGGACAGTATTTTCCTGCTGGCCCCGACTACCACGCTGGAGCGTGCGCGGCGGATCTGCGAGAACGCCAGCGGTTATGTCTACTATGTTTCACTCAAGGGTGTGACCGGATCGGCTGCTCTGAACGTCACCGAGGTAGCAGAAAAGCTCAAGCAGCTGCGCACCATCACCGATCTGCCGATCGGTGTCGGTTTTGGTATTCGTGACGGCGCCTCCGCCGCCGCGATCGCCAGTGTGGCTGACGGGGTAGTGGTGGGTTCGGTGCTGGTCAGTCAGATCGCCGCCAACCTGGGCGACCCGGAGCAGGCCCGCGCCGGTATCGCGGCGATCATTCGCGATATGCGGGCAGCCATGGATCGCTGAGCGATCGGGCAATGTGATCAACCCAGACAACAGATAAGGATTGGCAATGAGCAACTGGCTGGTGGACAAGCTGATTCCCTCCATCGTGCGTTCCGAGGCACAGAAAAGCAGCGTGCCGGAAGGACTGTGGCGCAAGTGCCCCTCCTGTGACGCGGTGCTGTATCGACCCGAGCTGGAAAAGAATCTGGATGTCTGCCCCAAGTGCAGTCATCACCTGCGCATCAATGCACGCCGTCGCCTGGACATCTTCCTGGATGCCGATGGCCGCAGCGAGATTGCTGCTGAACTGGAGCCGGTGGACAAGCTCAAGTTCCGTGACACCAAGAAGTACAAGGACCGCCTGACCGCGGCCCAGAAGGAAATCGGTGAGAAGGACGCCCTGGTGGTCATGCAGGGATACCTCAAGGGCATGCCGCTGGTCGCCAGTGCCTTCGAGTTCAACTTCATGGGCGGCTCCATGGGCAGCGTTGTGGGTGCGCGCTTCGTGCGTGGTGCCGAAGTGGCCCTGCGCGAGCGCATTCCCTATGTCTGCTTCCCGGCCTCGGGCGGCGCCCGCATGCAGGAGGCCCTGTTCTCCCTGATGCAGATGGCCAAGACCAGTGCGGTGCTGGCCCGTCTCAAGGAGGAGGGCATCCCCTTCATCTCCGTGATGACCGACCCTGTCTACGGTGGTGTTTCCGCGAGTCTGGCCATGCTCGGTGACCTCAACGTGGCCGAGCCCAACGCGCTGATCGGCTTCGCCGGGCCTCGGGTGATCGAGCAGACGGTACGCGAGAAGCTGCCGGCTGGCTTCCAGCGCAGCGAGTTCCTGCTCGAGCATGGTGCGCTGGACATGATCATCCCGCGCAACGAGATGCGCGATCGTCTGGCCGGCATCCTGGCCATGCTGACCAATCAGCCGTCGCCGGTATCCGGTCCGGCTGAGGCGAGCGCGGTGGCATCACTCGGTGAGTGACGCCATGGATCTGGCCGCCTGGCTCAGGCGGCTCGAGGGTCTGCACCCTGTCGAGATAGACATGGGCCTGGGACGGGTAGCCGACGTGGCTGCCCGTCTCGGTATCGGCAAGCCGGCCCCGCTGGTATTCACCGTCACCGGCACCAATGGCAAGGGTTCGACCTGCGCGGCGCTGGACAGCCTGCTGCGCATGTCGGGTCGCCGCAGCGGCTGCTACAGCTCGCCCCACCTGGTGCGCTACAACGAACGGGTTTGCATCGATGGCCGACCGGTTGCCGATGAGGCGCTGTGTGAGGCGTTCGAGGCCATCGACCAGGCCCGGGGCGATATCTCCCTGACCTACTTCGAATTCGGCACACTGGCGGCCTTCTGGCTGTTCCAGCGTGCGGGGCTGGACGCGGTCGTTCTGGAGGTCGGACTGGGTGGCCGCCTGGATGCGGTCAACATAGTCGACGCCGATGTGGCGGTAGTGACCAGCATAGGCCTGGACCATGCGGATTATCTGGGTGATACCCGTGACTCGGTCGGTTACGAGAAGGCCGGGATCATGCGCCCCTCCGGTTTGCTGGTGTGTTCCGAGACCGATCTGCCGCCGCGCTTTGCCGCCGAGGTCGCGCGTCTGCAGGTGCAGATGTGGCAGCGCGGCCGTGATTACAGCTGGCAGCAGCAGGATGGCAGCTGGGAGCTGACCGGCCAGCGCGGCGGTGCCCCGGGGCGGGTGGGCCTGCCGCCGGTCAGTCTGCCGCGGGACAACCTGGCGACGGCGGTTCAGGCATTCTGGGCCGCGGGGCTGGACATGCCCGATGCCGGGATTGCCCGGGCCATTGCCGAAACCTCGGTGGCCGGTCGGCTGGATGCCCGTCGCATCGACTGGCGCGGCCAGTCCCGGCAGCTGCTGCTGGATGTGGGGCACAACCCCCAGGCGGCGGAGTTCCTGGCCGGGCACCTGGCACAGGATCTGGCGTCAGGTCAGGCCGCGGTCTTCGGTCTGCTCTCGGACAAGGACCTGGCCGGTATCCTGCTGCCGCTGCGCGGACGCTTTTCGAGCTGGGCAGTGGCTCCGTTGCCGACCCCGCGCAGCCGTCCTGCCGCGGAGCTGGCGGCCGAGCTGGAACGGGCAGGGGAGCGGGCCATGACCTTTGCCGATATCGGCGAGGCGATAGCCTGGCAGCTGGACCACACACCCGTTGATACGAAAATCATCATTTTCGGGTCGTTTTTCTGCGTGGCCGAAGCCATACTCTGGTTGGACAGACAACCCGGCGGAGGCAATTGATGGAACAGGGGCTCAAGCAGCGCATCATCGGCGCTGTGGTACTGGTTATCGCGGCAGTCATCTTTCTACCCATGCTGCTGTCCGAGCAGGATGAGACCGTTCAGGTGGAGGTCGAGGTGCCTGCGGCGCCGGTCATGGACGACAGCGACATGCTGAGTGCGCTGCCCCCGACACTGCCCGAACCTGCGCCGGTGCCGGAGATCCCAGCGCCGCCCGTCCAAGCCGAGCCGGTTTCGCCTCCCGTGGTCGAAGCGCCGGCGCCGGTCGCGCCGCCGGCGGAGCCCGCTCCCGTGGCCGAGCCTCCCACAGCCCCTCCGGCAGCCGAAGTGACGGCACCGACAGCCTCTTCCGCCCCTGCCATCGGTGGCTGGGTCGTGCAGCAGGGCAGTTTTTCCAGCGCCGCCAATGCCGAAAGCTTCCGCCAGACCCTGGCTGGGCAGGGCTACAACGCCTACACCCGGGTGGGGCAATCGGCGGGCAAGGAAATCGTCCGTGTCTATGTCGGTCCGCTCAATTCCCGGGAAGCCGCAGTGCGGGTGCGTGATGAGCTCGAGCGCCGACACAGCAGCAAGGGACTGGTGGTGGCGCACGATGAGTCGACCCGGGCTCCCTGAGCCGGGGGTCGAGGCGAATGCCAGGTGGTGGATTGCCTGTTCCGATGTGCAGGGTCGCTCTGGTAGAATGCGTTTTTCGTTTCTTGGTGCCTGACCGTGACACTCGTCGGCGTTGACTGGGCCATTGTTGCCATAATTGCGATTTCCGCCTTGATCAGCCTGGCCCGTGGCTTCGTCAAGGAAGCGCTCTCCCTGCTGACCTGGGTTGTTGCCGGGTTGGTGGCCTGGTTGTTCGGCGGAGCTCTGGCCGACCTGCTGGTGGACTATATCGCTACCCCATCCATCCGGGTGATCACTGCCTGCGCCATCCTGTTTGTCCTGACCCTTATTCTGGGCGGGCTGATCAATTACCTGATCGGCCAGCTGGTACTGGTAACCGGCCTCACCGGCACGGACCGCTTTCTCGGCATGGTGTTCGGTGCCGCCCGCGGTGCGCTGCTGGTGGTGGTGGCGGTAGGGCTGCTGAGCCTGGCGCCTGTCGAGGGTGATGCCTGGTGGCGCGAGTCAACACTCATTCCTCATTTTCTGCTGGTGGCAGATTGGTCAAAGAATTTCATTCTGGGGCTCTTCGGTCGCTGATGTCGGAGCGTTGAATCGCTTCCGGTGTGTCCAATTTTTCAACGAAAGAAGGTATTCAGCCATGTGTGGCATTGTTGGCATAGTGGGCAAGTCGAACGTCAACCAGGCGCTCTACGATGCTCTGACCGTCCTGCAGCATCGCGGCCAGGACGCCGCCGGCATAGTGACCTGCGACCGGGACAGGCTGTTCCTGCGCAAGGAAAACGGTCTGGTTCGCGATGTGTTCCACCAGCGGCACATGCAGCGCCTGGTCGGCACCATGGGGCTGGGCCATGTACGTTATCCCACCGCCGGCTCCTCGACCTCGGCCGAGGCCCAGCCGTTCTACGTGAACTCCCCCTACGGCATCACCCTGGCGCACAACGGCAACCTGACCAATGTCGAGCAGCTGTCCAAGGAGCTGTACGAGGCGGACCTGCGGCACGTCAATACCAACTCTGATTCCGAAGTGCTGCTCAACGTGTTTGCCCATGAGCTGGCCCGTGAGCGCAAGCTGCGCCCCACCGAAGAGGACATCTTCAAGGCCGTGCGAGGGGTGCATGAGCGCTGCCGGGGCGGTTACGCCGCGCTGGCCATGATCACCGGCTACGGCCTGGTCGGCTTCCGCGACCCCAACGGCATCCGCCCCATCGTCTATGGCAAGCGCGAGACCGACGAGGGCACCGAATACATGGTTGCCTCCGAGAGTGTGGCACTGGATGCCCTGGGCTTCGAGGTGATCCGCGACCTGGCACCGGGTGAGGCGGTTTACATCACCGAGGATGGCCGCATCTTCACCCGCCAGTGCGCCGACAACCCTAAGTATGCCCCCTGCATCTTCGAGCACGTCTACCTGGCCCGCCCGGACTCCATCATTGATGGCATCCTGGTATACAAGGCCCGTCTGCGCATGGGCGAGAAGCTGGCGGAAAAGATCCTGCGCGAACGGCCGGACCATGGCATCGACGTGGTCATCCCGATCCCGGATACCAGCCGCACCTCGGCGGTGGAGCTGGCCAACCGGCTGGGTGTCAAGTTCCGTGAGGGCTTCGTCAAGAACCGTTATATCGGCCGTACCTTCATCATGCCGGGGCAGGCGGCGCGCAAGAAGTCCGTGCGCCAGAAGCTCAACGCCATCGAGCTGGAGTTCCGCGGCAAGAACGTACTGCTGGTGGACGACTCCATCGTACGGGGCACCACCTGCCGTCAGATCATCCAGATGGCCCGCGAAGCAGGGGCGAAGAACGTCTACTTCTGCTCTGCGGCACCGGAAGTGCGTTATCCCAACGTGTACGGCATCGACATGCCTTCGGCCCACGAACTGATCGCTCACAACCGCACTGTGGACGAGGTGGCGGAGCTGATCGGCGCCGACTGGCTGATCTATCAGGACCTGGGAGATCTGGTCGATGCGGTCCGCGAAGGCAACCCGGCCATCACCCAGTTTGACTGCTCGGTATTTGACGGCAACTACGTGACCGGTGACGTCAACGAGTTCTACCTGGGACAGATCGAGCGCTCGCGCAACGATGCGGCCCGCTCCATGGTCAATGTCGACAACGAGGTCATGGGCCTGCACAACGACGGTGGAGAGCCGAAATGAATTCCCAATGGCAGCCGGGCCGGCTGAACAGCGATCTGGATGGAGCCGGATTCGATACCCTGGCGGTGCGTGCCGGGCAGACCCGAGGGCCGGAAGGGGAGCACGGTGAAGCCCTGTTCCTCACCTCCAGTTATGTGTTCCGCAGTGCGGCCGAAGCTGCCGCCTGCTTTGCCGGTGAGCAGCCGGGCAACGTCTATTCCCGTTACATGAACCCCACGGTGCGTACCTTCGAGGAGCGCATCGCGGCCATGGAGGGTGCCGAGCAGGCGGTCGCCACGGCCTCGGGCATGGCCGCCATTCTGGCCACGGTGATGAGCCTGTGCAGTGCAGGTGATCACATACTGGTGTCGCGCAGCGTGTTCGGCGCCACGGTCAGCCTGTTCGACAAGTACTTCAAGCGTTTCGGTGTCGAGGTCGACTACGTCGGTCTGTCGGATATCGACCGCTGGCGAGCCGCCTGCAAGCCCAATACCCGACTGTTCTTCGTCGAGTCCCCGTCGAACCCGCTGGCGGAGCTGGTGGACATCCGAGCCCTGGCCCGGGTGGCGCAGGAGCAGGGTGCACTGCTGGCGGTGGACAATTGCTTCTGTACCCCGGCGCTGCAGAAGCCCCTGGCGCTGGGCGCGGACATCGTCATCCATTCGGCGACCAAGTACATCGATGGTCAGGGCCGCTGCCTGGGTGGTGTGGTCGCTGGTCGGCACGAGCACATGCAGGAGGTCGTCGGTTTCCTGCGTACCGCAGGGCCTTCGCTGAGCCCGTTCAACGCCTGGGTGTTCCTCAAGGGCCTGGAGACCCTGCGCCTGCGCATGGCTGCCCATTGCGCCTCGGCGCTGGAACTGGCCCGCTGGCTGGAGCAGCAGCCGGAGGTGGAGAAAGTCTATTACGCCGGTCTGCCGAGTCATCCCCAGCATGCACTGGCCTGCAGTCAGCAGTCGGCCTTCGGTGCTGTGGTCAGCTTCGAGGTGCGGGGTGGACGCGAGGCGGCCTGGCGCTTCATTGATGCAACCCGGGTGGTTTCCATTACCGCCAACCTCGGTGATGCCAAGACCACCATCACCCATCCGGCCAGCACCACCCACGGTCGGCTTCCCGCCGAAACCCGCGAAGCCGCAGGCATCCGCGACGGCCTGATACGGCTGGCAGTGGGGCTGGAGGATGTGGAAGACCTGCGTGCGGACCTGCAGCGAGGTCTGGAGGCCGTTCGCGGCTGACCCGCGTCAGTGGCCTGTCGCCGCGCCGCTCAGGGTCACGCGGTTGCGGCCGGCCTGCTTGGAGCGGTAAAGCGCCTTGTCGGCCGCCTCGATCAACAGCGGGTAGCCGGTCATGCTGCCATGGATGCAGGCCACGCCCAGGCTGATGGAACAGCGCAGCAGGTACTTGTCATAGGCAATCTCCAGCCGTTCGACGGCCTGACGCAGGCGCTCGGCGAAGAGCGCTGCTCCCTCCAGTGAGGTATCGGTCAGCAGTATGGCGAATTCCTCACCCCCGTAGCGACCGGCGTAGTCGGTTTCCCGCACCATGCCCCGCGTCAGCGCCGCCACCTGGCGGATGACCTCGTCCCCGGCCTGATGGCCGTAGGTGTCATTCAACTGCTTGAAGTGGTCGATGTCGAAGATCACCAGGCTGGCCGGGTTGTTGTAGCGGGTATGCCTGGAAAACTCCCTCTCCAGACAGCTTTCCCAGTGCCGGCGGTTGAGCAGGCCGGTCAGACCGTCATGCAGAGCCAGCTGCTGCAGCTGCGCATTGGCTGCCTCCAGTTGCAGCTTGTTCACCGCTACATTGGTCACGTCATAGATGATCAGACACACATGCCCGGTGCTCGCGTTGACCGTGCGCAGGGGCAGTATGGTGACGTTCTGGTACATGTGGTCCGCCAGGCCGGTGATCGGCTGATAGTTGCTGAACCTCAGCAGGTAGGGGCGTTGCTCCCAGATGGTGAACACCCGGGTGCCGAGCATGCGCGCGGTTTCCACCTTGCTGGTGAACCAGGCCTGATCTATCTCCGGAAACAGCTCCAGCATCGAGCGCTGGCTGACCTGGCTGGCCGGCCTGCCCGAATGGTTTTCCATGAAACTGTTCCATACCTGGATGCGGTACTCCCGGTCCAGCACCACGACACCGACATCGATGCTCTGGACTATGTCCAGCAACCAGTGCAATTCACTGACATCAAGTAAGGTGGACATGCCGGTCTCCGCTTGCATTCTCAGTTGATCAACAGGGCGGTCTTGCGTTGCAGTACCTGTACCGATGCCTCGGTGAACAGCAACAGCAGGTCGAACTTGATGTCATGGTCCTCCAGCGCGTAGCTGATTTCCACCGCCAGGGTGCGCTTCCAGCGATTGCGGTTGACCCGGATCAGCTCCTCGATGGTGCAGTGCTGCCCCAGTACCATGGGGTGGCCCGATGACAGCTGCAGATCCAGCTGTTCACAGATGCCATTGAGGCAGGCACCGATGACAATGGCGGCCAGGTCCAGCTGCAGCTCCAGCGGCGAGCTGTTGCCGGACTGGTGCTTCAGCAACCGGGCAACATCACTGATCTGGGAGTCGTGGAATATCAGCAGGGCCTCGCCGGCAATGCCGCTACCGATATAGCCCTGGCAGATGGCCGAGACCTGGCGGTTGCCCTGGGCGTCAGCCAGGGCCATGTGCAGCTCGGCTACCTCGAGAATGTTGACGTTGGGGACGGGCAGCTTGATGAAGACGCCAAGAACGCGGGCCAGCAGCTCGGCTGCCCGGCCCATGGCGATATTGGCCACCTCACGGAAAGCATCCCTGAAGCCCACGCTGGGCAGATCCAGCTCCGCTGCCGGTAGGCTCGGGTCGATTGTCGGGGCGTGCACCCCCAGGGCCAGCAGCGCCTGTTCCAACTGGCCTGCATCGGCAGGCTTTCTGATGAAGCTGCGCGCACCCAGCTCAAGGGCGCGGCGGATGGCTTCCTCCTGCACGTCGCCGGAGATGACGATCACCTGAGCCTGCAGCCGTTCCTCGCGCATCCGGCGCAGGACCTCGAAGCCGTCCAGTTCGGGCATGGTCAGATCGAGCAGAACTATCTCGCCGAGGCCTGCGCGAATCGCCTCCAGACCGGCCTGGCCGTTGTCGGCCTGGGTGATGCGGAACGGCCAGCCCCTGGGCAGGGCCCGCATGAGCTGCTTGCGGGCCATGCCGGAGTCGTCGCAGATCAGCAGGGGGATCGCATCGGGCACGGCGCTTCCTTGGGTTCGGGTGTAGAGGCATTTTGGCATCAAATGCGGCGGCACGCTATAGAGGCCACAGACCAGACGCGTCGCGAGTGGGACGTTCTTCACAGATCCACGCTCTCGGGCTTCAGCCTGGCGCCGGTTGCAGGTAGCTTGCCTGTGCCGCAGGGAAGCTCAGCGTCATCGATGTGCATCGGTTCAGGTTTTCTCCCTCTGTTGCGGGTCCATTTCCACTAAGGAGAAAGTTCATGAAATCACTGATAAGCGCCATCATGCTGAGTCTGAGCGTCCTGCTCGCCCATCCCGTTCTGGCGGAAGTGAGCGAAGCGCCTCTGGTTACGGTCAACATCAACCAGGCCAGTGCTGCGGAAATCGCCGAGACCCTGAGCGGGATCGGTCTGGCCAAGGCCGAGGCCATCGTCAGTTACCGCGAGGAAAACGGCAATTTTGCCGACGTCGAGGAGCTGGCCATGGTCAAGGGCATAGGGCCGGCGACCGTCGAGCGTAACCGCGACCGCATCGCTCTGCAGTAACTCACCGAGTTCTTCCTCCGCGGCTGTCGCGGAGGAAGGTCTGCAGGTCAGGTCTTCAGCCGGCCCACGGCGGCATTGAGCTGGTGGGCGAGGGTGGCCAGCTGCTCGCTGGTGGCGGCACTCTGCACTGTCTGCATCACCGTCTGTTCGGTGACATCGCGGATCTGGATCACGCTCTGGGTAATGGATTCGGCGGCGATGCTCTGCTGCTCCACGGCCGAGGCAATTTCGCTGTTGCCACCGCTGATCTGGCTGACCGAGGAAGTGATCTCGGCCAGTGACTGACCGGCCTCTTCCACCTGCTGTACCGATTCGTGGGTGAGGCGGGCGCTGTCTTCCATATCGCCAACCGCTGCATGGGTGCCGGTCTGCAGGGCCTCGATCATGCGCTGGATCTCGTCGGTGGAGCTCTGCACCCGCTGGGCCAGGGCGCGCACTTCGTCAGCCACCACGGCAAAGCCGCGGCCCGATTCGCCGGCACGGGCCGCTTCGATGGCGGCGTTCAGCGCCAGCAGATTGGTCTGTTCGGCGATATCGCGGATCACCCGCACCACGCCACTGATCTCCTGGCTGTGGCCTTCCAGCTTCTGCATGTGCTGGGTGCAGCGCTCTATGCTGGTGGCCAGGCCGGTGATGGTCTGGCTCACCCGCAGCACCTGGTCCCGGCCATGGCGGGCGAGGGCATCGGCCTGGGTGGACTGGTCACGGGTCACGGCGGTGTTGCCGGCAATGTCCTGGACGGTTGCGCTCATTTCATTGACGGCGGCGGCAACCATGTCAGTCTCGCCCTGCTGGGTAACCATGCCGTCCTTGACGCCGGCCATCAGCCGGGCCATTTCGTTGGTGCCCTGTTCCAGCTGGCTTGCGGCAAGGCGCACGGTGCCGACGACTTCCTGCTGAGCACTCTGCATGGCGTTGAAGGCCCGGGCCATGGCCCCGACCTCATCACGGCTGGCGGCATCGGCGCGCAGGGTGAGGTCCCCGGTGTTCTGCACAGTGAGCATGACATCACGCAGGGCACGGATATTGGATGTGATGAAGGAGATCAGGATCTGCGACACGGTCAGCACCGCGAGCATCAGCACCAGTACCACCACCGCGTACAAGGGAGCCCGCTCGATGAGCAGCGCCAGGTAGTTCTGCTTTTCTACGCCCAGCAACCGGCCCTGGCCGTCCTTGTTCACGGCCCAGGCGCCCAGCAGAGGGGCTGAAATCGTTACCCGCAGAGCCTCGGCGGGGATCCACACCGGGCTGCCGGAAAGGCGGTTGCCCGCGGAGGACGCATCCAGCCAGCGCAGCCCGTCCGGAGCGCTGGCGGTACCACCGGGGATGACCAGTTCAGCAGCCAGGCGCTTGCGTTCGGTATGGATTCGATCCTGTTCGACCCCCAGGGCAACCAGTACCAGAATCAGGGTGCTGATGAAGGTTACGCTGTTGACAGCCCAGAACTTGTACTTGAGCTGTAGGTTCTGAAAAAAATCCATTTCGACTCCCGGATGGCATTTTCTGCAGTGCAGATTATATGTTGTCAGTCTCTTTATCGGTTGATGGCGATCAATCTTGAACCCTGTTGTCATCATTGATACAGGCAGAGATGGGAGTCGGTTACAACTTCTCGCCAAGTCGTCGCCCGCCGGGGCAGGCGGCTCGGGTATACTTCGCGCCGGGGCCGCATGGCCCGTTACGGAACTGGATAGCTTATGACGTCAACCGAGGCTCCCCCTCACATGATCACCTGCAATGCCGACCTCGCCGCCTGCTGCGAGCGCTGGCTGACGCTGCCCTTCGTGGCGATGGACACCGAGTTCGTTCGCACCGAAACCTACTTTCCCATCGCCGGGTTGATCCAGGTCGGCGACGGCTGCACTTCCTCGCTGATCGATCCGCTGGCAATCAGTGACTGGTCACCCCTGATAGCGCTGCTGCAAGCGCCGGGCGTGGTGAAGGTGTT
Source organism: Halopseudomonas sp. Lyrl_26 (assembly GCF_051948695.1). NCBI lineage: Bacteria > Pseudomonadati > Pseudomonadota > Gammaproteobacteria > Pseudomonadales > Pseudomonadaceae > Halopseudomonas > Halopseudomonas sp. Lyrl_26. The sequence continues at coordinate 404,033 of NZ_JAYJLH010000001.1, forward strand.
CCACGCCTGCAGCGAGGATCTGGAAGTGTTCCAGCACCTGTGTGGTGCCCTGCCGGCGCCCCTGTTCGACACCCAGATCGCCGCAGCCTATCTGGGCATGGATTTCTCCATGTCCTACTCGCGCCTGGTCAGCGGCCTGCTGAACGTGGATCTGCCCAAGGAAGAGACGCGCTCCGACTGGTTGCAGCGTCCCCTGAGCCCCCGGCAGCTGCAGTATGCGGTGGACGATACCCAGCATCTGGCAGAGATCTACAAGGTGCTGGCTCCCCGGCTGGATCAAGCCGGGCTGACCAGTTGGCTGCTCGAGGACACCGCCGAGCTGGAGGCCAATGCCCGGCAGCTGCCTGACCCGGATCAGGCCTGGCGCAAGATCAAGCAGGCCTGGCGTCTGAAGCCGTCTGAACTGGCGGTGCTCAGGGTGCTCTGCGCCTGGCGTGAACGGACCGCCCGTCAGCGTGATGTGGCGCGCAACCGCCTGCTGCGCGAGTCTGTGCTCTGTCCGCTGGCCCAGCGTCAGCCTTCAACCCTGTCGCAGCTGTCGCGGATGGAGGACATGCATCCGCGGACCGTACGTCAGGACGGCGAGACCATATTGCGACTGATCGCCGAAGGCCAGCAGGTGCCGGAGCAGCAATGGCCCGAACCCCTGCCTGAACCCTTGCCGGCGGACGCCAACCGCCTGCTCAAGGCGCTGCGCAAGGTGGGTCAGCGCCACGCCGAGCGTCTGGGCATGGCCGCAGAGTTGATGCTGCGCAAGAAGACCCTGGAGGCCATGGTCCGCACCGGTTACCCCTGCGGCCCCTATCGCCTGCCGGATGAGCTCACCGGCTGGCGTCGCGAGCTGATGGGCGCAGAGCTGCTGGCCCTGGCCAATCCATCCGTCAACGAGGGAAACAAGGCATGAAAGTGCTGTGCTCTATCTATCGCAGTCCGCGCAAGGACGGCATGTACCTGTATGTCCCCAGGGATAAGGGGCTCGCCGGCGTGCCTGAGGACCTGCTGCGTCTGTTCGGCAAGCCCGAGCACTCCATGGACCTGATCCTCAGCCCCGAGCGCAAGCTGGCCAGGGAGGATATTCATCAGGTGCTGGAGAATCTGCAGGGGCAGGGGTACCACCTGCAGATGCCGCCCAGGCAGGAAGACTGGGTGATGCATCTGCCGGATGAGTTGCTGACCCGCAACGATCCGGTCTGAGCGGGAAGGGCCTGGCTACCAGGCCTTCTCTATGTTCTTCTGCGAGATCTGCTCGTTCAGCGTCCAGTAGTCGTAGAGCACGCCGAGCAGGAACAGGCCGCCGGTGAAGAAGTAGATGATGGCGGTGACCCACTTGCCCATGTACAGGCGGTGGGCGCCGAACACGCCGAGGAAGGTCAGCAGTATCCAGGTCAGGTTGAAGTTGATCCGCCCGGCGCGGAAGCGCGAATCCGCCTGCCGGTCCATGGACGGGATCAGAAACAGGTCAATGATCCAGCCAATGAAGAACAGGCCCAGGGTGAAGAAGTACAGGGTCCCCGTCCAGGGTTTGCCGTAATAGAAGCGGTGGGCCCCCATGAAGCCGAAAATCCATAACAGATAGCCGATGGCCTTGCTGTGGGTGTCTGTATACGCCATTGAATCTCCCCGTTGCTGGTTGTGCGATACTGGGCCCCTAGACCATACATGACTTCGGGGGTGCCTGCATGGCTGCGTTGAAGAAGCCGCACTGGATCACGGACTGGAAACAGCACGCCCCGGCGCTGGGCAACGCGCGGTTGCGGGTGGGGGTGACCGGGCTGAGCCGGGCGGGCAAGACCACCTTCATCACCAGCCTGATCAACCAGCTGGAGAACCACCAGCGGGGACTGCTGGCGCGCAGGCCCCCCTTTGACCGGCTGGAGGCGGTACGCTGGCAGCGTGACGGGGTAGAGCAGGCCTTCGCCTATCTGGACGCTCTGCAGGCGCTGTCGGACAACCCCGCGCGCTGGCCGTCCTCCACCACCGATCTGTCACGGGTGGTGATCGACCTGCGCTTTCGTCAGACGGGGCTGTTGCGGCGGGTGCAACCCAGCCGGTCTCTGCGTATCGAGATTCTCGATTACCCGGGGGAGTGGCTCCTGGACCTGCCGTTGCTGGAGCTGGATTACGGCCAGTGGTGCGAGCAGATGCGAGACTGGCTCGAACTCGAGCCCCGCCGCGGCCTGGCCGGCCCGCTGCGTGACCGGTTGCTGGCGATCGATCCGCAGGCACCGCTGGATGCGTCCCTGCTGCAGCAGCTGCGCCGGGATTGGACGGATTTTCTCCAGCGCAGCCGCAGCGAGGCGGGACTGTCGCGCAATCAGCCCGGTCGCTTTCTGCTGCCGGGATCCGGCATCGCAGCGGAGATGCTGCTGTTCGTTCCGCTGCTGGCAGGCAACCGGCATACCGCCACCGGGGCGGGCAGCTGGTGGGCCGAGTGTGAAGCGCGGTTCCGCTATTACCGGGACTTCGTGGTCAAGGGCTTCTATGACGAACACTTCAGCCGCCTGGACCGGCAGATACTGCTGGTCGACATGCTCAGCCCCATGGACGCCGGGCAGGCGGCGCTGTCCGATCTCAAGGGGGCGCTGGAGGCAGTGCTGCAGAGCTTCCGTTACGGGCGCAACAGCCTCTGGCGACGGTTCTGGCAGCCGCGCATCAGCCGCCTGGCGGTGTGTGCGACCAAGGTGGATCAGGTCTCTGCGGAGCAGCAGCGCGCGGTGCAGCAGTGTCTGGAGGATCTGCTGACCGACAGCCTCTCCGATGTACGCCACGGCGGCGTGGAAGTGCGCGGCTTTCCGCTGGCGGCGGTCCGCGCCACGCGCCAGGAGGGCGATGCGCTGGTGGCCGGTCTGCAGGGCCAGACCGGCTGGGTGCGTTATCAGCCCGGCAGCATTCCGACCCACCTGCCGCTGGATCTGCAGGTCGATGGCCCCGAGCTGCTGGAGCTGCGCCCGCCGCCGGGTCTGCATCGCAACGAGCCCTTTCCCCATTACCGCATGGATGAGCTGCTGGGCTGGATGCTCGAAGGAGCCGCACTGTGAGCAACAAGACGCGCATACTCGAAACCCTGAATGAGTCCGTTGCACCCGGACCGCAGGCCACCCGCATCCTCGGCGAGGCGGGTATGCAGCCTCCGCCCGAGGTTCGCGAGCCGATCGGCGCCACGCCTCCCGGGCTGGACAACGCACCGCCGCGCAGCCGTTGGCCCGGTCGGCTGCTGCGCCTGGTGCTGGTCACGGTACTGGGGGTGGCCCTGTGGGAGTGGGGGCAGTGGAGCTGGGCGGCCTGGCAGTGGCATCCCGTGGCCGGAGCAATGCTCGGCGGGCTGGGTGCGGTGCTCGCCGGCACCGGTCTCAAGGCCTGGGCAGATGTCCGGCGCCAGCGTGCCCGACTTACCGAAGTGGAACAGCTGCGGCTGGAAATGCAGGCGGCGCTGGCCGATCCGCGCGAGCGCCTGGCGCTGGACTGGCTGGATCGGCTCCAGGCGCTGTATGAGGACACGCCCCTGGCGGCGCAGATGAATGCGGCCTGCGCCGATCTGGACCAGTCCTACAGTGCCGACGAGATCAGTCGACGGCTGAGCCGGCAGTTCTATCAGCCGCTGGATGTCCAGGCGCGACAGATGTTGCAGCGTGACGCCGTGGCCACCGGGCTGCTGGTGGCGACCAGCCCCTGGGTGGCAGTGGATATCCTGCTGGTGCTCTGGCGCAACCTGCGCATGATGCGCCGGATCGCCCTTTGCTACGGCCTGCCGGTCAGTCAGGTGAGCAGCTGGCGGCTGGCCCGCCATGTGCTGCGCAACATTGCCCTGGCCGGTGGGACCGAGGTGGCCATAGGTGCGCTGACCGACAGTCTGCTGTCCGGGGTGCTGGAAAAGCTCGCCGCCCGGGTTGGCCAGGGTGTGGGGGTGGGCCTGTACAGCGCGCGCCTGGGGCACTTCACGCTGGATCTGTGCCGTGCGGTGCCCCTGCAGGATCAGCAGGGGCTGGTCGAGGACAACCGGGGAATTGTGCGGAGCATCCGCGAACGGCTGGGGCGGGTGACCGATGACAAGGCGTAGTGCCGAGTACCGGGCGCGCTTGCAGCGCTGGCTGGAGCAGGGCAAGGGGCAGCTGAAACAGGGGCTGGAGCGCCTGCAGGAGCAGCTGTCGCCGGTACCCTGGCCGGAACGCAGCCAGCGCCTCGGTGCGATCCCCGATGGCCATGCCAGCCGCTGGCAGCCGCGGCCCGGCTCCAGTTCTGCGGAGCTGGCCTTGCTGCTGGCCGATCTGCCGCTGGTTGAGCGTCAGCTGTTGGCCAGTCTGCTGGACGCGCCCAGTGCCGGTGTCCGAGCTTTGGTGGAGGCGGTCGAGCGGCTGCAGCTGGACTGGCGCCAGCGCCTGGATCCACTGCACAGCCATCGGGAATATGCCGCGCAGCTGGAGACCCTGGTCGCCTTGCTGGGGTTACCGGTGGCGGCCCGTTCGGCCTATCTGGAGAACGAGCTGCGCCTGTTCCGTGAGCTGGACAGTCTGCTGCTGGAATCCCTGCCGCTGCGCCTGCGGGGTGAGCTGGCCAACCGCTTCGTGGCGGGCGAGGGCCGCCTGATGCGCTGGTGGCACAGCCAACTGCTGGCCAGAGCCGGCGTGCCGGGGTATGGGGTCGAGGGGCTGGGGGAGGAGGACTGGCCGGATATGCCGCCCGCCTGGTTCGCCCTTGGCTGGATCGCCGGTCTGCGTCAGACCGGCGAGCGCGACCGCTGATCAGGGGCGCCGGGCGACCAGGGTGGCCCGCAGGGGAGCCGGGTAGCCTTCACGGGTGCGCAGCGGGTCCTGCGGGTCAAGGAAGTCCGGCAGGGACTGGAAGCGCATCCACTCGGTGCTGCGCTGCTCCTGCGTCGAGGTGCGGTTCAGGTTGATGCAGCGCACCTGATCATAACCGCAGCGGCGCAGGAAGCGCTCCAGCAGCGGGACCGAGGGCAGAAACCAGACATTGCGCATCTGCGCATACCTGTCCTCGGGCAACAGGCACTGCTGATCATCCCCCTCGATCACCAGGGTTTCCAGCACCAGCTCACCACCGGGTCTGAGACAGGCCTTGAGCTGCAGCAAGTGGTCCATGGGCGAGCGGCGGTGGTAGAGCACGCCCATGGAGAACAGGGTGTCGAAGCCGGCGGTGGGCTCGGGCAGCTCCTCCAGAGTGAAAGGCAGCTGCCACACCGGCGCTTCAGGCACATAGCGCCGCACCGCCTGGAACTGCGTGAGGAACAGCAGATTGGGATCCACGCCGATGACCAGCGCTGCCCCGGCCTGCCACATGCGCCACATGTGATAGCCGTTGCCGCAGCCGACGTCCAGCACCCGTTTGCCGCCCAGGTCCAGATGCGCGGCTATGCGCTCCCACTTCCAGTCCGAGCGCCACTCGGTATCTATGTGCACGCCGAACAGCTCGAAGGGGCCCTTGCGCCATGGGTGCAGACCCTTCAGTCCCTCGAGCAGCCGACCCTGCTGCTGCTCGTCGAGTTCGTCGGCGCTGCCAATACGCACGCAGGGATCCAACTCCACGCTGGCGGGACGGTGCTCGGGAAGCAGGGCAAGGCTGGCCTGCCAGCGGGGCAGATCGCCGTGGCGACGGGCATCCTCCAGACGCTGATCCAGCGCCTGTGGCAGATCGTCCAGCCAGTGATCCAGCGGGGTATTTTCGAGGGTGCGGAAAAGCGGGGAATAATCGATCACGCGTGCGCCACTATCGAGCCGAAGTTGAAACACTGGAACCAGCTGTAGGCCTGACTGAACCCTGCCTGCTCCAGGCGCGACAGGTGAATCTGCGGGGTGTCGAGCAGCATGACATTCTCGATGGCGCTGCGCTTCTGGGCGATCTCCAGGTCGCTGTAGCCATTGGCCCGCTTGAAGGCGTAATGCACCTGCTCCAGACGCTCCTGCTCCTGATCATCGGCGAAACGGAATTTCTCCGAGAGGATCAGAATGCCGCCGGGCAGCAGGGCCTGCCGGATGCGCTGCAACAATGCCAGACGCTGGGGAGGAGCAATGAACTGCAGGGTGAAGTTGAGCACCACCACCGAGCAGGGCTCGAAATCCAGATCGAGAATGTCCGCCTGCATGACCGTGGCCGGCACCAGTTCCTCGATCATGGAATCCTGTGCGCTCAAGTACTCGGCGCAGCGCTGCACCATGGCGGCGGCGTTATCCACCGCGAGGATGCGACAGCCTTCCTGACGAAGATGGCGGCGCATGGACTGGGTGGCGGCGCCCAGGGAGCAGCCCAGATCATAGATCAGGGTACCCGGCTGGGCATAGTGCGCGGCAATCACACCGATGTTCTCGACTATGGTCGGATAACCGGGAACCGAGCGCTTGATCATGTCGGGAAACACCCGCGCCACGTTCTCGTCGAAGACGAAATCGCTTACCTGCGCCAGGGGGGTGGCAAAGAGGCGGTCTACATCACTCATGGTGTGTCCGGTGGTTGCGCAAAGGACACCATTCTACCTCAAACCCGGGGCGCTGCGACGGCTCGGCGTGGCGTCAAGCAGGTGGCGAATCGGGCTTGGCGAGGGCGACAGGCTTCGGAAATTTGACGGTATTGTCGACCAGTTGTATTCGCTTGCTGTCGAAGTAATGTCATACTAGTGGCTATCTGCGGCCCGTCTTGCCAGACCTGGGCGATGCTCCAACCAACTCAGGGACGACTCACAATGAAAATTCAACGCCGACTGATACTGGGGGTGGCATCGCTGGCCGCCCTGCACAGCGGATACGGACTGGCGCTGGGGTTGGGGGACCTGCACCTGCAGTCGGCCCTCAATCAGCCCCTGGCGGCTACCATTGAACTGCGCGATGTTGCCGGCATCGGGCCGGGGGACATCCGCGCCAGCCTGGCCAGTGCCGAGGCGTTCGAGCGCGCCGGGATAGAGCGTCCCTTCTTCCTCACCGACCTGCGCTTCGTATCGACCGTCATCGACAGTCGGCTGGTGATCAGGGTTGAATCCAGTCGACCCGTGCGCGAGCCCTATCTGAACTTCCTGGTTCAGCTGGATCGCCCCGATGGCGCGTTGCTGCGCGAATACACCGTGCTGCTGGATCCGCCGCTGTACGCTCCGTCCCCGGTGACCATCGACAGCGTCGCTGCACCCCGGGCAGCTGTGCAGTCTGCCGCCGCGCCGGTACCGGCCCCGGCGAGGGCCCCAGCGCGAGAAGTGGCGCCTGCTGCCGTTGCCCCTGAAGCGGGGAGCGAGCGCTACCGGACCCGCCCGGGCGACAGCCTGTGGAGCATTGCCCGGACGACGCGCAGCAGTGAAGCCGTGTCCCTGCAGCAGCAGATGGACGCCATCCTCGCCCTCAATCCCCAGGCCTTCGTCAACGGCGACCCGACCCGCTTGCGCAGTGATCAGGTGCTGACGCTGCCGGCTGGCTCCCGGGAGTACCGGGCCCGGGTAGCCACCGCGGTGGCTGAGCCAGCGCCCAGTGCACCTGCCGCAGCCCCGGCATCGGAAAGGGTGGCCGGGGATCGGTTGAGAATCGAAGAGCCGTCGCCGTTACCGGTTGATGTGGAACTCGAGGAGCGCCTGCACAGCCTGGAACTGCGCTTCCGTGGTCTGATGGCCGAACTGGAAAAGCGCGACGCCCAGATCGCTCGCCTGCAGGCCGAGCTGGAACAGCGAAACCTCCACCGGGATAACGGCAAGGAGATCGCGCAGCCTGCCTCCGCAGAGCAGTCGGGCTTGTCGGGCACCGCGGGAGACGCGCAGCCGCTGACCGCGAACGCAGGGGCCGAGCCCCTCTCCGGCGCGATTGAGTCCACGACCGCGCCGGCCGAGGAGCTGGAGTCCGCTGCACCTCAGGACCAGCTGGCGGCGCAGGAGCAGGCAGAAGAATCGGGCTGGCTGGCACGCTGGTGGCCGCTGCCGACCTCGCTGCTGGCGGTGCTGGCGGGGGTGTGGATGCTGCGTCCCCGTCGAGAGCAGGAGCACGAGCAACCAGAGGCACTTGCAGAGCCTGCGCTGCAGCCGGTACACCAGCCGATCATCGTCCCGGGCAGTCGGGAAGTGGATCCCCTGACCGGGGTGGATCTGTATCTGACCTATGGGCGCTTTGCCGATGCCCGGATAATGCTGGAACGGGCGATTGCCGATGAACCCGAACGTCTGGAGCTGCGGCTGCGCATGCTGCGGGTACTGGCAGAACTGGGTGAGGGGGCGGCCTTCGCCGAGCAGGAGCAAGTCGCGCTGGAGCTGGGTGGCGATGCCGACCGCATTGCGCAGCTGAAAGCACGTTATCCGCAGTTGCAGCCGGCCTGAGGTTGCCCGGGAGGCGGTAGCGAAACAGAGAGGGGGCGGCATTGCCGCCCCCTTCGTTCAATCGAACAGGACCCTGGCCACATCCTCGTAGCGCGAGGCAAAGTGCAGGGTCATGCCTTCCTTGAGATAGGTCGGCAGTTCCTCGTAGTCTCCCCGGTTGGCTTCGGGCAGGATCAGCTCGAAGATCGACTGCCGTCGGGCAGCAATCACCTTCTCGCGGATTCCGCCCACCGGCAACACCTGACCGGTGAGGGTTATCTCCCCTGTCATGGCCACGCCCGTTCTGGGTGCCTGATTGCGTGCCAGAGAGAGCAGAGCGCTGGTCATGGTAATGCCGGCGCTGGGGCCGTCCTTCGGTGTGGCGCCTTCGGGGACATGCATGTGCACGAAGGCCTCGTCGAAGAATTTCGGATCGGCCTTGTACTGCTTCAGGTGAGCGCAAACGTAGCTGTAGGCGATCTCCGCCGACTCGCGCATCACCTCGCCGAGCTTGCCGGTGATCTTGAAGCCCCGATTGAGACTGTGCACCCGGTTGGCTTCGATCGGCAGGGTAGCGCCGCCCATGGAGGTCCAGGCCAGGCCGGTAACTACGCCGACGCCCTTGAGCACCTTTTCCGGCCGGAATACCGGGGTACCGAGCAACTCCTTGAGGTCCGCCGGGCGGATGCTGATCTTCTGGTCCGGGTCATCCAGCAGGCGGATGACCGATTTGCGCACCAGCTTGGCCAGCTGCTTTTCCAGGTTGCGCACGCCGGATTCCCGTGCATAGCCCTCGATCACCAGGCGCAGCGCCTTGTCGGTAATACGCAGCTGGCTGCGCTTGAGGCCGGCGCGCTCGAGCTGCCGCGGCCACAGGTGGTTCTTGGCTATGGCCAGCTTTTCCTCGGCGATATAGCCGGACAGTCGTATCACATCCATGCGGTCGAGCAGCGGGCCCGGAATGCTGTCCAGGGTATTGGCGGTACAGATGAACAGCACCTTCGACAGATCCAGGCGCAGATCCAGATAGTGGTCGAGGAACTGGCTGTTCTGCTCCGGATCCAGGGTTTCCAGCAAGGCCGAGGCCGGGTCGCCCTGGTGACTGCTGCCGAGCTTGTCGATCTCGTCGAGCATGATCACCGGGTTCATCACCTTGACCTCCTTGAAGGCCTGAACGAACTTGCCCGGCATGGCGCCGATATAGGTCCGGCGGTGCCCCTTGATTTCCGCCTCGTCGCGCATGCCGCCGACGCTGAAGCGGTAGAAGGGGCGGCCCAGACTTTCGGCGATGGAGCGGCCGATACTGGTCTTGCCGACACCGGGTGGTCCGACCAGCAGGATGATGGAGCCGCCGACCGAGCCCTTGAAGGTGCCCAGCGCGAGGAATTCGAGAATGCGCTGCTTCACATCCTCCAGCCCATCGTGATCGCGATCGAGCACGCGCCGGGCGCGCTTGATGTCGAGCCGGTCGGCATGGCTCACGCCCCAGGGGATGGAGGTCGCCCAGTCCAGATAGTTGCGCGTGACAGCATACTCCGGCGAACCGGTTTCCAGAATCGACAGCTTGGTCAATTCCTCGTCGATCTTCTGTTCGGCGGCCTCGGGCAGCTGCTTGCCTGCCAGACGCTCGCGGAACTGTTCGATATCCGCGGTGCGGTCATCCTTGGACAGGCCCAGCTCCTTCTGGATGACCTTGAGCTGCTCCTTGAGGAAGAACTTGCGCTGCTGCTCGCTGATGGTGCGGTTGACCTCGGCGCTGATCTCGCCCTGCAGGCGCGCTACCTCGATTTCCTGCTTGAGCAGTACCAGTACCTTCTGCATGCGGCGCAGCACCGGAATGGTATCCAGGGCGTCCTGCAGTTCGGTGCCCTTTGCCGAGGTCAGGGCTGCGGCAAAGTCCGCCAGAGGTGAGGGTTCGTTGGGGCTGAAACGGTTCAGGTAGTTTTTCAGCTCCTCGCTGTAGAGCGGATTGAGCGGCAGCAGCTCCTTGATCGAATTGATCAGTGCCATGGCGTAGGCACGCACTTCGTCACGCTCGTCGATCGGCGCTTCGGGGTATTCCACCTCGACCAGATAGGGCGGCTTGCGGCTGAGCCAGTGGGTGATGCGCACCCGGGTCAGGCCCTGGGCGATGAACTGGATCTTGCCGTCTTCCTTTACCGCGTGATGGATCTTTACCGCGCAGCCGGTGCTGGGCAGCAGATCCGGGTCCACCTCGCCTGAGGGCGGCAAGGGGCCATCCATCCAGAACAGCGATATGGCGTGATGGGGGGTATTGGCCACCCGCTCTATGGTTTCCGCCCAGGGCTGCTCATCGATGACAACCGGCATCACCTGGGCGGGAAAGAACGGCCGGTTGGTAATGGGCAGCAGATAGAGTCTGTCCGGCAGACGCTGGTTGGGAATAACCAGGCCAGTGCTCGGGGAGCTGTCATCGCGCTCGATATTGTCCACCCGGCCTTCGTGATCAGTCATGCAGCACCTTTATCAGTCAACTGTCGTTAGGGTAAAGGTGGTGCCTGTTACGCCGATTTCAATGGCAGCACGAGGCGTGACGGATATCACGCCTGGTTCGAACCCTCGCCTGCCACGGCCAGCAGGAAGCTGTATTCCTCGGCCAGCTCCTTCATCGACTGGTAGCGGCCGCTCGCGCCGCCATGCCCGGCACTCATCTGCACCCGCAGCAGCAGCGGGGCATCGTTGGTGCGATGGTGCCTGAGCTTGGCCACCCATTTGGCAGCCTCCCAGTACTGTACCCGCATGTCATGGAAACCGGCGGTGACAAACAGGGCCGGGTAGGCCTGTTCGCGGACCTGTTCGTAGGGCGCATAGCTGCGAATGCGCTCTGCTACCTCGGGATCGTTGGGGTCGCCCCATTCCTCGTACTCGCCAACGGTCAGGGGCAGCTCGGGATTGTTCATGGTGTTCCAGACATCAACAAAGGGCACGTCGGCCACGGCGGTGGCAAACAGCTCAGGGCGCTGGTTGAGTACATTGCCGATCAGCAGACCACCGGCGCTGCCGCCGGCGATGACCAGCTTGCCTGAGTCGGTGTAGCCCTCATCGATCAGGTGCTCGGCACAGGCGATGAAGTCGCTGAAGGTGTTGTGCTTATGCTCCAGCTTGCCGTTCTGGTACCAGGCCTCGCCCATGTCTGCACCGCCCCGGATATGGGCTATCGCAAAGACCCAGCCGCGGTCCAGCAGGGACAGGCGGGCATGGGAGAACCAGGGATCCATGCTGGCGCCATAGGCCCCATAACCGTAGAGGTAGAGCGGGGAGGGGGCGGCCATGGCCGCGGGGCGGCCGACCAGACTGATGGGGATGCGGGTGCCATCGGGCGCGATGGCCCACTCCCGGCGCACTTCGTAGTCGTCGGGGCTGAAGGGCCCTTCCACCGGCGTCTGCTTGAGGATCTGCTGGCTGCCGCCGGCAAGCTCCAGGGCGCGAATCTGCGCCGGGCGATTGAGCGACTCGTAACGCAGGCGGATGCGCGGGCTGCTGTACTCCTCACCGCCCTGCACATGGAGGCTGTAGACCGTATCGGGCATTTCCACCCGGTAGCTTTCACCCGCTGTCGGCATGACCTCGAGCCGGGGCAAGCCCTGTTCGCGGTAGTGCAGCACCAGTCCGTGCTGCTGGACACTGAAATCCTCCAGAGTGCGACCGGGGTCCACATCCACCAGCAACTCCCAGTAGGGGCGCAGTGGTCGCAGGGGGTCGGCCCGGTAGAGGGCGAAATTCTCGCCCCGATCATTGCTGCGGATCAGCAGACCCTGGGGCCCATGATCCACATGGTATTCATGGCCGCTGTGGCGGCGTGACAGCAGCTGCCAGTCGGCCGCGGGCTCATCGGCGGGTACTATCCGCACTTCGCTGGTGTTCTTGCTGTCGCTGGCAAGGATCAGCCACTGCTCGGAGCTGCTGCGATAGGCATGCAGGTAGAAGCGCTGATCGGTCTCATGGTAGACGCGCACCGCCGGTGTTCCGCGCTGCATGCGCCAGAGGGTGGCCGGGCGCGAGGATTCGTCCATGCTGATGGCGAACAGGGTAGTACTGTCGTTGGCCCAGACCAGACTGCCATCGGCGCGGTCCAGCGGCAGCTCGCTGATATTGCCGCTGGCCAGGTGCTTTAGATACAGCTGGTATTCCTCATTGCCCTGACGATCCAGACTGTAGGCCAGCCACTGGTGGTCCGGACTGACGGCAAAGTCGCCCAGCTGCAGGAAGCCGTCACCCGCCAGCAGGTTGAGGTCCAGCAGCAGCTTTTCCTGCTCAGGATCGGTTTCCAGGCTGCCATCGGCGGGGCGCGGGCTGCGGAAGTAGCGCGGGTACTCGGCACCGGCTTCGGTGCGCTGGTAGTACAGCCAGGGGCCCCAGATCGCCGGCAGGGACAGATCGGTCTCGCGGATACGGCCGCGGATCTCCTCGAACAGCTGCCCCCGCTGATCATTGTGTGCGGCAAGCCATTGCTCGGTATGCCGGTTTTCCGCGTGCAGGTGCTGGATCACTTCGTCGCTGTCGCGCTGCTCCATCCAGGCGTAGGGATCGGGCGTGGCATCACGGCGAGCTGACAGGGACATGGGTTTAAGACTCCAGGGACAAAAAAAGATATTATAGCTGTTCGTTCTTTCACTACCGGTTGCCAGCATGTTCAACGAAGCGGAATACCAGACAGTGTGGATGATTTATCTGGCGGCAGCAGTATGTTGCTGGCTGGCCTGGACACAGTTGACCCGCTGGGTCGGCTGGTGGTTCATTCGCGAACCGCTCTGGATCCTGATGGCGGTGATCCTGTTCACCCCGTCCAGGGTGGACCCCATGGAGCCCTGGCAGGCGCCGGCGTTCATCGGCTGGCTGCTGGAAACCCTGTTGGGTACGGGTGGAGATACGGCTGCACTGCTCGCGCAGCTGGCATTGGTGGGGTCGCTGGCGACGGTGGCCTATATCGGCTTTGTCTGTCTGCGGCTGGGCTGGCGGCACTGGCGGGGCGGCAGTACTGCCGCCTGATAAACCGGGTTATTCTTCGCTCTTCTGTTCGTACATCAGGCGCGCCAGGCGCATGATCTGCTCCTGAAACTCCGTGCGCTGGTTGTCGGTCATCGGGCAGATGCCGATCTGCTCGAACAGGCGGTAGCCGCGCACGGAGAAGAACAGCACGGCGGCCTGGGCCAGGCCCAGCGGGGACTTCTCGAGAATGTTGAACAAACCCTGGACATCGTCGGAGGTGGTCTGCAGCAGGGCAGGGTTGCTCGCGGCGGCGGCGAAGATCGCAGAGTCCAGGTTCTTCTCCTCGGTGGACTCGCTCATGTTGCTCAACAGCAGTGCCTTGAGTTCGCGCATGGGTTCGTCCGGCAGCACACTCTCGTAGGCGTTCCAGCGCACCCGGAAGCGCTCCAGGCGGTGTTCGATCATGGCTGTCAGCAGGGCTTCGCGATTCGGGAACAGGGTGCTCAGGGTGGCCTCATCCACACCGGTGCGTTCGCTCAGGGTGGCAAAGGTCAGCTGGGAGGCGCCGAGTTCACTGACAATGGCTTCCGCGGCGCGGAACAGGCTCAGGTGAAGTGATTGGGTCTGTTTCTGTTTGCTGCTGTCCACTGCGGAAACCTCTTGGTCAGGACGTCTGGAGCGAGGCGGCAACAGAATGGCGGGTGTCTGTCGCCCTCGTATCATTGCCGCATAGGGTACGACTTCGGGGCGGCACAGGCGAGTGATTTTTACCTGCCGGACATTATAGTCGGCCAGAAACGGAAAAACCCGGCCACGGCCGGGTTTTCCTCTTCAGAGTCGGGGATTAGCCGATGATCTGAATGTTTGCAGCTTGCTTGCCCTTGGGGCCAGTAGTGATGTCGAAGGACACCTTCTGGTTTTCCGCCAGGGACTTGAAGCCTTGAACCTTGATTTCGGAGAAGTGGGCGAACAGATCGTCACCGCCGCCGTCCGGAGTAATGAAGCCGAAGCCTTTGGTGTCGTTGAACCACTTAACTGTACCAGTTGCCATTTCAGATAATTCCTATCAAATTGAAATACTTGAGCAAATATTGCTCAATTAATAGCGTGGGAATCAAAGATCGCGAGAATGACAAACTTACGTACTGAAAGTGCGCTTGCAGCCTACTACTCTATCTCTTGAAAACCTACGCGCTCACTTTGCCCCTTTGCACCGATCAAGTCAAGAAATTAGTTTTGTCGAGTTGGGGGCAAGCAAACGATTTTCAGTATACGTCAGTTTCCAGAAATAGCACGCCCTTCGTCGGAATTTTTCAAAAAGGCTTGCAGCCTCGCTTCATCGGGGCTGCAAGCCTTCGCCGGCGGCTCGGTTTGATCACTGATCAGACCCGCTCCAGGTCTTTCTCCTCCGGTCGATGGTAGGGGTAGACGTCAATTACCTTGCCCTCGAGAATCTGCTTCTGCAATCCCTTCCAGTAATCGGCGTCGAACAGCTCCCCGTGCATCTGGGAGAACATCCTGCGCAGCCGCACGTCGGCAAACAGGAATACCGGAAACTCTTCGGGAAACACGTCGTTCGGTCCGACTGAATACCAAGGCTCGGAGGACATCTCCTGTTCCGGATACATCGGCTCGGGAATGTGGCGGAAGTTGACCTCGGTGAGGTAGCAGATCTCGTCATAGTCGTAGAACACCACGCGGCCGTGACGGGTGACGCCGAAGTTCTTCAACAGCATGTCGCCGGGGAAGATGTTGGCCGCCGCCAGCTGCTTGATCGCCAGCCCGTAATCCATCAGCGCCTCGCGGGTCTGGCTTTCGCTGGCGGTTTCCAGATAGATGTTCAGCGGAATCATGCGCCGCTCCGTCCAGCACTGGCGGATCAGCACGGTATCGCCCTCCAGCACCACCATGGAAGGGGCGACCTCCAGCAATTCGGCCAGGCACTCGGGCTCGAAACTGTCCCGGTGAAAACGGAAATCGGCAAAGTCCTGGGTGTCGGCCATGCGGCCGACACGGTCATGTCGTTTCACCAGACGGTACTTCTCGATCACGGTGGCGCGGTTGACATGCTTGGAGGGTGAGAACCTGTCCTTGATTATCTTGAACACGGTGTTGAAGCCGGTCAGGGTGAAGACCGTCATCACCATGCCGCGTACGCCTTCGGCCATGACGAACCTGTCCTCCGGATTGCGCGCCATGTAGTCGATCAGTGCCCGGTAGAACTCTGATTTGCCCTGCTTGTAGAAGCCCAGCGCAGTATAGAGTTCTGCGATCTGCTTGCTCGGCATCAGGCGCTTGAGGAAGTTCACCATTTCCACCGGTACCGCCACATCCACCATGAAGTAGGAGCGGGTGAAGGAGAAGATGATCGACACCTCCGATTCGTCGGTGATCAGGGTATCGACACTGATGCCTTCATTGTCGCGGTGAACCAGGGCCAGTACGAAGGGCCATTTCTCCCCCTGGCTCAGGATGCGCCCCACCAGATAGGCGCCCTTGTTGCGATAGAACACCGGCTGGATCAGCTCCACGGTCAGGCCGTGATCGAGCTGGGCCCAGTCCGGCAGGCCCTGGCGCAGGCAGTGCACCATGAGCTGGCAATCACGCTCGTAGTCGGCCCAGGGGGCATCGAAGCTGTATTCGTCGAGAATCTGCCGCGCCAGGCCCATCAGACAGCCGCCAGAGATGAAGCCCCGGGTCAGGGGGATGCGCGACGGTGGGCGCACCGCCGGACGGGTACTGTGAACGAACATGGTACGGTCGCTGATCTGGTCATGGCGGTGCATCTTGAAGAAGACCGAGTTGAACCAGGTTTCCGCCAGGTCATCATCGAACCGGCCGTCGATCAGCTCGATGAAGGCTGCCTTGATCTCGGGCCAGCGGTCGGCATCGAGAATGTCCTTGCAGGCCGGATCGGCCGACAGGCGGTCACGGGTCTCAAATATGCGTTCGTCATAGAGGTTGATTCGCGCCGTCGAAGCTTCCTGTATCTCGGCCCACTGGGCCTGTTCGAAGCGGGCGCGGGCGCCCATGGTCAGCTCGCGGAAGGCCGCGCGATAATCATCGAAGGCGTTCAGAAGACGGCGGGCAATGTGGGCGGCGGAGTCTGACATGTAGAGCACCTGTAACCTGTTAAAGTGCTCAGGATAGCCAGTCGCCGGGGTGGACGGAAGCAGGGACGAGGAAATTCGGTACCGGCCGCCGCCGGTACCGAAGCCGGGATCAGGGTTCCAGTTCCTGCTCGGTGAACAGGTCGCTGAACAGCATGGTCGACAGGTAGCGCTCCCCGGAATCGGGCAGGATCACCACTATGGTGCGGTTCTGCATGGCCGGCTCCTCGGCCAGGCGTACGGCGGCAGCCATGGCCGCTCCGGAGGAAATGCCGCAGAGAATACCTTCCTCACGCATGATGCGCAGGGCCATGTCCTTGGCTTCTTCGTCGCCGACCTGCTCGACGCGGTCAACCAGACTCAGGTCGAGGTTGCCGGGGATGAAACCGGCGCCGATGCCCTGGATCTTGTGCGGCGAGGGCTTGAGTTCCTCGCCCGCCTTGGCCTGGGAAATGACCGGCGACAGGGTCGGTTCCACTGCCACGGTGATGATGGCCTTGCCCTGGGTCTGCTTTATGTAGCGGGAGACGCCGGTCAGGGTGCCGCCGGTGCCCACGCCTGCAACCACGACATCCACATTGCCATCGGTGTCTTTCCAGATTTCCGGGCCCGTGGTCTTCTCGTGGATCTCCGGGTTGGCCGGGTTCTCGAACTGCTGCAGCAGTATGTGGCTGTCCGGATCGCTGTTGGTGATTTCCTGGGCTTTCTCGATAGCGCCCTTCATGCCCTTGGCCGGTTCGGTCAGCACCAGTTCGGCACCGAGCGCCTTGAGTACCTTGCGCCGCTCCAGGCTCATGGAGGAGGGCATGGTCAGGATCAGCCGGTAGCCCCGAGCGGCGGCGACGAAGGCCAAACCGATGCCGGTGTTGCCCGAGGTGGGCTCGACTATGGTCATGCCGGGTTTGAGCAGGCCACGGGATTCCGCGTTCCAGATCATGTTGGCCCCGATCCGGCACTTGACCGAGTGGGACGGGTTGCGCCCCTCGACCTTGGCCAGAATGGTGACGCCCTTGGGGCCGAGACGGTTGATGCGAACCAGGGGGGTGTTGCCGATGGACTGGGAGTAGTCCGCGAAAACATGACTCATGATCTGCTCCTTGAATATTTTTGCTGGCAACAGCCTATGCCCCGACCGGGAAAGCGTCAATCGGGGGCGCGCGCCCTGTTGCGAGCGCACTAGCGGAGACGGAATGATATCGTGAATACCTTGCCTGCGTTTACACCCATTCGGGGCCCGGGATATAGTCCGGGGCTGTTTATCGGTTGATCCCCGGCCAGCGCCGGGCCTGGCTCAAGGAATTTTTCATGAAGTTCGAAGGTACCCAGTCCTACGTCGCCACAGACGATCTCAAGCTCGCTGTCAACGCCGCCATCACCCTGGAGCGCCCCCTGCTGATCAAGGGTGAGCCCGGTACGGGCAAGACCATGCTCGCCGAACAGCTCGCCGAATCCATGGGCGCCAAGCTGATCACCTGGCATATCAAGTCCACCACCAAGGCCCACCAGGGGCTCTATGAATATGATGCGGTGAGCCGCCTGCGTGATTCCCAGCTGGGCGTGGACAAGGTTCACGATGTGCGCAACTACATCAAGAAGGGCAAGCTGTGGGAGGCTTTCGAGTCAGAAGAGCGTGCCATCCTGCTGATCGACGAGATCGACAAGGCCGATATCGAGTTCCCCAATGATCTGTTGCAGGAACTCGACAAGATGGAATTCTTTGTTTACGAGACCAACGAGACCATCAAGGCAAAGCAGCGGCCGATCATCATCATCACCTCGAACAACGAGAAGGAGCTGCCGGATGCTTTCCTGCGCCGCTGCTTCTTCCATTACATCGCTTTCCCCGATCGTGAGACCATGCAGCGGATCGTGGATGTGCACTACCCGAACATCAAGAAGGAGCTGCTCTCCGAGGCGCTGGACATCTTCTTCGACGTGCGCAAGGTGCCCGGGCTGAAGAAGAAGCCGTCCACCTCGGAGCTGGTCGACTGGCTCAAGCTGCTGATGGCCGATGACATTCCCGAGGCTGTGCTGCGTGACCGGGATCCGACCAAGGCCATTCCACCGCTGTACGGTGCGCTGGTGAAGAATGAGCAGGATGTGCAACTGCTCGAGCGGCTGGCCTTCATGACGCGGCGTCAGAACCGCTGAGTGCTTTCACCCTCTCCCCAGCCTCTCCCGTCAAGGGAGAGGGGGTTGTTCCGAGTATCACTGAGGGGCGATAGATGCTACTCAATCTATTCAATGAGATGCGCGCAGCCAAGGTGCCGGTATCGGTGCGTGAGCTGCTGGACCTGATCAATGCACTGAAACACCACGTGGTGTTTGCCGATATGGACGAGTTCTACTATATGGCCCGCACCGTGATGGTCAAGGACGAGCGCCATTTCGACAAGTTCGACCGCGCCTTCGCCGCCTATTTCAATGGCCTGCAGAACCTCGACGAGCTGCTCCAGGCGCTGATCCCGGAGGACTGGCTGCGCAAGGAGTTCGAGCGCCTGCTCACCGACGAGGAAAAGGCCCAGATCCAGTCACTGGGTGGGCTCGACAAGCTGATCGAGGAGTTCAAGAAGCGCCTCGAGGAGCAGAAGGAGCGTCACGCCGGTGGCAACAGGTGGATTGGCACCGGTGGTACCAGTCCCTTCGGTTCCGGCGGCTACAACCCCATGGGCATCCGGGTCGGTGATGCCGGGCAGCGTCAGGGGCGAGCGGCCAAGGTCTGGGAGATGCGCGAGTACAAGAACCTCGACGACCAGGTGGAGCTGGGTACGCGCAACATCAAGGTGGCCCTGCGCCGGCTGCGCAAGTTCGCCCGAACCGGTGCGGCCGAGGAGCTGGACATCGATAGCACCATCGACCATACCGCCCGGGATGGCGGGCTGCTGAACATCCAGATGCGCCCCGAGCGACACAATGCGGTCAAGCTGCTGCTGCTGTTCGATATCGGCGGCTCGATGGACTCGCACATCAAGGTCTGCGAGGAACTGTTCTCCGCCTGCCGTACCGAGTTCAAACATCTGGAGTACTACTATTTCCACAATTGCATCTACGAATCGGTGTGGAAGGACAACATGCGCCGAACCCAGGAGCGGATTCCGACCATGGATGTGATCCACAAGTACGGTTCCGACTACAAGGTGGTGATTGTCGGTGACGCGGCCATGGCGCCCTACGAGATCACCCAGCCCGGCGGCAGCGTGGAACACTGGAACGAGGAAGCGGGGCATGTCTGGATCACCCGCCTGCGGGAGAAATTCCCCAAGATGATCTGGATCAACCCCTACCCGAAGGACGCCTGGGGCTACACCACCTCGACCCGCATCATCCAGGATCTGATGGAAGATCAGATGTACCCGCTGACGCTGGAAGGGCTGGAGCAGGGTATGCGGTATCTGGCCAAATAGTGAAACAGATCATGCCACTCAAGCCCGGGCACTATCGCCACTATAAAGGAAAGGACTATCAGGTCATCGGCATCGCCCGGCATTCGGAGACCGGCGAGCAGCTGGTGGTCTACCGCACACTCTATGGCGACTTCGACCTCTGGGTACGCCCCGTTGGAATGTTCACCGAAGAGGTCGAGGTCGACGGCGAGTCATCTCCACGCTTTACCTTTATCAGCGAAGACGTGTAGGCTCTGGCCCTCCGGACCTGCCGTTCGTCGGCGGGTCGTCGGCTCCGGCGGCGCGGGCCACCGCATTCATTGATTGAGGAACACCAATACCCATGGGAAAAGCACTGGTCATTGTGGAGTCACCAGCCAAGGCGAAGACGATCAACAAGTATCTTGGCAATGACTTTGTGGTGAAGTCGAGCATCGGACATATCCGCGATCTGCCCACCAGTGGCAGCAGCAAGACCGAGAGCAAACCCAAGGGTGCCAAGGCGGCTTCGGACATCGACAAGGCGACCAAGGCAAGGATGCAGCTGGTCAACCGCATGGGCGTTGACCCCGAGAACGGCTGGAAGGCCCGCTACGAGATACTGCCCGGCAAGGAAAAGGTCATCGACGAACTGCGTCGTCTGGCCCGGGAAGCCGACACCATCTATCTGGCAACGGACTTGGACCGCGAGGGGGAGGCGATTGCCTGGCACCTGCGCGAGTCCATCGGCGGTGATGAATCCCGCTACCGTCGGGTGGTGTTCAACGAGATTACCAAGAAAGCCATCCAGGAGGCCTTCTCCCAGCCGGGCGAGCTGGACATGAACCGGGTCAACGCCCAGCAGGCGCGGCGTTTTCTGGACCGGGTGGTCGGCTACATGGTGTCACCGCTGTTGTGGCAGAAGATCGCCCGCGGTCTGTCCGCCGGCCGCGTGCAGTCGGTGGCGGTCAAGCTGATCGTTGACCGCGAGCGTGAAATCCGCGCCTTCGTGCCGGAAGAATTCTGGGAAGTGCACGCTGACCTGACCACACCCAAGAGCGAGTCCGTGCGCTTCGAGGTGGTCAAGGAGAATGGCGGGGCCTTCCGTCCGCTGAACAAGGAGCAGACTGACAAGGCACTGGCCCAGCTCAGGGCGGCCAGTTACCGCGTCACCAAGCGGGATGCGCGGCCGACCACTACCAAGCCGAGTGCGCCCTTCATTACCTCCACCCTGCAGCAGGCCGCCAGCACGCGGCTGGGCTTCAGCGTGAAGAAGACCATGATGATGGCCCAGCGGCTGTACGAAGCGGGTTACATCACCTACATGCGTACCGACTCGACCAACCTGTCAGCCGATGCCGTGAGCATGGCGCGGGGATATATCGAGAAGAATTTCGGCGCCCAGTACCTGCCCGAGACACCTAATGTCTATGGCAGCAAGGCCAACGCCCAGGAAGCTCACGAAGCCATCCGTCCCTCGGATGTGAAGCTCAAGGCCACCGATCTCAAGGGCATGGAGCGTGACGCCGAGCGCCTCTACGAGCTGATCTGGCGCCAGTTCGTGGCCTGCCAGATGCCGCCGGCGCGCTACCTGTCGACCACCATCACCGCCCAGGCCGGCAATTTCGAGCTGCGTGCCCGTGGCCGCATCCTGCAGTTCGACGGTTTCACCCGGGTGCTGCCGCCCCAGGGCAAGGGTGGCGAAGATGAGGTGCTGCCGGACATGCAGGTGGACAACGAGCTGGGTCTGGTCCGTCTGGATCCCAAGCAGCACTTCACCAAGCCCCCGGCACGCTATTCCGAAGCCAGTCTGGTCAAGGAGCTGGAGAAGCGCGGTATCGGCCGCCCGTCGACCTACGCCTCCATCATCTCGACCATTCAGGAGCGTGGCTATGTCACCCTGAATAACCGCCGTTTCTACGCGGAGAAGATGGGTGACATCGTGACCGAGCGCCTCAACGAGAGCTTCCCCAATCTGATGGGCTACGACTTCACCGCCCGCATGGAGGAGTCGCTGGATGACGTGGCCGAAGGTGAGGTGCCCTGGAAGGAGGTGCTCGACCGCTTCTATGCCGATTTCAAGCAGAAGCTCGAGGCAGCCGGTTCCAGCGAGGAAGGCAAGGGCATGCGCGCCAACCAGCCCACACCGACAGATATCCCCTGCGTCGAGTGCGGTCGGCCGATGATGATACGGACTGCTTCCACCGGGGTGTTCCTCGGTTGTTCCGGTTATGCCCTGCCGCCCAAGGAGCGCTGCAAGGCGACCGTCAATCTGGTACCCGGTAACGAGGTGGCGGCGGATGACGATGAGGGTGAATCCCGGGTACTGCGGGCCAAGCGCCGCTGCCCGATCTGCTCGACAGCGATGGACAGCTACCTGGTCGACGAGCGCCGCAAGCTGCATGTGTGCGGCAACAATCCCGACTGCAGCGGCTTCGAGGTGGAGCAGGGGCAGTTCAAGATCAAGGGCTATGATGGTCCGGTGATCGAATGCGACAAGTGCGGCAGCGACATGCAGCTCAAGACCGGCCGCTTCGGCAAGTACTTCGGCTGCACCAATGCGCAGTGCAAGAATACCCGCAAGCTGCTGCGCAACGGCGAGGCGGCACCGCCCAAGATGGATCCGGTGCTGATGCCGGAGCTGCGCTGCGAGAAGGTGGATGACGTCTACGTTCTGCGCGATGGGGCCTCGGGTCTGTTCCTGGCTGCCAGCCAGTTTCCCAAGAATCGCGAGACCCGCGCGCCTCTGGTGCGCGAGCTGTTGCCCCACGCCGAGGCGATAGATCCCAAGTACCATTTCCTGCTCGAGGCACCGGTCGCCGATCCGGATGGCAATCCCACCGTGGTACGCTACAGTCGCAAGAGCAAGGAGCAGTACGTGCAGAGTGAGATCGAGGGCAAGCCGACCGGTTGGCGTGCCTTCCATGATGGCAAGAACTGGGTGATCGAGGACGGCCGCAAGGTCAAGGGGTAATCCCGTGGCGGATGAGCTGTATACCCGTACCAATCAGGCGCTGGCCTTTGCCCGGCTGGCGCTGGGTGAATGGCACCAGGCTGCCGCTGCGACGGAGATCGGCGCGGCTACCCGGGTTGCCTATCATCGCGAGCACACCGTCTTTCATCTGTACCGCGGCCTGCTGTGGCTTATCCAGGAGGTTGCCGACGGCTACCGCTGGACCCTGACCGGGACCCAGAGCGTCGAACAGCTGCTGCGCGCAGAACAGATCGAGCGTTTTCCCGGACCTGAACTGGCCGAGCTGGCGCAGCTGAGGCAACGTTCTGACAGCTGGGTTGCGGGTATCCTGTCCGCCTGGCAGCAGCTGCAGGCGCCACCGGCCAGGGCGGGCGCCGCCGGTGCCCTTATCGTCGGTGGGGCTGCGACGCCACCCTGGGGATTGGCGGAGGCCGAGGAGGCGCTGGCGTCATTGCGCGCCCAGGTCGAGCGTTATCGTCAGAACCTTCAGGAGTGGTAGGGCGGGCGTCAGGCTCCCCCGCTGGGGTGTGGTACAATGCCAGGCTTGACTGACAGGAGACATCGAATGCCTTCACCCTTTCTCGAGATCATTGAGCTTGCCGACGGGACGGTTGCCCTGCGCCGTCCGGACGAAGAGGGCAAGCCGCTGTTGATCATTGAGTTTTCCGAGGAAGCCAGGGAATTTCTGCAGGGCAACTATGTCGAGGTGGCCAAGGTCATGATCGGCGCCGGCATGCAGGTTGCCGGGCAGATTCTCGAGGATGATCCGGATCTGGATCTGGATGAGCACCGGGTGCTGCATTGAGCAGCAGTGCCCGGTAACCGCCATTCCGGTCGGGTGAATGTCAGCTGGTAACTTCCATGCGAATATTCAGGCTGGCACAGTGTCCCGCCCGGGCCGATCGGTCCAGCAGCTCCCCATGGTCGGGATCGGACAGCCAGCTGACCACGGTGTGACTGTAACCCAGTTCCAGAATCTCGCAGCACAGCCTGAGTGAATCCATTCCTCGACGGGAGCGGATGATCAGGATGCGTTGCGGGTCCAGTCCCGAGGCCCGCAGCCACTTCTGGCTGATGGGCAGCGGCGGATCAATCAGGCTCAGCCATCCCGGGCTGTTGGCCTGGCTCAGGTCCCGCAGGATGGGTGCCAGCAGCTGCAGGCACTGACGGGGTGAGCCGTGCAGGCCGATCTCGCTGGAGCCGGGGGCTTCATCCAGTCCGTCGTCGTAGCTGGGTGCCTGCGTCAGTGACTGCATACCCGACTGGCAGGCCAGCAGGGCGTTATGCAACAGATCCGGTTGTACTGCTGAACCTTCGTTTCGTGCATACCGCATGGTCTACTCCTTCAGTGGCGAATCACGCCTACGCTCAAGCCTTCGATAATGAGTTCCTGCTCGCCCAGGTCGATCTCGATGGGGGCAAATTCAGGGTTTTCCGCGATCAGTGACACCTTGCGCCCCTGCTTGTGGAAGCGCTTGACGGTGACTTCATCGTCGATGCGGGCCACCACCACCTGGCCATTGCGTGCCTCGCTGGTGCGATGGACCGCCAGAAGGTCGCCGTCCAGAATGCCGATATCCTTCATGCTCATACCGCGGACCCTCAGCAGGTAATCGGCGCGGGGGCTGAAGAAGTCGGGATCGATGCGGCAGTGGTTCTCGATATTCTCCAGTGCCAGGATGGGCGCGCCGGCGGCTACCTGGCCGACGACCGGCAGGCTGTGCTCATCGGCTGCCTCGGCATCATTGGGCAGGCGGATGCCCCGCGATGCGCCGGGGATCATCTCGATGGCACCCTTGCGTGCCAGGGCCTTGAGGTGGTCCTCGGCCGCATTGGGGGAGCGGAAGCCCAGTTCGCGGGCTATATCCACGCGGGTGGGTGGATAACCGTTGCTGGCCATGTATTCCCGGATGAAAGCCAGTACCTGCTGTTGCCGTGCGGTGAGTTTCTGCATCTGGTCCATGCCTGTTTTTCTATACAGTTGCTGTGATTATATACAGCATTTGGCCCGGCGCAACCCCGGGTCGAATTTTGCACTTGGTACGGACTGTGGTAAAAATCTTCTGGTTGACACCCAGCCCGCTTGAAACGTATGTTTCAAACATTCGTTTTGATAGTGGAGTGGTCTGTGGCGCAGTCTGAAACAGTCGAGCGCATTCTGGATGCTGCAGAGCAACTGTTTGCCGAGAAAGGGTTCGCGGAAACCTCGCTGCGGCTCATCACCAGCAAGGCCGGGGTCAATCTTGCCGCAGTCAACTATCACTTCGGCTCGAAGAAGTCGTTGATCCAAGCGGTCTTTACCCGTTTCCTCAATCCCTTCGTTACCAGTCTGGAGCAGGAGCTCGATCGACAGCAGCAGGCAGGGGTCACAGACCCGACACTGGAACAGCTGCTGGAGATGCTGGTGCGCCTGGTGCTGGCGGTCAAGCCGCGCAGCGGCAACGATCTGTCCACCTTCATGCGCCTGCTCGGTCTGGCCTTCAGTCAGAGCCAGGGACACCTGCGCAAGTATCTCGGTGAGGTCTACGGCAAGGTGTTCAAGCGCTACATGACCCTGGTATTGCGCAGTGCGCCGGAGTTGCCGGTGGACGTGCTGTTCTGGCGGGTGCACTTCATGCTCGGCAGCGCCGCCTTCACCCTTTCCAGCATGAAGGCGCTCAAGGCCATGGGTGAGGCCGAGTACGGCGACCGGGCCAGTACCGATGAGATCCTGCGCCAGATGGTTCCGTTCTTCGCTGCCGGCATGCGCGCCGAGCTGGTGAACAACGCCGAGCCCGCGCCGGCGGAGTGAAGCTGCCGGCCGGGGCTTACCTCGCCGGCGCCGATCCGCTATCGTGTGGGTTTTCCCGCGGAGCTGCGCATGTCCCTGGATCTGATCCACATATCCATCGAGCACCAGTGCCTCACCGGCTATGCCGGAGGGCAGCAGGTCTGCCGCTTTCCGGTATCCACGGCACTGGCCGGTCCCGGTGAGCAGCAGGGCAGCGGCTGCACGCCCCGTGGCCGCCACCGGGTGCGCGCCCGTATCGGTGAAGGCCAGCCCCTGGGCGCGGTGTTCATCGGTCGCCGGCCGACCGGTGAGGTCTGGTCCGCCGAACTCGCTGCCGCCCACCCCGAGCGGGACTGGATACTGACGCGGATCCTCTGGCTGTGTGGCGAGGAGCCCGGCTTCAATCGGGGCGGCAATTGCGACTCCCAGCGCCGTTACATCTACCTGCATGGCACCGGGGATGATCAGCCCATGGGCATCCCCCTGTCCCACGGCTGCATTCGCCTGCGCAACAGCGACATGCTGGCGCTGTTCGACATGACCCCGGCCGGCTGTGCAGTCGTTATCGAATAATCTCTCATTGAAATCAGGAGCACTCCCTTGACCCATGGCTCATTGATGCTGGATCTGGCAGGTCACTGGCTGACACCGGAAGACCGCCAGCTGCTCCGGCAGCCCGAGGTCGGCGGCCTCATTCTCTTTGCCCGCAATACCGAGTCACCGGCCCAGGTGCGCGAGCTGGTGCACAGCATCCGTGCACTGCGTCCGGACATGCTGATCGCCATTGATCAGGAGGGCGGCCGGGTCCAGCGGCTGCGCCGCGAGGTGCTGCGTCTGCCGGCGCTGGGCCGTATTGCCCGTTGCGGAGATGCGGCGCCTGCGCTGGCCGAGGCTGCCGGCTGGCTGATGGCAACGGAGATGCTCGCCTGCGGGATTGATATCAGTTTCGCTCCGGTGCTGGATCTGGATTACCTGCGCAGTCAGGTCATCGGTGATCGTTCCCTGGGTGGTGATCCGCAACAGGTGACAACCCTGGGACGGGCCTACATCCAGGGGCTGCACGGGGCAGGCATGGCCGCCACCGGCAAGCATTTTCCCGGCCATGGCTGGGCCGAGGCCGACTCCCATTTCGCCCTGCCGGTGGACGAGCGCAGCGAAGAGGAGATCCGCAACAGCGATCTGCGTCCGTTCGCGGCCCTGGCCGGTGAACTGGACGGGATCATGCCGGCGCATGTGGTCTATCCGGCGGTGGACAGTCTGCCCGCCGGTTTCTCCCGGCGCTGGCTGCAGGACATCCTGCGTGGAGAGCTGGGCTTTGATGGGGTGATCTTCAGTGACGATCTGACCATGGCCGGCGCCCACGCCGCCGGTGACATGACCCAGCGGGTGGATGCGGCACTGGCATCGGGCTGCGACATGCTGCTGGTGTGCAACGATCGGGCGGCGGCGGAACAGGCGCTGGTGCATGCCCAGCAGGTCGGCATGCGACCCTCCGAGCGGCCGGCGCGGATGCTGGCCCGGCGCGTGGTCGGCGTCGACTACAAGGCCGATCCGCGCTGGGCGCGGTCGGTCGAGCTGCTGCGGCGGGCGGATCTGCTCTGAGAGACGGTACCGGGCGGCCCCGCCGCCCGGTCAGCTCAGGGCTGACTGGTGCGGATCAGGGCACCGAGGCTGCGATGGTCGAGATAGTGGGTCTCATCCAGGCGCAGGCGGCGGGTGGTCTGCAATCGTTCGCTCACCGGCTCCGCCGCGGTGGCATGGTTCAGCCACAGGGTGACCCGAGCGCTCAGCGGATCGGTATCCAGGCTGACCAGACCCTGTACCGGATACAGTAAGTCACCACCGGCGTCGGTCATGGGCTGGCCCTTCCGTACGGCTACGCTCAGGTGCGGGTCCGCCGGCTGGGTCCAGGCCCGGTGAAAGCGGATCTCGTAGCCGTTGCTTTCCAGCTTGCGTGCATCACTGTCCAGCCGGTGACGGGTGGGATCTATGCTGCGGATATCACCGCGCACCGTGTCGTCCAGCGCGGTGGCGCGCTCATCCCAGTCCGTTCCGGGGCCGGCGGCGGGGGTCAGCTGTGCGCCGGGCTGGCTGAACACCAGCAGTTCGACCAGATATTCCTGGGCTTCGGCCAGCAGGCTGCCGGTCAGCAGGGCGGTGGCGAGCAGCGGTTGCAGCCGGTTGCGGGTTATCGATTTCATCAGCGTTTTCCTTTGCCGGGGGCTGCGGCAGCGGGTTGCTGCAGCCGTTCGATCAGCGCTTCAACGGTATTCAGGCGCAGCGCGGCCTGGCCCATGGGGGCACTGAAACGCAGTATATTGCCACCTTCCAGCCGGTAGCGCTGCGAGCTTTCCTGAATCAGTCGGATCAGTACCATGGGATCGACACTGGTGTCGGCACCGAATTCGATGCGGCCGTGCTCGGGTCCGACGTCGATGCGGGTGATCCCCAGCGGTGCGCAGCGCAGCTTCAGCGAGGTGATGCGGAACAGGGTCTTGACCTGCTCCGGCAGCAGCCCGAAGCGGTCGATCATTTCCACCTGCAGATCCTTCAGCTCGTCGTCGTTGGCGGCATTGGCGATCCGCTTGTACAGGGTCAGGCGTGCATGTACATCCGGCAGGTAGTCGTCGGGGATCAATGCCGGCAGGCGCAGGTTGATATCCAGCACATCGCCCAGCGGATTCTCCAGCTCCGGCTCCTTGCCCTGCTGGATCGCCTTGATCGCGCGCTCGAGCATATCCATGTACATGCTGAAGCCCACCGCCTGGATCTGGCCGCTCTGGCCCTCGCCGAGCAGTTCACCTGCACCCCGGATCTCCAGGTCGTGGGTGGCCAGGGTAAAGCCGGCGCCGAGATCCTGGGCGGCTGCAATGGCCTCCAGGCGCTTCTCCGCATCCCCGGTGAGCTTGCGTCCGGCCGGGGTCAGCAGGTAGGCATAGGCCTGGTGGTGGCTGCGGCCGACCCGTCCACGCAGCTGGTGCAACTGGGCCAGGCCGAACTTGTCGGCCCGTTCGATGATGATGGTGTTGGCGCTGGGCACGTCGATGCCGGTCTCGATGATGGTCGAGGTCACCAGGATATTGAAGCGGCGATGGTAGAAATCGCGCATTACCTGCTCCAGCTGGCGTTCGGGCATCTGACCGTGGCTGATACCGATGCGCGCCTCGGGCACCAGCTCGGCCAGATCTGCCGCGCACTTCTCGATGGTTTCCACCTCGTTGTGCAGGAAGTACACCTGGCCGCCACGCAGCAGCTCGCGCAGGATGGCCTCCTTGATCACCGCCGGTTGCTGCTGCATGACGAAGGTCTTGACCGACAGTCGCCGTGCCGGCGGCGTGGCGATGATCGACAGGTCGCGCATGCCGGTCATGGCCATGTTCAGGGTCCGCGGGATCGGCGTGGCGGTCAGGTTGAGAATGTCCACCTCGCTGCGCAGGGCCTTGAGCCGCTCCTTCTGGCGCACCCCGAAGCGGTGCTCCTCGTCGATGATCACCAGCCCCAGATCGCTGAAGCGCACATCGCTCTGCAGCAGCTTGTGGGTGCCGATCATGATGTCCACCTTGCCCTCGGCCAGCGCTTCGGTAGCGGCCTTGATTTCCTTGGCCGACTTGAAGCGTGACAGCACCTCGACCTTCACCGGCCAGTCAGCGAAGCGGTCCTTGAAGCTGTTGTAGTGCTGCTGGGCCAGCAGGGTAGTGGGTACCAGTACTGCGACCTGGCGGCCACTGTGCACCGCCAGGAAGGCCGCGCGCATGGCCACCTCGGTCTTGCCGAAGCCGACATCGCCGCACACCAGCCGGTCCATCGGCAGGGGGCTGGTCATGTCCTTGATCACTGCATCGATGGCTGCCTGCTGGTCCGCGGTCTCCTCGAAGGGGAAGGCCTCGGCAAAGGTCTGGTAGTCCTGATCCGGATCGTTGAAGCTGTAGCCCTTGCGGGCAGCGCGGCGGGCATAGACATCGAGCAGTTCGGCGGCCACGTCCCGGACCTTCTCGGCGGCCTTGCGCCGGGCCTTCTGCCATTGATCCGAGCCCAGGCGGTGCAGCGGTGCGCTGTCGGTGTCGGCACCGCTGTAGCGGGCGATCATGTGCAGGTTGGCGACCGGCACATAGAGGGTGGCCTCGTCCGCATACTCCAGCTTGAGAAACTCTGCTTCCTGGCCCTCGACGCTGAGGTTGACCAGGCCGCGGTAGCGACCCACACCATGGTCGATATGCACCACGGGCGCGCCCTCGCGCAGCTCGGTGAGGTTGCGGATGATGGCGTCGCCCAGATCCGTGGCCTTGCCACGCCGCCGGCGCTGCATGACGCGTTGGCCGAACAGCTGGCTTTCGGCAATCAGGGCAATGGCCGGGTCGTTGCACAGCAGGCCCTCGTCCACCGGCGCTATGGTGATGGCGCAGGGCAGCTCGCCTTTGACAAACTCGGCCCAGCTGTCCACGAGTTCCGGCTTGAGCGGGATGCGGGTCAGCATCTCCAGCAGCACCTCACGCCGTCCGGCGGTTTCGGCGACAAACAGGGTGCGCCCCTTGAACTCGGCAGTGAACTGCTCGAGCAGATGCAGCGGCCGTTCCAGCTTGTTGTCCAGCGGCAGCTCCGGCGGAGGGCTGCAGTCGAAATTGACCACGCCCGCTGCGGCTGGCAGAGGGCTGTCGTGGCAGACGATGCGCGGGTAGACCTTGATCCGGGCAAAGCATTCCTCAACCGCCATGAACAGCTCCGCCGGCGGCAGCAGTGGCCGGGTCGGGTCTATGCCGTGTTCCTCGAAACGGTTGCGAACATCCGCCCAGAACTGACTGGCACTGTCCTCGATGCCGGGCAGGCTGAACAGCTGGGTACTGTCCGGCAGGTAATCGAACAGGCTGCCCAGTTCCTCGAAGAACAGCGGCATGTAGTACTCGATGCCGGGCGGCACCACACCGTCGCTCAGGTCCTGATACAGCGGGCAGCGCCGGTGGTCGACCTCGAAGCGCTCACGGAAACGCGCGCGAAAGCCCGTCAGGGCGCTCTTGTCCAGGGGGAATTCCCGGGCAGGCAGCAGGTGAATGCTGTCAACCTTGTCGATCGAACGCTGGGTCTCCGGATCGAAGGTGCGCAGGGTTTCGATCTCGTCATCGAACAGGTCGATGCGGTAGGGCAGGCGGCTCCCCATGGGGTAGAGATCCAGCAGCGCGCCGCGCACGGCGTAGTCGCCATGCTCGTAGACGGTATCCACGCAGCGGTAGCCGGCGGCATCGAGGTTCTGCCGCATGCGGTCGATGTCAAGCCGCTGTCCGACTTTCATCATCAGCACCGAGCCGCGGAGGAAGTTGCGCGGGGGCAGGCGGTGGAGCAGGGTGATCATGGGCACCACGAGAATGCCCTGTTCTATCTGCGGCAGGCGATACAGGGTTTCCAGTCGCTGGGAGATGATGTCCTGGTGCGGCGAAAACCTGTCGTAGGGCAGGGTTTCCCAGTCGGGGAAGCTGGTGATCGGCAGTTGCGGGGCGAAGAAGCGCAGTTCCTGCTCCAGCCGGTCGGCCTCGGCGGTGTCCCGGGTGATGACCAGGCTCAGGCCCTTGTGCTGCAGGGCGGCCTCGGCAATCGCCAGCGCCCGCGCCGCCGCCGGCAGGTTACCCCAGGCTGTACGGTTGCCGAGGTTGTTGCGCAGGGGGGCGGAGAACAGAATCGGGGTGTCAGACATGCTGATATGGATGTTCCGGTTTAAGCAAAACCGACATTTTAACCCCTTGGGCGGTTCCCTGCTGAAGATGTGTGTTTTTTGGTGGGGACGATTGGTGCAGCAGATGCTTGCAGGGTTGTGCAAGCCTCTGCGCTGGTACGCCCCTGCCACGACACGCCGTGAACCCGTCCCTGGGGGCTCGTTGATGTCATCCCTGACATCAAACGGTCGTGTCAGGGGCGTCCCAGCGCAACGGCAGAAACTTGGGAGTTGCTGGTGGTTTTTCTTCCAGCGGCTCGGAGTGTGTAGGCGGGCTGGGGGTGCAGGGTTGTGCCGACCGTCGGTTTTCAGGGATGAAAACCGCGAGCTTACAGGGACGTACTTGCAGCGTGTCGGCACGGCCCTGCACCCCAGCACGACCTGGCGCGGATTTGCAGCAGGGTCGTACCAACGGCAGAGGCCGGCACAGACATACAAAGATGCAGGCACGTAGAAATACAGATATACCGGGTAAGTGACGAATAACTATTTCAAGGGACCCCGTCGCCGCTCTGCTTGTCAGAGAAAAGGGGCGGCTATATCATGAGTGCCGCATGACGCCGGGCCCCTCTGGCGGTGGTTGCGGCCACCGTGATGTCGGAGTCATGAGTTGATTACATACCTTGACTGGAGGGGCCGATGGACTCGTTGCTTGCCTTTTTAACCACACCTTTTCTTGGCACTGCCGCCTGGCAGTGGTTCGCTTTCCTGGCCATAGTGCTGGGTATTCTCGCTTTTGACCTCGGCGTGCTGCACCGTGATGAGCACGAGATCGAGGTGCGCGAGAGTCTGCTGCTGTACAGCGGCTATTTCACCGTCGGCATGCTTTTCGGTCTGTGGGTCTGGTTCGACCGGGGGGCGGCCAGCGGGCTGGAGTTCTATACCGGTTTCCTGATCGAGCAGTCCTTGTCGATGGACAACGTCTTCGTCATGGCGATGATTCTCGGCTTCTTCGGTATTCCGCGTCTGTATCAGCACCGGGTCCTGTTCTGGGGGATTCTCGGGGTGATAGTGCTGCGCGCCATCATGATCGGCCTGGGCGCGGCGCTGGTGCAGGAGTTCGAGTGGATTCTGTACATCTTCGGCGTGTTCCTGCTGTTTTCCGGGGTGAAGATGTTCTTCAGCAAGGATCAGGAGGAGCATCAGGACTTCTCGCAGAATCCCGTGGTGCGCTTCATCCGCAAGCGCTTCCGGGTGACCGATGAACTGCATGGCTCGCACTTCTTCGTGCGCCTGCCGGACAAGACCGGCAAGGTCGTGCTGTTTGCCACTCCGCTGTTCCTGGCGCTGGTGCTGATCGAGCTGGCTGATCTGGTGTTTGCCGTGGACAGCGTGCCGGCGATCTTTGCCATCACTCAGGATCCCTTCATCGTCTATACCTCGAACATCTTCGCCATCCTGGGCTTGCGTTCGCTGTATTTTGCCCTGGCGGCGCTGATGCACAGGTTCGTCTATCTCAAGTACGCCCTGTCCCTGGTGCTGATCTTCATCGGCTGCAAGATCCTGCTCCATGGGCTGGATATCAAGATCCATGCGGGTATTTCGCTTGGTGTGACCTTCGCACTGCTGGCGGGAGGCGTTCTGGTTTCGCTCTACAGCACACGGGATAGCGGCAGTCGCTCTGTACGCTAGCGGCAATTGCGCGGTTTGCGCGGCCGCGTGCCCGTACCCTGTCGCCCGGTGATTGCCTCTCCGGGCAGGGGGACGCATAATATCGGCCCTTTGTTGGCCCTTTGGCTCCCATGACCTGGAAGGAAGAACTGTGACTCAAGCCCAATACGAGCAATGCCTGGACAATTGGACTGATCGGGAAGCAACTGCCGAGGCGATGATCCCCCTGATTGGACGCCTGTACCGTGAACACAATGTGGTCACATCCATCTATGGCCGAGCACTGGTCAACCGGTCGGTGATCAGCCTGCTCAAGTCCCATCGCTTTGCCCGCCAGATCGACGATAACGAACTGTCGGTGCATGACACCTTCCCGGTGATCAAGGCGCTGGTGGATCTGGATCTGGGGCCGGCCTCGATTGATGTCGCGCGCCTGGCGGTCAAGTTCCAGGAGGAGGGCTCCGGTGATCTGGATACCTTCCTGCGTCGCGAACTGGCCAGCATCATCGGCCGCAAGGGTGAAAAGCGCGAAGGGCGTGACGTGGTGCTTTACGGCTTCGGCCGTATCGGTCGTCTGCTGGCGCGCATTCTGGTCGAGAAGGCCGGCGCCGGTGACGGTCTGCGTCTGCGGGCAGTGGTGGTGCGCAAGGGTGCGGCCAATGACCTGGCCAAGCGCGCCAGCCTGCTGCGTCGGGACTCGGTACACGGCTCCTTCCAGGGCACCATCACCATCGACGAAGAGAACAACACCCTTACCGCCAACGGCACTCGCATCCAGTTCATCTACGCCAGCGATCCGAGCACGGTGAACTATGCCGCCTATGGCATCAAGGATGCCATCCTGGTGGATAACACCGGTGTCTGGCGCGATGAGGCCGGCCTGTCCCAGCACCTCAAGTGCGAAGGCATCAGTCGTGTGGTGCTGACTGCCCCGGGCAAGGGCGATCTGAAGAACATCGTTCACGGCATCAACCACAGCTGGATCACCGATGACGACAAGATCGTCTCTGCCGCTTCCTGCACCACCAACGCCATCGTGCCGGTGCTCAAGGCAATGAATGACAAGTTCGGCATCAACAATGGTCACGTGGAGACCGTGCACTCCTACACCAACGACCAGAACCTGATCGACAACTTCCACAAGGGCAACCGTCGTGGCCGCAGTGCGGCGCTGAACATGGTCATCACCGAGACCGGTGCCGCCAAGGCCGTGGCCAAGGCGCTGCCGGAGCTGGCCGGCAAGCTGAGCGGCAATGCCATCCGCGTACCGACACCGAACGTGTCCATGGCGATCCTGAACCTGAACCTCAAGACCGCCACCAACCGCGAGGAAGTCAACGAGTACCTGCGCTACATGGCGCTGCACTCCGACCTGCACAAGCAGATTGACTTCACCAACAGTCAGGAAGTGGTTTCCACCGACTTCGTCGGCTCCCGCCACGCCGGTGTGGTGGATGCCGAAGCCACCATCTGCAATGACGACCGGGTGATCCTGTACGTGTGGTACGACAACGAGTTCGGCTACAGCTGCCAGGTGATCCGCGTGCTCGAGGACATGGCTGGGGTCAACCCGCCGGCCTTCCCGGAGCTGTAACAAGTGGTAAATAAAAAAGGCGCTTCGGCGCCTTTTTTATTGGCCTCCCGCGGGCTCCTGATTTCCCCTGCGGGGGCATGGTTCGGGGGCGATCAGGGCCAACAGGGGATTTTTCGCCGCTCCGCTCGCAAGCCCCGGGAAAATCTGAAAAAGCCTGCAGTTGTGTAGCTTTGAAGGAGCATGGTCTTTATACTTGACCAGATTTTTTGAGCGGCGCCATGGCGGGCCTTGCCTGACTTTCACCTGTCAATTTCAGCGGGGCGTTCCTATGTCCCGGGCCGGCCCATTGCGCTCTACCCATTATAAAATGTGATTAGGCTATTCGTATGATAAAGATCAAACGGGGCTTGGACCTGCCAATCACCGGCTCACCAGAGCAGCGCATCGAAGACGCCCGTCCGGCGCGCAGCGTGGCGCTGGTGGGATTCGACTACCATGGTATGAAACCTACCATGGAGGTCCAGGTCGGTGACCGGGTGAAGGTGGGTCAGATCCTGTTCAGCGACAAGAAGAATCCAGGGGTGATCTATACCGCGCCGGCCAGTGGGGTGGTCAGCGCCATCAATCGTGGCGAGAAGCGCGTCCTGCAGTCGGTGGTGATAGACGTCGAGGGGGATGAGGCTGTCGATTTCGGCGCACATTCGCCCGAATCCCTCGATACGCTTGACGCCCAGCAGGTCCGCGACAAACTCATTGCTTCCGGCCTGTGGACTGCACTGCGCACCCGCCCCTACAGCAAGGTGCCGGCAGTGGACGCCACGCCGTCCTCGATCTTTGTTACTGCAATCGACACCCATCCTCTTGCTGCAGATCCGGCCGTTATCCTCCAGGGCTGTGCGCCCGACTTCGAGAACGGTCTGCGGGTACTGGCTCGTCTGGCCGGTATCTGGCTGTGCAAGGCCCATGGTGCGACCGTACCGGGCGAAGGGCTGGCCGGGGTGCGCACCGAGAGCTTCGCGGGCCCCCATCCGGCGGGCCTGGTCGGCACCCATATCCATATGCTGGAGCCGGTCAGCGAACAGCGCCGGGTGTGGCACATCAATTATCAGGATGTGGTGGCCGTGGGTCGCCTGTTCACCAGCGGTCAGCTGTCCACCGAGCGTGTGGTTGCCCTTGCCGGGCCGCAGGTCGAGCGGCCGCGTCTGGTGCGTACGCGTCTGGGCGTGAACCTGGCCGAACTCACCGCCGGTGAAATGAAGCCGGGCAATAACCGCGTCATCTCCGGCTCGGTGCTGGGTGGCCGGGTTGCCCGTGGCGCTGCCAACTACCTGGGGCGCTACCATCTGCAGGTGTCCGTGCTGCAGGAGGGTACCCAGCGTGAGCTGTTCCACTACCTGCGTGCTGGCGTCAACAAGCACTCGGTACTGAACATCTTCATTTCGAAGCTGAACCCCTCCAGACTGTTCGACTTCACCACCAGCACCAACGGAAGTGCGCGTGCCATGGTGCCGGTCGGCAACTACGAGGAGGTCATGCCTCTGGATATCCTGCCGACCCAGCTGCTGCGGGCACTCATCGTCGGTGACACCGACATGGCTCAGAAGCTCGGCTGTCTGGAGCTGGACGAGGAAGATCTGGCGCTGTGCAGCTATGTCTGCGCCGGCAAGTATGAATATGGCCCGATCCTGCGTGACAACCTCACGCGCATCGAGATAGAGGGGTAACCATGGGCTTGCGAAACTATCTTGACAAGATCGAGCACCACTTCGAACCCGGTGGTCGCTACGAGAAGTGGTATCCGCTCTACGAAGCCGTGGATACCTTCCTGTACAAGCCGAGCAGTGTGACCCGGACCACGGCTCACGTGCGTGACGGTATCGACCTCAAGCGCATGATGATCACCGTCTGGCTGTGCACCTTCCCGGCGATGTTCTTCGGCATGTGGAACGTTGGCTATCAGGCCAATACCATCTTTGCAGCCAACCCGGAACTGCTGGCCGCTCAGGACGGCTGGCGGCTGGCTGTCACCGCCATGCTGGCCGGCTTCGACCCCGGCAGCGTGTGGGACAACCTGGTCTATGGCGCCACCTGGTTCCTGCCGATCTACCTGGTGACCTTCGTGGTCGGCGGTTTCTGGGAAGTGCTCTTCGCCAGCATCCGCCGGCATGAGGTCAACGAAGGTTTCTTCGTCACTTCCGTGCTGTTCGCCCTGATCGTGCCGCCGAGCATTCCGCTCTGGCAGGTAGCGCTGGGTATCAGCTTCGGTGTGGTGATCGGCAAGGAAGTGTTCGGTGGTACCGGCAAGAACTTCCTCAACCCGGCCCTGACCGGACGCGCCTTCCTGTTCTTTGCCTATCCGGCACAGATCTCCGGTGACGCTGTATGGACCGCGGTGGACGGCTTCGCCGGTGCGACCGCCCTGAGCGTGGCGGGTGCGGGCGGTATCGACGCCATCGTCGAGGGCGGTCTGAGCTGGATGGATGCCTTCATCGGTACCATGCACGGCTCGATCGGGGAGACCAGCACCCTGGCCATCTTCATTGGTGGCGCCGTGCTGCTGCTGACCAAGATCGCCTCCTGGCGCATTGTCGCCGGCGTGATGATCGGTATGGTTGCGCTGAGCACCCTGTTCAACTTCATCGGTTCGGACACCAACCCGATGTTCTCCATGCCCTGGTACTGGCACATGGTCACCGGCGGCTTTGCCTTCGGCATGATCTTCATGGCGACCGACCCGGTTTCGGCATCAATGACCAATACCGGCAAGTGGGTATTCGGCATCCTGATCGGCGTCATGGTGGTGCTCATCCGCGTGGTCAACCCGGCGTTCCCCGAGGGCATGATGCTGGCGATCCTGTTTGCCAACCTCTGTGCTCCTCTGATTGATCATTTTGTAGTCAAGGCGAACATCAAGCGGAGGCTGGCGCGCAATGTCTAATCAGAAAGAATCTACCGCTCGCACGCTGCTGGTCGCACTTCTGGTCTGCCTGGTGTGTTCGGTGCTGGTGGCCGGTGCGGCCGTCGCACTCAAGCCCATTCAGGTGGTCAACAGCCAGCTGGACAAGCAGCGCAACATCCTGGCGATTGCCGGTCTGGGCGATCCCACCATGTCCGCCGCGGACGTGCAGCGTCTGTTCGACGAGCGCATCGTGGCCCGTCTGGTGAATCTGGAAACGGGGCAGTTCAGTGACGAACATGACCCCACGACCTTCGATCCGCTGGCCGCTGCCCGGGAGCCGAGCACCAGTCGTGTGCTGACCGGCGCCGAGGATATTGCCTCGATCAAGCGCCTTGAGAAGTTCAGCGTGGTCTACATCGTGGAAGACGCCAGCGGTGACATGGAAACTCTGGTACTTCCGATTCGCGGCTACGGTCTGTGGTCCACTCTGCATGGCTTCCTTGCACTGGAGAGCGACCTGACCACGGTGCAGGGCCTGGGCTTCTACCAGCACGCCGAAACCCCCGGTCTGGGTGGTGAGGTGGACAACCCGCGCTGGCGCGGGCAGTGGCCCGGCAAGCAGGTCTACGACGAGAATGGCAACGTCGCCATCCGCCTGGTAAAGGGCGGTGCCGATTCCACCGGCCCGGATGCCTCGCATCAGGTCGATGGTCTGGCGGGCGCGACCCTGACCGGCAATGGCGTCAACAATCTGCTGCACTTCTGGCTGGGTGAGAACGGCTTCGGTGCCTTCATCAACAATCTTCGCGCAGGGGAGGTCTGATCATGTCCAAGCACACAATCAGCGGTGTCCTGCTGGATCCCGTTTTCAAGAATAACCCGATCGGTCTGCAGATCCTGGGTATCTGTTCGGCTCTGGCGGTCACCTCCAACCTCAAGACCTCGCTGGTCATGTGTATTGCACTGACGCTGGTAGCCGGTTTCTCCAGCATGTTCATCTCACTGATCCGCAGCCAGATTCCGAGCGCCATCCGGATGATCGTACAGGTGGTCATCATCGCTTCGCTGGTGATCGTGGTCGACCAGGTGCTCAAGGCCTTCGCCTACGCACTGAGCAAGCAGCTGTCGGTGTTCGTCGGTCTGATCATCACCAACTGTATCGTCATGGGCCGTGCCGAAGGTTTTGCCATGCAGAACCCGCCGGTGCTGTCGTTCTTCGACGGTATCGGCAATGGTCTGGGTTACAGCGTGATGCTGCTGGCCCTGGGCTTTGTCCGGGAGCTGGTCGGTGCCGGTTCGCTGTTCGGCTACACCATACTGCCGACCGTCAACAACGGCGGCTGGTATCTGCCCAACGGCATGCTGTTGCTGCCACCCTCGGCGTTCTTCCTGATCGGTCTCTTCATCTGGGCTCTGCGCTCCTGGAAGCGTGAACAGATCGAAGTTCCGGAATACAAGATGGCACCTCAGGTATCCAACAAGGAGGCCTACTGATGGAGCATTACATCAGTCTCTTCGTCAAGGCGGTGTTCGTCGAGAACATGGCCCTGGCTTTCTTCCTCGGCATGTGTACCTTCCTGGCGATTTCCAAGAAGGTGGAAACGGCGCTGATGCTGGGTATCGCCGTGGTGGTGGTGCAGGTGGTCACCGTCCCGGCGAACAACCTGCTGTATACCTATGTACTGCGTGATGGCGCCCTGGCCTGGGCCGGTCTGCCCGAGGCGGATCTGAGCTTCCTCGGTCTGCTGTGCTACATCGGCCTGATCGCTGCGCTGGTGCAGATCATGGAAATGGTCATGGACAAGTATATTCCGGCCCTCTACGGCGCTCTGGGTATCTTCCTGCCGCTGATCACCGTGAACTGCGCCATCATGGGTGGCACCCTGTTCATGGTCGAGCGCGATTACAACTTCAGCGAGAGCGTGGTCTACGGTGTCGGCTCCGGTCTGTCCTGGGCGCTGGCCATCGTTCTGCTGGCCGCTATCCGTGAAAAGCTGAAGTACAGTGATGTTCCCGAGGGGCTGCGCGGTCTGGGTATCACCTTTATCACTGTGGGCCTGATGTCGCTGGGCTTCATGTCCTTCTCCGGCGTACAACTGTAAGGAATGGACATGTCGATAGTAGATCTACTGTTACCCATCGGAATGTTCACCGGCATCGTGCTGGCGCTGGTGGTGATCATCCTTCTCGCACGTTCCCGCCTGGTCTCCAGCGGTGATGTGAGTATCGAAATCAACGGTGAGCGGACCATCACGGTGCCGGCTGGCGGCAAGTTGCTGGGTACTCTCGCCGACAATGGCATCTTCCTCTCTTCCGCCTGTGGCGGCGGCGGCACCTGTGCTCAGTGCAAGTGCATCGTCGAGAGCGGTGGCGGCGGTATGCTGGCTACCGAGGAGTCGCACTTCAACAAGCGCGAGGCCCGTGAAGGCTGGCGCCTGTCCTGTCAGACCCCGGTCAAGCAGGACATGAAGATTCAGGTTCCGGAGGAGGTGTTCGGGGTCAAGAAGTGGGAGTGCACCGTCGAGTCCAACCCCAACGTGGCCACCTTCATCAAGGAGCTTACGCTGCGTCTGCCCGAGGGCGAGAACGTGGACTTCCGTGCCGGCGGCTACGTGCAGCTGGAGTGCCCGCCGCATACCGTTCACTACAAGGATTTCGACATCCAGCCCGAGTTCCACCCGGACTGGGACAAGTTCGACATCTGGCGCTACGTGTCCAAGGTCGAAGAGCCGGTGATCCGAGCCTATTCGATGGCCAACTATCCGGAAGAGAAGGGCATCGTCAAGTTCAACATCCGTGTGGCCACGCCGCCGCCCGGACGTGACGATATCCCGCCGGGCATCATGTCGTCCTACGTGTTCAGCCTGAAGCCGGGCGACAAGATCACCGTATACGGTCCCTTCGGCGAATTCTTTGCCAAGGATACCGACGCGGAGATGGTGTTCATCGGTGGTGGTGCGGGCATGGCACCGATGCGCTCGCACATCATGGATCAGCTGCTGCGCATCAAGACCAAGCGCAAGATCTCCTTCTGGTACGGCGCACGCTCGCTGCGCGAGGCCTTCTACGTCGAGGAGTACGACAAACTGGCCGCCGAGCATGAGAACTTCGAGTGGCATCTGGCACTGTCCGATGCGCTGCCGGGGGACAACTGGACCGGCCCGACCGGCTTCATCCATAACGTGCTCTACGAGAACTACCTCAAGGATCATCCGGCTCCGGAGGATTGCGAGTACTACATGTGTGGACCGCCGATGATGAACGCCTCGGTCATCAAGATGCTTCAGGACCTGGGTGTGGAGCCGGAGAACATCCTGCTCGATGACTTCGGCGGCTGACATGTTGCGTCGCCTCATCCAGCCCATCAGTGTTGCTGCCCTGGCAGCAGCCCTGATGGGCTGTTTCAATTCCAGCGAAGCTGTTGTCGAGATCTACGGCAGCACCATGGGCAGCACCTATTCGATCAAGTGGGTGGCGGACGCTGACAGTCTTCCTGCCTCGGAAGTCAAACTACAGGTGGATGAGATGCTCGAAGAGTTCGAGGAAGCAGCCTCGACCTGGCGTCCCCATTCCCTGTTGTCACGCTTCAACGCCGCTCCC
The DNA here is from genome assembly GCF_051948695.1 of Halopseudomonas sp. Lyrl_26. Classification (NCBI taxonomy): domain Bacteria; kingdom Pseudomonadati; phylum Pseudomonadota; class Gammaproteobacteria; order Pseudomonadales; family Pseudomonadaceae; genus Halopseudomonas; species Halopseudomonas sp. Lyrl_26. The sequence continues at coordinate 444,816 of NZ_JAYJLH010000001.1, forward strand.
GCCGGTACCTGTGAGCAAATGCCCCAGTCGATCCTCGATCTGGTGACATTGGCCGAAGAACTGCATGAGCAGAGCGAAGGCAGCTTCGACATCACCCTCGGACCGCTGATGCGGCTCTGGGGCTTCCACGGTGAAGCCGGGCCCCGTGTGCCGGACGCGGCCGCCATCGCTGCGGTGAAGGAGCGAACCGGGCACCAGCACCTGCAGGTGCGTGGCAATCAGGTGTGCAAGGACCGGGAGCTGGAGCTCGACATCAGCGGCCTTGCCGCTGGCTACATGGTCGACCGGGTAGCTGAACGTCTGATTGCAATGGGCATCGAAAGTTATATGGTAGAGCTTACCGGAGAGCTCAGGGCAGACGGACTCAAGCCCGGTGGCCTGCCATGGCGCATTGCCGTGGAAGAGCCCCGCGACGAGAGCCGGGTGGCACAGCTGGTACTGCCATTGCGCGGCTACAGCGTGTCGACCTCCGGGGACTACCGCAACTTCTTCGAGCAGGACGGCATGCGCTATTCGCATACCTTCGACCCGGTGAGTGGCAGCCCCGTTTTGCAGGACCTGGCGGCAGTGACCGTGCTGCATCCCTCCGCCGCCTGGGCGGACGGCCTGTCCACGGTGTTGCTGGTCAAGGGCAGTGAGCAGGGCTGGGACTACGCGATGGAACACGATCTGGCCGCGCTGTTCGTCATTCGCGAGGGGGACGGCTTCGTTTCGCGCAGTACCCCAGGATTCAAGGCCCTTCAGCAGGGCGAGGAGTAGAGCATGCTTTGGCTTGTGACCTTTGCGGTAATGTTGTTATGCGTAGCGGGCATGGCGGTAGGTGTCATGGCCGGACGCAAGCCCATCGCGGGATCCTGCGGTGGGATGGGGGCAGCGGGCATTGACAGCAGCTGCACCATCTGTGGCGGCAATCCCGCCAAATGTGAAGAATCGAAGCAGGACCCCGCAGAGTCCGGCGGCGTCGGTTTCTATGACGCGTCGGCCCGTGAACAAGACAGATAATGTGAGGGTGAGCCGGTTTACAGACCAATAGCGAATCCATACAGGCAGAAGGTGAATGGCTGTTTACAACTATGACGTGGTAGTGCTGGGCGCTGGCCCGGCGGGGGAGGGCGCCGCGGTCAATGCGGCCAAGCTCGGGCGCAGGGTGGCGATGGTCGAGGAGCGGAACATGGTGGGCGGCAACTGCGTCCATCTGGGCACCATCCCGTCCAAGGCGCTGCGTTACTCGGTCAAGCAGATCATCCAGTTCAACACCAACCCCATGTTTCGGGTGATCTCCGAGCCCCGGGACTTTTCCTTCCCCGACGTTCTCAAGAGCGCCGAGGCGGTGATCAACCTGCAGGTCCGGTCCCGCCACAGTTACTACGCGCGCAACCGTATCGATCTGTTCTACGGCAAGGGCAGTTTTGCCGACGCCAATACCATCGAACTGGTCAACGCCGACGGTGCCGTGGATCGCCTGGTAACCAGGGAAGTCATCATCGCCACCGGCTCGCGGCCCTACCGCCCGGCGGATATCGATTTCAATCACCCGCGCATCTACGACAGCGACACCATCCTCAAGCTCAATCACACGCCGCGGACGCTGATCATCTACGGTGCGGGGGTGATCGGTTGCGAATACGCCTCGATCTTCTGTGGTCTGGGGGTGAAGGTCGACCTCATCCACAACCGCGACCGGCTGCTGAGCTTCCTCGATGACGAGATCTCCGATGCCCTCAGTTACCATCTGCGCGCCAACATGGCGCTGATTCGTAACAACGAGGAGTACGAGAAGGTCGAGGGACTCAAGGATGGTGGCGTGGTGCTGCATCTGAAGTCGGGCAAGAAGATCAAGGCTGACGCCTTCCTCTGGTGCAACGGGCGCACCGGTAATACCGACGGCCTGGGATTGGAGAACGTCGGCCTGGAGGCTAACAGTCGCGGTCAGCTGACGGTGGATGAGCACTATCGCACCGAGGTGCCCAACATCTACGCAGCGGGCGATGTGATCGGCTGGCCGAGCCTGGCCAGTGCGGCCTTCGACCAGGGGCGTTCGGCTGCGGGCAACATCGTCGAGAACGACAGCTGGCGTTTCGTCGATGATGTGCCCACCGGTATCTACACCATTCCGGAGATCAGCTCGCTGGGCAAGACCGAGCGTGAGCTGACTGCAGAGCGGGTGCCCTACGAGGTGGGGCAGGCGTTCTTCAAGAACACCGCCCGGGCGCAGATCAGTGGCGAGCCGGTGGGCATGCTGAAGATCCTGTTCCATCGCGAGACCCTGCAGGTGCTGGGCATCCACTGCTTCGGTGACCAGGCCTCGGAGATCGTGCACATCGGTCAGGCCATCATGAACCAGAAGGGTGAGGCCAATACCATCAAGTATTTCGTCAACACCACCTTCAACTATCCGACCATGGCCGAAGCCTATCGGGTGGCGGCACTGGATGGATTGGGGCGCTTGTTCTGACTTGTCTGGCGGGGGTGAGTTCTTTGCAGGCCTTTGCATGGGTACGCCCCCGCCACCACACGCCGTGAACCCGCTCCTGTGGGCTCGTTGATGCCATCCCTGACATCCAACGGTCGTATCGGGGGCGTCCCAACGCAACGGCGGGCACTGCCATGCTGCTGACGGTTTTCCCGATGCAACTCAGAAGCTAATCGGCGGGCTGGGACGCGGGGCTGGGCCGATCACCCAGAACCGTCATGGCCAGGTGCGGCACATCGGTTATCAGACTGTCCACGCCCATGTCCCGCAATTTCAGCATCAGCGATGGCTCGTTCACCGTCCAGGCCGATACATGCAGACCATGGCTCTGGGCCCGGGCTACGCGGGCAGGGGTGCAGAGTTTCCAGCTCAGGGCGAGAAAGCGGCATTGGTAGCGCAGGGCGCTTTTTATCGGATCGAGCATGCCGTACTCCTCCACCAGCCCGGTGGGCAGGGGGCACTGGCTGTTTCGGGCCTGGCGCAGCAGGTCGCGGCTGGCAGAGGTAATCACCACCTTGTCCTGCAGCTGGTAGCGGCCTACCAGATCGGTGATCGCCTCGAGTACCGCGCCGGCCTGGCCCTTGGAGCCGCTCTTGACTTCCAGCTGATAGTGCTCGAACTGCGGGAAGGTCTGGAACAGCTGCTCAAGGGTTGGAATGGGGCAGGGTTGGGCCCAGCCCTTCAGACCCAGACGGGCATCCATGCGGCCCAGCTGTTCGGCGGTATGGGCGGCGACGCGGCCGCGAATACCGGTAGTACGTTGCAGGGTCGGGTCGTGGATCACCATCAACTGGTGATCGGCGGACAGGTGCAGGTCCAGCTCAACGCGGGTGACTCCGGCCTGCAGGGCACTGGCAAAACTGGCCAGGGTGTTTTCCGGTGCTTCGCCGCGGGCACCCCGGTGGCCGTATATGAGCATGTTGCTCCCTGTGGATCAGTTGCTGCGTGGAGTGTGATGACGCACCGCGTGGATCACGTGGTCATATTCGAAGTAGACGCTGTAGCCGGGGTAATCCCAGCGGGTGATGGGCGGTTGGCCCACTGCCGCATGGCGGGTAGTCGGCTCGCCGTGGGTGCGCTGTACCTGGGCCCTGCTGGTGCCCCGCTTCGGCAGGCTCTGCTGTACCGACCCGGCCTGCTCCCCGAGGGGAATGGTCAGGGTGTCAGCCTGGGCCGGTGTGGCCGTGAGCAGGGCAGCACTGAGGGCAATGGGCAATAGTCGCATCATGTCGAGGTCCTTTCGTTCTGTTTGGCGGCTCGGATGTCCTGCGCCTGTCGCTGCACTATGTACCTGGCCAGCAACTGGCGCTGGGTTTCACTGTGATGGAAGCTTACCTGTATCGCGTATCGTCCGGAAGCAGGATCCCGCCGGCTGTCGGCAATCCGTGCCAGGGTTGCCATACCGGTCACATTCGACAGCAGCAGACGCAGGGCTATCCACTGGCCGGATGCCAGGGAGACGTCGGTGGTGAAGCTCAGGCCTGCCTCGCTGATCACCACCGGAATCGGGCTGCCGAGGTCGCTGGTCAGCTGCAGGGCAGTGGCCTGCGCAAGCAGGTCGATGCGCTTGCTGAAAGTCTTCAGACAGGCGGCCAGAACCCGATCCCGTTCGCCGATCTGGCGCAGCAGGTGCTGGGATTCGTGCTCCAGCACCTGCAACTCGCCGAGCATGCCGAACAAAGGCGAGTCGGGGTTGTCCGAGGGGGTGTCCCCCGGTGGCTCCGTCAGCCGGAAATCCAGTGCCAGATGATCCTGGAGCTGGAAATAACCGGCATGCACATCGGGCGGATTATCTGGGCGCATGACATCTGACCTTGCTGGTTTACCGGGACCGGTTTCAGTGTAACATGTGCAGCCGAACAGCCCTCATCGGGACCATCCCACAGGTAAACTGGTATTCCATGTTCAGACCCCTACCGTTTTTCATCGGTCTGCGGTACACGCGGGCCAAGCGTAGAAACCACTTCATTTCCTTCATTTCGCTGATATCCATGCTGGGGCTGACGCTGGGGGTGCTGGTGATGATCCTGGTGCTGTCGGTCATGAATGGTTTTGATCGCGAGCTGCGTACCCGCATCCTCGGCATGGTGCCCCATGCCAGCATCAACGGTTATCAGCCGATCGACGACTGGCGCAGCCTTGCCACGCAGCTGGAGCAGCACCCGCAGGTGGTCGGGGTCGCGCCCTTCATCCAGATGCAGGGCATGCTGACCCATAACGGCAGCGTCGCACCGGTACTGGCCACGGGGATCGATCCCGAGGCCGAACAGCGGGTGTCGATTCTCGGCAATCACGTGCAGGCGGGCAGCCTCGAGGATCTGCGCGAAGGGGAGTTCGGCATCGTCATCGGTGAGCTGATCGCTCGCCGTTTCGGTGTGCAGCTGGGCGACAAGCTGACCTTCGTCATGCCCGAAGCCTCGGTCACCCCCGCTGGTGTGTTCCCGCGGCTCAAGCGCTTCCATGTGGTGGGCATCTTCAAGGTCGGTGCCGAGCTGGATGCCTCCATGGCCATGGTACACGTGGCCGATGCTGCGCGGCTGAGCCGTTGGGAGCCGGGGCAGGTGCAGGGCGTGCGCCTGCAGCTGCATGACCTGTTCCAGGCTCCGAGTGTCGCCTGGGACCTGGTGACCACGCTGCCGGGCAGCTACTACGCCCAGGACTGGACCCGCAGCCACGGAAACCTGTTTGCGGCCATCCGCATGGAAAAGACCATGATCGGGCTGTTGCTGATCCTGATCATCGCGGTAGCGGCCTTCAATATCATCTCGACCCTGGTGATGGTGGTGACCGACAAGAAGGCGGATATCGCCATCCTGCGTACCCTGGGCTGTTCGCCGGGGACCATCATGGGCATTTTCATGGTCCAGGGCTCGGTGATCGGTGTGGTCGGCACCCTGGTTGGGGGAGTCCTGGGGGTACTGGCGGCCCTTAATGTGTCGTCCATGGTCGCCGGGCTTGAAAGCCTTCTGGGCATCCAGTTTCTCAGCTCGGATGTGTACTTCATCAGCTATCTGCCGTCCCAGCTGATCTGGACCGATGTGATCGTCATCTGTGGCGCGGCGCTGGGCATGAGCTTCCTTGCCACGCTGTATCCGGCCTGGCGCGCATCCCGTACTGAACCGGCGGAGGCCCTTCGTTATGACTGAAGTAGTATTGGAATGCCGCAGCCTGAGCAAGGAGTACGCGGTCGGTCCCCAGAGTCTGCAGGTGCTGCAGAAGGTCGACCTGCTGCTGCGCGCCGGGGAGCGTGTGGCCATCGTCGGCAGCTCGGGCTCGGGCAAGACCACGCTGCTGAACATGCTGGGCGGCCTGGACACGCCTACCAGCGGGGAGGTCTGGCTGGCCGGCCGTCAGATGTCCGCGCTCCGTGAAGCCGAGCGCGGCCGCATGCGCAACAGTGAGCTGGGGTTCGTCTACCAGTTTCACCACCTGCTGCCTGAGTTCACTGCCCTGGAGAACGTCTGCATGCCATTGCTGATCGGATCGACTCCCATCGGCGAGGCGCGTCAGCGGGGTATGGCCATGCTCGAGCGGGTGGGTCTGGCCCAGCGTGCGGGTCACAAACCGGCGGAGCTGTCCGGCGGCGAGCGCCAGCGGGTGGCCATTGCCCGGGCGCTGATCAACGAGCCGGCCTGTGTACTGCTTGACGAGCCCACCGGCAATCTCGACCAGCACACCGCCCGCAGCGTCCAGCAATTGATTCTGGAGCTGAGCCAGCGGCTGCAGACCGCCTTTCTGGTGGTGACCCACGATCTGGGGCTGGCCGCGCAGATGGACCGGGCCCTTACCCTCAGCGAGGGTCGACTTGTCGAGCGTGAGCTCTAGTTCTCCTCAGGACTGACGACCGCGTCGCAGTTTGCGACGCTTCCAGTTGCGCGTCACCCAGAGTCGCCAATACAACAGGGTACCGAAATACCCCAGGGTAGCGGCGACAACCCCCGTCAGCAGGGAGCCGACCAGCATCGGCTGCCAGATATGCTGAATCTCGCTGGTCAGCCAGGCAATCGACAGTTCCATCGGCATGCTGCGCTCGGGTGCGCCGAGCAGCAGGGTGCCGATCTTGTATTGGGCAAAGAAGACCGGCGGCATGGTGATCGGATTGGTCAACCATACCAGACTCACGGAAATCGGCAGGTTGGCCCGGACGCTGATGGCGAGGAAGGCCGCGAGCAGCATCTGCATGGGTATCGGCAGCATGGTGACGAAGAGTCCGCAGGCCATGGCCCGGGCCACGCTGTGGCGGGTGATATGCCAGAGCTGCGGGTCATGCAGGATAGTCCCCAGAAAACGCAAGGATCGGGCACGTTTGATCCGTTCGGGGGTAGGCAAGTAGCGCTTCAGTAGCTCACGTGGCATCGCAGGCGGTCGGGTTGGCAGCTGAAGGGGGATTATGCCCCCAACCGGCTGCCGGCACTACTACCCGGGGGCGGTTTAAGGAAACTGGATCTTACACATGGTCGTGCCACTGAACCTGCTCTGCCTGATTGCCGGCCTGTTGCTGCCGCTCGCTTGGTCGGGCCTGCCGGCATTGTGGCTGGTGGCGATGGCGTGGCTGCCGGGCCTGCTCGGCTGGCGCCTGCGCCCGCTGCGCTATCTGCTGCCCTTTGCTGCTGGCCTGTCCTGGGCCTGTTTCCATCATCACCAGCAACTGGCCGAGCGGCTGCCGGCCGAACTGGATGGCAGCCGTATGGAAGTGACCGCGCGCATTCGCGGATTGCCACAGCCTACCGACACCGGCTGGCGCTTCGAGATCGAGCAGGTGCGTAGTCTGGAGGGCCTGACCCTGCCGCTGACCCGGGTGCACTGGTTCGCTGGAGAAGCGGTCAATCCCGGCGAACACTGGCGCTTCGAACTGAGTCTGCGTCGTCCCGCCGGAATGGCCAATCCGGGCGGCTTCGATTACGAAGCCTGGCTCTACGCCCAGGGCATCGGCGCCCTGGGCAGCATCCGCAGGGGAGAACGGCTGGAGGAGCCCGTCCGCACCTCGCCGGTGGTTCGGCTGCGCCAGACCATCAGGGACCAGCTTTCGACGGTGTTGGCCGGGCAGCCGGGCGGCGAACGGCTCATGGCACTGGTGGTGGGCGACAGGAGCGTGCTGAGCCGCGAGGACTGGCAGGTATTGCAGGCCACAGGTACTGCGCATCTCATGGTGATCTCGGGTCTTCATGTCGGCATGCTCGCCGCGGCGGTTTTCGGCGTGATCACCCTGCTGGGGCGTGCCGGCGCGCTGCACTGGCCCTGGCCGAGGCTGTGGCTCGCAATCCCGGTGGTTGTCGCAGTTGCTGCCGTGTATGCGTTGCTCGCGGGTTTCCAGGTGCCGGTGCAGCGTGCCCTGCTGATGATCACCCTCGGGCTGCTGGTGCAGCTGCTGTACCGTCAGCCCGGGCTCTGGACCCTGTGGCTCATCGCGGTTGCCGCCGTATTGGCATACAACCCGGCGGCGCCGCTGCGTGCGGGATTCTGGCTGTCCTTCGTGGCCGTCGCCTTGCTGCTCTACGGAATGGGGTCACGTCTGGCGACGAGGGGCCTCTGGTGGCGCTGGGGGCGGGCCCAGTGGGTGGTGTTCATCGGCCTCTGGCCCTGGCTGTACCTCTGGTCGATGCCCGGCAGTTTCAGCTCCCCGCTGGCCAATATCATCGCCATCCCCTGGGTCAGTCTGGTGGTGGTGCCGGCTGCGCTGGCCGGCACCCTGATGCAGTTGCTGCTGGACTGGCCCTGGCTGGTGCAGCTGGCTGCCGCCGCGCTCAATGCGCTGTTCGCCGGGCTGGACTGGCTGGCGCAGTGGCGCCCTGCCGAACGGCTGGCATTCCCGGGGTGGTGGGGCTTCCTGCTGGGGCTGGCCGGGGTTGTCGCGCTGCTCAGCCCCCTGGCTCGCCTGCTGTGGATGCCGGCGCTGGCCTGCATTCTGGCACTGGCATGGCCACCACAGTCACGGCCCGGGCCCGGGGAGCTGTGGGTCACCGTGCTGGATGTGGGGCAGGGGTTGTCAGTGCTGCTGCAGACCCGCGAGCATGCCATGCTCTACGATGCCGGTGCACGCCTTGGCGGCGGTTTCGATCTGGGAGAAGCAGTAGTACACCCTGCGCTGCTGTCGCTGGGGGTGCGCCGGCTGGATCTGCTGCTGCTGAGTCACGCCGATAATGATCACGCCGGCGGTGCGCCCTTCATTGTCCGCCATATGCCGGTGACCCGGGTGCTCGCCGGGCAGGCGGCTGATCAGGATGCCAGTCTCGGCGCCGAGGCCTGTGTGCCGGGGCAGGGCTGGAGCTGGGATGGGGTGCGCTTCGAGATCCTCTACAGTCCGCCGCCACCTGCATCTGCCAACGAGCAGTCCTGTGTGCTGCGTGTCGTAGTCGGGGACAGGGCCGTGCTGCTGCCCGGGGATGTGGGCGTGCGTGGTGAGTATCAGATGCTCAGGCAGGTGCTGAGTGCCGATCTGCTGCTGGCGCCGCACCATGGCAGCCGCAGTTCCTCCTCCTACGCCTTCATCCGCGCGGTGAGTCCGCGCTGGGTGGTGTTCAGTGCCGGGCGCCACAGTCAATATGGCCATCCGCATCCCGGAGTTGTGGCACGATACCGCGAACTGGATGCGGAACCGGTTTATACTGCCACCGCCGGAGCGATACGCTATGTCCTGGATGACACAGGGAAGTCCCGTCAGGCTTGGACCTGGCGTCAGCGTGCACAGCGCTTCTGGCATGAGAACGAGGCGGGGGCGACCGAGCGCTAGCCTGCGGCTGGCTGACGTCGCGACCGCGAAAACCAATAGTGGAGGGAACGCCCGTGTGGGAAATAATTCAGGCCGGTGGTTGGCTGATGCTGCCGATCATTCTGGCGTCGGTAGTTGCTGCCGCCATCGTCCTCGAGCGGCTGTGGACGCTGCGTGTAAGCCGCGTGGCACCGCCCAGCCTGGTGGCCCAGGTCTGGCGCTGGGTGAAGGAAGGGCAGCTGGATGCCAATCGCCTCAAGAGCCTGCGGGCCGGCTCGCCCCTCGGTGAGGTGCTGGCGGCGGGTGTGGCCAATGCCCACCATGGCCGGGAAGTGATGAAGGAATGCATCCAGGAAGCAGCCGCCAAGGTGATCCACGAGCTCGAGCGCTACCTGAGTACCCTGGGTACCATCGCCGCGGTGTCTCCGCTGCTCGGTCTGTTGGGCACTGTGATCGGCATGATCGATGTGTTCAACGCGGTCATGCTGCAGGGCACCGGCAATACCGCGGTACTGGCCGGGGGTATTTCCAAGGCGCTGATCACCACCGCAGCCGGTCTGACGGTGGCCATTCCGGCGCTGTTCTTCCACCGCTTCCTGGTGCGCCGGGTCGATGAGCTGGTGGTGGCGATGGAGCAGGAAGCGACCAAGCTGGTAGAGATCATTCAGGGCCAGCGGGAGCTGGGCAATAACGGCGCAGCTGTCGAGGATGCGACCGCAGCAACCGAGCCCAGGCGCGCTGCACGCCGCGCAACCACTGCGGCCAAGGGAAGCTGATCATGAATTTCCGACGCAGGACAAGGGTCGAGACGGACATCAACCTGACACCACTGATCGACGTGGTATTCCTGTTGCTGATCTTCTTCATGGTCTCGACCACCTTCACCCGGGAAACCCAGTTGAAAGTCGATCTGCCCGAGTCGGTCTCCGGCGAGTACGCCGACGCGTCGGTACAGCAGATCGAAGTGCTCATTTCCGTTAGCGGGGAAGTGGCCATCAACGGCAAGACCCTGGTCAATCCGGGGCTCGACAGCATTCGAGCCGCCCTGGTCCGGGAGGCGGGCAGTGACCGGAGCCTGCCGGTGGTCATCACCGCAGATGCAAACACGCCCCACCAGGCCGTCATTACAGCCATGGACGCCGCAGGACAGGAGGGCTTCAGCCGCCTGCGCCTGACCACCAACGAGATGGAACAGCCAGCGCCATGAGGCGGACACCGGACCTGCAGCAGAACCTGCTGCGTGCCTGGTACGGGCATCACGGCGGGCTGTGGCTGCTCAGGCCTCTGTCATGGCTGTACCAGCGCATTGCCGAGCGTCGTCGCCGCCGTTACCTGAGTGATCCCGCTGCCAGCTGGCAGCCCCCGGTTCCGCTGATCGTGGTGGGCAACATCACCCTGGGCGGGACCGGGAAGACGCCCATGGTGATCTGGCTGGTGGAGCATCTGCGCAACCGGGGATTGCGCGTGGGTGTGGTCAGTCGCGGCTACGGCGCCAGACCGCCGGCCTGGCCCTGGCTGGTGCAGCCCACCCGGGACAGTGCCGAGCAGGTGGGCGACGAGCCGCTGCTGATCGCCAGCCGTTGCCAGGTGCCGCTGGTGATAGATCCGGATCGGCCCCGCGCCGCGCGCCATCTGCTCGAGCAGGCCCCGGTGGATGTGATCGTCAGTGATGACGGTTTGCAACACTATCGCCTCGGGCGCACGCTGGAACTGGTAATGATCGACCATGGTCGAGGACTGGGCAACGGTCGCTGTCTGCCGGAGGGCCCGTTGCGCGAGCCGGCGAGCCGGTTGCGGGAAGTGGACCTGGTTGTACGTACCGGTGCAACCGATGACAGCGCCGATGGTTACGCCATGGGACTGCAACCCGGCGAACTGGTCAATATGAAGACCGGCGAGCGGGTCAGGCCCGATGCGTGGTCGGCGCCGCCCCGGGTTCAGGCCGTCGCCGGTATCGGCAATCCCGATCGCTTCCGCCAGACCCTGGAAAGTCTCGGATTGCTGCCGGAAGTCCATGCCTTTGCCGATCACGCCCAGTACAATGAAAACAGCTTTGCGGCCTTCGACCGGGGCGAGCCACTGATCATGACTGAGAAGGACGCCGTCAAGTGTGCGACCTTTGCCCGCGACAACTGGTGGTACCTGAGTGTCGATGCCATATTGAGCACTGAATTCGTTGCCGCACTGGACGCCGGGCTGGACCGGCATCTGCAGCCCGGCAGCCAACCTACCCATTGATCGGAGTGTGATGATGGATCCGAAACTGCTCGACATTCTCGCCTGCCCCCTGTGCAAGGGGCCGCTGGTGCAGAACCAGGACAAGACCGAACTGTGGTGTCGTGCCGATGGTCTGGCCTATCCGGTTCGCGATGGCATACCGGTGATGCTGGAAAACGAGGCGCGGCCGCTGGACGCTGACGAGAAGCTGGATCACTGACAATGTTCCACGTCATCATTCCCGCCCGTTACGCCTCCACCCGCCTGCCCGGCAAACCCCTGCAGGATATCGCCGGCAAACCCATGATCCAGCACGTCTGGGAGCAGGCCCGGCGCAGCAGTGCCGCCACAGTCACGGTAGCGACCGACGACCGCCGCATCCTCGATGCCTGCCGGGCCTTCGGCGCCGACGCCGTGCTGACCCGGGAGGATCATCCATCCGGTACCGACCGCCTGCAGGAGGTGGCCAGCCTCCTGGGGCTGGGCGATCAGGAGCATGTGGTCAACGTCCAGGGCGACGAGCCCATGGTTCCCCCGGCGCTCATCGACCAGGTGGCGGCGGATCTGCGCGCGTTCCCCGAGGCCAGCATTGCCACCCTTGCCGAACCCCTTGATGATGTGCAGACCCTGTTCAACCCCAATGCGGTCAAGGTCGTCACCGACCATCAGGGCTTTGCCCTGTATTTCAGTCGCGCGCCCATGCCCTGGAACAGGGATGCCTTTGCCGACGGGCGGCCGGAGAAACTGCCCGAAGGCGCGCTGTTCCGCCGGCACATTGGCCTCTATGCCTACAAGGTCGGCTTTCTGCATGACTATGTGCGCTGGCCGGCCAGCCCGCTGGAAACCTGCGAGTCGCTCGAGCAGCTGCGGGCGCTGTGGTTCGGCTGCCGTATCCATGTGGCCGACGCCTGTCAGGTGCCACCGGCGGGAGTCGACACGCCCGAGGATCTGGAGCGGGTCCGGCAGCTGCTGGCTGCCGGCTGATGGGCCTCGAATGCATACGCGGTGCCAGCCTGGCACCACTCAATACCTTTGGCATAGACGAGTGCGCTGAGCAGCTGTGCCTGGTGCACAGTGACGCCGAGCTGCGCGAGGCGCTGGCGCTGGCCGACCAGCGGGGCTGGCCGGTACAGCTGCTCGGCGGCGGCAGCAATCTGGTATTGGCCGGGCCGGTATCGGGACTGACCGTTGTCATGCGCAGCCGTGGCCGACGGGTCGTTCGGCGCAACGGCGACAGCGCGCTGATCGAGGCCGAAGCCGGGGAGAACTGGCATCGGCTGGTGGGCTGGAGCCTGGATCTGGGCTTGCACGGTCTGGAGAATCTGTCATTGATACCTGGCACCGTGGGCGCTGCCCCCGTGCAGAATATCGGTGCCTACGGCGTCGAGCTGTGTGACCTGTTCGACAGCCTGCAGGCCCTGGACAGGCGCACCGGAGCATTGTGCTGGCTGAACCGGGAAGACTGCCGTTTCGCCTACCGCGACAGCCTGTTCAAGCAGCAGCCCGGTCGCTACGTGATATTGCGCGTGCGTCTGCGTCTGCATACCCGACCTGTTCCCCGACTGGATTACGCTCCCCTGGCTGCTGCCTGGCATGCCCTCGGGCTGAAACAGCCGGACAGTCGGGTTATCAGTCGTCTGGTATGCGATATCCGCCGCAGCAAGCTGCCCGACCCGGCGCGACTGGGCAACGCCGGCAGCTTCTTCAAGAATCCCTTGGTATCGGCCGAGCAGGCAGCGGCCATGCTGGCGCGCTGGCCGGGCATGCCGCATTATCCGCAGGTCGATGGCAGCGTCAAGCTGGCCGCCGGCTGGCTGATCGAGCAGGCCGGGTGGAAGGGGCATTCCCGGGAGCGGGTAGGGGTGCACCGGGAGCAGGCGCTGGTGCTGGTCAATCTGGGCGGCGCCCGGGGCGGTGACATCATGACCCTGGCCCGGGACATTCAGGAGGATATCGAGCGCAGGTTCGGGTTGCAGCTGGAAATGGAGCCGCAGTTGCTGGGCAACTGAGCGGATCCGGAGCAAAAAAAAGGGATGCCCGATGGCATCCCTTTTTCGTTGGCGCTGCCCGTCAGTTGCGGGGCGCCTGCTCATCGCTGTCCGGCTTGGCAGCAGGCTCTTCCTGCGGAGCCTCCTGCTGTTGCGGAGCGCTGGTACCAGGGTGCTCGGCAACCTCGGCCTGCGCCACCTCGGTGGTCACCTCGGCTTCCTGCTCGGCGGCAGCAGTCTCGACCGCATCCGCCACCGGCTGGGCCTGTTCCATGGCCTGGCTGACCGGGTCGGCAGGGGCCTCTTCGCTGGCCGGAGCTTCCTGTGCTGTGGCGTCTGCCTCCGACTGACGGGCTGCCTCGGCAGCCTGTTGCTCTTCCAGGCGTTTGGCTTCCATACGACGACGGCGGATTTCACGGGGGTCGTTGAAGGCGCGACCGGACTCGGTCAGTGCCGGGATCACCGGATCGGAATGCACTTCGGTTTCAGCCTGGGGCTCAGCAACAGGTGCCTGCTCTTCGGCTGGCTGCTCGGCAGACTCGGAAGAACCAGATACCAGCTCCACGGGCTGTTCTGCGGGCTCGTCGGTAGCTGCCACGGGTTCAGATTGCTGCGCTGCTTCCACTTTGGTGGTGGCAGGCTGTGCGAGGGCCTCCGCCTCGACCTCTGCCTGGACCTCAACGTCGGCCACGCTGTCATTGCGCTGGGCCTGGAAGGTTTCCACTGCGCTCTCGATGGACTGCTCCATTTCCGAGGCGGCTTCGGTCAGGGTCTGTACTACCGGCTGGGCCGCATTCGGCTGGGCCGCATCTTCCACGACTTCCGGTGCAGCAGCCTCAACGGCCGGCTCGCTGACCAGCTTGGCGGGTGCCTGCCCTTCGCTGGCAGCAACGGCTTCGGTGGCCGCAACGGCGACGGCTACCGGCAGTGCCGCTTCTCCGGCCTCGGAGGTGCTGGTCGCTTCGGTGGCATTGTCGGCCTGGGCGGAACGGCTGCGACGGTTATTGCGGCGACGCTGGCTGTTGCGCGAGCGACGCTTGGGACGCTCCTCGTCGGAGCGGGTGTCGTCATCGGCCTGGTCACGCAGTTGCTCGCCCAGCTGTTCCTCGTCCACCGCGGCGGCAACAGGCTCGGCCTGGCGAGCCGGGCGCCGCTCCTGGCGACTGGATTCCTCAGCGGCGGCGCTGCGCTGCTGCTCGCTCACCTCGGTGCTGGCGATGGCTGCGGTGGCGGCACTGCTGCTGCGGCGGCGACGGCGGCTGGGGCTGCCTTCGGGCCGGGCGCTGCCGTTCTGGCTGGCCGGGGACTCCGCCGCGGCATCGGTCTTGCGCTCGCTGCGTTGCTGCTGGGGCTTCTCAGTCCGTTCACTACGCTCGCTTCTGTCACCGCGCTCGCCGCGTTCGCCACGTTCACTTCTGTCGCTGCGCTCACCGCGTTCACCGCGCTGACGACGATTGCGGGTCGGGCGACGCTCGCCGCTGCGGCTGCCTTCGCCACGGGGCTTGCTGCTGGCAGGGGAGGTCGGCTGGGCGCTGGCTTCGTCGCTGCTGTCGCTGGAGAACATGCCTACCAGGGATTTGATCAGGGACTTGATCAGGCCCGGCTGGGATTCCTGGATGGCGCGGTTGGCTGCGGCAACCGGAGCGGGTGCCGGCGCCGGTGCCGGGGCCGGGCGAGCCGGAGCGATGCTCTTGACTGCCGCCTCCTGGCGAACGATGGCCCGGGTCTGGCTGACCTGAACCGGCTCCTCGGTATCGGCCTCGGCGCTCATGGTGTAGCTGGACTCGGCATTGAGGACGGCTTCCTGGTCGTCGCGCAGACGCTGTACCTCGAAGTGCGGGGTGTCCATGTGCGGGTTCGGCAGAACCAGGATGCGGACTTCGGTGTGGGCCTGCATCTTGGCCAGGGCTTCGCGCTTCTCGTTGAGCAGGAAGGTGGCAACGGATACGGGAACGTGGGCGCGGACCTCGGCGGTACGATCCTTCAGTGCCTCTTCTTCGA
The DNA here is from genome assembly GCF_051948695.1 of Halopseudomonas sp. Lyrl_26. Taxonomy (NCBI): domain Bacteria; kingdom Pseudomonadati; phylum Pseudomonadota; class Gammaproteobacteria; order Pseudomonadales; family Pseudomonadaceae; genus Halopseudomonas; species Halopseudomonas sp. Lyrl_26. The sequence continues at coordinate 460,204 of NZ_JAYJLH010000001.1, forward strand.
TCAGACGCAGTACCGACAGGGACAGGGACTCGACGTCGCGGATGGTGCCGCGGCCGTTACAGCGCGGGCAGACGATGCCGCTTGTCTCACCCAGGGATGGACGCAGACGCTGGCGCGACATCTCCAGCAGGCCGAAGCGGGAGATCCGGCCTACCTGAACCCGGGCGCGGTCGGCTTCCAGGCTTTCACGGACACGCTCTTCCACGGCACGCTGGTTCTTGGCCGGGGTCATGTCGATGAAGTCGATGACGATCAGGCCGCCGATGTCACGCAGACGCAGCTGGCGGGCAATTTCCTCGGCGGCTTCGAGGTTGGTCTGCAGGGCAGTTTCCTCGATGTCTCCGCCCTTGGTAGCGCGGGCCGAGTTGATGTCGATGGACACCAGGGCCTCGGTGTGGTCGATGACGATGGAGCCGCCGGAGGGCAGTTTGACCTGACGGTCGAAGGCGGTCTCGATCTGGCTCTCGATCTGGAAGCGATTGAACAGCGGTACGCTGTCTTCGTACAGCTTGACCTTGCTGGCGTACTGCGGCATCACTTGGCTGATGAAGCTGAGTGCCTCGTCACGCACGGTCGGGTTGTCGATCAGTACTTCACCGATGTCCTGACGCAGGTAGTCGCGGATGGCGCGGATGATGACGTTGCTTTCCTGATAGATCAGGAAGGTGCCGGTGCGTTCACTGGCGGCGGTCTTGATCGCCTCCCACAGTTGCAGCAGATAATCCAGGTCCCACTGCAGTTCCTCGGCGCTGCGGCCCAGGCCGGCGGTGCGGACGATCATGCCCATGTCGGCGGGCACGTTCAGGCTGTTCAGTGCTTCGCGCAGCTCGTTGCGCTCTTCGCCCTCGATCCGGCGGGAAATACCCCCGGCGCGCGGGTTGTTGGGCATGAGTACCAGGTAGCGGCCGGCCAGACTGATGAAGGTGGTCAGGGCAGCGCCCTTGTTGCCGCGTTCTTCCTTGTCGACCTGGACTATGACTTCCTGGCCTTCCTTGAGAACTTCCTTGATGTTGACCCGGCCTTCGGGCTGCTTGGAGAAGTATTCGCGGGAGATTTCCTTGAGCGGCAGGAAGCCGTGGCGTTCGGATCCGAAGTCGACGAAGGCGGCTTCGAGGCTGGGCTCGATGCGGGTGATGCGGCCCTTGTAGATGTTGGATTTCTTCTGCTCCCGTGCGCCGGATTCGATATCCAGGTCGTACAGTCGTTGGCCATCTACCAGCGCAACGCGCAACTCTTCTGGCTGAGTTGCGTTGATCAGCATTCTTTTCATGAAGTACCGTTGTGTATCCAGTGGTTCCCCGGAACACGAGTACGGCACCTGATTCTTCCGTTAGGTGTCAGGTGTGTTTCTGCCTGGGCCGATCTTGCCCATGTTCAGAGTTCACATTGCTGCTGCCATGGAGGCAGCGGCAGTTCGATCTGTCTGTGGCGCTACAGAGAAACGTTCTTTAGGGAGGAATCAGCCGGACTGCGGACGGGGACAACAACCAAAACCAGTGTCAACGCTCGTCACATCATCCTGAAGCTGTGCATCTCCACCTAATCACTTGGCGATCCGAATCGGTGCCGCCCATCGCCTTTCCGCGGAGCGGGTTAATAATCTGCCAGCCTGGGCCTGCAGCCTGTTTCATCTCGAGGTTCGCCAGCCCTGCCTTTTTTTGGGGCTCAACGAAGGCTCTACATCAATATTTCTGGGAGGGCTGGCGGTATCCGATGGGGATATCCGTGCCTCCAGCTGCCTTTTGCGCAGCTCGCTGGACTATAGCAGCATTATTCAAGTGCTTCAATTGAATGAAAAAATGTATCATGCCCCGATGAATACTGATGCCTGCGTTATTTCTTCCAGCGTGCAGACTGACCAGATCAGCGATGATCAGGCCGGTCAGCGTATCGACAATTACCTGCTGACCCGACTCAAGGGAGCTCCCCGGACACTCATCTATCGCATCCTGCGCAAGGGCGAAGTACGGGTGAACAAGGGGCGGGTCAAGCCCGAATACCGCCTGCAGGCGGGCGATCTGGTCCGCATCCCACCGGTTCGCCTGCCTGAAGCCGACGCCCCGGCCCTGGTTGGTCAGGGCATACTCAATGCCTTGGAAGAGGGGATTCTTTACGAGGACAAAAGGCTGATCGTCGTCAACAAGCCCGCCGGACTGGCGGTGCATGGTGGCAGCGGTCTGCAGTTCGGGGTGATCGAGGCCATGCGTCAGCTGCTGCCGGCCGAGGCCCAGCTGCTGGAGCTGGTTCACCGTCTGGATCGGGATACCTCCGGCTGCCTGATGATTGCCCGGCGGCGCAGCATGCTGCGCCATCTGCACGCAGCGCTGCGCGGTGAGGGGAAGGGCGTGGACAAGCGCTATCTGGCGCTGGTGCGCGGACGCTGGCCGTCCCACCTGAAGAAGGTGCATGCGCCCTTGCTGAAGAACAATCTTCGTTCGGGCGAGCGCATGGTGGAGGTCAATCCGGAAGGCAAGGAGTCCCTGACCGAATTCCGGGTAGTGCAGCGCTTCGGTGATGTGGCAACGCTGGTCGAGGCGCGTCCCATCACCGGCCGGACCCACCAGATTCGCGTGCATGCCCGCCATGCCGGGCATCCCATTGCCGGTGACCCCAAGTACGGGGATGACGACTTTTCAAGAATGATTCGAGATATAGGTGGTAAGCGATTGTTTTTGCATGCTGCTTCCCTGGAGTGTGAATTGCCGGGCGGGGAGCGGCTGAGTGTCCGGGCCGAGCCCGGCGAGGTATGGGATCGGACCCTGCAGCGTCTGTCGGGGGGCGGGCGATGAACACCCTGATCTTCGACTGGGACGGCACCCTGGCCGACTCCATCGACAACATCGTCATCGCCATGCAGCGCGCTGCCCTGGATGTGCAATTGCCGGTGCGCAGTGTCCGGGAGGTGCGTGACATCATAGGTCTGGCCCTGCCGGATGCGGTGGCCGTGCTCTACCCGGAGCTGGGGCCCACGGAGGTTCGTCAGGTTGTCGAGGCCTATTCCGATAACTACCTGCAACTGGAGCGACAGCCTTCCGCGCTGTTCGATGGTGTACATGCGGCGCTTGAGACGCTGGGGACTGAAGGTTTCAATCTGGCGGTAGCCACCGGCAAGAGTCGCCGGGGGCTGGATCGCATGCTCGCCAGTCATGATCTGGAGAACTATTTCGATGTGACCCGCTGTGCCGACGAGACTGCCGGCAAGCCGGACCCGCGGATGCTGGAAGAGATCCTCGCCGAGCTCGAGGTGACTGCGGCGGACGCCTGCATGGTCGGTGACAGCGAGTTCGACATCCTCATGGGGCACAACGCCGGGGTGCTTCCGATAGCGGTGACCTATGGCGCCATGACCGAGGAGCAGCTGCGGCGCTGCCGGCCGGCGCATTGCGTGCATTCATTCGAGGAATTTCAGGGCTGGGCGCTGCCCCGGTTCCGGGCCACTCAATCAACAGAGGTGTTATAGATGCAACAGGATCGATGGACCGAGGGGCCCATGATCGGGCGCGAGGAAATTGCCGGGCAGAAGGACGATCGCAAGGCCTGGCAGCTGCTGGAGAAAACCCTGCTGGCCTCGGTTCAGGAGCAGCGCCGGGCGCGCCGCTGGGGGATCTTCTTCAAGAGTCTGACTTTTCTCTATCTGATCGGCGTGCTGTTTCTGGTTTCGCCCCTGGGTCAGCTGGAGGGGGCGGGTTCCGTTGGAAACAAGCCTCATACTGCGCTGATTGAGGTGCGGGGAACCATCGCCGATCGCCAGGAGGCCAGTGCCGACAATCTGGTGACCAGTCTGCGGCGTGCGTTCAAGGATGGGCAGACCAGGGCGGTGGTGCTGCGCATCAACAGCCCTGGCGGCAGCCCGGTGCAGGCTGGCTATGTCTACGACGAGATCCGCCGACTGCGCGACCTGCATCCGGATATTCCGGTATATGCGGTGATCGCCGATATGGGGGCATCCGGTGCCTATTATATAGCGGCGGCGGCTGATCAGATCTTTGCCGACAAGGCCAGCCTGGTCGGCTCCATCGGTGTTACTGCGGCGGGTTTCGGCTTCGTCGAGACCCTCGACAAGCTGGGCGTCGAGCGTCGCACCTACACCGCCGGTGAGCACAAGGCCTTCCTCGATCCCTTCCAGCCCGAGCGCGAGGATGAGCGGGAGTTCTGGCAGTCGGTACTGGATACCACCCATCGTCAGTTCATCGACCAGGTGCGCAAGGGGCGGGGTGATCGGCTGAAGGAGCATCCGGATCTGTTCAGTGGACTGGTCTGGTCCGGTGAGCAGGCCCTGGAGCTGGGCCTGGTTGACGGTCTGTCCAGTGCCTCGGCAGTAGCCCGGGATCTGGTAGGAGTGGAGGAGATGGTTGACTTCACCCACCGGGAGTCGCCGTTCCAGCGCTTCTCCCGGCAGCTGGGGACCAGTATCGGCAACACCCTTGCGATGCATCTGGGGCTGTCCGCTCCGCAGCTGCGCTGATCGGTTTCAGGGCAGCTCCACGCCCTCATTGCGCAGCATGGTGCACAGCCTGATCAAGGGCAGGCCGATCAGGCTGTTGGGGTCGTCGCCACGCAGGGCCTGAAACAGACTGATGCCCAGGCCTTCCATTCTGAAGCTGCCGGCACAGTCGTAGGGCTGCTCGCGCTGCAGGTAGCGTTCTATGCTGGCGTCGTCCAGCTCGCGAAATACGACATCGAAGGGTTCGCAGGCCAGCTGATGATCGCCGCTGGCGCTGTTCAGCAGGCACAGTGCGGTACTGAAGCGTACCGTGCGGCCGCTGCAGCGGCGCAGCTGGTCGAGGGCGGCGGCGTGGTTGCCCGGCTTGCTGACCGGCTGATCATCGAGCAGCAGCACCTGATCCGAACCTATGATCAGGTGTTGCGGGTAACGTCCTGCAAGGGCCCTGGCCTTGGTCAGCGCCAGTCGCCGGGTCAGCTGCTCGGCGGTCTCGGCGGGCCGGGGTGTCTCGTCGATGTCGGGTGCGGCGCACTCGAAGGGAAGCTGAAGCTGTTCCAGCAGGCGTCGACGGTAGGGAGAGCTGGAGGCGAGTACCAGAGGGTGCATGCTTGTCTTTCCGGCAGGGATGATGGCGGGATTCTATCCTGTTCCTGCCGGTCGCCGGGTAGATCTCGTTATTTGATCAAATAGCTTTGACACGGACCCGGCAGGTGCCTAGAATTGCGCGCTTATGTCTGGAACCATACCTGCACACATAGAACCACGCCGTCTGGTTGACCGTGGCATCGTTCTCGAAGGGACCGTGTCCGCCGCCAGAATGCCGCGACTGAGCGCTCTGCTGGATGCCCCGGCGGGAGAGGCTCAGGTCGAGCTGAAATTCGACCGGGACGAGCAGGGCGTCAGTACCATGCACGGGCACTACCGGATCGACGTGGCGATGATCTGTCAGCGCTGTCTCGAGCAGGTGGTGCTGGGCCTGGACGCCGAGTGTGATGTGGGCTTTGTGGGGAGTGACGAGGCGGCGAAAAACCTGCCCCGACGCTACGAACCGGTTATTCTGGATGACGAGGCGCTCGATCTGCATGAGCTGATCGAGGATGAACTGCTGCTGGCACTGCCGGCGGTTCCGATGCATCCGATGGGAACATGTCAGCACCCGCCAGGCTATGAGCCTGATGAAGCGGAGCCTGAGGAAGAAGCTGAAAAGCCCAACCCCTTTAGTGTGCTGGCCAAGTTGAAACGCGATACCTGAGCTTAGGAGCTTAAAGTCATGGCTGTACAGCAGAACAAAAAGTCTCGTTCCGCACGTGGCATGCGTCGTTCGCATGATGCACTGACCGGCGCGGCACTGTCCGTAGATCAAACCACTGGTGAAACCCACCTGCGCCACCACGTGTCCCCGGACGGTTTCTACCGTGGCCGTCAGGTGGTGAACAAGGACAACGACGAATAAGTGTCTTGTCCACGTCAGTCCGCCTTGCGGTTGATGTGATGGGCGGGGACTTCGGTCCCCGCTGCATTATCCCTTCTGTTGCCCGCTGCCTTGAGCAGATTCCGGGCCTGCACGTTACCCTGGTCGGCTCGCCCGAGCCCATGACCCGTCTCTGTGCCGAACATCGGCTGCCCCAAGACCGTATCCGGCTTGTCCATACCAGCGAAACCATCCATGGCGATGACGCGCCTGCCAGTGTGTTGCGCAGCAAGCGTGACGCCTCCATGCGTGTGGCCATCGAACTGGTACGGGACGGCCATGCCGACGGCTGCCTGAGTGCCGGCAATACCGGGGCATTGATGGTGCTGGCCAAGGCGCTGCTGGGTACCGTCGAAGGTATCCAGCGGCCGGCGATCATGGCCGCCTTGCCGGTGGCCGGGCGCTTCTGTCATGTGCTGGATCTGGGGGCCAACGTGGATTGCTCCGCCCGCCAGCTGTTCGAGTTTGCGGTGATGGGCTCCGAGGCAGTATCGGAGCTCACCGGTGTCGAACAGCCGCGGGTCGGACTGTTGAACATCGGCAGTGAGGTCAACAAGGGTTCCCTGCGGGTGCGGGAGGTGTCCGAGCTGCTGCGCGATACGCCATCGCTGAACTACATTGGACATGTCGAAGGCAACGAGCTGTTCCTGGATCGGGCCGATGTGGTGGTCTGTGATGGTTTCGTCGGCAACGTCATGCTCAAGGCCAGCGAAGGTCTGGTGCAATACATGCAGCAGGAGATGCGTCAGGCCTTTGCAGGCAATCTGCTGCTGCGGCTGCTGGGTCCGGTGCTGCGTCGCGCGCTGCGACCCATGGCCGAACGACTGAATCCGCACCAGTACAACGGCGTGTCGCTGCTGGGGCTGCGTGGTGTGGTGGTCAAGAGTCACGGCAACGCCGGGCAGCCGGCCTTCGAGGCGGCCATCCGACAGGCTGTCAGAGCCTGTGAGTCGGACATGCCCCAGCGGATTGCCGCGCGTCTGGCGCGCTGCAGAGGTGAATTATTGTGACCCGGGTGACCGTGCGGTCATCTCAGGGCGAACTGTCTGTCTGATAAAGATAAGGAAGGTTGCATGACTCAAACCCTCGCTTTCGTATTCCCGGGGCAGGGCTCCCAGGCGGTAGGCATGCTGGCCGAGCTGGCCGCTGACCACCCGCAGATCGGAGACACCTTTGCCGAAGCGGCTGAGGCACTGGGCTATGACCTCTGGCAGCTGTGCCAGAACGGCCCCGAGGCTGAGCTGAACCGTACCGATCGTACCCAGCCGGCCATCCTGGCCGCCTCCGTGGCCCTGTGGCGCGTCTGGGAAGCCAACAGCGCGGCCCGTCCCGCCTTCGTCGCCGGCCACAGTCTCGGCGAGTATTCCGCACTGGTGGTGGCCGGGGTCATAGGTCTGGCTGACGCCCTGCGCCTGGTCGAGCGCCGGGGTCAGCTGATGCAGCAGGCGGTGCCTGCCGGTGAAGGTGCCATGGCGGCGATTCTCGGTCTGACCGATGAGCAGATCATCGATCTGTGCGCCCAGGCGGCGGAGGGTGAGGTGGTCAGTGCGGTCAATTTCAATGCCCCCGGCCAGGTGGTCGTTGCCGGTCAGAAAGCCGCAGTGCAGCGTGCCATCGAGGCCTGCAAGGCGGCCGGTGCCAAGCGCGCCATCGAGCTGCCGGTCAGTGTGCCTTCCCACTGCGCTCTGATGCGCCCTGCGGCCGAGCAGCTGGCAAAGGATTTCGAGCAGCTGAACTGGCAGGAGCCGGCGATCACCCTGGTGCAGAACGTCAGTGCGCGCCCGGCCCCTGATATGACCACCCTGCGGGCCCAGCTGGTCGAGCAGCTGTACAGCCCGGTACGCTGGGTGGAGAGCGTCGAGTACATCGCCGCCCAGGGCGTCACGGATCTTATCGAATGCGGTCCCGGCAAGGTTCTGTCGGGCTTGAACAAGCGCTGCGCCAAGGGCGTTGCCACTCACAACCTGGACAGCGCCGCCGGTCTGGCCGCCGCGCTGGCCCAGTTCGCCTGAGGAGTCTGAACATGAGTCTTGAAGGAAAGGTTGCACTGGTCACCGGTGCCAGCCGTGGCATCGGTCAGGCCATCGCCCATGCGCTGGCCGCCCAGGGGGCTACCGTTGTAGGTACTGCCACCAGCGATGCGGGTGCCGCCTCCATTGCCGAGAAGCTGACTGAAGCGGGTTTCACCGGTACCGGCATGAAGCTTGACGTACGCGATCCGGCCTCGGTCAGCGAGGTGCTGGACCGCATCACCGCCGAGTATGGTGCTCCCGCCATCTTGGTCAACAATGCGGGTATCACCGCAGATAACCTGCTGATGCGGATGAAGGACGAGGAGTGGGACGATGTCATCGGCACCAACCTCAGTTCGGTATACCGTTTGTCCAAGGCTGTCCTGCGTGGCATGACCAAGGCCCGCTGGGGTCGTATCATCTGCATCAGCTCGGTGGTCGCCGGCATGGGCAATGGCGGGCAGTCCAACTACGCCGCCGCCAAGGCCGGGATGGAAGGCTTCACCCGTGCCCTGGCGCGTGAGGTGGGGTCACGGGGTATCACTGTGAACGCAGTGGCTCCCGGTTTCATCGACACCGATATGACCCGGGCGCTGAACGACAATCAGCGCTCGGTCATGCTCGAACAGATTCCGCTTGGACGTCTCGGTCAGGCCGAGGAAATTGCCGCTGTGGTGGCTTTCCTGGCCGGTGAGTCGGCTGGCTACATCACCGGGGCAACCATCCCGGTAAACGGCGGTATGTTCATGGGCTGAACTCTCGGATCCTGTGTGATCCGAGGGCTCGATATGCCCGGAGCTGGCCCGGTGCAAGCTGTCTGGGCCGGGCGTTTTGGGACAGAAGTGTTTTCCAGCTTGAAAAATCGGGAATGCTTTCTATAAACTACCCGCAGTCCGGCTTATCGGAACTGCAAATCAGGAGTGAGATCAAGGTATGAGTACCATCGAAGAACGCGTCAAGAAAATCGTTGCCGAACAACTCGGCGTTAAAGAAGAAGAAGTAACCAACAGTGCTTCCTTTGTAGAAGATCTTGGCGCTGACTCCCTGGACACCGTTGAGCTGGTCATGGCTCTCGAAGAAGAATTCGAGACCGAGATCCCGGACGAGGAAGCCGAGAAGATCACCACCGTGCAAGAAGCCATCGACTACGTGAACGCTCACCAGAAGTAATCACGCAGTCTGCTTGCAGGTTGTAAAAAAGCCGCAGTCCTGGTTTCAGTACTGCGGCTTTTTTGTGCGCCGGCTTCAGCCACCGGGAGCGACGCCCGGCATCAGGTTCGGCTTGGGAGGGCAGGGACGTAACAGCAGGTAACTACCCATGGTCATCATGCAGTTGCCGTGCCCTGACTTTATGCGGACAATAGCCCGCTGTCACAAGAGTTGAAATTAAGGAGTCTCCTTTGTCGCGTAGACGCGTCGTGGTAACCGGCCTGGGCATGTTGAGCCCCCTCGGCAATTCGGTTGAAAGCAGCTGGCAGGCCGCCGTTGCGGGCAAGAGCGGCATCGGCCCGATCGAACACATGGACGTCAGTGCGTTCAACACCCGCTTCGGTGGTTCGATCCGTGATTTCGATGTCGAGCCCTACATGTCCGCCAAGGAAGCCCGCAAGCTGGACCTGTTCATCCAGTACGGCATTGCCGCCTGCATGCAGGCGCTGAACGAGTCCGGGCTGGAGATCACCGATGCCAATCGTGATCGCATCGGCGTTTCCATGGGGTCGGGTATCGGCGGTCTGACCAATATCGAGCAGAACCACGCTCTGCTGCTGAGCAGTGGTCCGCGACGCATATCTCCTTTCTTCGTGCCCGGCTCCATCGTCAACATGGTAGCCGGCTACCTGTCCATTCAGTACGGTCTGCGCGGCCCCAACTATGCACTGACCACTGCCTGTACCACGGGTACCCACAGCATCGGCATGGCGGCACGCAACATCGCCTATGGCGAAGCGGATGTGATGATCGCCGGCGGTTCGGAAATGGCTACCAGCGGTCTGGGCCTGGGCGGTTTCAGTGCCGCCCGAGCGCTGTCCACCCGCAACGACGAACCGCAGAAGGCCAGCCGCCCCTGGGATCAGGATCGTGATGGTTTCGTGCTGTCCGATGGTGCCGGCGCCATGGTGCTGGAGGAATACGAACACGCCAAAGCCCGCGGTGCACGTATCTACGCCGAGCTGATCGGCTTCGGCATGAGTGGCGATGGCTACCACATGACCGCACCCCCGGAAGACGGGCGTGGCGCGGCCATGTGCATGGGCAATGCGCTTCGCGACGCCGGTGTGGCGGTGGAGGAAGTCGGTTACATCAACGCCCATGGCACCTCGACCCTGGCAGGTGACCTGGCCGAGAGCCGGGCGGTGGAAACCGTCTTCGGTGACCATGCCCGTCGCCTGGCAATGAGTTCGACCAAGTCCATGACCGGGCACCTGCTCGGTGCCGCCGGCGCGGTGGAGGCCATCTTCACCGTGCTGGCCCTGCGTGATCAGGTGGCTCCGCCGACCATCAACCTGGACAATCCCGGGGAAGGTTGCAATCTGGACTACGTGGCACATGAGGCGCAGGCCCGCCAGCTGGAGGTGGCCGTGTCCAACTCCTTCGGTTTCGGTGGCACCAACGGCAGTCTGGTGTTCCGCCGGATCTGATGAGCGCTCCGCGGATGGCTGCGCTCCCCCGTTTTCTGGTCAATGGCCTCCCGGGTGACCGGGTTTCGGTGACCGACCGGGGGCTGGCCTACGGTGACGGCCTGTTCGAGACCATCCGGGTCGAACAGGGCCGCGCCGGGTTGCTGGAGCAGCATCTGCGACGCCTGGCCCTCGGCGCGTCGGCGCTGGCGTTGCCGGTGGATCTGGCGCAGCTGCGCAATGAACTCGAAGCTGCCGCCGCCGAACTGCAGCGTGGGCTGCTGAAGCTCACCATCACCCGCGGGCCGGCCGGGCGGGGCTATGCCATACCGGCGCAGGTCGAGCCGACCCGAATCCTGCAGCTGTCCAGCCTGCCGGATTATCCTGCTGCCAATGCCGCCGAAGGGGTGCGCCTCTTTCCCTGCGCCACCCGCCTGGGGCATCAACCGCTGCTCGCTGGAATCAAGCATCTGAACCGTCTCGAGCAGGTGCTGGCACGCAGTGAATGGCAGGATCCGTCCTATGCAGAGGGGCTGCTGCTGGATATCCATGATCGACCGATCGAATGCACCATGAGCAATCTCTTTCTGCGTCTGGACGAGCGCTGGGTCACTCCATCTCTGACCCTGTGCGGCGTACGCGGTGTCATGCGCGATTACCTGATGGACAGGCTGGCAGCGGAGGGCGAACCGGTAATCGAGCGCCCGGTGAGCTCGGATGAACTGCTGATGAGCGCGGAAGTATTCTGTTGCAACAGTGTCTACGGTGTATGGCCGGTGGTGGAGCTGGCCGGCCACCGTTGGTCCATAGGTGTCCATACGCGCCAGGCCCAACGCCTGGCGGAGCAGGTTATAAGTTGAAGTCTCTTATAAAGATTACGTTTTATCTTGTTGTTTTATCAGTGGTCTTGGTGCTCGCTGCTGCGGGGTGGGGCTACTTCACTCTGCAGAATACCCTGAACCAGCCGCTGCGCATCACGGTGGCAGATACCCTGGAGGTGCCGCCCGGCAGTACTCCGGCCTCGGTATTTGCCGGACTGGAGAATCGCGGGGTGATCGAGCGGGCCGCCTGGGTCCGACGCTACTGGCAGTGGCGCATGCCCGACACCATACTGCAGGTTGGTGAGTACCGTCTGGAGCCCGGTATGCAGGTTCGCGGCCTGCTGGGCGCGCTGCAGCGTGGAGAGGTAGCCCAGCGCAGCATCACCCTGGTGGAAGGCTGGAACTTCAGCCAGTTCCGTGATGCACTGGCCCGGGCCGAGCGCCTGCAGCAAACCCTGCCACGGGACTGGAGCAACGAGCAGGTGGCGGCGGAGCTTGAGCTGTCCGAGCCCCATCCCGAGGGGCTGTTCTTTCCCGATACCTACCTTTACACCCTGGGCATGAGCGACAGGGATATCCTGCGCCGGGCCCACCAGCGCATGCAGCAGGTGTTGGCCGAAGTCTGGGAACAGCGCGCCGAGGATCTGCCGATCAGCACCCCCTACGAGGCCCTGATCCTGGCTTCGATCATCGAGAAGGAGACGGGCGTACCCCATGAGCGTGGCGAAATCGCCGGGGTCTTCACCCGGCGTCTGCGAATCGGCATGCGGTTGCAGACCGACCCGACGGTGATCTATGGCATGGGCGAGAACTGGCAGGGCAAGATCCGCCGCAATGATCTGCGCCGGCCGACACCCTACAACACCTATACCATCGACGGCCTGCCGCCAACCCCGATTGCCATGCCCGGCCGCGACTCCCTGCTGGCCGCGGTCAATCCCAAGCCGGGCCGCAGCCTGTATTTCGTTGCCCGGGGCGACGGTTCACACGTGTTTTCGGAGACGCTGCAGCAGCATAACCGCGCCGTGCGTCACTACCAGATCCTCAATCGGGCGACCAACTATCGCTCCAGTCCGCCACCGGCGGAAAGCAGTGCCAGTGGAGAAACACCATGAGCGGGTTGTTCATCACCTTCGAAGGCCCCGAGGGGGCGGGCAAGTCCACCAATCTCGGCATTTTCGCCCAGGCGCTGGCCGAGGGCGGCTGTCCGCCACTGATCACCCGGGAGCCCGGGGGAACCCCGGTAGCCGAACGGATCCGCGAGGTGCTGCTGAGCCAGCATGAGGAAGCCATGGACGCGGATGCGGAGCTGCTTCTGATGTTTGCCGCCCGAGCCCAGCATCTGAACCGCCTCATCCGGCCGGCTCTGGCCGAGGGCAGGGTGGTGATCAGTGATCGCTTCACCGACGCCACCTACGCCTATCAGGGTGGAGGCCGGGGTATCGACCCGCAGCGCATTGCCAGTCTGGAGACCTGGGTGCAGGGCGACCTGCGTCCGGATCTGGTGCTGGTATTCGACGTGCCGGTGGAGCTGGGCATGGCCCGCGCCCGGGCGCGCAGTGCGCTGGATCGTTTCGAACTGGAGCATCAGGCGTTCTTCGAGCGGGTGCGGGAGACCTATCTCGAGCGCGCCGCCGCCGACCCCGCGCGTTACCGGGTGATAGATGCCAGCGGCGATCTGGACCAGGTGCGCGCCGCCATGCAACCGGCCATAGACGAGGTGTTCGACCGTGTCCGTGGATGAGCCCCGGGCTGCGCCCTGTCCCTGGCATGAGTCTGTCTGGCAGGCTCTGACCACCCGGGCGCGTCAGCCCCACGCCTTTCTGTTCGCCGGCAGCCCGGGGGTGGGCAAGCGTCAGTTCGCCGAGGCCTTCGCTGACTGGCTGCTGTGTCAGCAACCTGCGGGCGGAGCGGTCTGCGGTCAGTGCCGCAGCTGCCAGCTGCTGCGTGCCGGCACCCACCCGGACCGTTTGCTGGTGGGGCCGGAGGAGGAAGGCAAGGCCATTCGTGTCGATGCGGTACGGCAACTGGCCGACTTCATGGCGCAGACAGCGCAGCAGGGTGGGCGCAAGGTAGTGATACTGCATCCGGCCGAGGCGATGAATCTGAATGCCGCCAATGCCCTGCTCAAATCCCTCGAGGAGCCTACCGCCGAGACCTATCTGCTGCTGGTCTCCGATCAGCCCAGCCGCCTGCTGCCGACCATCCGCAGCCGCTGTCAGGTCCTGACCCTGACAGCGCCGGCGCCGGCGCAGGCCCTCGACTGGCTGGCACAGCGTCTGCCGCAGCTGAGTACCGAGGAGCATGCCGCCCTTCTGCTGATGGCAGCCGGCGCACCGCTGCGGGCAGTGCAGCTGCAGGAACTGGGTGCGACGGAGCTGCGCGCCCGGGTGGTCGAAGGCGTCAAGGCGCTGCTCAAGAGCGAGAAGTCCGCTCCCCAGTTGGCTGACGCATGGAGTGCGGTGCCCCTCGAACTGCTGATGGACTGGTTCTGTGACTGGACACTGGATCTGCTGCGCCTGAAGACCGGCGCACTGGAAACGCCGGTCAACAGCGATATGGACAAGGTGTTACCCTATATGGCGCAGCGCGTGGCCACCACGACCCTGATGGAGTGGCAGGGCTGGCTGCTGGAGCATCGCAGCATGGTGCTGGGCAAGGCCAACCTGAACCGGGTGCTGCTGCTGGAAACTCTGCTGCTGCGCTGGAAACAGCTGATGGAAAAGCGCTAATCTGACCCTCCGGGTCTATAGACAGTTACAAGGATCAAGCCATGAGTACAGCACCACAAGGCCCCCGTAACGGCATTCTCTCTCTGACCATCAAGGACAAATCGGTGCTTTATGCCGCCTATATGCCCTTCATCAAGCACGGGGGCATGTTCATTCCGACCAACAAGAACTACCGTCCGGGGGATGAGGTCTTCATGCTCCTGAACCTGATGGATGAGCCGGAGAAGATCCCGGTGGCCGGCAAGGTCGTCTGGGTGACGCCCCGGGGTGCCCAGGGTAACCGCGCCGCGGGTATCGGTGTGCAGTTCAGCGATCAGGACAATACCGCCCGCAGCAAGATCGAAACCTACCTGGCCGGAGCGCTGAAATCCGACCGACCGACCCATACCATGTGAATGATGCTGATAGATTCCCACTGCCATCTCGACCGACTCGATCTCACTGCCCATGAGGGCTCGCTGGACAAGGCGCTTGACGCCGCCCGTGCCAGGGGCGTGGGCAAGTTTCTCTGCATCGGTGTGGATGCCGCCAACGCCCCTGTGGTAAAGGGGCTGGCCGAGCAGTACGGCGACGTCTGGTGCAGCGTGGGAATCCATCCGCTGGATCTGTCGCGCAATGATCCGGCCGGGCTCGACTGGCTGTTGACCGAACTCAATCACCCGCGGGTGGTGGCCATCGGTGAAACCGGGCTCGACTACCACTACGAGCCCGAGAGCGCGCCGCTGCAGCAGGAATCGTTCCGCTATCATCTCGAGGCCGCCCGCCAGACCGGCAAGCCGGTGATCATTCATACCCGCGAGGCCCGGGCCGATACCCTGGCGCTGCTGCGGGAGGCGGATCTGCCCAATACCGGCGTGCTGCACTGCTTTACCGAGGACTGGGACATGGCCCGGGCCGCGCTGGACATGGGCTATTACATTTCCCTGTCCGGCATAGTCACCTTCCGCAACGCCGACGCCCTGCGGGACGTCGCCCGGCGTATCCCCGCGGATCGGCTGCTGGTGGAAACCGACTCCCCCTATCTGGCCCCGGTGCCGCACCGGGGCAAGTCCAATGAACCCCAGTTCGTCTGCGAGGTGGCCGCCGCGCTGGCCGAGATCCGCGGCGAGTCGCTGCAGCAGCTGTGGGAGAACACCACGGCCAACTTCCATCGCCTGTTCCCGCTGACCGCAGCGGCCTGAGGCTGCAGTCCCGGCTCAGTCCTCATCCAGCGCCTGGAATTCGGCGGTCAGAAAATCCAGCAGACTGCGTACCGAGGGCAGCTGTCCTCGGCGTGACGGATAGACCGCGTGGATTATCTCCCGCCGCGGTTCCCACTTTGGCAGTACCTGCACCAGTTCACCCCGTTCGATCTGTTCGCGAACCATCATGCGTGGCAGCTGCACCACGCCGACACCGGCGATGGCGGCGCTGCGCAGGGTCGACATGCTGCGGGTGATCAGCCGCGGGTAGTGGTGCACTGTGGCCTGGGCGGCATTGGGCCCGATCAGGTGCCAGGCATGCTCGCCCTGGGGTGTGCCCAGCACCATGCTCGGCATCTGCGCCAGATCCGCTGGCGATGAGGGACGCTGACGGCAGCCATGGAGCAGGGCGGGGCTGGCCACCAGGCACTGGCCCCGATCGGAGAGTATCCGCAGCACCAGATCACTGTCTTCCAGCGGTGGCGGGCGTACCCGAATGGCCAGGTCCATGCCTTCGCCCAGCACGTCGACCCTCCGGTTGGTGGCATCCACATGCAGCTCCACCAGCGGGTGGCGGGTGAGGAAGGCGCTGAGCATGTCGCCGACCCGGGATTCCAGCATTGCCGTGGGACAACTGAGGCGCACCACGCCCCGCGGCTCGGCCTGACGCAGGGCAATGGCCTCATCTGCTGCATCGGCCTCGGCCAGCATCGCCTTGCAGTGACCGTAGTAGGTGCGGCCGGCCTCGGTAACGATGAATTGCCGGGTAGAGCGCTGGACCAGGCGCGTATTCAGGCGTTCCTCGAGCAGGGCCAGGCGTCGACTCAGCCTGGATTTGGGAGTGCCCAGTGCTCGCCCGGCCGGGGCCAGGCCGCCGTGGTCGACGATCTGGACAAAGTAGTAGAGATCATTGAGATCACGCATGCTTATCGTTCCATTCATAGGACGCTGAAGCAGAATATCATGGTCTACCGGGCTGGTTGGTCCTGTAATAGCATCTTTTCCATGACTTGCGCCCACGGCGGCCGATCACGGGAGGAGATATGAAACGTATTCTGGGTATCTACAGCGCACCGCGCCCCCACTGGGTGGGTGACGGCTTCCCCATGCGTTCACTGTTCGATTACCAGGGGCTTGGCCGGCACCTGAGTCCCTTCCTGCTGCTGGACCACGCGCCGCCCACTCATTTCGAGCCGAGCGAACAGCCGCGTGGCGTGGGTGTACACCCGCATCGCGGGTTCGAGACGGTCACCATTGTCTATCAGGGCGAGGTGGCCCATCGCGATTCCACCGGTGCCGGTGGCGTGATCGGTCCCGGTGACGTGCAGTGGATGACCGCCGGAGCGGGAATATTGCATGAGGAGTTCCATTCCCCCGCATTCAGCCTGCAGGGCGGGACCATGGAAATGGTGCAGCTGTGGGTCAATCTGCCCCGCCGGAACAAGATGGCGGCGCCGGGCTACCAGAGCATTGCGTCATCCCGTATCCCGGTGGTGGATCTGCCGGAGGCTGCAGGACAGCTCCGGGTCATTGCCGGTGAATTCGGCGGTGCTCAGGGCGCGGCCCGGACCTTTACGCCGATGGACGTGCTGGATCTGCGTCTGGCGCAGGGCGCCGCTGTGGAGCTGCCCACCCGGGAGGGCTTTACCCTGGCACTGGTAGTGCTGCAGGGCCGGCTGCTGGTCAATGGCACTGCGGTCAGCGATGGCCAGCTGGTGCACCTGGACCGCGAGGGAAGCGGAGTGCAGCTTGACGCGCAGAGCGACGTTTCGCTGCTGTGGCTGGCCGGTGAACCCATCGATGAGCCATTGGCAGGGCGGGGACCCTTCGTCATGAACAGCGAAGAAGAGATCCTTCAGGCAATACAGGACTTTCGCGCCGGGCACTTCGGGCACCTGGCGAATTGAAGGCAATACATCAGACATTCATACACATTGGTAAACGAGGAGACTGAGCATGTCCAACAAGGCAATCGAGCTTTTCCGTCAGCGTCGCACCCAATATGCCCTGGGCCGCAATCTGCAGGCCACCCCGGAGCAGATCATCGATCTGGTCAAGGAAGCGGTGCGCCAGGCACCTTCTTCCTTCAACTCCCAGAGCTCCCGGGCGGTAGTGCTGCTGGGTGAGCTGAGCGAGAAGTTCTGGGAGCTGACCCGCGAGGCCCTGCGCCCGCTGGTACCGGCAGAGGCCTTCGGCACCACCGAGGCCAAACTGGCCAGCTTTGCCGCGGGCGTGGGCACAGTGCTGTTCTTCGAGGATCAGAACGTGGTCAAGGGGCTTCAGGAGCAGTTCCCCAGCTATGCCGACAACTTCCCGATCTGGTCGGAGCAGAGCTCGGGCATTGCCCAGTTCGCCGTATGGGTAGCCTTTGCCGACGCCGGCATCGGTGCCAGTCTGCAACACTACAACCCGGTGGTGGATGAAGCAGTCGCCAGCACCTGGAACATTCCCGCCTCCTGGAAGCTGCGTGCGCAGATGCCGTTCGGCTCCAACGAAGCCGGATTTGGCGAGAAGAGCTTCATGGATGACGCGGAGCGCTTCCTGATCTTTGCCTGAGGGGGGGGGCAGGGCGACCCGGGGTTCACCCCGGGTCGTGATGCATGTTCTATCATGAAGTGCATGCATCACACCCACCCCGGAGGAAGCAGGCATGACCCGAGTTCTGGTGCTCTACCATTCGATGTACGGCCATATTGAAACCATGGCCAAGGCGGTCGCCGAAGGCGCCGGCAGGGTTTCCGGAGTGGAGGTCAGCATCCGCCGCGTACCCGAGACCATGCCCGAAGAGGCCTTCCGCAAGGCCGGCGGCAAGACCGATCAGGATGCCCCGGTCGCCTCACCGGCGGAACTGCCTGACTATGATGCCATCATCTTCGGCACGCCCACCCGCTTCGGCAACATGTCCGCACAGATGCGCAATTTCCTCGACCAGACCGGCGGTCTCTGGGTCAAGGGCGCGCTGGCTGGCAAGGTGGCCAGCGTCTTCACCTCGACCGGTACCGGGGGAGGGCAGGAAATGACCATTACCTCGACCTGGACCACCCTGGCCCATCACGGCATGATCATCGTCCCCATAGGCTACACCCTGCCGGCACTGTCGGACATTTCACAGGTGCGGGGCGGCACGCCCTATGGCGCATCCACCATTGCCGGTGGCGATGGCTCGCGCCAGCCCAGCGCGGTGGAGCTGGATATTGCCCGGCATCAGGGGGAAACCGTCGCCAGACTGGCGGCCCGCTTGAAGGATTGAGGAGAGGCAGCAGCACTCAGGGCGCTGCCAGTTTCAGAGCCGGTCGCGCCCGTGGGGTCTGTCCAGCTCCAGCCGCGGCCCCGCCGGTACTATGCCGGTGGGGTTGATGGTGGTGTGGCTGCGGTAATAGTGCTGCTTGATGTGCTGCAGGTTGAGAGTGCCGGCCACGCCCGGCCACTGGTAGAGCTCCCGCAGATACCCCGAGAGGTTGGGGTAATCCTCGATGCGCTGCAGGTTGCACTTGAAGTGCCCATGGTAGACTGCATCGAAGCGGATCAGGGTAGTGAACAGACGCCAGTCCGCCTCGGTCAGGGTGTCGCCCAGCAGATACCGCCGGGTTGCCAGACGCTGCTCCAGCTCGTCCAGGGTCTCGAACAGAGCCTCGAAGGCCTGCTCATAGGCCTGCTGGCTGGTAGCAAATCCCGCGCGGTAGACCCCATTGTTGACCCTGTCATAGATGCGCTCATTGAGCGCGTCGATCTCCCCATGCAGGCTCTGTGGATAGTAGTCACCCGGCCGGGCACCGAGGTCATCGAAGGCGCTGTTGAACATGCGGATGATATCGGCCGATTCATTGCTGACGATCCGCTGGCGCTGCCGATCCCAGAGCACCGGAACCGTCACCCGGCCGCTGTAATCGGGCGTGTCTGCGGTATAGATCTGATGCAGGTACTCGGCCTGGTGGATGGGGTCGGGCACCACCCCGTCATCGGGTTTGAAGGTCCAGCCGTGCTCGGCCATCAGCGGGTTGACCACCGACACCGAGATCATCTTCTCCAGGCCCTTGAGTACCCGGAAGATCAGGGTACGATGGGCCCAGGGGCAGGCCAGCGATACGTACAGATGATAGCGTCCGGGCTCGGCCCGGAAGCCATCCTCCCCGGTTGGCCCGGCCCGGCCATCGGTGGTCACCCAGTTGCGGAACTGGGACTGGCTGCGGATGAACTCACCCTTGCTGGATTCGGTGTCGTACCACTGGTCGACCCATTTGCCCTTGATCAGCAATCCCATGGCAATACCCCCTTTTCTTGTCTGATGCGAACAGGTGCCGGCCCATGGGGCCGGAGCACCTGCCATTGCGGAGTTGGACCCCGAAGGTCATGATCGACCAGTCGGGGCTGTGTTAAAAGCGCAAATCAGGGATGTTTATATCAGGTGATTCGATATTTCGAGCTCGGGCCTGGGGCTTGTGGGCCGTCTTGACACTGGCAGGTGCCCTTTATAGCCTGCAACGAGACTGCCCAACCGGCCGAGCAGCCAGGCCGACAACAAGGACAACAGCATGGGAATTTGCGGCATATCACAAGGACCGGCGTGTGCGTCCGCAGGTTAAGGTATCCGTGATGGCGGATCTGCTGCTCAAACTGATTCTGGGGCCGCTGCTTCTGCTGCAGGGCTGGCATACCCGACGGGTAACGCCGCGGTTACCGGAGCCCGGCGGGGATCGACATGGCGAGCAGGGCAGCGGGCCACCGCTGAGACTGCTGATTGCCGGAGACTCATCCGCCGCCGGCGTAGGGGTAGCAGAGCAGAGCCAGGCTCTGGCCGGTCAGCTCGCCGAGCGACTTGCCCGCCACTCCCATCTGCACTGGCAGCTGATTGCCCGTTCGGGCGTGGATACCCTCGAGCTGACCGAACTGCTGCAGGCCGAGCCCCCACGGCAATTCGACGCCGCGCTGCTGCTGGTCGGCGTGAACGATGTTACCGCCAGCCGCTCTGCCGGCGCCTGGCTCGAGGCGTTCGAGCAACTGCTGGAGCTGGTCCGCAACAGGTTCGGCGTGCGCCGACTGATAGTCTTTCCCGTTCCCCCCATGCATCTTTTCCCCGCCTTGCCGCAACCCCTGCGCTGGTATCTGGGCCTGCGGGCACGGCGCTTCAATCAGGGACTCAAGGAGCTGGTGGAGCGTCGTCCGGACTGCGAACTGGTTGGTCCGTTACCCCTGGCCGGGCCGCTGATGGCTGCCGACGGCTTCCATCCCGGCGCTGAAATCTACACATTATGGGCCGACAGGGTTGCCGCCTTGCTGCGACCACAGCCCGAACAGGCTTTTCAACAGGAGAAAACAACATGAGTGATCTGACACTGACGCCCGCGGTAGCCGCCGCGCTGCAGCGCTGGCATGGGATGGTAGAGCGACGTGACTTCAGCGAGCTGCCGTCAATGCTCGACGAGCAGGTGGTCTTCCGCTCGCCGATGGCCCACACACCCTACCCGGGAGTACAGGTGGTCAGCACCATTCTGAGTACGGTGATTCAGGTATTCGAGGGCTTCACCTACCACCGTCAGCTGGCCGATACCGAAGGCCTCAATGTCATGCTGGAGTTCAGCGCTGAGGTGGGGGGCCGCCAATTGAAAGGGATCGACCTGATCCGCTTCAACGACCAGGGCAGGATTGTCGACTTCGAGGTCATGGTCCGGCCCATGAGCGGTCTGCAGGCGCTGGGCGAGGAAATGGGTCGGCGTCTGGCGCCCTATCTGTCAGCGCTCAAGGGGCAGACCGCGACTGAATGAGTCTGATCTTTTTCCTGGCCACATAAAAAAACCCGAATTCCGGGGGAAGAATTCGGGTCAAGACCATTAGGAGTGATGCAGAACGGACGGAGCCGTTCAGCCAGACCCCGGTGCTTGGGGGATATCGGGGTCTGATGTGACAAGTATTGACGGTTTTTCGTACAATGCCAGTCCTCAACCGTCAATTCTTAAACGGATTTGGAATAAGGTCACTGAGTTTATCGTGACTGGTCAGCTCCCTCGCGCCTCCTGCAACAGCCCGCGAAGTATCCCCAGCGCCCGGTCCAGTACCTGTTGCGAGGTGTAGAAATGAGGGGACCAGCGCACCCCGCCTCCCCGGGCTGCGCACACCACCCCAGCCTGCATCAGGCGCTGATACAGCCGCTGGCTGTCGATGCCGGCAAAGCTGAAGGTCACTATGCCCGCACGTCGCTCCGGTGTGGCGGGGCTGAGCAAGCGCGCGCCGGGCAGGGCGCCTATCGACTGGATGAGATAGGCGGTGCGCTGTTGCAGTGCTTCCTGTATCCGCCCCAATCCTACCTCCAGCAGCAATTCCAGGCTGGCCGACAGGGCGTGCTGGGCCAGGGTGTTCGGGCTGCCGGGCTCGAAACGTCGGGCGGTGCTCGCCGGCATCCAGTCGGCTCTGTCATAGTCGCCCAGTGCTTCGACCATGTGCCAGCCGAACTGGGTCAGATGCAGACGGTCCCGCACCTCCCGTCGGCAATAAAACACTCCCAGGCCCTCGGGCCCCAGCAACCACTTGTGCCCGTCAGCCATGGCGAAGTCACAGTGGATTGCCTGCACATCCAGCTCGATCGCGCCAAGTGACTGGATGGCATCCACGCAGAACAGGATGCCCCGCTCGCGGCAGGCCCGGCCCAGGCGCGCCAGATCCATGCGCAGACCACTGGCGTACTGGACCGAGCTGATACTGAGCAGGCGCGTGGCCGGGCCCATGGCCTCGATCAGGGCGCCCTCCGGATCGGCTCCGTTGAGGCTGACCTGCCTGAGCCGAACGCCCCGGGGTGCCAGCGCCTCCCAGGGGATGCGATTGGAAGGGAATTCCTCGTCACTGATCAGCACCTCGTCACCCTCGGTCCAATCCAGTCCCATGGCGACAAAGGACAGGGCCTCGGAGGTGTTCTTGACCAGGGCAATATCGCCCTTGCCGGGTGCGTTGAGCAGCGTCTGCAGTTGACCCCGCAAGCGGTGTTCCAGCTGGACCCAGCGGGGATAGTCCCGGGCGCCCTGGTGCAGGTTCTCGCAGGCGAAGGCCTTCACCGCCTCGGCGGCCCGTTTGGGCCAGGGCGCCACCGCCGCGTGGTTGAGATAGCAGATCGCGGGATCCTGGGGGAATTCATCATTCCACTGGCAGTCATGAAGCATGGCGGGGTCCTTTGAATACTCTGCTGTGAATCATAGCGCAGTACGAGCGCGACGGCTGGCGTGCGAGAGCGGGAGTGAATTTCTGGTCACATAAACACCAGAAGTGGGAAAATGGTCATGAAATTGGCATAATGCGCACTATCGTCACGCACATGCAGGAAAGCTCATGCAGAAAGAGTCGCGCAAGGTCCGGGAGTTTCGTCGCCGGGAGCAGGAAATCCTCACCGCCGCCCTGCGGCTGTTCCTCGAACAGGGAGAAGACAGCGTCACGGTAGAGATGATTGCCGATGAAGTCGGCATCGGCAAGGGCACCATCTACAAGCATTTCAAATCCAAGGCAGAAATCTATCTTCGCCTGATGCTCGATTACGAGCGGGATCTGGCGGCACTGCTGCATTCGGAAACCATCAAGAAGGACCGCGAAGCCCTGTCCCGCGAGTACTTCGCCTTTCGCATGAGCGATCCGGACCGTTACCGGTTGTTCGACCGCCTGGAGGAGAAGGTGGTCAAGGCCAACCAGATGCCGGAGCTGATTGAGGAGCTGCACGGTATCCGGGCTTCCAACTTCAATCATCTGACCGGCGTCATCCAGCAGCGCATCGATGAGGGCAAGCTGGAAGACGTGCCGGCCTATTTCCATTACTGCGCGGCCTGGGCCCTGGTGCACGGTGCCATGTCCATGTACCACTCGCCATTCTGGCAGGAGGTCATCGAGGACAAGGAGGGCTACATGCGATTCCTGACCGATATCGGTGTGCGCATGGGCAATCGTCTCAAGCGTCGCAAGGAGGACGATCCGGCCTGAGCCGGATGAACTTGACCCCAGCGCTCCGGTCTATCGGGTAACCCGCCATTCAGGAGTTACCCGCCTTGCCCCGCCTTCACCGTGGTTTTGTGTACCTGCTCACCGGGCTGTTCGGCCTGGTTGCCGAGGCCCGGGAGTATGTCTATACCGACGCCCACCTGCATTACGTGGACTTCTTCCAGGAAAGCGAGGGCATGGACAAGCTGCTCGAGCAGATGGATGCCCATAACATCCGCCACGTGATGATCAGCGGCATTCCGGTAGCCAAGAAATGGCACGAGAATGAACCCCGCCGCCCACGCTACTATGCCGGCGATGATGCCGGCGCCTACTGGTACAGTGGCACCGATCACATTCTGGCCCACGCCCTGCAGCAGCTTGACGAGCAGCAGCGCCGGCGCTTCCATCCCTTTCTGTCCGGCTTCAACCCCAACGACAAGAACTCCGATGAGCACATAAGGCGGCTGCTGGAGATGTACCCGGGATTCTGGCAGGGCATAGGCGAGGTATTCACCCGGCACGATGATCTCACCGCATTGACCCAGAGCGAGACGCCCAGGGCCAACAGCGAGGCGATGCAGCGCATCTACCTGCTCGCGGCCGAACATGATCTGCCGGTGATGATCCACAGCAACATCACCTCCAAGCGCGAGCGCAATCCTCTCTACCTGCCGGAGCTGGAAGAGGCGCTCCGTGACCATCCCACGGTGCGCTTCATCTGGGCCCACGCCGGCACCAGCAAGGAGATCCATCGCCACCAGGAAAAGCTCGACTTCCTGTTTGATGAACTCAAGCGCATGCTCGGCCTCTATCCCAACCTGTTCATCGACCTGTCATGGACCATGCTGGAGCCTTATCTGCTGGATGAGAAAGGAGAACCGGACCCGCGCTGGGTCGAGCTGGTGAACAAGCATCCTGACCGCTTCATGATAGGGTCGGACGTAGTCGGTGACTTCCGCAGCCTGGGGAAGAACATGCAGGAATTCGATGTGTTTCTCGACGCACTGGCCGAGGACGTGGCGCACCGGGTCGCCGGGGACAACTTTCTTCAGGTGTTGGGCGAGGCCTTCAGGCCCGAGCGGTAACGGGACTGGGTAAAACAGCTGCGCCGACCTTAGGTCGGCGCAGCTGTCAGCCTTGCGCGATCAGAAACGTCGCGGGGGAGACTGCCAGTACTCACAGCTGTGGTAGGTGCTGAAGTCCGCCTGGTCGGCAGCACTCGGATCCGGAGCCACCAGGGTCAGGATCTCACCAGCTTCGCTCAGACTGGGCCATTCGACCGCCTCTGCCGCGCCGTCAGTTCCATTGGGACCTATGGCCGGATCCTGGCCGTAGCGCGCAAAGTTGGCCCAGTAACCGGCCATGTGGTTGGCCAGACTGATGTGCTCATCGGTGCCGCCCCGTTCCCGGAGGGATTCCTGGGAGTTGAGCACGAACTGGATTTCCGAGGTGTGCGTGGCACCCATCGGGATCAGTGCGGGCAGGCCATCCAGCAGGGGTGCTGTGGTTTCCCGGAACCAGTAGCCCCAGGTGGGCACCTTGTCCTTCAGCAGGTTCCACTGACTGTTATTGGGGCAGTTGAATCGCCAGTCGGTACCAATGGCGCTGTAGGCGGTGATATAGCGCAGCGGCTCCGGTACCCCCATGTAGTTTTCCAGATAATCATCGGCAATCTGCTCACCATCCAGAGTCGGATCCTCGAGCAGCAGACTGGCGACCGAGGCACGATAGCTTTCCAGCGACGACAGGCCGGCCGGGTTGTCACCCAGAGCCAGCAGGGTGAACAGGCTGCCTTCGTCCTGGTTGCTGCCCATCAACACCGGTACCTGGTTGAACTCGCCGCTTTGCAGCGCGGCGGTGATGGACTCCGGCAGGGTATCGGTTCCGGTTGCCGGGATGATATTGCCCGGCTGCGCGGCCAGGATGGCCTCGACCGACTGCGCGCGCAGGCAGTTGAGCAGTTCCTCATCCGGGGTGTCGGCACAGTCGTCCAGATTCTCGATGGTGGGGTTGCCGAACAGCATCTGAGCCACGGCCAGCGGTGCCTGGCTGCCGTTATAGGAGCCGCTCTGAACTATTGCCTTGTGAAACAGGCCTTCGGCAGCCGGGGAGGCGATCTGGCTCATGACGCTGTGACCGCCGGCGGATTCACCGAAGATGGTGACGTTGTCCGGGTCGCCATCAAACGCGGCGATGTTTTCCTGCACCCAGCGCAGTGCCAGTTGCTGGTCCTGCAGGCCGAAGTTGGTGTTGCCCAGGGCAGCGTGGGGCAGGAAGCCGAGGGCGCCGAGGCGGTAGTTCAGCGTGACCACGACCACGCCGCGTTCCACCAGATGCCGGGGATCGTAGCTCGCACCACCGGAACCGTAGATGAAGGCGCCACCATGGATCCAGACCATTACCGGGTAGTCGCCCGGTTCTTCGGGACTGTATACGTTCAGGAACAGGCAGTCTTCATCCACACTGGCTTCACCGAAGGGGCTGGCGTTCTGCGGGCAGGCGCTGCCGAAGGCCTCGCTGAGCTGTACCGCCTCCTCATGGGCCGGCGGAAACTCTGGGCTGGCAAAGCGTTCGGCGACGCCATAGCGAATGCCGCGGTACACGCGCATGCCGGCTTCTTCGATACCGATGTAATCACCCTGCTGGGTGCTGACCTGCAGCGGATTGGGCGCAGGTGTGGTGCTGCCACCGCCACCACCGCCGCCGCTGGACAGGCATCCGCCAAGACTGACCGCCAGCACGGTGGTAGCCAGCGAAGTAGCGAGAAAACGTGCGGCGCCGGTTCTGTTCTGATAATGCATGGTTGTTATCCCTGTTGTTATGCAATCTTCAGTAGCAATGTGCTGCTATCGATGACATTAAAAGAATTGCAGTCGGCTGCGCTAAACCCATACGGGTGATCGGCGGGGACAGGGGAACCGCTCGGAACAATGCTGTAAACTGTGCGCTGTTCAGATTCCGGAGTGAGGCATGACTGCTCGAATCCAGTTTCCCATCGACTATATAGAGCCGGTTTTCCGCCCCCCTAGCGAGGCCCATTCGCTGATCCTGCCGGTGACCAACGGCTGTTCCTGGAACAAGTGCACCTTCTGCGACATGTATACCGCGCCGCAGAAGAAATTCCGTGCCCGGGATGAAGAAAGGGTGCTCGAGGAAATTCGCCAGTGTGGTGAGCGCCTGATCGTGCAGCGGGTCTTTCTCGCTGATGGTGACGCCATGGTGCTGCCGACCCACAGGCTGCTGCGCATCCTGCAGGCGATCCGTGAGCACATGCCGGAGGTTCACCGGGTGACTTCCTATTGCCTGCCGCGCAATCTGCGACGCAAATCGGTGGACGAACTGCGGCAGTTGCGCGAGGCCGGTCTGAAAATGCTGTATGTCGGAGCCGAGTCGGGCGACGATGAGGTGCTGCAGCGGGTCAACAAGGGCGAAACCTTCGAGTCCACCGCCGAGGCCCTGCTCAAGGCCCGGGAGGCGGGGCTGAAAACCTCGGTGATGATTCTCAACGGCTTGGGTGGACGCTCCCTGAGCGAACAGCATGCCATCAATTCCGCGCGCCTGATGAACCTCACCCAGCCCGATTACCTGTCCACCCTGGTGGTCAGCTTTCCCCGGGGACTGGACCGCTACCGCGAACAGTTCCCCGATTTCCAGCCGCTGGATCAGCAGGAACTGTTCGTCGAGATGGAGCGTTTCCTGTCCGAGCTGGCGCTCGAGGACACGGTCTTCCGCAGCGACCATGCGTCCAACTACCTGGTGCTCAAGGGCGTGCTGGGACGGGACAAGGAGCGCATGCTGGCGCAGGTTCGCACTGCCATTGAACGACCCGACCGCGCCGGACTGCGCGCGGAATGGATGCGGGGCTTATGAAAAGGACCAAAGCACTACGGGTGGTGATGGTCGGCCTGGCCGGCCTGTTGCTGGGGGGCTGCATGCCCTCGCAGATGGTGGAGGAGGGGCGCTATTATCTCGGCGATGCCGGTCTGCTGGACAATTACCGTATCCAGCGTGGCGGCAACTGGCGGCTGCAGGCCGACTCGCGGCTGTATATCGCCCAGAGCCACTTCGTTCCGGTAGGGCATACCGGGGCCAGGCCCAACATCCTTGCCGAGGAAGCCTTCGCCGCCGCCGTGCAGGTATTTCCCCAGGTGCGCCGGGCCGAACAGCCGCTTGGGTTGGACGAGGCCCTGGGCAGAGCCAGGCAGCAGGGCATGGACTATCTGCTGTACACCCGTTTTGCCAGGGCCAGGGCGAGCGGGGAGGGTGACACTGCGGCGCCTGCACCGGAGGACGGACATGTGGGCAGGGATCATGTGAACCTGCAGATGCTGCTGATGGAAGCATCCACCGAGCGCCTGGTGGAGTTCACCACCATCGAGAGCCGTACCGGTTTTCTGGATTTCAGTCGCTCCCGGCCCGAAGATCTGCTGCGGGAACCCATGCAGGCCTATACCCGTCAACTGTTGGGCAGTCGCTGACATAGGCCGAAGAAGGAGCCCCCATGGATAATCGCCAACCACCAGCCCAATCCCTCTTGAAGCACCTGCCGGAGTCGGTGCTGAGCGCCGCCCGGGAGCCGGCACCCGTACACCTGTGGCACCCTGCCTTCAGCGGGGAACTGGATATGCATATCGCCCGCGACGGCACCTGGTATTACGAGGGTGGGCCGGTCACCCGGCTGGCGCTGGCCCAGCTGTTCTCCGGGATCCTGCGCCTGGAGGAGGATGGCCGCTACTATCTGGTCACGCCGGTGGAGAAGTGGGGCATCCGTGTGGATGACGTACCCTTTGTCGCGGTGCGTCTGGAGGCCGAAGGCGCGGGTGAGCAGCAGCGCCTGCGTTTTTTCACCAGTCTGGAGCACGAGGTGGTTGCCGACGCTGCCCACCCCATTTCCGTGTCGGTTGATCCGGAGTCCGGCGAGCCCTCGCCCTACGTACTGCTGCGGGACAATCTGCGGGCGCTGATCCACCGCAACGTGTTCTATGAGCTGGTCGAGCTGGCCACCGAACATCAGGTGGACGGTCAGGCGCGTCTGGGTGTCTGGAGCGACGGCAACTTCTTTCCGATTGACGGCGAAGTCGCCGAAGCCTGATCTTCTGCGGCTTCCCCGCAAGTCAAGACTGCGAGATCAAATTTTCCGGTTGTCATTAACTATATGTGGGTCTAGGATTCTTCTCCATGCACAACAGGTAGTGATTCGGTGCGGGCGTCGTGCGGGCGCCCTCCATGCGCTGAACACAATCATTTCAGGAGAAGATGATGAGTCAAGCAGCCAAGGTGCAGCGTCTGCGCGATGTGGTCAGCAGTATTCCCATGCAGCCTGCCTCGGAAGATATCTGGGATACCAAGTATCGACTCAAGACCAAGGAAGGAATGGCCATCGATCAGACCGTCGATGCCACCTACCAGCGGGTAGCTCGTGCCTTGGCCGACGTCGAAGCCCCCGAACTGCGTGAGACCTGGTACGAGAAGTTCCTCTGGGCCCTGCGCCATGGCGCCATCCCGGCCGGACGCATCACCTCCAATGCCGGTGCCCAGGAACACAAGCCGGCGACCTCGACCATCAACTGCACCGTCTCCGCCACCATCGGCGACTCGATGGATGACATCCTGGCCAAGTTGCATGAGGCGGGCCTGACCCTGAAGGCCGGCTGCGGTATCGGTTACGAGTTCTCCACCCTGCGCCCGCGCGGTGCCTACGTGTCCGGCGCCGGCGCCTATACCTCCGGCCCGCTGTCGTTCATGGATATCTACGACAAGATGTGCTTCACCGTGTCCTCCGCCGGTGGCCGTCGCGGTGCGCAGATGGCTACCTTCGATGTGGGTCACCCCGATGTGGCCGACTTCATCCGCGCCAAGCGCGAAGGTGGTCGCCTGCGCCAGTTCAACCTGTCGCTGCTGATTACCGAGGAGTTCATGAAAGCGGTCGAGGCCGACGGCGAGTGGAAGCTGGCCTTCCCGCTGAGCGAGGCCGAAGCCGAGGTGGACAAGGTCGATATCAACGACCCGGCCCAGGTCATCTGGCGCGAGTGGCCGAACAACGAGCGTTACGTGACCCGCGAGGACGGGTTGGTTGCCTGCCGGATTTTCCGCACCATGAAGGCACGTCGGATCTGGGACATGATCATGTCCTCGACCTACGATTTCGCCGAGCCGGGGTTCATCCTGATCGACCGCGTGAACGAGATGAACAACAACTGGTTCTGCGAAGAGATCCGTGCCACCAACCCCTGCGGCGAGCAGCCCCTGCCGCCCTATGGCGCCTGCCTGCTGGGTTCGATCAACCTGACCCTGTTCGTGCGCGATCCCTTCACCGAGAAGGCGCGCTTCGACTGGGAGGAGTACCGCAAGGTGGTGGACATCTTCACCCGCATGCTGGACAACGTGGTGGAGATCAACGGGCTGCCGCTGGAACAGCAGCGCAACGAGATCTTCCGCAAGCGTCGTCACGGCATGGGCTTCCTCGGCCTGGGCTCTACCATGACCATGCTGCGCATGCGCTACGGCGATGAGCAGTCGCTGGAGTTCACCGAGCGGGTGTCGAAGGAGATGGCGCTCCAGGGCTGGCGTACCGGCCTGCAGCTGGCCGAGGAGAAGGGCCCGGCGCCGCTGATGGATGAGGAGTTCACCGTGACCGGCGCCATGCTGGCCAAGCGTCCGGAGATGAAGAAGGATGGCTTCAAGGTCGGCCAGAAGGTCAAGGGCAAGGTGCTCTGGGCCAAGTACAGCCGTTACATGCAGCAGGTGGCCGAGGAAGATCCGGAGCTGGTAGCGGCCCTGGCCGAGAAGGGCGCGCGCTTCACTCACCACAGCTCGATTGCGCCGACCGGGACCATTTCCCTGTCCCTGGCCAACAATGCCTCCAACGGCATCGAGCCGAGCTTCGCCCATCACTATTTCCGCAACGTGATCCGCGAAGGCAAGAAGTCCAAGGAAAAGGTCGACGTGTTCAGCTTCGAACTGCTGGCCTACCGGGAGTCCATTGATCCCGAGGCGTTGCCCCAGACACAGGGCGAGGGCCGCAATCTGCCGGACTACTTCATTTCCGCGGACGAGGTCACGCCGAAGCAGCACGTGGATGTTCAGGCCGCCGCGCAGAAGTGGATCGACTCCTCGATTTCCAAGACCGCCAACGTGCCGACGGATTATCCCTATGAGGATTTCAAGGACATCTATCTGTACGCCTACCACAAGGGTCTGAAAGGCTGCACCACCTTCCGTTTCAATCCCGAAGCCTTCCAGGGCGTACTGGTCAAGGAACAGGATCTGGCCAATACCACCTACCGCTTCAAGCTCGAGGACGGCAGCGTGATCGAGGCCCGGGGTAACGAGGAGGTCGAGTACGACGGGGAGATGCACTCCGCGGCCAACCTCTATGACGCTCTCAAGGAAGGCTATTACGGCAAGTTCTGAGGCACCGGAATCCATTGAATGGCTCCGCCATCGGGCGGAGCGAGGAAAGCAGCATGTCGATAAAGATAAGCAAGAAGATCGTTGAATACTCCGTGGTCAAACCGGAGGAAAAGGCAGCCCCGGCAGCGCCGGCCAAGACCGATTACGTGGAAATGCACGAGAATCTCAAGCGTCCCGAGCATCTGGAAGGCTGCACCTACAAGATCAAGACACCTACCTCCGAACACGCGATCTACGTCACCATCAATGATGTGATCCTCAACCGGGGCAGCGAGCACGAAGAGCGTCGCCCCTTCGAGATCTTCATCAATTCGAAGAACATGGAGCACTACCAGTGGATCTCGGCGCTGACGCTGATCATCTCGGCGGTGTTCCGCAAGGGCGGCGACTGTACCTTCCTGGTCGAGGAGCTGCGCAGCGTGTTCGATCCCAAGGGCGGCTACATGAAGCGCGGTGGCCGCTGGAGCCCGTCGCTGGTAGCCGAGATCGGTGATGTGCTGGAACAGCACCTCAAGCATATCGGGCTGATCAAGGACGAGATCGACGAACACCAGCGCGCCTACCTGGAGCAGAAGCGCGCCGAGTTCACCGGTCGTGTTGCCCAGGGGCGGGCCGATGCAGAGCGTGACGACAGCACTCAGGAATATCCCGCTGGCGCCCAGCTGTGCGGCAAGTGCCATACCAAGGCGGCGGTGCAGATGGATGGTTGCCTGACCTGCCTGGCCTGCGGTGACAGCAAGTGCGGCTGAACCTGTCTGCCGGACACCTGCGGCGGAACTGATTCCTCCACCCTCAGGTCCCTCCTCGAGGCCGGTCCCTCCATTGTGCGGGACCGGCCTTCTCATTTCTGAAACACTTCATCTGCCCTGCACCCAGCTGAAATCGGGGTCTTCTGCCGGATTCTCACATCTGATACAGCCCCCTGGCTGTGCTCCATTGCGCTCAACGCCAGGGCCCGCGCACGGTTGAGAGTTTTCTGTCTTTTATCCTTGTTACAGATCTGAAACACCTGATCCGAAGAGATCGCTTACATCGCTCCCAAGTCATTGATCTGCCTATGAATTCCCGATCTGGCACAGGGGTTGCTTTCTTGCTTGGACAAGCGGACGCATCGGTTCCAGATCAATCAGGGAACAAAACAATGGGCACCCAATTCTCTTCGCTGATTCCACAGTGGCTGGTCTGTTTCATCGGCCTGTTCATCTGCATCGCCACCCAGCTGCCAGTCCGTGCTGCTGACGGTGAGATAGTTCTTACCCGCGATGTCCAGCCCCGCTCGGCCACCCGGCAGGAGCTGGTGCCGGATCCCAACCCGCAGACCGCCAACCCGAACCACTCGGCTCAGGTGCGAAGCGCAGTGCAGGGTGCTCGGCTGCCCGGCGAGTTGTCGGACGCCGATTTCGCCGGGGTGAGCAGCGGCAGCAGTCTGGCCAATGGCGTGCACCTATTCGATCAGCCGGTGCTGCAGGCCGACCGACAGGCACCGGGCCGGGCCGGGCTGGGAGTATCAGGCTCCGCGGGCGCCGGCAGTGTGGGGCGTGCCACGGGTAACGTCGGGCGTGTCGGTGGCGAGATCAATCGCAGCGTGAATCAGGGGTTGCGCCCCCTGCAGGGGCTGGGCAAATGAGCCGCAGGTCATCGCTGGCGGTCCTGATTGCCTGCTCGGCGCTGCTGGCAGCCCTCGGTGTGGGCGCCGACAGCACCGCGACCATAGGCTCCAGCGCTGCAGGGTACTCCGGCGTGCTCATGCTCAACCAGGCGGCGGGGGAGCTGCATCAGCAGGTCAATGCCAGGGCTGTCTCTCCGGGGACGGACCCGTCCATCCGCGTCGAGCAGCAGCTCGGTGCGCTGCCGCAGGCACTGGGTGCGGATGACATGCGCGCCGGTATTCACGGTAATGCCTTCAGTGGCGGCTCAGGGGTCCTGGGGGTGAACCAGGGGGCTGGAGCAGCCAATCAACAGATCAACAGCTTTCGGGTGGGTGCGGGAGTGCGCCCCGAGAGCCTGGACGACAGCGGTCTGGCACAGGCCACCGCGGGTTCGTCCTACCCGTCAGCTGCAGGGCCGCACGGGGCGGGGGAGCGTCAGGTCGAGATCGATGATCAGGCGTTCGCCGACAGTCGCGGGGTGGTTCAGCTGAATCAGGCTGCCGGGGTTGGTAACCGTATGGTCAACAACCTCGGCATCCGGATCCTGGAGTAGTAAGAAGTAGTAAACACAAAATGAAAGCCATACAAGGATTCAGGTCATGAAAACCAAACACAAGATTAGTGCGATCGCCTTTGTTGTTGCCGCTTCCCTCTCGCTGGGTGCTCTGGCAGGTCATCCGAAGCCCCCGAAACCGACTCCTGAAGAGCCGCGTGAGGGCGTATCCAGCGCCTCCGTATCTGATGCACAGATCAGTCTGGGCAACAGCGTAGATAACCTGGGCACTACCAACAACGCCGGCGTGGCCAGCTCTCTGGATGGGGGCAGCGGTAATGCGGGAGTGAACGTGGTGTCCGGTGATACCAACCAGCAGGCCAACGCACTGGCGATTTCCACCGCCGACGCGGATGCCGATTTCGTGTTCGGTGCTGTGGCCAGTGTCGGCGTGCTGCAGGTCAATGGCGGCAACTCGCTGCTTAACCAGGACGTGACCAACAACGCTGGGGTAGACACCGTGGCCAATGGCTATTCCGGTAACCTGGGGCTGAACGTCGCTGCCGGCGCCTTCAACCAGCAGAAGAACGACGCGGCCATTGCCAACGCGTCTGAAGCCGCCAATGCCGAAGCCAGCATCGAGGTGCTGCAGGTCGCCGTCGCCGGCGATACCTACAACGGCGTGGATACCGACACCCTCAGTGCTACCACTACTGGCTGGCAGCCCAAGCCGCCCAAGCCCACTCAGCCGTCGAGAAACCTGGATGTGGAGAACAATGCCAACCTGGTCAGCTCGCTTAACGGCTTCTCCGGTAATGCCGGGGTGAACATCGCCGCAGGCGGTGCCAACCAGCAGAGCAACACCCTGTCCATCGCGGCAGGCTGTCAGGGCTGCCCGTAAGGGTTGCCGAGCCCGGGGCTGAGCCCCGGGCTTCCTTTTCAGGGATATTTATATATGAGTTTCTGCATGCGCGTGGTCCTGGTCAGTATGGTTCTTGGCCTGGCTCAGTTCGGCGCCCATGCTGCCCCCAAACCCCTGGCCATCCTGCCCGGGGGAGGACTGGCCTTCAAATCCGTGCAAAGCATGCGCGAGCGGCGATTTGCCAATCTGGTCCAGCAGCAGACCGATTTCAGCTGCGGCGCAGCCGCCATGGCCACCCTGCTGAATGAAGCCTACGGCTGGAATTTCAGCGAGGAGCAGGTAATCGAAGGCATGCTCGCCGAGGCAGACCCGCACCTGGTTCAGCGCATGGGGTTTTCCATGCTGGACATGAAGCGCTACGCCGAAAGCCTGGGACTCAGAGCACGGGGCTACCGGCTTCAGCCAGAGCAGCTGGAAGAGGTAAAGGTACCGGTCATAGTGTTGCTGGATGTCCGGGGCTACAAGCACTTCGTGGTGATGCAGGTAAGCAGCGACGACTGGGTATATATCGGCGATCCGGTCCTGGGACACAAGAAGATGTCCCTTGAGGATTTCGCCAGTGGCTGGAACGGCATCGTGTTTGCCGTGATCGGTCCCGGCTACAACAGGGAGAATGCGCTGCTGGATCCTCCTGAGCCGCTGACCGCTCAACACCGCCTGAACAGATTCCGCCCCGTCAAGGATGCCGAGCTGATGGAGTTTGGTTTTCTGCAGAGCGACTTTTTCTGAGAACCGATAGCGGGAGAAGATCATGAAAACCCTTGTATGGCTCATCGGAGCATGCCTCTTGTTCAGCCTTCCCGCCCAGGCCGCCAGTCCGTTCCGCCCCGCCGAGGTCAGTGATGCGGAGCTGAGCGAATTGCGTGGTCGCTATGTCATGCCTGGCCGCATCGTCCATTTCGGCGTGACCATGAGCAGTGTCTGGGCGAACAGTGCCGGTCAGACCGTGGGTGCCGGCGTGACCTTCCAGCTCGACAGCAAGGCCCAGCCGAGCCTCTATGTCACCGACTTGTCAGGTCAATCCGACCCGGAAGTCGCCTCGCCGCCACCGGGCACCGGGCAGGTAGTGGGGGGCGCGGGCCTGCGGGATGTCCAGGGCATTTCCCAGAGCGTGCGCAGCGCCGGCGACTTCAACGACGGCCTCAATAATCTCGAGATCGTCATTTCCCGGGAGGGTGGGCAACTTGAACCGGACAACGGTGCCGTACCCTGGACCGGCTCCGGCACCTTTACCAATGAGGCAGGCCGAGTGCTGGTGGCGCAGCAGGGAGGCGGATTGAAGATTCTGGTGGACGCCGGCAGCCAGGGCGCTGCGCTCCAGCAGATCGGCGCTGGCAATGTGATCCAGCTGGCAAATTTCTCAGGTGATTTCAATACTGTGCGAAACATGGCTACGCTGAATGTGGGACTCAGGGATCTGCCCCTCGGGTTTGACTTCGCCAACTGTACCCTGGAGCAGCTCCGCGCCCTGCGGCCCATGGGATTCTGACAACTCCAATACGTGACAAGGAAGATGCATCATGCGCAGATCGGCAGGGTTGATGCTGTTAGCGTGCATGGCAGCCAGTGTTCCCGCGGTTGCCCAGACTGAAGAGGAGCTGCGCCGGGAGGTTGAAGCCCTGCGCCAGCGATATGAAGCGCAGCAGAATGCGCTGATGATTCTCGAGCAGCGGCTGCGTCAGCTGGAGGGGGCTGCCAGTGCCGCGCAACCGGCTCGACAGCCACCCGGCCGCCCCCAGGTGGCCAGTGCCGGAGCGACCGGCTCTGCGGCATCCGGCGGCAGCGGGGCAGGCTATGGGCAGGCTCTGCGGGAGGATTCCGAACCGGCCCCCAGCGTCGAAGCCCTTTACCAGGAGGCCAGCGGCTTTTTCGGCGGTGGCCGTTTCAGCATCGAGCCCGGCTTCACCTACAGCCACTACGATACCAAGCAGCTCTTCCTCAATGGCTTCCTGGCCCTGGATGCGATCTTCCTCGGCAACCTCGGCGTCGACGAGATCAACGCCGACACCTTCACCTTCGACCTGACCGCACGGTACAACTGGCGACAGCGCTGGCAGTTCGAAATCAACGTCCCCTTTGTCTACCGCGAAACCACCTACCAATCGGCGGGTGCCGGCGGCGCCAGTACCAGTTACAGCGAGGCCACGGTCAAGGGGGACCCGGACATCGGGGATGTCAGCTTCGGACTGTCCTACAAGTTTCTCGACGAAGGACCATCCTGGCCGGATGCGGTGGCCAGTCTGCGGATCAAGGCTCCCACCGGGCGCCACCCCTACGGCATCAAGCTGCAGCGGCAGGCGGACAACGACAACCTGAATATTCCCGATTCGCTGCCCACCGGTAACGGTGTATGGGCGGCTACCGCCGGGCTTGCGGTGGTGAAAACGCTGGACCCTGCGGTGGTGTTCGCCAATCTGGCCTACACCCATCATTTCGATCGGGATTTCAGCGACATCAGCCCCCAGGAGGGCATTCGGGTGCCTGGCTCGGTCAAGTTGGGAGACTATTTCCAGTTCGGGCTG
Source organism: Halopseudomonas sp. Lyrl_26 (assembly GCF_051948695.1). Taxonomy (NCBI): domain Bacteria; kingdom Pseudomonadati; phylum Pseudomonadota; class Gammaproteobacteria; order Pseudomonadales; family Pseudomonadaceae; genus Halopseudomonas; species Halopseudomonas sp. Lyrl_26. Next base: position 496,435 of record NZ_JAYJLH010000001.1, read on the forward strand.
GGCATGGCCTTTGCGCTCAACGAGCGCATGAGTCTGTCCATGTCCTTCTCCGAACTGGTCAGTCGCAGCAGCCGGATCCGCTATCAGGGCAGCAGCTGGCAGACCGTGAATGGCAGTGACGCCAATGCCGCCTATTTCAATATCGGCATGACCATGGCTGCCAGCGATCGGCTGACCATAGTGCCCAACCTGTCGATCGGACTGACCCCGGATGCGCCGGACTTCAGCCTCAGTCTGAAGTTTCCCTACTATTTCTGAGCGGCTGTCCGGCTGCCGCCGGGCCATGGATCAACGGATCTGGTGCTTGCGCAGCAGCCGATACAGGGTAGGGCGGGAAATCTTCAGGTGTTCGGCCACCTGACTCATGTTGCCCGGTGAATGCGCCAGGGCTGTCTGCAGGGCCTGACGCTCGGCCCGCAGGACCCATTGCTCGAGACTGGCGAGCTGTCCCTGGGGCTGGCTCGGCGTGGGTGCCAACCCCAGATCGGCTGCCGCGATCTCCCGGCCATCGGCGAGCACCATTCCCCGGCGCACCCGGTTTGCCAGCTCACGGCCGTTGCCCGGCCAGTCATGGCGCTGCATCGCCTGAATGGCGGCCGCACTGAAGTTTCTCGGGCGTCGACCTATTTCGGCCATATACAGGCGCGCGAAGTGACGGGCCATGGGCAGGATGTCGGCGACTCGCTCGCGCAGCGGTGTGGTACGTATCTCGAGCACATTCAGGCGGTAGTACAGGTCCTCGCGGAAACGGCCGTCGGCTATCGCCGCCTCCAGATCCACATGAGTGGCGGCCAGTACCCGCACATCAACTTGTATGGTGTGCTGCCCACCCACGCGCTCTATCTGCTTTTCCTGGAGAAATCGCAGCAGATTGGCCTGCAGCTCCATGGGCAGGTCGCCGATCTCGTCGAGGAACAGGGTGCCGCCGTCGGCAGCCTCGATCCGGCCGATCTTGCGTTGATGGGCGCCGGTGAAGGCGCCCTTTTCATGGCCGAACAACTCCGACTGAATCAGTTGCTCGGGAATGGCGCCGCAGTTGACCGCGATGAAGGGCCCGGTTCGCCTCAGGGATTGACTGTGCAGGGCCTGGGCGATCAGCTCTTTGCCGGACCCGCTTTCACCGCGGATCAGTACCGGTGTGTCGGTGGGCGCGATGCGTGCGATGAGACGCTGCAGATGGCGCGCCTGCTCGCTGTTGCCGAAGACGAACTGCTCCGCCCGCGGACCGCTGCCCATGTGTCGCGTACGCAGGTGGGCCATGCCACAGGCCCGTCCCAGGGCGATATCCACCCGGGAATGGTCGAAGGGCAGGGTGTGATAGTCGAGAAACCATTCCGCGATGAATTTCGCCACGCCGGGTTCGACCAGCAGGGCGTGGGGCAGAGCCACCACCCATTGCATTCCGGTGGCATTGATCAGCGCCTTGACTTTCTTCAGGTTCTTCACATGCGAGGTCTGCAGTCTGAGCAGGCCCAGGTCGCTGTCGGGCATGCCGCCGCCCTCGAGGGCGGCCGAGTGTACTTCCCAGCCATCCTTGACGAGGCGTTGGCCCAGAGCCAGGCACTCCTCGCAAGGGTCCACCAGCAGCAGCCGGCGGGCCCGGGGTGCAGAGAGGTCCACCTTGACATCTCCGTAGTTTGTTATGGTTGGGCTAAAGCTAGCAGACCGGCGGACTTGTGCAACGTTTTTCCGTCACTTGTGCGACCGGGTGGTCACTTGCGTCAATTTGACGACGGTTGCGCCCTGCAGGCAAGCGCGTAATGCTATGCCCCCAAAGGAGATACCCATGCCATTCACCATTGACATCTATCTGGCGGCTTTCAGCGCCATTCTGCTGGCGGGCTGGGGAGTGAGTACCTGGCTGTGGAGCCGGCGGGAGCAGGCCCAGAAGCAGCAGCTGGCCACGCTGGCGGGCCAGCTGCGTGCCAGAGAAGAGCAGATGGCTGAACTCACTGCCGGGCAAGCCACGGTCGATGTGCGCATCGAGCATCTGCAACAATCCTTGCAAACGCTGACCAGGGACAGGGAGCGACTGGAGCAGCGGCTTGAGGACAGCGAGCGGCGCAGCCAGGAATGGCAGCGGCGCAGCGAGCGCCTGGGCGCGCTGGCCAGTGAACAGCAGCGCCAGCGTGAGCAGTTGGCGGAGGAACACAAGGCGCTGCAGGCCCGCTTGCAGGCGTTGCAGAGTGACCATGAACAGCTGCGGGTGGATCATTCCACCCTGCAGAGCAGTCTGGAGCACCGCCAGAGGCACTTTGACGAACAGCAGGCCCTGCTGCGGGAAAGTCGCGAGCAGCTGAAGCTGGAATTCGAACAGCTGGCCAGCCGCATCTTCGAGGCCAAGGGCCAGGCCTTCAGCCAGACCAGCCAGCAGTCGCTGTACGCTCTGCTCAAACCCTTCCGTGAACAGATCGATCAGTTCCGCAGCAAGGTCGAGGACATCCACCACCGGGAAACCCAGCAGCAGGCGGCGCTGGTGCAGGAGCTGGTGCAGCTCAAGGAGCTCAACCGCCAGATAACCCAGGAGGCCCATGACCTGAGCACTGCGCTGCGTGGACAGAAGAAGACCCAGGGCAACTGGGGTGAGCTGATACTGGAAAACGTACTCGAACGATCGGGCCTGCGTGCCGGGGTGGACTTCCGGCGGGAGGTCAGCCTGCGCAGCAGTGAGGGCCAGCGCCAGCGCCCCGATGTGCTGGTCTATCTGCCCCAGGGCAAGCACCTGATCATCGATGCCAAGGTCTCGCTGAACGCCTACACCCGGTACATCAACAGCGAGGAAGAGGGCGAACGCCAGCTGGCGCTTGCCGAACATGTGCAGGCCTTCGGTCAGCGCATCCGGGAACTGTCCGATCGCAGCTATTTCGACCTGCCCGGGCTCAACGCGCCGGAGATGGTCTTCATGTTCGTACCCATAGAATCCGCCTTCGTCGAGGCGCTCAAGGCGGACGAGACCCTGTTCCAGCGTGCCATCGAACAGAACGTGCTGGTTGCCACGCCCACCACCCTGTTAACCAGTCTGAATATCGTGCGCCAGCTGTGGCGTTTCGAGGACCAGAACCGGCATACCGCCGAGCTGGCCGAGCGGGCGGCGCGGATCCACGACAAGCTGCGTACCTTTCTAGGCAGCATGGACGGCATCGGCAGCAGTCTGGAGCGGGCCAGCGAAGCCTATCAGCGTGCCTGCAATCAGCTGGTTGCAGGGCGCGGCAACCTGGTCAAGCAGGTCAACGACTTCAAGGAACTGGGTGTCTCGGTCAAGGCCGAACTGGGAGAACACTGGACGGATCGGGCCGAGCTTGAGCTCGGCCACGAGGCGCCTGAAATGGAAAAATCTGCGGGGGTGTAACTGAAACGGAAGAGAGGGCGGCTGACCTGATGGCCGTCGCCGCGGGGTTACAGATGGAAGTCGCCGTTGGCTTCGGGCTGATACTCGATGTCGATGATCCGAAGCTTCAGCGGGCGTCCGTTGGGGCCGGTCCAGTCGATGCTCTGACCTTTCTTCAGACCCAGCAGCGCGATACCTACCGGCGCCAGTACGGAAATGGTGCCTTCAGTGCCGGCCTTGTCCGGGTAAACCAGGGTAAGCACCATCTCGCGGCCGCTGGTCTCGTCGACGAAGCGTACGCGTGAATTCATGGTGACGATGTCGGCACCAACGCGGTCGTGCCCCACAACCTTGGCTCGCTGGATCTCGTTCTCAAGCGCGTCCAGCAGATCGGCGGGCCCGTCCAGGGTATCCAGCATCTCATCCAGTCGTTGAATATCCAGACGAGTGAGCACGATAGAGGGGGATTTGCTCATGGCGAACAGCATTGCTCCTTTGAAACAGAGAAAAATAAAAATAACGGAAACGGAATGTGCAGCAGGAACCGACAGAACAGCGGTATGGATAGACAGTACCAGAAAGTAATCTTCTTGCAAGACCTGTCTCTCTGCCGCTGCCGGGCACCTGCGCAAAACATCCGCGGCCGAGCATGGCCCTGGCACCCTCTGCCGTTTAGACTGCAGGGGTGGCCCAAGGAGATTCCCGATGAATGGAGTGAGACAAGCCGCGCTCTTCGTGCGCACCAATCTGTGGATTGTACCCCTGGCGGCGCTGCTGGCCTGGGCACTGTTCCGTTTTCTCGACCCGGCGCCGCCGCGTCATCTTGTGATGGTCACCGGTACCGAGAACGGTGGCTATCATCAGTTCGGTCTTGAGCTCAGGGACAGGCTGGCCGAGCAGGGACTGACGCTGGAGGTGCTCAGCACCAGTGGCTCCATGGATAACCTGCAGCGCCTGACCGAGGGGGGCGCAGAGGTCCAGCTGGGGCTGATACAGAGCGGTACCACACGCCTGCTGGATTCGTCGCAACTTGCGGGGCTGGAATCCCTGGGGGCCATCTATCACGAACCCCTGTGGCTGTTCCAGCGCAGGGGTACCGGTATTTCCCGGTTGACCGACCTGTTCGAGCACCGGGTGTCGGTCGGGGCCGAGGGCGGAGGTACCTGGGCGGTGGTCAGCAGCCTCATCAGCCAGCTGGGTGAGCACGCCGGTGAGCAGGCGCTGGCCACCGGACAATGGCAGCAACTGGCCGCCGGGGCCTCGCTCAAGGCCCTGCAGGCGGGGGAGCTTGATGCGGCCTTCTTTGTGCTGCCGGTACACAACAGCACCATCAGCCGCTTGCTGGTCGATCCGGAGATGGAACTGGTCAGCCTCGAGCAGACCGCGGCGCTCGCGGCGCGGTTGAGCTTCCTGGAACGTCTGGAGCTTCCCCAGGGGTTGCTGGATCTGCAACGGGACATCCCGCCCCAGTCCTCCGAGCTGCTGTCTCCGGTAGCCACCCTGGTGATCAACGAGCACTTCCATCCCGCGCTGGCGTCGCTGGTTCTCAGTTCCGCAGCGGATGTGCTGCGTGACGGCAGCCTGCTGGACGCGCCGGGGCAGTTTCCCTCTGCTACGCCGGCGGAGCTGCCATTGAGCGCCGAGGCCAGCTATTACCATGAGCGGGGTGTGCCCCTGCTGCAACGCTACCTGCCATTCTGGATCGCGTCGATTGTCGACCGCTACGTGGTGCTGCTGATTCCCTTCATCGCCATCATGCTGCCACTGGTCAAGAGCATGGGACCGCTCTATGCCTGGCGCATGCGCGCCCGGGTCTATCGCTGGTATGCCCATCTGCGGCGGGTGGACCGACTGATCCACAGCGGGGGCATAGGGCAGGTGCTGGACGAGGAAATCGAATCACTGCTGCGTCTGGAGGATGAGTTGACCCTGGTGGATGTCCCGCTGTCCTATGCCCATGAGCTCTACACGCTGCACCTGCACGTGCGTTACATGATCAACCGGTTGCAGCAGATGCGTCAGCCCGCCGGATCGGACTCTGCCGTTCCGTCCACCACCGACAAGGTTCTGGAGTAATGATGAAGGATGTCCTGAAACACGCAGTGGAAGCCGTCAATCAGGTCCTGCTGGGCAAGCCCCAGGCGGTGCAGCTGGCCGTGGCCTGCATCCTCGCCCGCGGCCACCTGCTGATCGAGGATCTGCCGGGTCTGGGCAAGACTACCCTGTCCCAGGCGCTGGCCCGGGTAATGGGGCTCAGTTATCAACGGATCCAGTTCACCAGCGACCTGCTGCCCGGGGACATTCTGGGGACCTCGGTATTCGATCGGGACAGCGGCAGCTTCGTCTTTCACCCCGGCCCCATCTTCGCCGAGCTGATACTGGCGGACGAGATCAATCGCGCGACGCCGAAGAGCCAGAGTGCGCTGCTCGAGGCGATGGAAGAGGGGCAGGTAACCATAGACGGGGCGACGCGCCCGCTGCCCCAGCCGTTCTTCGTGATTGCCACCCAGAACCCAGCCAGTCAGGGTGGCACCTTCAACCTGCCGGAATCCCAGCTCGACCGCTTTCTCATGCGGTTGACGCTGGGGTATCCGGCGCCGGCGGCGGAAAAGATGCTGCTCCAGGGCGAGACCGGGCGGGTCCGCATGGACAACCTGGAGCCGGTCATGACCCGCCAGCAACTGCTGACCCTGCAGGCCATGGTGCCCAGGGTCACGGCGACCGAAGCGGTGATCGACTACATTCTGCGGCTGGTGACCCGCAGCCGGGAAAGTCATCTGTGTGCCTGGGGGCTGTCTCCCCGGGCCAGCCTGGGGCTGCTGGCTGCGGCCCGCGCCTGGGCCATGCTGGAAGGGCGGGCCTATGTCATCCCCGAGGATGTGCAGGCGGTGTTCCCGGCGGTAGTCAATCATCGGTTGCGGGCCAGCGATGATCCCGCCGGCCATGGCGGTGGGGCGCTGGCCCAGCGCCTGCTTGCCGAGGTGCCAGCGATTTGATCAGTCGTCTCGCCGGCCAATCCAGCGCCCTGTTCCAGCGCTGGCTGACACGCCGCATTCCGGCGTCCAGTCAGGTGGTACTGAATCACAGGCGCATCTTCATCATGCCGACCAGAGCCGGCATGGGGCTGCTGCTGTTGCTGGTGATCATGCTGATTGGCGCCATCAACTACCAGAACAGCCTGATCTATGTGGTGGTCTTCACCCTTGGCAGTCTGTTCTGGGTCGGCCTGCATCACACCTACCGCAATCTGGCGGGGCTCGAGCTGCATGCCTCGGGCAGTCAGCCGGTGTTCAGCGGCGAGGAGGCCAGTCTGGGTATCGCCCTGGTATCGGCACGACGAGAACATCAGGCCATCGTGCTGGGGTGGCCCGGTGGTGCGCGTCGGCAGGTGGACGTGCCGGCTGGACTGAGTACCACGCTGACGCTCTATCATCCCACCGAGCGGCGAGGGTGGCTGCGTCCGGGCCGGTTGCGGGTGGAGACCCGTTTTCCGCTGGGCTGGTTCGTGGCCTGGAGTCTGGTGGATCTGGACTGGCAGGTGCTGGTTTATCCGCGTCCGGTGGCCGCCCCCTTGCCCGGCCTGGCTGAGGCCGGAGAGGGGCTGGGCGAGCACTGGCTGGCGGAGGGGGTGGACGACTTTCAGGGCCTGCGGGACTACCGCCCGGGCGACTCCCGCCGCCGCCTGGACTGGCGGGCCTGGTCCCGGGGGCAGGGGCTGCACAGCAAGATCTTTGCCGAGCCACAGCATGAGAGCCAGTGGCTGACCCTGGAGCAGGCCCCTGGGCCAACCCTCGAGCACCAGCTCGGCTGCCTGACTGGATGGATACTGCAGCTGGAGCAGCGCCAGCAGCCCTATGGCCTGGTCATCCCGGGTACCCGCCTGGCCCCCGCCACCGGAGCGGCACACAGGGACAACTGCCTGCGCGCACTGGCGCTGTACGGGGTGACGGCATGAGTGCGCCACATGCCCTGATTCCGCGCAACGCCCTGGTCTGGCTGCTGACCGCCCAGGTGGTTGCGCTGATGCCGCACCTGCCGCGGCTGCCGCTGTGGGTGGCGGCGGTCTGGCTGGTCTGCGCCGGCTGGCGGATCCAGATCCAGCGGATGCGCTGGGGCTACCCGGGAATACTGGTGCAGGCACTGGCGCTGGTGGGCGTGGTGGCGGGCGTCTGGGCGGCGCAGGGCAGCCTGATCGGTCTGGACTCGGCAGTCATGCTGTTGCTGCTGCTGTTCATGCTCAAGTTGCTGGAGATGCGCAAGCCCCGGGATGCGCTGGTGGTGATCTACCTGGGGTTCTTCATCGTTGCCACCGCCTTCCTGTTCGATCAGGGCATACCGCTAGCCCTGTTCCAGTGCTTCTCGCTGCTGATTCTGGTGGCCGCGCTGGTGGGCCTGCAGCAGACACCCGGGCGCAGCGACCCGGCCCGGGCAATGCGCACCGCCGCCGTACTTCTGCTGCAGGCACTGCCCCTGATGCTGGTGCTGTTCATGGTGTTTCCCCGACTGGGACCGTTATGGGCGGTCAATGCCCCGGGTTCCCAGGCCCGTACCGGGCTGGCGGAAAGCATGAGCCCGGCGGACGTGGCCGATCTGGCCCGCTCGGGCGAGCTGGCCTTCCGCGCGTCCTTCGAGGGTGCCCCCCCACCGCAGCCGCTGCTCTACTGGCGGGCCATGACACTGGCCCGGTTTGACGGGCGCAACTGGAGCGGTCTGCCGCTTTCCGCCGGCCAGGCCCATGGCAACTGGCAGCCCGAGGGCGAGCCGGTGCGCTATCAGGTCATAGTGCCGCCCAGCCACCAGCCCTGGGTGTTCAGTCTGCGCGGGGCGCAGACCGTGGATGAGCGTCTGGTGCTCAATCGCGACTTCCTGCTCCAGGCTCGGCGCCCGATCAGCCAGACCATGGCCTACAGCGCCTCCTCGCAGCTGGACAGCCTGCTGGAGCCGGCGGGTCTGGAGCCTTTGCAGAGGCGTCTGCATCTGCAGCTGCCGGAGGGATTCGATCCCCGTGCACGAGCCTTCGCCGCCGAGCTGCGGCAGCAGTATCCGCGCGATGCCGATCTGGTGCAGGCACTGCTGCGCCACTTCAATGTCGAGCCGTTCCATTACACCCTGCGACCGCCGACCCTGGGGCGGCACAGCACCGATGAGTTCCTGTTCGACAGCCGTCGGGGCTTCTGTGCCCACTACGCCGGTGCCATGACCTTCGTTCTGCGTGCGGCGGGCATTCCCTCGCGGGTGGTCGCGGGGTATCAGGGCGGAGAGCTGAACCCCAGGGGCAACTATGTTCTTGTCCACCAGTTCGACGCCCACGCTTGGGTGGAGGCCTGGCTGCCGGGGCAGGGCTGGGTATCCTTCGATCCGACCTTTCAGGTGGCCCCGGAGCGTATCGAGGACGGACTGGAATCGGCTCTGCGCGGTGAGGGCAGCTTCCTCGAGGATGCTCGCCTGGCAGCGGTGCGCTACCGGAATATCGGCTGGGTCAACAACGCACGCTTGCTCTGGGATGACCTCAATTACCAGTGGCAGCTGCGGGTCATCGGGTACCAGAGCGAGCGGCAGATGGATTTCTTCAGGCGCTGGCTGGGTACCGCGGACTGGCAGCGCATCGGGATGATATCCCTCGGTGTACTGGTGTTGTGCATGCTGCCGCTGGCGTTCTGGATCCTGCGGCCCGACCTGCGTCCCAGTGCCCCGGAGCTGAAAGCCTGGCGTCGGCTGAACCGGCGCCTGGCCAGGATGCAGCTGCAGGCCGGGGCAGGTGAGGGCCCTCGGGCCTGGCAACAGCGGCTTGGCCAGGCTCTGCCCCGGCAACAGGCCGAGCTGGATGCCTTCTTCGACGCCTGGGTGGGACTGACCTATGCCGCTGTGGACGACAGCAGCCGTGCTGCCGAACTGATGCGGATGCAGCGCAGTCTGAAACGCCTGCTCAAGGCGCTGCCGCGCCGCCGGCCGCCCCGGCCGACGCGCCCGGCGGGCTTGCCTGATGGGGAGCAGCAGGGATAATGTGGCAGGCACGCCTGCTGACAGCCAAGGAGTTCAGATGCACCCGTTCAATGCCACGCGACCACCTGGACTGGCCGTGGGCTTTGCCTTCGCCGGCCTGATGCCCTTCGTGACCGGCGCCATAGGCCTGTGGGTGACCCCCGAAGCCTGGCGTGAATGGGTAATGGAAGAGTTCCTGAACTTCGCTGCGGTCATTCTCGCCTTCATGGGGGCGATTCACTGGGGGCTGGCCATGCGGGCCGAGGAGGGCAGCGAACAGGCGCCCATGCAGCTGGGACTGTCGGTGATACCGCCGTTGCTCGGCTGGTTCGCACTCAGCCTGCCGATCAACTTTGCCATTCCGGTATTCTTCTTCGCCTTCGGCACCCTCTATTTCGCCGATATCTGGGCGGTGAAACAGGGGCTGGCGCCGGCCTGGTACACCGCGCTCCGGCGACCGGTCAGCCTGGTGATCATCAGCTCGATGATCGTTGCCTGGGGCGCGACTCTGGTACTGAGCTACTGATTCAGCTGCAGCCGGGCAGGCCAGAGGCCGCCCGGCATGCCGGGCATCAGCTCTTCTTGACGAATTCCGACTTCAGCTTCATGGCGCCGATGCCGTCGATCTTGCAGTCGATGTCGTGATCACCACCGACCAGGCGAATGTTCTTCACCTTGGTACCGACCTTGACCACCTGGGATGAGCCCTTGATCTTGAGGTCCTTTATCACGGTGACGGTATCGCCGTCCTGCAGCACATTGCCGTGGGCATCCCTGATTACCGACTCATCCGCGGCGGTCTCGTTGCCGCCGTCCTTCGGCCACTCGTGAGCGCATTCGGGGCAGACATACTGGATGCCGTCTTCGTAGGTGTATTCGGAATTGCAGGCCGGGCAATTAGGCAATGCGCTCATGATATGACCTCGTGGAAACATGCCTCGCCAGTCAGGGCGAGGGGGCTGATCTGAAGGCCCGCGACGATAGCATGCAGTACCGGGACTGTCCATTTGGACGGCCGGATTTGCCTAAATAAGGTTAGAGCTGTAACCTTATCTGTCTTGCGATAAGCAAATTCTCCAATTCAGAAGCATCAGGAGTACTACGCAGGCCGCCGGCGAGCGGCAGATCAGTGCGATCGGAGGACCCAAGCCATGCACAGGTTTACCCATCTAAGTGTCATCCCCGGCATATCAGACAGATACAACGTTCCAGCCCGCAATCACTCTGCATATAAAGGCTATACATAGCCTTTCCCAGTCCTGGCGCAACGGCCGTCGACACGGCGGAGCCCTGCGCAGTTCTATCCTGCTACCCGTATCAACCAGAGTGCACGACCCCGCATCCCGCGGGTGATGTTTCGTACGCAAAGCAAATAGAGTGATTCCGTGAATTCAGAATTGTTCCAGTTTTCCACCACGACAGTACTGCTGTTGATGTTCGCCTTCTATGGCGGTACCTATCTGCTGTCCCGACGCATCAAGCATGATACCAACGATGCCGACGGCTTCATGGTCTCCAACCACCGGATCGGTTTCGGCATGGGCGCGGCCAGCATGACAGCCACCTGGGTCTGGGCTGCCTCCTTCTACGCCGCAGCCACCTCGGGCTACACCTACGGGGTGTCCGGTCCGCTGCACTACGGCTTCTGGGGCGCGCTGATGATCCTGTTCATCTATCCCTTCGGCCGTCGCTTCCGGGAGCTGGCGCCCAACGCGGCCACCCTGGGCGAGCTGATCCATGCCCGGCACGGCGCCTCCAGTCAGCTGATCCTGGCGTTTTCCAACCTGCTCGGCTCCATCATCAGCCTCATGGTCAACCTGACCGCTGCCGGCGCCCTGGTATCCGTGCTGTCGCCGCTGTCGTTCCAGGCCGGCATCGTGATCGCAGGCCTCGGCGTGCTCAGCTATACCTTCTACTCGGGTTTCCGCGCTTCGGTGTTCACCGACTTCGCCCAGTTGATCGCGATGATGGCCATTGCCGTGGTGATCATTCCCGCCGTGCTGTTTGCCATGGGCGGGCCGTCGGTGGTGGTGGACAACCTGTCCAACCTGACCAGCGAACAGGCTGACATCTTCTCCATGGAAGCCTTCCTGCACCAGGGCGCGCCGTACTTCGTCGCAGTACTGGCCTACGCCATCGGCAACCAGACCATCTCCCAGCGCCTGTTTGCGGTGGATGAATCGCATATCAAGCCGACCTTCATCACCGCTACCATCAGCTATGGTGCCATCGTCATCGGCCTCGGCATGATCGGCCTTATGGCGCTGACTGCAGGCGTGGAACCGCTGAATGGCGAGATGAACAATCTGATTCCGCAAATGGTATCAACCTACCTGCCGCCGTTCTTCATCGGTCTGTTCTTCATGCTGGTGATCGGCTCCCTGTCGTCCACCGCCGACTCCGATCTCTCTGCGCTGTCGGCGATCATGATGGCTGACGTCTATGGCAAGAACATCGCCAGGAACCGTGCCGATCCGCGCAAGATGCTCATCGTCGGGCGTACTACCATGATCGTCGCGACCGTGCTGGGGATGATTCTGGCCAGTATGTCCTTTGACATCCTGGTGATGCTGGTCTTCGTCGGAGCCCTCTGGGGTGCCATCGTATTTCCGGTAATCGCCAGCTGCTTCTGGAATCGGGTGACCAATGCTGCCTTCACCTGGGCGGTGGTCGCCGCACTGCTGGCATTCTGCGTGGTGCGCTTCGAGCTGCTGCCGATGACCGGTGCGCTGGCGCTGGGCATGGAACTGCTGGCCTCCATAGGGGCCGGGGTGGTAGCCGGTCTGATGACCTTCGGCTTCTTCGGCAAGCGCCTGGGTGTGATTGCCTTCTTTGTCGCGGCAGCCGTCATCGGCTGGCTCAGCCTGGGCCAGCTTCGCGAGTACACGGTGCTGCTCTCGTCGCTGACCGCCTATGGCGTCAGTACGCTGGTGTGCCTGGCCATCAGCCTGGCCAGCAAGGAGCGGTTCGATTTCGACACCATCCAGCAGCGTGTCAGTGATTACAACCAGCCTGCCGAGGACGAGGTTCCGGAAGGCACCCTGACCGCCCGCTGAGTGACCCGGCAGCCCGCTGCCGGCGGGCTGCAACCCTTACCAGGAGATATCACATGCAAACCCTTATCTATGGCAGTTACATCCTCATCTGGCCCATTCTCACCCTGGTCATGCTCGGTCTGATCGTCGGCGCGGTCGTGCGCGACACCCGTGAAGCCCGTCGCAACGGCGACCATCTGGTCTGACTGGTCTGACCTTCACCCTCAGGGGCGTGCCTGTTCCCCTGAGGGCTTCAATACCGCACGGGCATCGCTGGCCATGCTCGCGGCCAGCTCCTGGGCCATGTTAAGGCGCCGCAGTATCCAGGGCCTGAGGTCATATACGAAGGGGTCGCTGAACTCCTCCTGATTTCCCCACTCGATCCGGACGAACTCGGGGCTGGCCTCGCCGCTGCGTCCATCGCGCAGGCTGTTGCTGATTTCCTCGGCGGCGGAGCGCAGCACCGGCTGGATGTCGCTCTGATCCTCGTCCCGCCGCATCAGCAGCATGGTCTTGACGGTGGTCAGTTGCGCCAGCAGCTGATAGCCATAGCTGAGCAGTTGTTCCAGAGGCTCCAGTGCCGGACGTACCGCCCGCGGCTCGACCAGGGACCGACGGGTGGCCATCACCAGCGCTGACAGGCTGTCGTAAGCCTCCTTGCGGGCCAGGCGCCACTCGAGCTCGGGCTCATCATCCACCGCAGTGAACTGGCCGAGACTCAGGGCGATCTGCGCATGCCGGGCCTGCGCCTGCAGGGCTCGGTGGACCAGTGAAGGGATCTGATTGCGTTCCCACGAGGGCAGCACATAACTGAAGCCCCAGGCAATGGCTACGCCGATCACGGTGTCGGCAATACGTTCCAGCACGTTGAACATGGGGCCGTCGGCAGCACTGATCAGGTGGGCCTGCACCAGGCTGACAACGGTCGCCGCCACGGCGGTGATGAGGTAGCGGCGCACGGCAAAGGAGTGGGAGATTGCCTGGGCAAGCGGCACTACGACCAGAAGCACCAGCGGGGGAGCCTGGGTTGAGAGAATGGCGCCGGCCAGAGCGCAACCGAGGAGGGTGCCGGCGACCCGGCTGTTGCGCCTTTCGAGGGTCTGGGACAGGCTGCCGCGCAGCACTACCACTATGGTGACCAGTATCCAGTAGCCATGGGTAGCCCAGGGCAGGGCCAGCGAAATGAGGTAGCCGGTACCTATCGCCAACGCCGCCCGCAGGGCATGGCGCAGGGGTGGTGCATCCCAGTGCCAGAGCATCCGCAATGGCCGCAGTGACCAGCTGGTGGGGCTGACGAACAGCTTCCAGGCCGTACGCACTGCCTTCAGGTCCGGCTCGACCTTGCCCCTGGCCAGGCGGTTGACCCGTAGAATCTCATCGTTGATCAGGCCGACACGATTGGTCAGACCACGCAGCAATGTGGTCAGCGAGGGACCCTGTGCTTCCTGGGCAGGCAGCCGCTGGGGCATGCGATTCAACGCCGCCAGCGCCGGCCGCCAGTCATTGAGCGGTGCCGAGCGGCGGAAGAACAGCAGATCATCGGCATGCCGTTCCAGCTCATCGGCCATCTGGTCGAGCAGGGCGTGCATTTCCACCAGTACCGGCGCTGCCTCAGGGTGGGATCTGACCAGGTCCAGATCGAGCTCGCTGGCCAGCAGGTGATCGCGGATCTCCAGCACATTGATCATGATCGCCGCCAGCTGCTGGCGGCGGGGTGTGCGTGGCGATTCCAGCAGCAGATCGCGGGCGGCCTGCAACTGCTCGGCCAGTTGCGCCTGCTTCTGCATCAGCTCGCCGACCGGCGGGGTATCCGTGGTGGGGTCGAATCGGTCCGCCTGGCTGCGCATCAGGCTGCCCAGGGCCAGCAGCGACTGGGCCAGCAGCTGCTGGCGATAGCGGTTGTTGAGCAGCGCGTTGGCGAGGGTGGCATAGATCACGTACAGCAGCGAGCCGCTGGTGAAATAGATGCAGGTGGTCAAAAGGTTACCCTGGCTGAGATGCCGGGGCACCGCCATGGAGAAAGTCATGGCGAACATGATGGATATCACCACCGGCAGGCCGCGGGAACCCCAGGCACCGGCCAGGAAGGCGAAGAAGGTTGCCGGCACCAGCAGCATGCCGAGATACAGCGGCTGATCCTGCAGCAACTGGACGCCGGCAAAAAGCGGCAACCCTACCAGCGCCGCCGGCAGCAGGCTGCCGAGCTTGCCCCGGCGGGGCGCGGCATGGTCCGGTGGAATGCAGATGATGGCGCCCACGGCCATCACCGAGGCCACGAACTGACCCTGCAGCAACCAGGCTGTCCCGGCGATCAGCATCAGGCCAAACCCGGCGGAGAGGCCGGTGGTGACATAGGAGCTCAGAAGAACGCGAAATGCGCGGGTCAGCCGACCTGTCATGTTTCCTGTCCATGATGATTTCAGTAACAGGATAGACGGGCCGGGAGCGGAGCAGGACACGGAAGCGGCAGGGCACACCGCTCCCATGGCCGCTCCGGCTCAGTGTCGCTGGAAGAACGTGAGGTTGGTGGCAATGCCGCGGGCGGCGTTATCCACATCCCAGGCAGCCGGGTGCCCCATCTGCTGCAACAGCGTGGCAACCTTCTGCAGGCTGCGTACTGCAGCCTGGGGGTTCTCCGGCAGATGCTCCAGGCGCAGCAGGGCCATGGTCACCCGGCGCTGCAGGGGGCGGGGCAGGTCGGTGCCGGCCTTGAGCAGGTGCAGTTGCTGGATGGCATCACCGATGGCCAGCACCGCCAGGGCTGCACTGGTCGCCGGTTGCAGCGGCTCGGCACTGCGGTTGACGCTCTGGATGAGCTTCAGCAGGCGGTGATGCAGGCGCACCCGCCAGACCTGGTGCCGGGCCGGTGCCATGGGGTTGCGTGCCATGCCGGCCAGCTCGTTGAGCATCATGCCGGTCAGGTGCTGGCGCCGGCGCCGGGCATCGGCAGGCCACACAAAGCGGAAGGCGATATAGGCCAGCAACGGACCAGAGACCACCGCAGCAGCAATCACCAGGGAGTCGGCAAAGGTTCGCTCCAGCGGCAGCACGGGATGCGACAGCAGCAACAGTGCCATCACGTAATCCAGGGATCCGCTGGCCACCCTGGGATGGGCGAAGAAGGGGACTATCACCAGAATGAACGGACTTAGCAGGGCGATCAGTTGCCATTCACTGGTCGCCAGCGGCCATAGCAGCCAGTGACAGCTGAGCGCGGCGAGGGCGGCAATCGACTGCCAGATGAAGATATGCCCCATGACCCGCGAAGGCGCCTCGAAGGTAGAGAACAGGGTGATCATCACCGAGGCCCCGAGCATCACGTAGGCGCCGACCGACCAGCCACTGAGAATCCACCCCACGCCGATCACCAGCAAGAGACCGAAGGCGCGCACAGCCGCCTGACGGGCACCGACCCAGTCGCGGTGCAACACCACACGGTTGCGGATGGCGGTCATGCCGGTATCGTCGCCTTCGGTAGCCAGATGCTCGCGCTGACTGTCCAGCAGCTGGCGCAGGACATCCGCTGTGTCCCGGTCGGTGCTGCAGGCCAGTGCAGCTTCCAGGGCACAAAGAACCTCCTCTGCCGGAGCGTTCTCCTCGAGGGTGCGGGCAGCTTCGCACAGGGCGCTGGCCATATGCTCGTCCTGATTCAGATGGCGGGCGCTGCGTATCCAGTAGGCGGCGCCCACCTGCGCCTGCACCAGAGCGCGCAGGGCACGGACGCTGCGGTGGCTGCGCACCGAGCCGGCGGCCTTGATATCGAACAGCTGCTCGGCACTGGCAATGCGTTCCAGCAATCGATGCGCCTTGTCGGCGCGGGTTTCTGTGGTATCTCCGGCAAAGGTAGTCGCCATGGCACGCAGGATATCGCTGGTGGTGCGTCTCACCCGCAGCGCAGCATGATCTTCGGCATTGCGCGGGGTGAAGATCAGGCCGACCAGCAGGCCGACCAGCACGCCGGTCATCACGGTAAGCATGCGGTCACTGCCCAGGGCGAAGATCTGCCCCGCAGGCTGCTGGGTATTGAGCAGCGCCACCATGGTGGCTGAGTAACCCGACAGCAGCGCGCCGTAGGAGACCAGCCCACTGAGCAGATTGCCGATGCCCACGCAGAGGCCGATCCACAGGGACAGGCTGAGTACCAGCAGCGGCAGGTTATCGCCGGCAACCACCACCAGCACTACCCCGAAGAGGGTGCCTATCAGGGTACCGAGGGCGCGGAACAGGCTCTTTTCCACCAGCATGCCGCGTACCGGCTGCGACACGGCCCATACGGTCATCGCTGCCCACTGCGGATGTTCCAGCCCCATCAGCCAGGCGACCACCAGTGCCAGACAGGAGGCGAGGGCAGTGCGCAGGCCGAATCCCATGCGCGCTACATCTAAGCCCCGGCGCGCCAGCCAGGGTGTAATCGCCCGTACCTTACTCATCTGTTGACCCGCTGTTGAGCAGACCTATCCGGCGGTGAATCAGCTCCAGAGCGTCGAGCATCGCTTCCAGTTGCGGATCGGTCAGGTCAGCCAGCATCTGCTGTTCTATGTGGCGCAGCTGCTCGCGGATCTGGCCTACGGCAACCTTGCCCGCCTCGGTCAGCATAACCAGCTTGACCCGACGGTCCTCGGGTGCAGTCAGCCGCTGGATGTGGCCGCGGCTTTCGAGCGTATCGAGCAGACGAACCAGGCTGGAGCCATCAATGCCCACCAGAGAGGCGAGTTCCTTCTGACTGACGCCGTCGCCGGATTCGGCCAGATGGATCAGCGGAGCCCAACTGATATCGGACAGACCGACGGCGGCCATCTGCTGGTCGATGGTTCGGCGCCAGAGGCGCGACAACATGGAAAACCGGATACCGAAACGATCCCGGGGTGAGGATGAAGGCATGGATAATGATTTGAATTCAATTGAATGGGATTAAATTAAATCATACCACTGATGCCCGGCACGGACCAGCGGGGCACAGCCAGCTCACCACCAGGAACCGGTACGGAAACTGGTCCCGACCACCACGAACGCCACGCCCAGCAGTGTCACCAGGCGTATCCGCAGGGCCATGGCGGGCAGCGTCTGTTCGCTGAGGTGGGGTATGACGCGCAGGCGTGCATCGATCGCCACCAGCAGTGTCATTGCCAGCAGGGCGAGCTTGAGCTGAATGAGCCGTGAGGGGAAATGTTCGGCAGTGAACCAGCTGGCTATATCCGGCTGGCGGATACGGGCCAGCCACAGGCCGGTGATCACCTGGATGATCAGCGCGGACATGCCCCACTTCTCATAGGCCGCTTCGAACGCAGTCAGTTCACCGACCGCGCGCCGCCGCAGAATGCCGGGCAGCAACCCCAGAGCCAGTACCAGGTGGCCGCCGGTCCATACGGTGGCGGCGAGGATGTGAATCAGCAGCAGGTAGGGATACATGGGTCAGTCCGCGCTGGCGTTGGCACTGGTCGCAGTGGCAGCAGCCTGCTTTCTGCGGCTCTCCGGAGAGAAGTCATTTTGCGAAAACACTTCATTGAGGATGTTCTGCTCGATGAAATTGCGCTCCCCCACCTTGACCGGGAGGCGCACGGTCAGATGTATCTCGCCGGCCACAGGGACCTGCAGCGTCACCCGCGGCTCCACGGTAGGCATCATCAGCCCGCGCTGATTGCCGATCTTGCTCATGTACCGGCGCACCAGCTCGAGGTAGGGCTGGCAGTGGCGATTGGCCGACTCCAGCAGTGCCGCCTGGGCCAGCTGCCAGTTGTCCTCTCGCTTGAAGGGAACCGTGAAGACATGGAAGTCGTAATGGGTGGTGAAGCTCTCGTTGACCACCGGCTCGGAAACGAACAGGGCATTGGGTATCACTATCCGCCGTCCCGTGCGCTGGTGCAGATGCTTGCCGGGGCCGACCTCGAGGATGGTCGTGGCCAGCAGGGTCTGGTCGATCACGTCACCACGCAGGTCCTTGACCTGGATGCGATCCCCCAGAACGAAGGAGCGCGATCCGCTCTTGAGAATGGAGCCGGTGATGCACAGGATCAGCTCCTTGGTTGCCACCACGAAGGCCACGGCAATAGCGACGATCGACAGAGCCAGGGTGCGCAGCTCCTCACCCCAGATCATCACCAGCCCGAGCAGCATCAGTAGCAGGAAGCCGTTGCGCGAGTTCACCAGCCAACGGCCGCGCAGCTCGGGGGACTGCACGGTACGCAGAATGAAGCGGGCGGTCAGTGCACGCAGCACCATCACCACAACGATGAGTATCACCGAGCTGGCGATGAGGCTCAGTACGGCATCGGAGATGACAAAGTTGTCCGGCAGCCAATCCAGATTCTGAAACATGTGTGGTATCCCTGCGGGTTGCAAGCGCCAATGATCTGTCCTGCGGATGCCGCCGTCAAATGCAAACATGTGCGGGGCGAGACAGCCGCGCGACACGCTGTACAAGGGCGCGTTGCTACCGGTTGGAAAGATTGCCTGAAGGCGATTGTTGACGGCTGATTTCGATGGAGAAACGAGTTTGCGTGAAGTTGTCCCGCTAATGCCGGAATTCGAACTTTTGTCGGGAGGTGGCACAGGAATATTAGTTCGCTATATCACTCGAAAGAGTGAATTTGATCCATGTAACCCTTTGTATGATAACGATAATCTCGAACAGGCCAGGGTTCTATAACCAAAGGCCGCAGTTCGCATGACTCATCCGGGTGAACTTGCCTTGTTGTTATTGACTCGCATTTTTTTAGTTTCAATACTCCGGTGCTGTTGATGGTAGTTCTCTTCCGGGACATCAACAGGATGCGTCAATAACAATAAATCGAACAGCAACTTCCTGGAGTAACAATGATCAATAACATCTTCCCGAAATCGCTGCTTTCCATGATCGCGGCAGGGGCACTGCTGATGTCCGCGTCGGCCTTCGCCACCAACCCTCCGGCAGATCCGCCCCCTGGTGGTGATTCCCCCTACGCCCGTGGTCCGGATCCGACCGTCTCTTTCCTTGAAGCAAGCAGCGGTCCCTACAGCACCCGTACCAGCCGGGTATCGGGTCTGGTCAGCGGCTTCGGCGGTGGTACCATTCATTACCCGACAGGTGTGGAAGGCACCATGGCGGCTATCGTGGTGATCCCGGGCTTCGTTTCGGCCGAGTCGTCCATCGATTGGTGGGGGCCAAAATTGGCGTCCCACGGTTTCGTGGTGATGACCATCGACACCAATACCGGTTTCGATCAGCCGCCGAGCCGCGCCCGTCAGATCAACAATGCGCTGGACTATCTGGTCAGCCAGAACAGCAGTCGTACCAGCCCGGTGCGTGGCATGATCGACACTGATCGTCTGGGTGTGATCGGTTGGTCCATGGGCGGCGGTGGCACGCTGCGCGTGGCCAGTGAGGGCCGTATCAAGGCGGCCATTCCGCTGGCACCCTGGGATACCGTCAGCACCTATGCCGGGCGTTCGCAGGCACCGACCCTGATCTTCGCCTGTCAGGCCGACATCATCGCGCCGGTGGCGGCACATGCGTCGCCCTTCTACAATCGCCTGCCCAACGGCATCGAGAAGGCCTTTGTGGAAATCAACAATGGTACCCACTACTGCGCCAATGGCGGCGGCCTGAACAACGATGTGCTGAGCCGCTTCGGGGTTTCCTGGATGAAGCGGTTCCTCGACGAGGATACCCGTTACAGCCAGTTCCTCTGCGGACCCAACCACACCTCCGATCGCAAGATCTCCGAGTACCGCGGCAACTGCCCGTACTGAGTCTGACAGCCGGCCCTTCGGGGCTGGCTTCCTTTTCCTTTGGTTAACGGCGAACGACCGCCAGAAGTATGCCGCCTACCGCTGCCGCTGCGCCGAGCAGCAGAAGCCACATGGTGCTGTCAGTGAATCGACCGGTAAAGGTTTCGGCAACCTGATCGCCGAGTGACTGGGAGGACTGCCAGCCGAAATACAGCATGATCAGTCCCACCACCAGCAGCACGATGCCCAGAATCTTGTTCCCACCCATGATGTCTTCCTCTTGTTATCGACGGACATACCGTCTCTGGTAGGTCTGACCGGAGCGGTAGAAAAAAGTGCGGTTTACCGAGGTCGGGTCACCCGGGAGGAGGGCTTTCTGCTATGGTGACCGCACTTTTACGAGTTGTATGGTTATCAACATGGCATCCGTCGATCCCATTCCTTTCGCCGGCGAGCAGACCCTCAGCCTGCGCCAGATAGATGAACTCAACGGCCTGGCCAAGGGCAGCAGTTTCCGCCTGTTCAAGACCTGCGAAGAGGAACTGGTGGAAGGCCGGGATTTCCACTGGCTGAATGCAGAACTGCATGCCGGCTTCATTGATCAGCTCAAGCGGGAGGGGCGTATCTATGCCACTACCCGTAATCTGGTACTGCTGACCCGCAGCGGCTATGAACAGATCCGCATCCGTTCCCGGTCCTGAGACCGATCGGGCGGCAACGCGGGCGTAAGGATATGGGGATGCTTGTCGAACTTCTGGCGGTCATGGCGCCGGTGCTGATAGTCGCGGGAATCGGGTATGGCTGGGCACGTTCCGGCCAGCCCTATCCAACCGACTTCGTTACCCGTCTGGTCCTGAACGTGAGTACGCCGTGCCTGGTGCTGTCCACATTGAGCCGGGCGGAGGTCGACCTTGGTGTATTCAGTCAGGTCGCCCTGGCCTGCGTGATCATCACGGGGTTGATGGCCATGGTGGGTCTGGTGCTGAGCCGTCTGCTGGCTACGGACGCGCGGGTGCTGGTGCCGGCCTACATGTTCCCCAATACCGGCAACATGGGACTGCCGATCAGCCTCTATGCCTTCGGAGAGCCGGGTCTGGCCCTGGCAGTGGCGTTCTTCGTGGTGCTTTCCGTCGGTCATTTCAGCGTGGGTCTCATGCTCTCCGGTGCCGCCCAGTCCTGGCGCCGACTGCTGCTCAATCCGGTCATCATCAGCCTGTGCGTGGCGGTCGGCGTACTGTTGCTGGATCTGTCGCTGCCCCGCTGGCTGGATAATACCGTCAGTCTGCTCGGGAGTCTGAGCATCCCGATGATGCTGCTGACGCTGGGCGTATCCCTGGGCAGCATCCGGCCGCGGCAGTTGGGGCGCGGGTTCGCGCTGGGCGGTGTGCGCATGCTCTGTGGGGCGGCGATTGGCTGGGGGGTTGCCGTCATGCTGGGTCTGCCGCCGCTGGCTCAAGCGGTGCTGGTGATGCAGGCGGCGATGCCTGTGGCGGTCTTCAACTACCTGTTCGCGGTGCGCGCCGGGCGCTCCCCGGAAACCGTGGCCAGTCTGGTCATCTGTTCCACACTGTTGTCTTTTGTGTTGATCCCGCTGCTGCTGGTCTGGTGGTTGCCACTCAGTGGGCAGGGGTGAGGCATTCGGCCCTATTATTGATCCAGCTCAATTCCTGCGGCTGACCTCAGGCTATACTGCTGCTTTTTCTCACGGCAGGATGCTCATGATTCGCAGTAAACTCTTGAAGAACCTCGCCATTGCATCAGCTATGGGAATGGCAGCAGCCACGCAGCTCCACGCAGCGACCACGGACGAGGCGATGCGTCAGCTCGAGGCCATCATGGCTGATGATCAGCGGCGTCAGGCGAGTTATGACGCTGGCCATGAGCGTATCCGCTTCTGCGGCTATTGTCATGGGGAGGATGGCAACAGCAAGCGCGATTTCATCCCCAACCTGGCGGCCCAGCACCCGCAGTATCTGTTTGAGCAGTTCGAGAAATTCGGTGATGGTCGGCGCGAAGACCATGTGATGTCGACCCTGGCCCGTGCCCTGTCCCTGCAGGAGCGGATCGACATTGCCGTGTACTACAGCCAGCAGACCGCCCGGCCGCGGGAAGGGGCGGACCCGGTGAAGGCGGCGGCCGGCCAGCGAATCTTCCAGAGCTACTGCTTTTCCTGCCATGGCGCCGATGCCCAGGGGGTGAGCAACATGCCACGGCTGGCCGGTCAGCCGGCGCAATACGTCGAGACCGCGCTCAAGCGCTTCCGGCAGATGGATCCGGCGGCCAGTACCTCTCCGATGGTGGGAGTGGCCAGAGGGCTCAAGGACCAGGATATCGCGGCGGTTGCCGCCTATCTGCAGGGGCGCTGACAGCCCCTGCAGCGGGATGATCAGGCCCGGCCGTGGGCCTGCTCCGCCAGCTGGCTCGCGTCGACCCGAACGAACACCGAGTCGCCGATGGCGGTCAAAGTGTCTCCCGCGTAGATCTCGCAGATTACCCGGCTCTTGCGCCCCAGCGGGCCGTCGACCCGGGCGCGCAGGGTCAGCTCCACCCCCATGGGGGTCGGCTTGATGTACTTGATTCCCAGACTGCCGGTCACGCAGTTGACCTTGCGCGGCTCCTCACCCCGGGCCTGCGCTTCGCGCATGTGATAAGCCATCGCCGTCCAGTTGGAATGGCAGTCCACCAGCATGGCCAGCAGGCCGCCGTACACCAGATCAGGCCAGCCGCAGTACTTATCCTCCGGAAGATGTCGGGTGATCACATGGACCTGGTCCTGGTCCCAGTAGCTCTTGATGTGCAGCCCATTGGGGTTGGCGCCGCCGCAGCCGAAACACACGCCGTGGGGCGACATCAGGTCCTGAAGAGCAATGGCTGTCATGGTTGCATCCCTCTGAATTCGTATCCGGTTGCTAGTTTGCCCCCGCCTGAAGGCTTATTCCAGAGCGCTCGTCGGGATTGATTGCGGGTCATTCATGGAACTGCTGACGGACCGGGAGCGGGCAGGGTTCACGCATTGCCAGTGGAACCGTCTCGGTGAACGCCTTGTCACAAGTTGCGTACTTTCAGACAAGTTGTCGCAAACACGAGGGAATTACCATGAAGAACTGGTTGCTGGCGATGTTCTGTGTCACCGGTATGCTGACCCTGGTCGGCTGCTCCAACGATCACCTGATCCGGACCAGCGATGGTCAGTTGATCGAGTCGGACAACAAGCCGGAAATCGATGATGACACCGGCATGATCGAATACGAGGATCACAGTGGTCGCATGAATCAGATCCCGCAGAGTGACGTCCGCGAGATCAAGGAGCGCTGAGGGTCGGCGCTGCCTCGGAGATCCCTGCGGGCAGCCGCAGGGCCTTCCGTCCATCGGCATCCCGGCCCTGGTGCAGGGAAGTCCATGTCAGCTTTCCCGCCATCTGATATAACTGGCGGTGTCAGCGGGACTCGATGACCCGTAGCCGCCAGGAGGGCAGGCTGGCAGACATCAATCGGTAATCAAGGCAACAGCGAAAATGGATAGACGACGGCGCGTCCGATTACGCCGCAAGACCCGGAGACGTCGCGCCAGACGGCGCACTTATCTGCTTTTCCTCGAACGACAGATTGCCTCATGGCGAGCCCGCGGGGTTCTCATGGAGCGTTTGCGACGCAAGAGAAAGTAATCCGGTTCTCTGCCGGCATTCGGTGACCGGCGGTCTGTCTCCGCTATGGCGCTGTTCCAGACCGCCGGATAGAATACGCCACGTTTTTTTCCCGACACGCCGTGGCTGACTGATGACCGAAACCGCAATCCCCTCCCGGAAGAACCCCAGCGTCGGGTTCATCTCCCTTGGCTGCCCCAAGGCACTCGTTGACTCCGAACGAATCCTCACCCAGCTGCGCACCGAAGGCTACGATATCGTGCCCACCTATGAAGGCGCCGATGTGGTGGTGGTCAATACCTGCGGTTTCATCGATTCGGCCAAGGCCGAGTCACTGGATGCCATCGGCGAGGCCATCGCCGAGAACGGCCGGGTGATAGTCACCGGTTGCATGGGGGTGGAGGAGGGCGCCATCCGTGATGTGCACCCCAGCGTACTGGCGGTAACCGGTCCCCAGCAGTACGAGCAGGTGGTCAGCGCTGTGCACGAGGTGGTGCCGCCTAGCACCGAGCACAATCCGTTGATCGACCTGGTGCCGCCGCAGGGTATCAAGCTGACCCCGCGCCACTACGCCTACCTGAAGATTTCCGAAGGCTGCAACCACAGCTGCAGTTTCTGCATCATTCCCTCGATGCGCGGCAAGCTGGTCAGCCGGCCGGTGGGCGAGGTACTGAGCGAGGCGGAGCGGCTGGTCAAGGCCGGAGTTAAGGAAGTGCTGGTCATTTCCCAGGACACCAGCGCCTATGGCGTGGATATCAAGTACCGCACCGGTTTCTGGAACGGTCGACCGGTCAAGTCCCGCATGACCGAGATGTGCGAGGCACTGAGCGAACTCGGCGTCTGGGTGCGTCTGCACTATGTCTATCCCTATCCCCATGTGGACGAGCTGATCCCGCTGATGGCCGAGGGCAAGATCCTGCCGTACCTGGATATTCCCTTCCAGCATGCCAGTCCGAAGGTGCTGAAAGCGATGAAGCGGCCGGCCTTCGAAGACAGAACCCTGGAGCGGATCCGCAAATGGCGGGATATCTGCCCGGATCTGACCATCCGCTCGACCTTCATCGTCGGCTTCCCGGGCGAGACCGAAGAGGACTTCCAGTACCTGCTCGACTGGCTGACCGAAGCGCAGCTGGACCGTGTCGGCTGTTTCCAGTATTCCCCGGTGGAGGGTGCTCCGGCGGAGCAGCTGGGACTGGAGGCGGTGCCGGACGAGATCAAGCAGGAGCGCTGGGAGCGTTTCATGGCGCACCAGCAGGCGATCTCCGCTGCGCGCCTGCAGCAGAAGATCGGCAGAACCATCCAGGTACTGATCGACGAGGTCGACGAGGACGGTCCGATCGCCCGTTCCATGGCTGATGCGCCGGAAATCGATGGCAATGTCTATATCGATACCGACGAGCCGCTCAACCCCGGTGATATCGTCAGTGTGCGGGTAACCGCCGCTGATGAGTACGACCTGTGGGCAGAGCTGGTCTGAGACAGATTGCGCGGGCCTGATCGCCGGCCCGCCGTTCAGCTATTCCTGATACCACCCGCGCATGACACCAACTTGAGCGGGTGCAGTCCAAAGGCATAATACCCCCTGACCCCGTTACCCAGGAGTTCACATGCCCATGCTCACCCATTATTCGGACAGCCCGCCCTCGCGCGAGGAAGTGGACGCCCTCAAGGGCCCGACGTTGCTGGAGTTCGGTACCGATTGGTGCGGCCATTGCCAGGCCGCCCAGCGCCATCTGCAGAAGGCCTTCGATGATTACCCGGATCTGCACCACCTGAAGGTGGAGGATGGTCCCGGCCGGCGCCTCGGGCGGTCGTTCCGGGTCAAGTTGTGGCCGACGCTGATTTTCCTGCGCGACGGCCAGGAAGTGGCGCGGCTGGTGAGGCCGACGGACGCTGAGTCGATTCGGCGCGCTATGGCCGATATCTGTCTCTGAAAGCAACCGCTCGGAATCAGTGATGGTCCGAAAGCCGCCGTGCCCGGTTAAAGCCGATCAATAAAAAAGCCCCGCACTGGTTACCCAGGCGGGGCTTTTTACCGATTACCGAGTAATCAGACTTCGATTACCGGAATGCTGGCAGCAGCTTTCTGGTAGGACTCGATCTCGTTGAAGTTCATGTAGCGATACACCTCGCCGGACATGCTGTCCAGGTCGGCGGCATAGCTCATGTATTCCTCAACGCTCGGCAGGCGGCCGAGGATCGAAGCAACAGCGGCCAGTTCGGCGGAGGCCAGGAACACGTCGGCACCATCGCCCAGGCGGTTCGGGAAGTTCCGCGTGGAGGTGGAGACCGCAGTGGAGTTGGCCTTGATGCGAGCCTGGTTACCCATGCACAGCGAGCAGCCGGGCATTTCCATGCGGGCGCCGGCGCGGCCGTAGATGCCGTAGTAGCCTTCTTCGGTCAGCTGGTACTGATCCATGCGGGTCGGCGGAGCCAGCCACAGACGAGTCGGCAGGGAAGCCTTGCTCTTCTCCAGCAGCTTGCCGGCAGCACGGAAGTGGCCGATGTTGGTCATGCAGGAACCGATGAAGACTTCATCGATCTGGCGACCCTGAACCTCGGACAGCAGACGGGCATCGTCGGGATCGTTCGGCGCGCACAGGATGGGCTCCTTGATGTCGGCCAGGTCGATCTCGATAACCGCTGCGTACTCGGCGTCGGCGTCGGCTTCCAGCAGCTCCGGCTTCTCCAGCCAGGCTTCCATGGCACGGGCGCGGCGCTCCAGGGTACGGGCGTCCTGATAGCCGTTGGCGATCATCCAGCGCAGCAGGGTGATGTTGGACTTCAGGTACTCGGCGATGGCGTCTTCCGGCAGCTTGATGGTGCAACCGGCAGCGGAACGCTCGGCCGAGGCGTCGGACAGCTCGAATGCCTGCTCGACGGTCAGACCGGTCAGACCTTCGATTTCAAGGATGCGGCCGGAGAAGATGTTCTTCTTGCCCTTCTTCTCGACAGTCAGCAGACCCTGCTGGATGGCGTAGTAGGGGATGGCATGGACCAGGTCGCGCAGGGTGATGCCCGGGCGCATTTCGCCCTTGAAGCGCACCAGTACCGACTCCGGCATGTCCAGCGGCATGACGCCGGTGGCCGCGGCGAAGGCAACCAGGCCGGAGCCGGCCGGGAAGGAAATGCCCATCGGGAAACGGGTGTGGGAGTCACCACCGGTACCGACGGTGTCGGGCAGCAGCATGCGGTTCAGCCAGCTGTGGATGATGCCGTCACCCGGACGCAGCGCGACACCACCACGGTTGTGGATGAAGTCGGGCAGGGTGTGGTGGGTGTTGACGTCGATCGGCTTGGGATAGGCGGCAGTGTGACAGAACGACTGCATCACCAGATCGGCGGAGAAGCCCAGGCAGGCCAGGTCCTTCAGCTCGTCACGGGTCATCGGGCCAGTGGTGTCCTGGGAGCCGACGGTGGTCATCTTGGGTTCGCAGTAGGTGCCGGGGCGGATGCCTTCGACGCCACAGGCGCGACCGACCATCTTCTGGGCCAGGGTGAAGCCCTTGTTGCTGTCAGCGGGGGCTTCGGGCTTGCGGAACAGGTCGGAGGAGCCCAGACCCAGTTCGGTGCGGGCCTTCTCGGTCAGACCGCGACCAATGATCAGCGGGATACGGCCGCCAGCGCGTACTTCGTCAAGCAGCACCTGGGTCTTCAGTTCGAAGGTGGTGATGACTTCGTCAGTGCCGTGCTTGCAGACCTTGCCTTCGTAGGGGTAGACGTCGATGGCGTCGCCCATGTTCAGGTTGGTGCAGTCGAACTCGATCGGCAGGGCGCCCGCGTCTTCCATGGTGTTGTAGAAGATCGGCGCGATCTTGGTGCCGAAGCAGAAACCACCGGCGCGCTTGTTCGGCACGTAGGGGATGTCGTCACCGAAGAACCACAGTACCGAGTTGGTGGCGGACTTACGGGAAGAACCGGTACCGACAACGTCACCGACGTAGGCAACCGGCAGGCCCTTGGCCTTCATTTCCTCGATCTGCTTGAGCGGACCGATAACGCCGGGCTCGACCGGCTCGATGCCGTCACGGGGCATCTTCAGCATGGCCAGAGCGTGCAGCGGGATGTCCGGACGCGACCAGGCGTCGGGGGCCGGGGACAGGTCGTCGGTGTTGGTTTCACCGGGCACCTTGAACACGGTCAGGCTGATTTTTTCCGGAACGGCGGGCTTGGCAGTGAACCACTCGCCAGCGGCCCAGGACTCCAGAACGGCCTTGGCGTGCGGGTTGCCTTTCTTGGCGCGCTCGGCAACGTCGTGGAAGGCGTCAAACATCAGCAGGGTGTGCTTGAGCTGCTCGGCGGCAGTGGCTGCCAGCTCTTCGTTATCCAGCAGTTCGACCAGAGTGGCGATGTTATAGCCACCCTGCATGGTGCCCAGCAGTTCCACGGCGCGGACTTTGTCCAGCAGCGGGGAGGTGGCTTCACCCTTGGCTACTGCGGACAGGAAGGCGGCTTTGACGTAGGCAGCTTCATCCACTCCCGGGGGTACGCGGTTGGTAAGCAGATCAAGCAGGAATTCTTCTTCACCGGCAGGCGGGTTTTTCAGGAGCTCTACCAGACCAGCGGTTTGTTCGGCATTAAGCGGCTGAGGCACGACGCCTTGGGCGGCGCGTTCTTCAACGTGTTTGCGATAGGCTTCAAGCACAATAATTACCCTCATCAGTCTGTCCCGTTGGTAACGGAACGGTCATCCTCACGGACCCAGGATGCCGGAAATAGGGATGGGTGCAAGCGCAGGCCCGATCTGGTGAGGGGCAACCCGATAACTGGGGTAACAGAAAGTGGGTCGCGGGCAAACGCCTGTACACAGCACTCACGGCGGCCCCGGATTCTACAGGAACGGGAAGCTAAAGTTAAGCAGCAACCCCGCCGTCTCCGGCGGGGTGACAGGTTATTTTTCCACCAGGTCCTGCAGGTGGTCGATCATGTCGTCGGGCTTGAGAACCAGCACGTCCCCGCTGAGCTGGTCCAGAACGACTTCGGCGGTGTTGCCGATCAGGGCGCCGGAGATGCCGGTCCGCGCAACGGTGCCGATCACTGTGACGCAGGCACCAATCTGTGCAGCTACCCGGGGGATCAGTACATCCGCCGGCCCTTCGTCGATATGGGTGCGGCTCTCCGGAATATCATACTCGGTGACGTAGCGCCGGGCCTTCTCCATGTAGATTTCCAGTATGGTCTCGCGCAGCTGGTAGATCGGGTTGGCCGCCGAGAGCATGGGGGCCGGATGGGCGCTGAGCAGGTGCAGTTCGCCGCTGGTCATGCGGGCGATATCCGCCGCATGACGGACGATGGCATCGCGCAGTCCCTGATGCTGATCATCGTGGCCGCCCAGATCAACTGCCGCCAGTACCTTGCCGTGCATCCACAGAGCGCTGCCCTTGGCCAGCAGTACCGGGGCAGGGCAGTAGCGCAGCAGCTTCCAGTCCTCAGGCGTGAGCAGAGCCTTCTTCAGCGGGTTGTCCGGGGTGTGCTGCTTGATCACCAGGCCGCAGCCCTCGGCCAGCAGGGTGCGGATGATGGTGTCGGTCAGGTTCGATTGCCAGGTCTGGGTGTACCTCGCCTTGATGCCGGCGGTGTCCAGACTCTCGCAGAGTTCATCGAGCATGTCCGAGTAGTCGCGCCGGTTCTCGCAGACCAGCAGGTGCAGCTCCGCGCCGAGATAGCCGGCCAGCAGGCGTGACCTGACCAGTGCTACGTTGTCCTCCCTGCTCGGGTCGAGTACCACCAGAATACGCTTGATCGATTGCATGACATCTCCCTCTTGGACCTGACTGCATCTTCTAACAATGTAGCTGCTTTTTACGTTTCCGATGTTGACGCCGGGCAATGCTTGCGCGTTTCTGCAGACCGGCCCGGGAATACGTATAATCCCCACACTCTGTTTGCCACCCTATGCGAAGACCATGACACTGCCCGCTGACCTGCTTGCCTTTCTTGCCTGCCCCACCCCGGATGCCTGGGTTGAACAGGCATTGCAGCACCCCGAGGAGTTGCTGATCGACCATGCCAACTGTGAGAAGAAGGCTGCGTCGACCGCCCTCAATCTCATGTTCCGCTACATAGATAAACCTGAGCTGCTGCAGAAGATGTCCCGGCTGGCCCGGGAGGAGTTGCGTCACTTCGAGCAGGTGACGGCACTGATGCACAAGCGCGGTGTGGCCTATCGGGGCCTGTCCGCCAGTCATTACGCGCAACGGCTGCGCCAGCATGTACGCACCGTGGAGCCCGGCCGCCTGGTGGATACCCTGATCGTCGGTGCCTTCATCGAGGCGCGGTCCTGCGAGCGCTTTGCCAGACTGGCTCCGCATCTTGATCCGGAACTGGGGGATTTCTACCGCTCCCTGCTCAAGTCCGAAGCCCGGCACTATCAGGACTACCTGAAACTGGCCCGGGCCTACGCCGATGGCCCCATAGATGAGCGGGTTGCTTTTTTTGCCGAGGTCGAGGCCGCCGCGGTGGTGGAGGATGACCGGGAGTTCCGCTTCCACAGTGGGGCACCCGTAGCAGCGCCGGCGATACTGGCCAGCGGTTCATGAGATCAGGGAGCAAGGGGATGGCAGGACTGCGTATCTGGCCGCGCACCGCCGCACTGGCAGTAGTGCTGGCAAGCGGCGTTGCTCACGGCGCGGGCGGTGTCTGCGAGCGCATCGTGATTACTGGCAATCCCGACTACCCGCCGCTGCTGTGGGTGAATCCGGATGACCCGGGGCGGTTGGTCGGGGCGGCCGTGGAGCTGCTGGAAAAGGCGCTGGAACCCGCTGGCATCCATGTCGATGCGCTGAACGTGGGGGGTTGGAGCCAGGCCCAGCAGGAGGTGCGCAGTGGCCGGGTGGATGTGCTGGCCGGTGCCTTTCTGACACCGGAACGGCTGGGGGAGATGGACTACGTCTACCCGCCGTTCATGGAGATTCCCAGTGTGGTCTTCGTGCGCCGGGGCGAGGCCTTTCCCTACAGTGGCTGGGATGACCTGCGCAGTCGTCGGGGTGTGTCCCTGTCCGGAAGCAGCTTCGGAGCCGCCTTCGATACCTACGCGGCGGATCATCTGGAGTTGCGCTCGGTGCCCGGCATCGAGCAGGCCTTTTCCCTGCTGCTCGATGGTCAGGTGGATTACCTGATCCATGAGCGCCATCAGGGGCTGGCGCTGGCGGCTCAGCGCAATGTGCTGGATCAGCTGGATATCCTGGAGGGCTCGCTGATCAACGAGCAGCTTCACTACGGTATTTCCCACCACTCGGCGTGCAACTCGCCAACCCTGCGCGCGGCCCTTGCCCGGGGACTCTACGATCTGGTCCGCCAGGGTGAGCCGCGTCGCTTGCTCGAGCGATATCGGGATCTCTGGGCCGGGCAGTTCGCCCCGGTGCCGGAAGCGGAACCGCCCCTGGAATAGGGGCGGTTTGTCGGGAGGGCGCCTGCTCAGGCTTCGGCTTCGGTCTCGCGCTCCTTGGCCATCTTGCGTTCCAGCTGCTGGGACAACTCTATGATCTGCTCGCGCATCCAGCGGTTGGCCGGGTCCTGGTCCGTGCTCTCATGCCAGAACAGGTGGGTCTGGATCGGCGGAATGTCATCGATCGGCAGCTCCACCCAGTGCAGATTGTGTCGGCGGGCAAAGCGCTCGTTGACCGTCATCACCATGTCGGTGGACTCCAGCACCAGGGGCGCCATCTGGTAGTGCTGTGAGCGCAGCATCACCCGGCGCTGTATGCCCATCTTGCCCAGGGCCAGATCCACATGGCCGAGACCGTTGCGGCGGCTGGAGATATGGATGTGCGACTGCGCCAGATAGTCATCCAGGGTGATGCGCTCCTTGCTGGCCAGCGGATGGCCCTTGCGCATGATGCACACGTAGCGATCCTCGAACAGGCGTACATGGCGTACCTGCGGGTCGGTGTTCAGCGGGGCATCGATGGCGAAGTCCAGGCGGCCGGCTGCCAGTTCCTTGGTGGTTTCGCGGCGGCGGGTGAGGAAACTGTCCACATTGATATTGGGTGCCAGGCGCCGGATGCGGGCGGCCAGATGCGGCAGTATCACCGCCTCGGTGAGGTCGGTCATGCTGATGCGGTAGGTCTTGTTCGCTTCGCTGGGGTTGAAGCTGCGGCTTTCCTGCACCGAGACCCGCAGCAGCTGCAGGGCCTGACGGACAGGCGTGATGATGTTCTGGGCCATGGGCGTGGGCACCATGCCCTGGGCAGTACGTACGAACAGCGGGTCATTGAAGGTGTCCCGCAGGCGTGCCAGGGCATTGCTCACCGCCGGCTGGGTAATGCCGACGATCTGTCCGGCACGGGTGAGATTCGCCTCGGTATAGATGGCGTCAAATACAATGAACAGGTTCAGATCCACTTTACTGAGGTTCATCGCAGTATCCTTCGTATGGCTTGTTTATAGGCTCTTATAAGTGCGGCGCTGCATATATTGCTTATGAATGTTTATACACGCTGAAAATAGGTTAGATAAATTCGCCAGCCTCATCTACCTTTTTTCCACACCAGTTACACATGAACAACAAATCAGCAAGGTGGCTAGCATGGATTTCGGTTATTCCCCCAAGGTCAAAGAGTTACGCGAGCGCGTGGATGCCTTCATGCAGGAACACGTCTTTCCCGCGGAGGCGATTTTTCACAAGCAGGTAAGCGAGGGTGATCGCTGGCAGCCGACAGCCATTGTCGAGGAGCTCAAGGTCAAGGCGCGGGCCGCCGGGCTGTGGAACCTGTTCCTGCCGGAGTCCGAGCTGGGCGCCGGTCTCACCAACCTCGAATACGCTCCGCTGGCCGAACTCATGGGCCGCTCCGGCCTGGCCTCGGAAGCCTTCAACTGCAGCGCGCCGGATACCGGCAACATGGAAGTGCTGGTGCGCTACGGTACGCAGGAGCAGAAGGATCAATGGCTCAAGCCGCTGCTGGAGGGTGAGATTCGCTCCTGCTTCGGCATGACCGAGCCGGGAGTGGCCTCGTCTGACGCCACCAACATGCAGGCCAACGCCCGCCGCGAGGGCGACGAGTGGGTCATCAACGGTCGCAAGTGGTGGACCTCCGGCGCCTGTGATCCCCGTTGCAAGATCATGATCTTCATGGGGCTGACCAACCCGGATGCGCCGCGCCATCAGCAGCATTCCATGATCCTGGTGCCCATGGATACCCCCGGCGTCAAGGTGATCCGCCCGCTGCCGGTGTTCGGTTACGACGATGCGCCCCATGGGCATGCCGAGGTGGTGCTGGAGAACGTGCGGGTGCCCTACAGCAACGTGCTGCTGGGTGAGGGCAGGGGGTTCGAGATTGCCCAGGGACGCCTCGGGCCGGGTCGTATCCACCACTGCATGCGTTCGATCGGCGCTGCTGAACGCGCCTTGGAGTTGATGTGCAAGCGCTCGCTGGAGCGCGAGGCCTTCGGTCGCAAGCTGGCGCATCTGGGTGGCAACATCGACCTGATCGCCCAGTCCCGCATCGAGATCAACCAGGCGCGTCTGCTGACCCTGAACGCCGCCTACATGATGGATACCGTGGGTAACAAGGTGGCCAAGAGCGAGATTGCGCAGATCAAGGTGGTGGCGCCCAACGTGGCCCTGCGCGTGATCGACCGGGCCATCCAGATGCACGGCGGCGCCGGCGTGTCGGATGACACCCCGCTGGCGCACATGTACGCCATGCAGCGCACCCTGCGCCTGGCCGACGGTCCGGACGAAGTGCATCGTGCATCGATCGGCAAGCTGGAGCTGGGCAAGTACATGTCCCGCTGATCGGCGGGCATGACAAGGACCGGGTCAGGCAGCCATGCCTGGTCCGGTCTTTTTCATTTTCGCTGGTACGGGTGGGGTGACCTGATGGCCAGCAATGCCCCCACGGGAGGACCGTGGCGGGGCTGGTCGGGGACGCTGCGAATCAGCGGGCGCGGTAGGTGATACGACCCTTGGTCAGGTCGTAGGGGGTCAGCTCAACACGTACCTTGTCGCCGGTCAGGATGCGGATGTAGTTCTTGCGCATCTTGCCTGAAATGTGGGCAGTTACCACGTGGCCGTTCTCCAGTTCAACGCGGAACATGGTGTTGGGCAGCGTATCAATGATAGTGCCTTCCATTTCAATACTGTCTTCTTTCGCCATTAAGCAAAGGCCTCTCAATCTGTTGCCGTGCGGGACATCAGGATGAGTCTCGCAAAAAAGGTGAGCAATTGTGCCTGAAAAGCGGGCAACAGCCAAGACCACAGGGAAAGTTGGGCTAATTGATACGCACCCAGCGCTGGCTGATCAGCATTTCCAGGGGACGGTATTCCGTCTTGTAGTTCATCTTCCGGCAGTTGCGGATCCAGTACCCGAGGTACACCGCAGGCAGTCCATCGCGTCGGGCCTCCTCTATCTGGCACAGGATGGCGAAACGGCCGAGGCTGCGGCGGGTCTGCTCGGGGTCGAAGAAGGTATAGACCGCAGAAAGGCCATTGGAAAGCCGGTCGGTCACCGCCACCGCCAGCAACCGGTCCTGCTCGCGGAACTCGATGAATTCGCAGAAGGGGCTGCTGCTGACCAGAAAGGACTGGAACTGCTGGCGACTGGGCGGATACATGTCCCCGTCGGCGTGCCGGGCGTTGATATAGCGCGAGTAGAGCTCGTAGATCTCATCGGTGAGCCGCGGTCGGGTGCGCCTGAGTTCCAGGTCTCGGTTGCGCTTGAGAATACGGCTCTGCTGGCGGTTGGGCTGGAATGAATCAACCGGGATCCGCGCCGGAATGCATGCCTTGCACTGGGGGCAGTGGGGCCGGTACAGGTGATCGCCACTACGGCGGAAGCCCAGCTCGGAGAGACGGCTGTAGGTCGGTTCCTCGATGGGCTCATGGGGGGCGAGGAACAGCGTCACCGCCTGCTCCTCCTCCAGATAGCTGCAGGCATGGGGCTGGGTGGCGTAGAACTTCAGGTGGGCCAGGTCGGTCATGTCACATCCCCGGGAGCGAATGCCTCCAGTATAGAAGCGGCCATCCGGGGTTCAATACCGCCAGCCGGCCAGATATCCGGCTGGCTGGTCAGGCGCCTGGCGCAACGGATGAACTCGACCCTGGGCACTTCCCGGGCGCCCATGCTGCTCAGGTGCTCGGTGGGCATCTGGCAATCTATCAACTCGCAGCCCAGGTGCTGCAGCACGGCGCCCAGCGCCAGCAGGGCGGTTTTGGAGGCGTTGCTGCGCCGGCTGAACATGGATTCTCCGAAGAACATTCTGCCCAGCGCGACGCCATAGAGTCCGCCGACCAGTTGATCGCCCTCCCAGACCTCGACCGAATGGGCGTGGCCGAGCTGGTGCAGGGTGATATAGGCCCGCTGCATGTCCGGGGTGATCCAGGTCGCGTCCGTATATTCCCGGGGCGCGGCGCAGGCGGCAATGACCTCGGCGAAAGCCTGGTCGAAGCTGACACGCAGCTCGCTTCGGCGCAGAAATCGGCGCATGCTGCGTGACGCATGGATGTTTCCCGGCGCCAGTACCGTCCGCGGATCAGGTGACCACCACAGCAAGGGCTGGCCTTCCTCGTACCAGGGGAAGATACCCTGCCGATAGGCGATGAGCAGACGCTCGACGCTCAGATCACCACCGACGGCAAGCAGGCCGTTGGGGTTGGGCAGCGCCTGTTCGGCGGGTGGGAATTCCAGATTGTGAGGCTCAAGCCACCTCAGTTCAGTCATCGCGGACCTGCGGCTGATTCAAATGGTTTATCAAGAAGCGACGTTAAGCTATTGTCGGTAATCACTATAGTTCCTGCCAGGCGGGAACGGAAACCCTGAGTACCGGTCCACACATGGTTAGGTGCAGAACCTGTACAATACACGGCTAAGCAAATTTGGAAGTCAGAGCGTTGAAGGATACCCGACCTCAGAAAGGCCAGCATTTCGCCTGGCGAGAGCAACTCAGTCTGCGTCTGCGCGAGGGCGCATTGCTGGGCATGATCGCCCTGTGCCTGTATCTGTGCATGTCGCTGTTCAGCTATAACGCCGCCGACCCGGGCTGGACCCGCAGCAGCGGCGAACTGGCGGTGCAGAATGCAGGTGGACGCATGGGCGCCTGGATCGCCGATGTGCTGCTGTTGGTGCTGGGCTATCTGGCCTATCTGTTCCCCCTGATAGTGGCGATCAAGGTGTGGCAGATGTTCCGCCGCCGCCATCTGCCATTCATCTGGAACGGCTGGCTGTTCTCCTGGCGTCTGATCGGTTTCGTACTGACGCTGCTGGCCGGTACCGCGCTGGCCGCGCTGCATGGCAGGGCGCCGGCCAGCTTTCCCGAAGGGGGCGGGGCCGGCGGCGTACTGGGTCAGTTGTTAAGCGAGATGAGTTATCCGGTACTCAACATGCAGGGCAGCACCCTGCTGTTTCTCACCCTGTTCCTGTTCGGGCTGACCGTCTTCACCAATCTGTCCTGGTTCAAGGTCATGGACCTGATCGGGCGTATCACCCTGGATCTGCTGGATCTGTTCCGTCGCGCCTGGATCAGCTGGCGGGAGAAGCGCGCTGCCCGTCCGCAGCCGGCCCCACGGGCGGAAGCACCGGGTCGCCGCGAACCTGTGGTCAGTCTGGAGGAAAAGCGCCAGGCCGAACAGGCCCGTGCCCAGCGCCAGCAGGCGCTGGAGAAGCACATTGCGGCCCAGGAGAAGCGCACGCCGCCGAAGATAGAGCCCCTGGAAACCCGTCCGGCGGAAGCCAGTGTGCGGACCCAGAAGGAACGTCAGGCGCCGCTGAAGTTCGAGCCGGTGGTGCCCGGCTCGCTGCCCCCCATTTCCCTGCTGGATCCGCCGAGCAAGGTGAACAAGGGCTTCTCGCCGGAGTCGCTGGAGGGCATGTCACGCCTGCTCGAGCTCAAGCTCAAGGATTTCGGTGTTGAGGCCGAGGTCGAGAAAGTACAGCCGGGTCCGGTCATCACCCGCTTCGAGATCCAGCCCGCGCCGGGGGTCAAGGTCAGCAAGATCACCAACCTGGCCAAGGACCTGGCCCGATCCCTGGCGGTCATCAGCGTGCGGGTGGTGGAGGTCATTCCCGGCAAGACCACCATCGGCATCGAGATTCCCAACGAGGACCGGGAAATCGTGCGGCTGTCAGAGGTGCTGCAGACACGGGAGTTCGATGAGGCGCAATCGCCGGTCACCCTGGCGCTGGGGCACGATATCGGCGGCAAGCCGGTGTTGGCCGATCTGGCACGCATGCCGCACCTGCTGGTGGCGGGTACCACCGGCTCGGGTAAATCGGTGGGTGTCAACGCCATGCTGCTGAGCATCCTGTTCAAGTCGCACCCCGAGGATGTGCGGCTGATCATGATCGACCCCAAGATGCTGGAACTGTCGATCTACGAGGGTATTCCCCATCTGCTGTGCCCGGTGGTCACCGACATGAAGGAGGCGGCCAATGCGCTTCGCTGGTGCGTGGCGGAGATGGAGCGCCGCTACAAGCTGATGGCCGCCATGGGGGTGCGCAACCTGGCGGGCTTCAACCGCAAGGTCAAGGACGCCCAGAAGGCCGGCGAGCCGCTGACCGACCCGCTGTTCCGTCGCGAGAGCATGGACGATATTCCGCCGGAGCTCGATACCCTGCCGGTGATCGTGGTGGTGATCGACGAGTTTGCCGACATGATGATGATCGTCGGCAAGAAGGTCGAGGAACTGATCGCGCGCATCGCCCAGAAGGCGAGGGCGGCGGGCATCCACCTGATCCTCGCCACCCAGCGCCCCTCGGTGGATGTGATCACGGGTCTGATCAAGGCCAACATTCCCACACGGATCGCCTTCCAGGTTTCCAGTCGCATCGACTCGCGCACCATCCTCGATCAGGGCGGTGCCGAACAGCTGCTCGGCCACGGCGACATGCTCTACATGCCGCCGGGCACCAGTCTGCCGGTGCGTGTCCATGGCGCCTTCGTTTCCGATGACGAGGTGCACCGGCTGGTCGACGAGTGGAAGCAGCGCGGCGAGCCGGATTACATCCAGGACATTCTCGATGGCGCCGACGAGGGCGGCTCCGGCGGGTTCGACGGCGGTGGCGGCGGTGATGGCGAGGAGGATGATCCGCTGTACGACGAAGCGGTGCGCTTCGTCACCGAGTCGCGCAAGGCGTCGATTTCCTCCCTGCAGCGCAAGCTCAAGGTTGGTTACAATCGGGCGGCGCGCATGATTGAATCGATGGAGATGGCCGGTGTCGTATCCCCGGCAGACCATACCAACCAGCGCGAAGTCATCGCGCCCCCACCCGTACGAGACTAGATAACCTTGATGAAGACCCTGCTGCGTTCCAGTATTACCGCCCTGTGCCTGGCCATGCTGCCCCTGGCGGTCAGCGCAGATGATCAGAGCCAGGCCGCAGAGCGGCTCAATCAGCTGCTGTCCCGAGCCCAGACCCTGACCGGCGGCTTCTCCCAGATGACCCTGAGTGCCAATGGGGCCAATCTGCAGGAAACCACAGGTACCCTGGCCCTCAAGCGTCCCGGCAAGTTCCGCTGGCACACCGACCCGCCGCTGGAGCAGCTGCTGATTTCCGATGGCGAGAAGATCTGGCTGTATGATCCGGATCTGGAGCAGGTGACCATCCAGCAGATGGATCAACGCCTGAGCCATACGCCGGCATTGCTGCTCTCGGGTGATGTCAGCAAGCTGCAGGAGAGTTTCGATATCGAACTCACCGACGGCGGCAGCGTGGTGGACTTCACCCTCACCCCCAGGGAAGCCGACTCCATGTTTGACAGTCTGCGCGTGTCCTTCAATGATGGCCTGATCAACGATATGCAGATGAGCGACCCGGCGGGGCAGCGCACCAATATCCTGTTCCACAATGTGCAGCTGAACGCGCCGCTGGATGATGCGCAGTTCAGTTTTGAGGTCCCCGACGGAGTTGATGTCATCAGTGAGTGACATGGATCTGTTTGCCCCGCGCACGCCGCCCAATCAACCGCTGGCGGCGCGCATGCGGCCGGCCACGCTGGACGAGTACGCAGGGCAGCAGCATCTGCTGGGACCGGGGCGCCCGCTGCGTACGGCGCTGGAGCAGGGCGCGCTGCACTCGATGATCTTCTGGGGCCCGCCCGGGGTCGGCAAGACCACCCTGGCCCGCCTGCTGGCTACCCTGGCCGACGCGCATTTCGTGACCATTTCCGCGGTGCTGTCGGGGGTCAAGGAGATACGCCAGGCGGTGGATCAGGCCCGCCAGCACGCCGCCCGGGACGGGCGCCAGACCATTCTGTTCGTCGATGAAGTACACAGATTCAACAAGGGGCAGCAGGATGCCTTCCTGCCCTACGTCGAGGACGGCACCTTGCTGTTCATTGGCGCCACCACCGAAAACCCTTCCTTCGAGCTGAACAACGCGCTGCTGTCCCGGGCCCGGGTCTATGTGCTCAAGGCGCTGGATGAGCAGGCGCTGGAGGCGCTGTTGATGCGCGCTCTGACCGACAGCGAGCGCGGCCTGGGTGCGCAGCGGCTGAGCATCAGCAACGAGGCCAGGCAGGTTCTGCTCGGCGCCGCCGATGGCGATGGACGGCGCCTGCTCAATCTGCTGGAGATCGCCGCTGATCTGACGCCTGAGGGTGGCACAATCGACCTCGAGCTGGTCGGTGAGCTGCTCAACGACAATCGGCGGCGTTTCGACAAGGGTGGAGAAGCCTTCTACGACCAGATATCGGCGCTGCACAAATCGGTACGCGGCTCCAATCCGGACGGCGCCCTGTACTGGTATGCGCGCATGCTCGATGGGGGCTGTGACCCGCTGTACATCGCAAGGCGGGTAGTGCGCATGGCCAGCGAGGACATCGGCAATGCCGATCCCCGGGCCCTGCCCCTGTGCCTGAATGCCTGGGATGTGCAGGAGCGGCTCGGCAGTCCCGAGGGCGAGCTGGCGATTGCCCAGGCCATTGTCTATCTGGCCTGTGCGCCCAAGAGCAATGCGGTGTACAAGGCCTACAATGCCGCGCGCCAGGATGTGGCCGGACAACCGTCGCTGGAACCGCCGCTGCACCTGCGCAACGCGCCGACCCGGCTGATGAAGGAGCTGGGCTACGGCCAGGCCTATCGTTATGCCCATGATGAGCCTGAGGCCTATGCCGCGGGGGAGGACTACTTCCCGGAGGAGCTCGAGCCCAGACAATACTACCAGCCGGTCAGTCGCGGGCTGGAGCTGAAGATCGCCCAGAAGCTCGAGTATCTGCGCAGCCTCGATGCTGCCAGCCCGAATCAGCGCAGGAGAAAGTCGTGATTGCCTCTATCGGCGCGGTTGCCCTTGGCGGTGCATTGGGCGCGCTGGCCCGCTATTCCGTTGCGCTGCTGGTGCTCAGGCTGTGGCCCGGCAGCTTTGCCCTGCCGACCCTGCTGGTCAATGTGTCCGGCTGCCTCACGATAGGTGTACTATACGGCCTGTGGCTGCACCGCCCGGAGATCTCGCCCGTGATACAGCAGGGGCTGATGATCGGCTTTCTCGGGGCCTTCACCACATTTTCCACCTTTTCCCTGGATGCCTGGCGCCTGCTGGGAAATGGTCAGGGGCTGATTGCCCTCGGATATATCCTGCTCAGCGTGTGCCTCTGTCTGACCGCCACCTGGGCCGGCCTGTGGCTGACTCGCTAGTCGCCCTGGCTGCCACCTGCAACCAACGAAAGTGATACCCGATGCTTGATCCCAAACTGGTCCGTAGCCAACCCCAACTGATTGCCGAACGCCTTGCCAGCCGCGGCTTCAGCCTCGATGTCGCCCAGCTAGAAGAGCTCGAATCCCGCCGCAAGTCGGTCCAGACCCGCACCGAGAGCCTGCAGGCCGAGCGCAACAGTCGATCCAAGGCCATCGGTCAGGCCAAGGCCAAGGGTGAGGATATCCAGCCGCTGCTGGCCGACGTGGATCGCATGGGCGCAGAACTGAACCAGGCCAAGCAGGAGCTGGATACCATCCAGAGCGAGCTGGACGCCATTCTGATGGCCATTCCCAACCTGCCGGACGAAAGCGTGCCGGTGGGGGCTGGCGAGGACGAGAACGTCGAAGTACGTCGCTGGGGCACTCCGCGCAGCATGGATTTCGAGGTTCAGGATCACGTCAGCATCGGTGAGCGTCACGGTTATCTGGACTTCGATACGGCGGCCAAGCTGTCCGGCGCCCGGTTCGCACTGATGCGCGGCCCGATTGCCCGGCTGCACCGCGCGCTGGCCCAGTTCATGCTCGACCTGCACATCAACGAGCACGGGTACGAGGAGGTCTACACGCCCTATCTGGTTCAGGCCGAGGCACTGCTGGGCACCGGGCAGCTGCCCAAGTTCGAGGAAGACCTGTTCAAGATTCCCCAGGGGGAGGGGCAGCGGGACTTCTACCTGATTCCGACCGCGGAAGTGTCCCTGACCAATATCGTCAGTCAGAGCATTCTGGATGCCGACAGCCTGCCGTTGAAGCTGACCGCCCATACCCCGTGCTTCCGCAGCGAGGCAGGTTCGGCCGGCCGCGATACCCGCGGCATGATCCGCCAGCATCAGTTCGACAAGGTGGAGATGGTGCAGATAGTGCGTCCGGATGACTCCATGCGGGCCCTGGAGGAGCTGACCGGGCACGCCGAGGATGTGCTGCAGCGCCTCGGGCTGCCTTACCGGACCATGGCCCTGTGCACCGGCGACATGGGCTTCGGTGCGGTCAAGACCTATGACCTGGAAGTCTGGATCCCGAGTCAGAACAAGTACCGGGAAATCTCCTCGTGCTCGAATTGCGGGGATTTCCAGGCGCGTCGCATGCAGGCTCGCTGGCGCAACCCGGAAACCGGCAAGCCGGAGCTGGTGCACACCCTCAACGGCAGCGGTCTGGCCGTCGGCCGCACCCTGGTGGCCATTCTGGAAAACTATCAACAGGCCGATGGCAGCGTCATCGTACCTGAGGCGCTGCGCGGCTATATGGGTGGCCTGGAGCGGATCGACTGATCCGCTCTGCTTTCGGGGCGCTGGCTCTCACAGGCATGGAGGCGGGCGTGCCCTCCGTTACGCTTGTGGAAGGCGCGCCCTTGCGGCGAAGCGGTCTTGCCGTGGTGCAGGAGCAGTCGCTTCTGCCGACAGGGTGATCGGGGCGCAACCCTGATGCGCTGAAATCACGCCTCAGAAAGGGGTTTGCATGGAATTTCTACCGCTGTTTCATAACCTGCGTGGGCGATGGGTGCTGGTCGTCGGCGGTGGGGATATTGCCTTGCGCAAGGCACGCTTGCTGAGCGAGGCCGGTGCGCGCCTGCGTATCGTGGCACCCGAGATTGACCCGCAACTGCAGGCTCTGGTCGGCCGGATGGGCGGTGAGACCCGGGTGCAGGGCTACGGGTCGGAGCAGCTGGAGGGCGTCGATCTGGCGATTGCCGCAACCGATGACAGGACGCTCAACGCCCGGATCTCGGCCGATGCCCAGGCCCGCCATCTGCCGGTCAATGTGGTGGATGCGCCGGAGCTGTGCAGCGTGATCTTTCCGGCCATAGTCGATCGCTCACCGCTGGTGATTGCCGTATCCAGCGGCGGCCATGCGCCGGTGTTGGCGCGTCTGACCCGGGCACGTATCGAAACCCTGTTTCCCCATGCCTGGGGTCGCCTGGCCGAGCTGGCCCAGCGCTTCCGATCCCAGGTCAAGGGAGCCTTTGCTTCGATCAACCAGCGCCGGGTGTTCTGGGAAGATGTCTTCCAGGGGGATATCGCCGAGCGCGTGTTCGCCGGCCAGGATCAGGAAGCCGAGCGTCTGCTGATCGAGCAGCTGCAACAGCAACAGGGCCGGCGCTACCGTGGCGAGGTCTACCTGGTCGGTGCCGGCCCCGGAGATCCGGACCTGCTGACCTTCCGTGCACTGCGACTGATGCAGCAGGCCGATGTGGTTCTGCATGATCGTCTGGTACCCGATGCCATCATCGACCTGTGCCGGCGCGACGCCGACCGTATCTACGTGGGCAAGGCCCGCGCCGATCACGCCGTCCCCCAGGAGCAGATCAACCAGTTGCTGGTGCGCCTGGCGAAGGAGGGCAAGCGGGTGCTGCGGCTGAAGGGCGGCGATCCCTTCATCTTTGGCCGGGGCGGCGAGGAGATCCAGGAGCTGGCCGCCCATGGCATTCCCTTCCAGGTGGTGCCGGGCATCACCGCGGCCAATGGCTGCTCGGCCTATGCCGGTATTCCGCTTACCCACCGCGACCATGCCCAGTCGGTGCGTTTTGTCACCGGCCATCTCAAGGACGGAAGCACCAATCTGCCCTGGCAGGAGCTGGTGGCGCCGGGCCAGACCGTGGTGTTCTACATGGGGCTGGTGGGGCTGCCGGAAATCTGCCGGCAGCTGATCCTCCACGGTCGTGACCCGGGGACACCCATGGCGCTGATCCAGCAGGGCACCACATCGAATCAGAAGGTCATCACAGGCACTCTGGCGAGCATGCCGGAGCTGGTACAACAGACCGAGATCAAGCCGCCGACCCTGCTTATCGTGGGCGAGGTGGTCAGCCTCAGGGACAAGCTGCAGTGGTTTGACACGGAGCACTGACAGGAGAGGAGCATGGCACGCAAGCTGGTGGTCAAGCGCGGTGGCAAGCTGGGTGCGCCGCCCGGAACACTGCTGCACATAGGGCGGCACAAGCCCGAGCATGCGGCCATACGCCTGATCCGCTACGACGCCGAGGATCTGCAGGAGTCGGTGATCACCGACCCCTCCCGCTACCGGCCGGCGCAGGTGCCGGGCCAGGTCAGCTGGCTGAATGTGGACGGGGTGGCCGATGCCGGTGTGATCCAGGCGCTCGGCGGTCAGTTCCAGCTGCATCCGCTGGTGCTGGAAGATGTGCTCAATACCGATCAGCGCCCCAAGGTCGAGGAGTACCCGGGCTACCTGTACATAGTGCTGCGCATGCTGCAGTTCGATCGCGAGCGCCAGCAGATCCAGTCCGAGCAGGTCAGCCTGGTGCTGGGCGGGGATTTCGTACTGTCCTTCCAGGAGCGCGCAGGGGATGTGTTCGACGGTGTGCGCGAACGCCTGCGCACGGGGCGCCGCATCCGCTTCATGCGCAGCGACTATCTGGCCTATGCACTGCTGGACGCGGTGGTGGACCATTACTTCGAAATGCTCGAATACCTGGGCGAGCGGGTGGAGGAACTGGAAGACCAGATCATCGCCAGTCCCGGACCGGACACCCTGGCGCAGATCCACCACTACAAGCGCGAGATGCTGCTGCTGCGCAAATCCATCTGGCCGTTGCGCGAGCTGCTCAGCCGCCTGACACGGGACGACAGCCCGTTGATCGCCGATGAGACCCGTCTGTACCTGCGGGATGTTCACGATCACGTCATTCACGTCATGGACAGCATAGATACCATCCGCGAGCTGCTGGTCAGCCTGCTGGACCTGTATCTGTCCAATGTCAGCAAGCGCACCAACGAGATCATGAAGGTGCTGACCATCTTTGCCTCGCTGTTCATGCCGCTGACCTTCATCGCCGGGGTCTACGGCATGAACTTCGATGTCATGCCGGAGCTGCGCTGGCCCTGGGGCTACCCGGCGGTCATGCTGCTGATGCTGGTGATCGTGCTCAGCCTGCTGGTGTACTTCCGCCGCCGGCGCTGGCTGTAGCCCTCACTGCTGTGCAATGGCCCGATGGTAGGCCTGGGCCAGGGGCTCGTCCATGGAATAGGGGTCGGGGCTGAAGCGCAGGCTGCCGTCCTCCAGGGCTTCAGCGGTCCAGTAGGTCAGCAGTACCTGCGGCCCGTTGCGCACGGCGATTTCATGGGTTCTGCCACTGGTCATGCGCTGCTCGATTCGTTCCCGCTGCTGTTGATCCAGGGTGTAGAACAGGTAATCGGCCAGCTCGCTGGCCTGTTCCACCCGTACGCAGCCGGAACTGACATTGCGCACGGCCCGGGCAAACAGCGACTGGCTGGGCGTATCGTGCAGGTAGACGGCAAAGGGATTGTCGAAACGGAATACCATGCGTCCCAGGGGGTTGTCCGGGCCCGGCGGCTGGCGCAGGAGAATGCCTCTGGGGTTATGCCAGTCGATCTGCGCCGGATCCAGCTGGTTGCCCTGGTGATCCAGCACCTGCATGTTGCGCTCGCTGAAGTAGGCCGGATTGCTGCGGATCTGAGGCAGCTTGTCTTCCTTCAGAATGGTGGG
This sequence comes from Halopseudomonas sp. Lyrl_26, assembly GCF_051948695.1. Taxonomy (NCBI): domain Bacteria; kingdom Pseudomonadati; phylum Pseudomonadota; class Gammaproteobacteria; order Pseudomonadales; family Pseudomonadaceae; genus Halopseudomonas; species Halopseudomonas sp. Lyrl_26. The sequence goes on from NZ_JAYJLH010000001.1 coordinate 541,215, forward strand.
TGGAATGGTCCAGCTCGGGTTGAGTGTCACCCGGTTGATCCGTGAGTCGAGCATGGGCGTGGCCCGGTCCGGGCTGCCGGACTGGACGCGGGATTGCCAGCGCACCTCATTGCCCTCCAGCAGCAGCGCACGGCTGCCGGCGGCGTTGACCAGCAGCGAGTGATATTGGCGACGGGCCTCCATCCAGCGCATGCGCTCCAGATTGATCCTTACCTGCTGCCGACGCTGGGCATGAGTCATGTTGAGGGCGGCGAGCGTCTGCGGACCGACCACCGCATCGGGTTGCAGGCCCTGCTGGCGCTGGAACTGCCGGACTGCCTCCTGCAGTACCTGATCGTAGCTCAGTGGCTGCGCCTGAACCGGGTCATCAGCCAGCAGCGGTCGGTCCAGTGGGCCGGCCGTGGCCTCGGGGTCGAGCAGCCCGCGTAGCTGCATGTGCTGCATCAGAACCCGCAGCCGCGGATCCCGATCATTGCCGGGCTTGAGCAGGGGGCCGTCAGGGAAGGGAGGCAGCTCCGGCCCGGCCTCAGGCATGGCGATGAACGCGTCCCGCAGTTGCAGGTACAGTGGCAGGTCAGGGCGCGCGTGCTCGAAGGCATTGCGCATGGATTCCAGGCCGAGTATGCCCAGCTGTGCCACGCTTTCGCGTATCGGTGTCATCATGGCTGACGACTCCCATACCGGTTCGTGCTCCTGCTGGTTGAGCCGGCCCCGGCTCAGGTGCTCCAGGGCCAGCAGGTAATGGGCGCTGATCTGCAACTCCGCGCAGAGCGCTTCGGCTTCGCGGATATCAGGCATGTACTGCGCGGGGTTGAGTCCATCGGATTGCAGTTCGGCCAGTTGTTCCAGCAGGTCCTGCAGCAGCCCCTGGTTCTTCCAGATGAAAATATATCCCTGCGCCTGATACAGCTCCGCAAGGGCCTCATGCAACTTCTGCGTGCGCAGCTCGGGGAGGCCGCAGTCGGACGGCGAATCGCTCTGCAGCCAGTCCTGGACGGGTGTCAGCGGTACATTGACGGTGTATTCTGCATGGGCGTTGAGAACCAGACTGCCCAGACAACTGACGAATAGCACTGTACATTTTTTAAGCAACCGGTACTCTCCCTTCAGGCTCTTGGGGGCCCCCGCCATCGAGACGTATCCATGCAGGCCAGCATCGACTGAGCCGGGGCGGGGGCTTGTTTGATTATATTTCTGTTTCTACGGCCCGGGTTACTGCGGCCGAGGGGGCTACTTGATGTTGCATGCTCTGCGCCGACTTGGCGTTTTGTCCGCCTGTTGCCTGACGCTGTTCGGCGGCGAGGCACTGGCGAAGGAAGTCGCTGTCATTCATCCCTATCAGCAATCCGAATCATCCTCTGTATTGCACGAGCGTCTGGCGGCAGCTGCCCCGGATCTGGATCGGCGGGTACTGGGCACCGCCATCGATGCCATGCAGTGCGCGGTGGCCGGAGGCGCGAAGCCGGCCGAGCGCCTTGCCGTGATCGATTTCTCCCTGCCATCCACCGAACAGCGCCTGTGGATCTTCGATCTGAAACATCACAGGCTGCTGCTGCAGGATCTGGTTGCCCACGGCCAGGGGTCGGGTGACAACTATGCCCGCCAGTTTTCCAATGTCGAGGGCAGTCATCAGTCCAGTATCGGACTGTTCCGCACCCAGGAAAGCTATATCGGTCAGCACGGATACTCCCTGCGCATGGATGGGCTCGAGCCCGGTTTCAATGATCTTGCGCGTCAGCGCGCCATCGTCATCCATCCGGCTGACTATGTGGATCCCAGCTGGATCAGCCGTCATGGGCGCATAGGGCGCAGCCACGGCTGTCCGGCGGTACGTCCGGAAGTCGCCAGTATGGTGGTTGACAGCCTCAAAGGCGGCCAGTTCATGTTTTCCTGGTATCCGGACGATCACTGGCTGAGCAGTTCCACCCTGATCAACTGTCCGCACAGGACAGAAAAGGGTCTGGTAGCGGCCCGCGACTGATGTCCGCAGCGGTGGGACGCTCGGGTGTTGTGACTTTCCCTGATACAGATGTTGCGATCGTCGTCTCTGCGTAATAGAGTTCTTTGCGATTGATAATAAGAAAGGGATTCACCCCCATGTTACCCACCGCCGAAGAGGCCGCCCGGGCACTCAGGGGCACCTGATCAGCCATCGTGCGGCCGGCTCCTGTCCGGGCGGTTACAGCCTGGATGAGCATCCGGCGGCCACGGTGCTGAGCATCACCTTCGACAGCAATCTGCATGAGCCGGCGGCCACTTGGCGGGCGCTGTACCAGGCAGCACTGGAACAGGGGCTGCAACCCCGGGACCAAGCCTGCGTGATGATGCATACCCGGGGGCAGCGTGTCGCGGAGTACCAGCTGGTGGTGAGTGAACCCGGAGTGACGGGCCGGCAGCGATAATCTGCGCGCTGGCGAGCTTGCCGGCTGCTACACTGGGCCGCTGGCAACTCTGGAGGAAATGGCTGGGTGAAATCGGATCAGGTAAAGATATTCTGCTGGTTCTGCTGGATGATGCTGCTGGCCGGTTGTGCCAGCTCATTACCTGCCAAGAACATCCCACCCAGCTTTGTGCTGCAGCCCGTGCAGGAAACCGAGATCAGCCGTTACGTGCGGGCTCACCAGCCGCCCTACAGTGATGAACTGTCGGGCTTTACGCTGGTCCATACCGGCACCGATGCGTTGGCTGCCCGGCTGGCGATGATCGACCGGGCCGAGGCCAGTCTGGATCTGCAGTACTACATCTACCGCGGCGATGTGACCGGCGGGCTGATCGCCGAGCGCCTGCTCAGCGCCGCTGATCGCGGGGTGCGGGTCCGCCTGCTGCTGGATGATATCGGCAGTGCCCTGCGCGACTTCGACGTGGCCACCCTGGATCACCATCCCAATATCCACGTAAAACTGTTCAACCCGCTGACCCTGCGCGGGCGCATATCCCGCTATTTCAGCAAGCTGGGCGAGTTCGGCCGAATCAACTACCGGATGCACAACAAGCTGATGATCGTCGATGGTCAGCTGTTCATCACCGGCGGACGCAATATCGGTGACGAGTACTTCTCGCTCAGCACCATGGACTTCCAGGACATCGACATCATCGGCATGGGGCACATCACCCGCGAGGTGACCCGCAGTTTCGACGACTACTGGAATGCCAACGAGGCGGTGCCCGTCAGCCACATGGTCCGCCGCCCCGGCCCGCGGGCCGAGCAGCGGCTCAGGGGCCAGCTCAGGGCGCATCGCCTGCGGCATCAGGGCAGCGCCTATCTGCAGGCGGTCGAGGAGTCGCCCTTCAACCGGGCCCTGCGCGACGACCGGATAGACTGGCACTGGGGCGAGGCCGAGTGGATCTCCGACCCACCCACCAAGGCCGACCCCGGGCATGCCACCAACCAGGAGCCGATACTGGCCCGACATCTGATGCGCCACGTCCGCTCCGCCGAGCAGGAGCTGCTGCTGATGTCGGCGTATTTCATTCCCGGCTCCCGGGGCGAGGTGTTTCTGATCGACATGGCGGAACACGGGGTGGACGTGCGTGTGCTGACCAACTCCCTGGCCACCACCGACGTGCTGGCGGTGCACAGTGCCTACGCGAGCTATCGCCGTCCCTTGCTGGAGGGCGGGGTACGCCTCTGGGAACTGCGCCGGCAGGCCGGTGAACAGGAGCGGGCCAGTGCCTTTGCCGGCGAGTCCCTTGCCAGTCTGCACGCCAAGGCCTTCGTGTTCGATCGCCAGAAGCTCTTCGTCGGTTCCGTCAACCTCGATCCCCGCTCCATAGTGCTCAATACCGAGGCGGGGGTGCTGGTGCACCAGCCGGCCATGGCCGAATCTCTGGTGCAGCTGTTCGAGCACTGGACCTCGGCCGACTTTGCCTACGAGCTGACGCTGGACGAGCAGGACCGTCTGCGCTGGCGAGCCGGCGAGGAGGACTGGTCAAGTGAACCTCATGCCACCCGGCTGCGCCGTTCCGCCGCCTGGTTCCTTGGCTGGCTGCCGATCGAAGGCCAGTTGTAATCCCGGATCTGTACCAGGCTCGGGCCTTTGGCGTAGGATTGGCAGAAATTTCAACAGGCTTCCCATGCTGCGCACTCTGTTCCTTTCCCTTGCAACCCTGATCATGCTGCTCAGCAGCATCTGGGCCGTGCTCGCCCTCTGGTATCAGGCGCCCGGTGGCGTTCCGGGGCGCATGCTGTGCTGTGCGCTCTGGCTGCTGGGACTGGCTGGCTGCATGTACTGGCTGTGGGCCGGGCAGGGCGGATGGCAGGCGACGCTGGGTTACCTGATGATGTTTGCCTTGCTGATGCTGTGGTGGAGTGGCATCAGACCCAGCCATGAACGCAACTGGGCGGATGATCTGGCGTATATCAGTACCGGGGAGCTGGAGGGCAACCGGGTTCGGTTGCATCACGTGCGCAACTTCGACTGGCGCACTCCCGAGGATTACGACATCCGCTGGGAAAGCCGCGAGTATGACCTGCGGCGTCTGCGCTCGGTGGACATGATCACCTCCTACTGGGGGCTGGAGAACATCGCCCACGTGCTGGTGTCCTTCGGCTTCGACGGTGGCGAGTACCTGGCGTTCTCCGTGGAAATCCGCCGGGAGCAGGATGAGAGCTTTTCCGAGGTCGGTGGATTCTTCAAGCAGTTCGAGCTGGCCATCATCGCGTCCGATGAAAGGGATGTGGTGCGGGTGCGCAGCAACGTGCGGAACGAGGATCTGTGGCTGTACCGGATCAACCTGAGCCCGGCGGATGCACGCGAACTGTTCCGCTCCTTCGTGGTGCAGGCCAACCGTCTGGCCGAGCATCCGCGCTTCTATCACACGATAACCGGCAACTGCACCACTATTGTGTATTCGATGATGAAGAAGATAGTGGCAGGGTTGCCGCTGGACTACCGGTTGCTGCTGACCGGCCGTCTTCCAGCCTATGTGCACGAGGTCGGGGGCATGATGCCCGGAATGGAGCTGGAGGAGTTGCAGCGGCGGGGCAGGATTACCGACCGGGCCAGGGCAGCCGGGGATGATCCGCGTTTCTCGGCGCTGATCCGCGAAGGGGTGCCGGGCTGGGAATGATCGCCGCCAGGCACGGCTCTTGCTGTGAAACCGGTCCGGCGCCCGGGCGCCATAGCACAGAGGTGACAAGGTGAAGATAGGTATTCTGCAAGCGGATGACGTGAATCCGGTTCTGCAACCCGAACACGGTAATTATCCGCAGATGTTCGAGAAGGCATTGCGCGCGGTGCTGCCGGACTGCGAGCTGCCGGTGTACCGGGTACTGGATGGCGAACTGCCGGCGACCACCACCGAATGCGACGCCTGGCTGATCACCGGCAGCAAGTTCGGTGTCAACGATGGCCTGCACTGGATTGAGGCATTGAGCGATTTCGTGCGCACTTTGTGGGCAGAGCAGCGGCCGCTGGTCGGCATCTGCTTCGGTCATCAGCTGATGGCGCGGGCCTTGGGCGGTACCGTGGTCAAGTCCGACAAGGGCTGGGGTGTTGGGCTGTCCTTCAATCAGGTGATCGAGCGCAAACCCTGGATGCAGCCCTGGCAGGAGGAGCTGGATCTGCTGGTGAGCCATCAGGATCAGGTAGTGGTGCTGCCGGAGGAAGCTCAGGTACTGGCCAGCAGCGACTTCTGCCCCTACTACCTGATCCAGTATGGTGAATGCTTCCTGAGCGTGCAGGGGCATCCGGAGTTCTGTGTCGACTACTGCAGGGCGCTGATGGAGATGCGTCGGGACACCCTGCCGGCGGCCCGACTCCGCGCGGGCCGGGCCTCTCTCAACGCCGAAGCCGACAGCCAGCTGATGATGCAATGGATCGCCTCCTTCCTGCAGATGGCCGCCGCCCGGCTCAGCGCTTGATCACATCTCCCATGAAGAACATCTCCAGGCGCAGCGTCAGCCCCCAGCGGGGCTGATGCCCCGTGTCCCGGTGGAAATGCAGTTCCGGTATGACGTCGGCAAAGAGGATCTCCCGGTGCAGGTTGCGCCGGTACAGGGCCTGCAGGTAATAATCGTTGATACGCGGATTCGAGGCGCTGTTGCCTACCACCACAGCAGCGTAGCGGATGGCGCTGCGTGACCCGAGAATACGGTCGAGCGCCGCCATTTCGGAGAACTCCAGGGTGTCTTCATCCTCCTGCCACTGCACATTGGTGACCAGGCGCAGATGGCGCCGCTCATCCAGTGGACGGCCCAGATCCCAGCGGGTACGGGCGAAGTAGCCGTCACTGTTGAACCAGGACAGGCGGTTTTCCGAGGCCAGCGTCCAGGGGCCGTCCCCCAGATCCCAGAGCCGTTTGGCATCCCAGCGCAGGTAGGGATCCAGCGGCAGCCGTACCTTGATCCCGGCGCTGAAGCGCGTGTCCCAATGCTGCTTCCAGTCCCGGTCCGTCAGTCGGCTCAGACCGACCACGGTGTCTCCTGCCGTCTGGCTGTCTCCGCGCAGGCGCTGCGAGCCCTGCTCGGCCAGGGTACCCTGGGTCTCCTCCGGATCACTCTCGATGATCAACCGCAGACGCTCCCGGGTGGTCGGCAGATCCAGCTTGAAGCGGATGCCGGGATCGACGCTCAATCTTTGTCCTTCCTCCCATTCCATCTCCTGGGTCAGGCGGATATAGGACCTGTTGCTGGTATGCAGGTGGGCGTCGGTGCCGAAGAAACCATCAATGTTGCGCGAGGTATTGCTTACCCAGCGTGAGACGCGGTCATGCAGCGGAGCGATGCGGTCGACCGTCCATTGGGGAAGGTCGGAGTCATCCACCGCTTCCCCGGCGAGGATCGGCAGAGCCGCGATCACCAGCAGCGCCCCAAGTACTTTGTTCATCCGTGCTCTTCTCCTGTACCCTTGAGCCGAGTATAGGCAGTCAGGCGCAGCGGGAGGAGGGGATGGTCAGGGTCTCGGAACATATCCAGCTGGATGAGCAGGAGCTGGAGTTCACGGCCATCCGTGCCCAGGGGGCCGGAGGCCAGAACGTCAACAAGGTCTCCAGCGCCATCCATCTGCGCTTCGATATCCGTGCCTCGAGCCTGCCGGAGCACTGCAAGGAGCGCCTGCTGCAGTACCGGGATCACCGTATCAGCAAGGATGGGGTGATAGTGATCAAGGCCCAGCGCCATCGGACCCAGGAACAGAACCGGGACGACGCGATTGCCCGGCTGGTAGAGCTGATCCAGGCCGCCACCGTGGTGGAGAAAGTCCGCCGGCCGACCCGCCCCACGCGCAGCTCCCAGCGCAAGCGGGTCGACAACAAGACGCAGCGCGGCACCATCAAGGCGCTGCGCGGCAAGGTCGAGTTCTAGACCAGAGCGCCATACACCATGGCGCGCAGTTCCTGACGAACCATGTAGCTCGAGGAGGGGCTGAGCTGGGTCATGAAGATCACCTGCAGGTCTTCCGCCGGATCGATGAAAAAGGTGGTGCCCGCCTTGCCACCCCAGCCGTATTCCCCCGGCGAGCTGATTGTCTGCGACTTGGCGATATCCACCTTCACGGCAAACCCCAGACCGAAGCCGGAGCCCTCATAGGGCGTCTCGCTGAAACCGCCGGCCGATACCCGCGGCAGGTCGGTGCCCCCGGGCAGGTGGTTCAGGCGCATGAACTCCAGGGTCTTGCGTCCGATGATACGGGCGCCATCGAGTTCTCCTCCATTGGCCAGTGCCTGGGTGAAGCGGTAGTAGTCGCCGATGGTCGAGATCAGCCCGCCGCCACCGGAAAGAAAGCCGTGTTCGCGGGTGAAGTGGGAGGTCTGAGGGTCATCCTGCAGACGGTAGCGGTCACCGCTCTGGTACTCGTAGCAGGCGGCGAAGCGCTCCAGCTTGTCCTGCGGCACGGTGAAGAAGGTGTCCTGCATGCCCAGCGGGCTGAGGATGTAGCGGGAAAAGTACTCGTCCAGGGGCAGGCTGGACAGCAGCTGGACCAGGTAACCGCAGACGTCGGTGGCGACGGAGTACTTCCAGGCGGTGCCGGGCGAGAACTCCAGGGGCAGGTGTGCCAGCTCCTCCACCAGTTTTTCCAGTGTCAGCCCCATGTGGCCGTCCAGCTTCAGCTGGCGGTAGGCGGCGTCCACGTTGGTCTGGCAGGAGAAGCCATAGGTCAGCCCGGACTGGTGGGTCAGCAGATCACGGATGGTCATCGGCCGTTGTACCGGGGTGGTGACGAAGTTCGGATAGACGCCGGACTTGTATACCCGCAGATCCCGCCACGCGGGTATGTACTTGTGTACCGGGTCGTCGAGCAGGAAACGGCCCTGTTCGTACAGTTGCATCAGGGCGATCGAGGTAATCGGCTTGGTCATCGAATAGATGCGGAACAGGGTATCCAGCTGTGCGGATTTGCCGCGCTCCACGTCCATCAACCCCTGAGCCTGCTGCCAGACGATGCGCCCCTCACGGGCGACCAGGGTGACGGCGCAGGGCAGTTTGCCGGTGGCGAGGTACTTGTCCTCCATGTGCCCGGCGATGCGGTTGAGGCGATTCAGGTCCAGACCAGCGATTACATCAGACATCAGCAACTCCCGTACGGCGAAAGATCCAGACCCGATGGTAGCAGTGAAATCGCCGGCCGCGGGCAGTGGATGATCCTCACAGGAAAAATTTGCGTCGCCCCCTTGTGGTATCCCACCCGACAGGCGTAAAAATTCGCTCCACCTTAGTGAATCGAGGAACGCCATGCGATGAGCGATATATCCCCCTGCCTTGACTGCGGCGCCTGCTGCGCCACCTTCCGCGTCTCCTTCTACTGGGGCGAGGCGGACTCGGCTCCCGGCGGCACCGTGCCGGACCGTCTGATAGAGCAGGTCACTCCGCACCTCAGCTGCATGCGGGGTACCAACCAGCCGCAACCGCGCTGCGTGGCACTGATGGGGGAGGTGGGCAGTTCGGTACGCTGCACCATCTACGAGCAGCGTTCCAGCACCTGCCGGGAGTTTCCGTTCCACGGCGAGAACGGCCAGGACAGCCCTGAATGCCAGCGCGCACGGGTCCTGCACGGCCTGCCGCCGCTGCCGTCCAACCCGAGGGGCCCGGGGCAGGAGCCACCCGTCGCCGCCTGACATCGCTGCCCTGAAAAGCAGAAACCCGGCACGGGGCCGGGTTTCCTTGCAGCAGACTGCTGATCACATGTTGGGATAGTTCGGACCACCAGCGCCTTCCGGAGCCACCCAGTTGATGTTCTGGGCCGGATCCTTGATGTCACAGGTCTTGCAGTGCACGCAGTTCTGAGCGTTGATCTGGAAGCGCTTGCTGCCGTCGTCATTGCTGACCACTTCATACACGCCGGCCGGGCAGTAACGCTGGGCGGGCTCATCGTAGAGCGGCAGGTTCTTCTCGATCGGAATGCTCGGATCGGCCAGCTTCAGGTGGACCGGCTGGTCTTCCTCATGGTTGGTGTTGGACAGGAACACCGAGGACAGCTTGTCGAAGCTGATCACGCCATCGGGCTTGGGATAGGCGATCTTCGGCGCTTCCGAAGCCTTCTTCAGACGGGCATAGTCCGGCGTGGTATCACGCAGGGTCACCGGGATCTTGCCACCGAACCAGTTCTGATCGATGTAGTTGAAGGCGCCACCGACCAGGGTGCCGAACTTGTGGATCGCCGGACCGAAATTGCGCGAACGGAACAGCTCGTCGTACAGCCAGCTGGACTTGAAGCTGTCCACGTAGTTGGTCAGCTCGTCACCACCTTCGCGACCGGCCTTGAGTGCTTCAACTACCGCATCGGCGGCCAGCATGCCGGATTTCATCGCGGTATGGCTGCCCTTGATCTTGGCGAAGTTCAGGGTGCCCAGGTCGCAGCCGATCAGCGCGCCACCGGGGAAGACCATCTTCGGCAGCGAGTTGAAGCCGCCCTTGCAGATGGCGCGGGCACCGTAGGCCACACGCTTGCCACCTTCCAGGTACTGCTTGATCACCGGGTGGTGCTTGTAGCGCTGGAACTCGTCGAAGGGCGACAGGTGGGGGTTGCTGTAGGACAGATCGACGATCAGGCCGACCACCACCTGATTGTTCTCCAGGTGATAGAGGAAGGAGCCACCGGTGTTGGCGCTGCCGGTGATATCCAGCGGCCAGCCGGCGGTGTGTACCACCAGACCCTGTTCGTGCTTGCTCGGGTCGATGTCCCAGATTTCCTTGATACCGATACCGTAATGCTGGGCATCGGCGTCGGAGTCGAGGTTGTAGCGCTTGATCAGCTGCTTGCCGATATGGCCGCGGCAGCCTTCGGCGAACAGGGTGTACTTGGCACGCAGTTCCATGCCGGGGGTGTACATCCCGTCCTTCGGGTTGCCTTCGCGGTCGACACCCAGGTCACCGGTGAGGATGCCCTTGACCACGCCGTTCTCGTCGATCAGCGCTTCCTGGGCGGCAAAGCCGGGGTAGACCTCCACACCCAGATTCTCGGCCTGCTGGGCCAGCCAGCGGCACAGGTTGCCCAGGGAGATGATGTAGTTGCCTTGGTTGTGCATGGTCTTGGGCACGAACAGGTCAGGCAGCTTCTTGGCCTTCTCTTCGCTGGTCAGCATGTAGATGTCGTCACGCTTGACCGGGGTGTTCAGCGGCGCGCCCAGCTCTTTCCAGTTGGGGAACAGCTCTTCCAGGGCGCGAGGCTCGAATACCGCACCGGACAGGATGTGGGCACCGACCTCGGAGCCTTTCTCAACGACACAGACGCTGATCTCCTGGCCGGCGTCGGCTGCTTGCTGTTTGATGCGGCAGGCGGCAGACAGACCCGCGGGGCCTGCTCCCACGATAACGACATCAAACTCCATGAATTCGCGTTCCACTGTTCTTATCTCCTGAATCTTGGGCTGAATCGGTAAGGCGCTTTATAGTTCTGCATTCAGTATGGCCGCGCATTATAGCAATCATGATCCGCCGTACCAGTGTAAAGATGTAAAGATGACGTGCATTTCAATGCCACTTTCGGCTATGGACTATTGACCGGTCCGGGCAGCCTCGGCATGATAGGGCGCTTTTCATTGAAGCGCGTTTCGTTTATTTAATGACTGTTTTTCATTCTATGGTCATATTTCATCATTGGTCTGGCCGGCAGTCACGCGAAAAAAACACGAGGTAACCATGAAGGTATTAGTAGCGGTCAAGCGCGTTGTTGACTACAACGTCAAGGTTCGCGTCAAGGCGGACAACAGCGGTGTCGATCTCGCCAACGTCAAGATGTCCATGAACCCCTTCTGCGAAATCGCCGTGGAAGAGGCCGTACGCCTGAAGGAAAAGGGTGTCGCCACTGAAATCGTCGCGGTCACCGTAGGCCCGACCGCTGCCCAGGAGCAGCTGCGTACCGCCCTGGCACTGGGTGCCGACCGCGCCGTGCTGATCGAGAGCAACGACGAACTGAACTCCCTGGCCATCGCCAAGCTGCTCAAGGCCGTGGTCGACAAGGAGCAGCCGCAGCTGGTGATCCTCGGCAAGCAGGCCATCGACTCCGACAACAACCAGACCGGCCAGATGCTGGCTGCGCTGTCCGGCTACGCCCAGGGCACCTTCGCCTCGGAAGTGACTGTGGAAGGCGACCGCGTCAAGGTCACCCGCGAGATCGACGGCGGTCTGCAGACCGTTGACCTGAAACTGCCGGCCATCGTCACCACCGACCTGCGCCTGAACGAGCCGCGCTACGCGTCGCTGCCGAACATCATGAAGGCCAAGAAGAAGCCGCTGGAGACCCTCAAGCCGGAAGAGCTGGGCGTGAGCACCGCCTCCACCCTGAGCACCGTCAAGGTCGAAGCGCCGGCTGCCCGCAGCGCCGGCATCAAGGTCAAGACCGTGGACGAGCTGGTCGACAAACTGAAGAACGAAGCCAAGGTGATCTGACATGACGATTCTGGTTATTGCTGAACACAACAACGCCGAACTGAATGCCGCCACCCTGAACACCGTGGCGGCCGCCCAGGCGATCGGTGGCGACATCGAGGTACTGGTTGCCGGTGCCGGCTGTGGCGCAGTAGCGGAAGCCGCTGCCAAGATCGCCGGTGTTTCCAAGGTGCTGGTGGCCGACAACGCCGCCTACGCCAACCTGCTGCCGGAAAACGTTTCCCTGCTGATCGCCGAGATCGGCAAGGGTTACAGCCACATCCTGGCCCCGGCCAGCACCAACGGCAAGAACTACCTGCCGCGCGTGGCTGCCCTGCTGGACGTTGACCAGATCTCCGAGATCATCAGCGTCGAGAGCCCGGACACCTTCAAGCGTCCGATCTATGCCGGTAACGCCATCGCCACCGTCAAGTCCGACGCCGCGGTGAAGGTGATCACCGTACGTGCCACCGGCTTTGACGCCGTGGCTGCCGAAGGTGGCAGCGCCGCCATCGAAGCCGTTGCCTCGGCCCAGGACGCCGGCATCTCCGCCTTTGTTGGCGAAGAACTGGCCAAGTCCGACCGCCCCGAACTGGCCGGTGCCAAGATCGTGATCTCCGGTGGTCGCGGCATGCAGAACGGCGACAACTTCCAGCTGCTGTACAGCCTGGCCGACAAGCTGGGTGCTGCCGTTGGCGCCTCCCGCGCCGCGGTGGACGCCGGCTTCGTGCCGAACGACATGCAGGTCGGTCAGACCGGCAAGATCGTTGCGCCGCAGCTGTACATCGCCGTGGGCATCTCCGGTGCCATCCAGCACCTGGCTGGCATGAAGGACTCCAAGGTGATCGTGGCGATCAACAAGGACGAAGAAGCGCCGATCTTCCAGGTTGCCGACTACGGCCTGGTCGCCGACCTGTTCGAGGCGGTACCGGAGCTGACTGGCAAGCTGTAAGCGCCAGCTTCATGCGGTAAGCAGACCCCCGGTTCGCCAGAGCCGGGGGTTTTGCTTTTTGGGGGAGCTAAAAAAGGCTGGTCGAGAAAGGCCATCGTCAACCCAGCTCGAAACTCCCCAGCCGATAACCCTGCTCATCCACCTCCAGCGCCCATCCCGCCTGGTCCCAGTCCCCCAGCACTATCCGCTGGGCCTTGCGGCCATCCAGCTCCAGCGGATGCACCGCCGGCCGGTGGGTGTGACCATGGATCAGGGTAGTTACCCGATGGGTGCGCATTACCCGCAGCACCTCGTCCTGATTGACGTCGGTAATCTCCAGCGCCTTGTAGCGGGTGCGGGTCTGGCTTTCGTTGCGCAGCTTGCGGCCGATGCGGTGGCGGGTGGTCAGGGGCAGGTGGCGCAGGATGAACAGGCTCAGCGGGTTGCGCAGCCAGCGGCGCATGCGCATGTAGCCGATGTCATCAATGCACAGGCTGTCACCGTGCATCAGCAGCACGCGCTCGCCACGCAGGTCGATCAGAGTGGGATCGGGCAGCAGGGTGCAGCCCGAGCGGCGGCAGAAATCCCTGCCGATGAGGAAGTCCCTGTTACCGTGCATGACAAATACCGGCACGCCGGATTGAGACAGGGAGAGCAGGGCAGCGCTGATCTGGTCGGCCAGAGGGTCGGGGTTGTCGTCCCCCAGCCAGACCTCGAAGAAATCCCCGAGGATATAGAGGGCGTCGGCCTGGCTGGCCTGCTCGTCGAGAAAGCGCAGAAACGCCCGGGTGATGTCCGGGCGCTGTGCTTCCAGATGCAGGTCTGAAACGAACAGATAGCGCATCGGGGATGGCTTACTCGGTCAGTTCGGCGCGCTCGATGATCACGTCTTCGGCGGGTACGTCCTGATGGCCGGCGCGGCTGGTGGTGCGGACAGCCTTGATCTTCTCGACCACATCCATGCCCTCGGTCACCTTGCCGAATACGGCGTAGCCCCAGCCCTGGGTGGTCTGGGAGGTGTGGTTGAGGAAGCTGTTGTCAGCCACGTTGATGAAGAACTGGGCGCTGGCCGAGTGCGGGTCCATGGTGCGGGCCATGGCGATGGTGCCGACGGTGTTGCCGACGCCGTTGTTGGCTTCGTTCTTGATCGGCGCGCGGGTGTCCTTCTGGATCATGCCCGGCTCGAATCCGCCGCCCTGGATCATGAAGTTGTTGATCACGCGGTGGAAGATGGTGTTGTCGTAGTGGCCGTCACGCACGTACTGCTTGAAGTTTTCGACGGTCTCGGGGGCCTTGTCGGCGAAGAGTTCCAGGGTGATGACCCCGAAGTTGGTGTGCAGCTTGACCATGCGATTGCTCCTCGGCTTGGTACAGGTAATGGATTCGGATAAAAGATGCCAATGCTATCAGCTGGGGCGGATTCAGGCATCCATGAGTTTAGGGTATGATGGACGTCTTTTTTGGCCGGATGGGTTCAGGCGCTGAACCTGTCCGCTGATCAATATCGCCGTGTCGACAACACTGCCCAGGATGAGCCCCGAATTACCTATGAATAAACCGGAAATCACGCCACCCGCCCACTTTCTGCGCCAGATCGTGCAGGCTGACCTGCAGAGCGGCAAGCACACCCGTATCGTGACGCGCTTTCCGCCGGAGCCCAACGGCTACCTGCACATCGGCCATGCCAAGTCGATCTGCCTGAACTTCGGTCTGGCCCGGGAGTTCGGTGGGGTCTGCCATTTGCGCTTCGACGACACCAACCCGGCCAAGGAAGAGCAGGAATACATTGATGCCATCAAGCAGGATGTGCAGTGGCTGGGCTTCCAGTGGGACGGTGAGGTGCGTTACGCATCGGACTACTTCGATCAGCTGTACGCCTGGGCGGTTGAGCTGATCAAGGCAGGCAAGGCCTACGTCTGCGACCTGTCTCCGGAGGAGGCCCGGGAATACCGCGGCAACCTGACCCAGCCGGGCCGCAACAGCCCCTTCCGCGACCGCAGTGTCGAGGAGAACCTGGACCTGTTCGAGCGGATGCGCGCCGGCGAGTTTCCGGACGGCGCCCGTGCGCTGCGCGCCAAGATCGATATGGCTGCGCCGAACATGAACCTGCGTGACCCCATCCTGTACCGGATCCGCCATGCCCACCATCACCAGACCGGTGACAAGTGGTGCATCTATCCCAGCTACGACTTCACCCATGGCCAGTCCGACGCCATCGAGGGCATCACCCATTCGATCTGTACCCTGGAGTTCGAGGATCACCGGCCCCTGTACGAGTGGTTCCTGGACAACCTGCCGGTACCGGCCAAGCCGCGCCAGTACGAGTTTGCCCGGCTCAACCTGAACTACACGGTCACCAGCAAGCGCAAGCTCAAGCTGCTGGTCGACGAGGGGCATGTGGATGGCTGGGATGACCCGCGCATGTCCACCATCAGCGGCTTCCGTCGCCGTGGCTATACCCCGGCTGCGATCCGTGAATTCTGTGAACGCATCGGGGTCACCCGCTCCGATGCGGTGGTCGACATGGGCATGTTGGAGTTCTGCATCCGCGACGACCTGGACAATAACGCCCCGCGGGCCATGTGCGTGCTGCGTCCGCTGAAGGTGACCATCACCAACTATCCCGAAGGGCAGGTCGAGCAGCTGTCGCTGCCGCGCCATCCCAAGCAGGACATGGGCGAGCGCATTCTGCCGTTCAGTCGCGAGATCTATATCGACCGGGACGACTACATGGTCGATCCGCCCAAGGGCTACAAGCGCCTGGTGCCGGGCGGCGAAGTGCGCCTGCGCGGCAGCTACGTGATCCGGGCCGACGAGGCCATCACCGATGCCGAGGGCAATATCGTCGAGCTGCTGTGCAGCTACGACCCCGACACCCTGGGCAAGAACCCCGAGGGGCGCAAGGTCAAGGGGGTGATCCACTGGGTGCCGGGTGCCGAGAGCGTGGAGTGCGAGGTGCGGCTGTACGACCGCCTTTTCACCGAGTCCAATCCGGACAAGACCGAGGAGGGCGGCAGCTTCCTGGACAATATCAATCCCGATTCGCTGGTGGTGCTCACCGGCTGCCGCGCCGAGCCGTCGCTGGCCACTGCCACACCGGAAGACCGCTTCCAGTTCGAGCGCGAAGGCTACTTCTGTGCCGACAGCAAGGACTCGCGCCCGGGCAATCTGGTGTTCAACCGCACCGTCACCCTGCGTGACTCCTGGGGGCAGTGAGCATGGCCTTGCAGATCTACAACACCCTGAGCAAGACCAAGGAGCCGCTGCGTCCGCTGGTGGACAACCAGGTGCGCATGTACGTCTGCGGCATGACCGTGTATGACTTCTGTCATATCGGCCATGCCCGGGTCATGGTGGCCTTCGATGTGATATCCCGCTGGCTGCGCCACCGTGGTTACGACCTGACCTACGTACGCAACATCACCGACATCGACGACAAGATCATCCGCCGTGCTGCCGAGAATGGCGAAAGCTTCCAGCAGCTGACCGAGCGCATGATCGCCGCCATGCACGAGGACGAGGGCCGCCTGGGCGTGCTGCGTCCGGATCAGGAGCCGCGGGCCAGCGAACATATCGACGGCATGTTCCGCATGATCCAGACCCTGATCGACAAGGGCTACGCCTACGCACCGGGCAATGGTGACGTCTATTACCGGGTGGGGCGATTTGCCGGTTACGGCAAGCTGTCGCGCAAGCGCATCGAGGATCTGAAGATAGGCGCGCGCATCGAGGTGGGTGAAGCCAAGGAGGATCCGCTGGACTTCGTGCTGTGGAAGGCGGCCAAGCCGGGTGAGCCCAGCTGGGCTTCGCCCTGGGGTGAGGGTCGTCCCGGCTGGCATATCGAATGTTCGGTCATGTCCACCTGCTGTCTGGGCGACACTTTCGATATCCATGGTGGTGGTCCTGATCTGGTATTCCCGCACCACGAAAACGAGATTGCCCAGAGCGAAGCCGCTACCGGCAAGCCCTACGCCATGACCTGGATGCATGCCGGCGCGGTGCGGGTGGACGGCGAGAAGATGTCCAAGTCCCTGGGCAACTTTTTCACCATTCGCGATGTGCTTGAGCAGTACCATCCCGAGGTGGTGCGCTATCTGCTGGTGGCCAGCCACTACCGCAGCCCCATCAACTATTCCGAGGACAACCTCAAGGAAGCCAAGGGCGCACTGGAGCGTTTATACCGCGCAATCAAGGGCTTGCCTCAGGTTCCTGCCAACGGCGGTGAGGAGTTCGTCGAGCGTTTCGGCAAGGCCATGGACGACGACTTCAATACGCCGGAAGCCTGCGCGGTGCTGTTCGACATGGCCCGCGAGGTCAACAGGCTCAAGGACAGCGACTTCGATGCCGCAGCGGCACTGGGTGCGCGTCTGCGCGAACTGGCTGCTGTCACCGGGCTGCTGCAACTGGACGCCGACCAGTATCTGCAGTCCGGTGCGGCCGGGCGGGTTGATGCGACTGAGATTGAGGCGCTGATCCAGGCCCGTCTGCAGGCCCGCGCGGAGAAGAACTGGGCCGAGTCCGACCGCATTCGCGACCAGTTGGCGGAGATGGGCGTGGTGCTCGAGGACAGCAAGGGAGTCACTACCTGGCGTCTGAAAGACTGAGTCAGCTCGATCCGGAAGCAGAAAGGCGCGCCATTGGCGCGCCTTTTTATTTGTGGTTGCGGGTCTACTTCCAGATCCCGGTATCTATCTTGTCCTGCAGTTCGGGATAGTCCTTGACCGTGAAACGCGGCTCCACGCCCCGGCGCCGCTGCTCGAAGTAGTCTTTCGTCAGCTTGGCCACGGTGCCGGACAGCAGCACTATGGCGATCAGGTTGATGGTGGCCATCAGTCCCATGGAGGCATCGGCGAAGTTGAATACCGTGAGCACCGCCTCCCAGGCGCCCCAGACCACCATGCCCAACGCAATCAGTCGCAACAGTGTCAGGCCCAGATTATTGCCCAGTCCCAGATAGATCAGGGCGTTCTCAGCGTAGGTGTAGTTGGCCACGATGGAAGTGAAAGCGAAAAACAGAATGGCAATGGCCACAAAGTACTGGCCGGCGCCACCTATGTGCATTTCCAGGGCCTGCTGCGTAAGCTGGATGCCGGTCACACCGGAGCCGGGCTCCAGAACGTCGGCCAGAAGGATCATGACTGCGGTTGCGGTACAGACCAGCAGGGTGTCGAAGAAGACGCCGGTGGCCTGCACCAACCCCTGGGAGGACGGGTGGTGAGGGGAGGGCGTGGCGGTGGCGGCAATATTTGGTGCGGACCCCATCCCGGCCTCGTTGGAGAAAAGGCCGCGCTTGATGCCATTGAGCATGGCGGCGGTCATGGATCCGGCCACCCCACCGGCGGCCTCCTCGAGGCCGAAGGCGCTGCGGACGATGGTGAGGAGCGTACCGGGCACCTCATCGAAGTTGACCACCAGCACGTAGAGCGCCATCAGCACATAGGCGCCGGCCATGAAGGGTACGACGTACTCTGCAAAGCGGACGATCGAACGCAGCCCGCCGAAGATCACCGCGCCGGCAAGAACGGCAACGGCGAGTCCCACCCACAGCTTGGGAACCCCGAAGGCGCTTTCCACGGCATCGGCGATGGAATTGGCCTGAACCGCGTTGAATACCATGCCGAAGGACAGGATCAATGCCAGTGCAAAGATCACTGCCGCCCAGGGCGCTCTGAGCCCCCGGGCAATGTAGTACGCCGGACCGCCGCGATATTGCCCCTTGTGGTCCTGCACCTTGTAAAGCTGGGCAAGGGTGCTTTCCGCGTAGGCCGTCGCCATGCCGACCAGTGCAACCATCCACATCCAGAATATGGCGCCGGCCCCGCCCAGGTACAGAGCCACGGCCACGCCGGCGATATTTCCGGTGCCGATACGTGAGGCGAGGCTGGTGCACAGCGCCTGAAACGGGGAGATGCCGTAACGGTCACTCTGTCTGGCGCCGATGATGGAGCGGAACATCTCGCCGATATGGCGGAACTGGATCAGGCCCAGGCGCAGGGTAAAGAAGAGCCCGACCGCGAGCAGGCCATAGATGAGGATGTAATCCCAGAAGAGGGTGTTGAGCAAGTCGATGATGGTGGTCATGGGTGATCCTTACCGTTGAACGAGTCATTCAGGGGCATCTGTAGATGACAGCTATAAATGTAGCTGTCTGTCAGGAATTTGCTTCTGCTGAGCGGATTCGGCCAGTAGACTTGCTGGCGGCTCCGGAGTTCGTCGGAAAAGAGGAGAGCTGCGTGACTGTACTCAATGCCTTGATTCCCGTTTTCGGGCTGATCCTGCTTGGCTGGTTTCTGGGCGCACGTCGCATACTTCCTGCCGATGGCAATGCCACCCTGAGCATCATCACTTTCAAGCTGATGATGCCCGTACTGCTGTTTGCCGGGCTGGCCCGTGCCGATCTCAGCCGGGCGATGTCGCCGATGCTGCTGTTGTTGTACTTCCTGCCGGCCATCTCTGTCTTCGTGCTCATCAACCTGTTGATGCACAGGCGCCTGGGGCGTCCCTCATCCATGGGACTGGCGGCAAGCTACTCGAACAATGTGCTGGTGGGGATTCCACTTATCACCGTGATGCTCGGACCGGACAGTCTGGTTTACCTGTTTGCGGTGCTGGTCTTCCACAGCCTGGTGCTGTTTACCCTGCAGAGTTTCTACAATGCCTTCTTCGGCAGTGGCGAGCTGAATTGGCGCAGTCTGCTGGGCAGCCTGGCCAATCCGCTGATCATAGGACTCATGTGCGGGGCATTGGTCAACCTCAGTGGGCTGGAGATTCCCGCCCCGCTTTGGCGTCTGGTGGAGATGCTGGCGGCTGCGGCGTTGCCGCTGGCCTTGCTGATGCTCGGCATGAGCCTTTCCGGCTATCGCATCCATCTGAGTGGCAGTCTGGTTCTGCTCACCCTCAGCAAGTTGCTGCTGATGCCGGCGCTGGTGTTGGCTCTGGGCCTGCTTGCCGGACTCGATCCCCTGGCTCACACGGTGCTGGTGCTGATGGCCGCCTGTCCGACCGGGGTAAATGTCATGGCGTTCGCCATGGGTCAGGCTGATACAAGGATCATCAGTTCAGTGATCTTCCTTTCAACCGTGGTGGCAGGGCTTACCCTTCCGCTCTGGCTGGTGTTGATGGCTCCCTGAGGACTCTACCTCATTTGGGGGAAGCCACTGTATTTTAAAAAACGGTATGATATTTTCCTGCCTTTTTCTCAGTCTTTGGGGAATTTCCTCGGGGCTCGACAACAAAAAATTTCAAAACCTCTACAAAAGTTCAATTGCATTTGGTGTATGCTTGCCCGCGTTTTTGACTTTGCATAAAACAAACAATAGGTGAAAGGAGACCCCATGCCGGTCAGTCTGTTTGTTCCCGGGGAAACACGCGAACACGAAAAACGCGTGGCCCTGGTCCCATCCGTCGCCAACAAGCTGGCGAAAATGGGTATCGAATGTTCTCTGCAATCCGGCGCAGGCCTTGCTGCGAGAATTCCCGATAACGCGTTTGAGAAGGAAGGCGTGAAAATCGTCTCCGCACCGGTCAAGACTGACCTGGTATTCAGCGTTCAACCACCGTCTCTGGCTGATATCGAGCAGATGGCGCCGGGTACCGTGCTGTGCAGCTTCATCTATGCACACCGCGAGCCGGAGATCGTCCGTGCACTGCGCGACCGTCAGATCACCTGCTTTGCCATGGAGCTGATTCCACGTATTACCCGCGCCCAGGCCATGGATGCATTGTCCTCCCAGGCCGCGCTGAGCGGCTATGCAGCCGGCCTGATGGCCGCCACCAACCTCAGTCGCATTCTGCCGATGATGACCACCGCGGTTGGCTCTCTGCGTCCGGCCAAGGTGCTGGTGATGGGGGCCGGTGTCGCCGGTCTGCAGGCGCTGGCCACCGCCAAGCGTCTGGGGGCCATGATCGAAGGCTACGACGTGCGTGCCGAGGTCAAGGAGCAGGTGGAGTCGGTGGGCGGCAAATTTGTCGACACCGGGGTTTCCGCGAGCGGCGAGGGCGGCTACGCCCGTGAGCTGACCGAGGAAGAAAAGGCCCAGGTCGAGCAGGTCATCACTCGTCACATCCAGCAGGCCGATGCGGTCATCACCACCGCCGCCATCCCCGGCCGTCCCAGCCCGAAAATCATCAGCGAAGCGCAGATCATGGGCATGAAGCCCGGATCGGTGATCATCGATCTGGCGGCAGAAGGCGGCGGCAACACCCCGCTGACCGTGCCCGGTGAGACCGTAGGAGTCGGGCCGGCGACCATTGTCGCGCCGCTGAACGTGCCCAGCCGCCTGGCCGAGCATGCTTCGGAGCTCTATGCCCGCAACCTGCAGAATCTGGTCGGCCTGATGGTCAAGGATGGCGAACTGGCCATTGACTGGGAAGACGAGATTCTGGCCGGCGCGGTTCTGACCCACGCTGGTGAAATTCGCAACGAGGCCGCTCGCAAGGCCCTCGAAACTGCTGAGGCTTGATCATGGATCCAGTAACTACCATTACCGGCTTTGTCGCCCTGTACATCTTCATGCTGGCGGCCTTCACCGGCTACGAGATCATCGGCAAGGTTCCGGCCATTCTGCATACCCCGCTGATGTCCGGCTCCAACTTCGTTCACGGCATCGTGGTCGTTGGTGCCATGTGGGCACTGCTGAACGCCGGCTCCACTCTGGAGCAGGTGATCGGCTTCTTCGGCGTTCTGCTGGGTGCGGGTAACGCCGCCGGCGGCTATGTGGTAACCGAGCGCATGCTGGAAATGTTCAAGCCCAGCGACAAGCGCCAAGGTACAGCGGACAAGGAATAACAACAGATGAATCAATTCATTATCGAAGCCGTATACTTTCTCACGGCACTACTGTTCATCTACGGCCTCAAGCGCATGGCCAGCCCGGTTACCGCACGCTCGGGTATCCTGATTGCCGGTATCGGCATGGTGCTGGCCGTCCTGGCGGCCTTCCTTTACGGCTTTGACGTGCGAGCCGAAGCTCAGGAGCACCTGAGCATGAACGTGGCGCTGGTGCTGATCGCGCTGGGTCTGGGTCTGGGGTGGGCCTGGTACAGCGGCAAGAAGGTCGCCATGACCGACATGCCACAGATGGTTGCACTGTATAACGGCATGGGCGGCGGTGCGGCCGCGGCCATTGCCGCTACCGAGCTGTTCTCCGGTAATGCCCAGTCGCACGGAATCGTGGTCTCCATCCTGGCGGTACTGGGCGGCCTGATCGGCGCCGTGGCACTGTCCGGCTCACTGATTGCCTGGGCCAAGCTCGATGGTCGCATGAACGGTGTGTTCCGCCTGCCGGCTCAACAGATCATCAACCTGATACTGTTCCTCGGCTCTCTGGCTCTGGGCGCCTACATTGTTGTAACCGGCATTGAAGGCAGTATTTCCTTCTCGCTGGTGGCCCTGTTCTTCATCCTTGCACTGGTGCTGGGCGTACTGCTGACCACACCGATCGGCGGCGCCGACATGCCGGTGGTGATTTCCCTGTACAACGCCTTCACCGGTCTGGCCGTTGCCTTCGAAGGCTTCGTGCTGCAGAACCCGGCGATGATCATTGCCGGTACCGTGGTCGGCTCGGCCGGTACCCTGCTGACGCTGATGATGGCCAAGGCCATGAACCGTCCGGTCAGCAATGTGATCTTCAGCCAGTTCGGCGGCGATGACGGCAGCGAAGACGGCGAAATCCAGGGCACCATGAAGGCGGCTGACGCCTCCGATGCGGCCATTGCCATGTACTACGCCAGCAAGGTGATCATCGTTCCCGGCTACGGTCTGGCGGTGGCTCAGGCACAGCACAAGCTGTACGAGTTCGTGAAGCTGCTGCAGAAGCAGGGCGTGGACGTGGCCTTCGCCATCCACCCGGTTGCCGGACGTATGCCTGGTCACATGAACGTGCTGCTGGCCGAAGCCGGTGTGCCCTACGACATCATCTACGACCTGGAAGACATCAACGAAGACTTCCCGCAGGCTGATGTCGCCATCGTTCTGGGCGCCAACGACGTGGTCAACCCGGCCGCTCGCCACCGCAAGTCCAGCCCGATCTACGGCATGCCGATCCTCAACGTCGACATGGCGCGTCAGGCCTATGTGGTCAAGCGTGGTCAGGGCAAGGGTTACTCCGGCGTGGAGAACGAGCTGTTCTTCGCCGAGAACACCTCCATGGTCTACGGCGATGCGCAGAAGGTCATGGTGCAGATGATCGAAGCGGTGAAATCGCTGGGCTGATACCAGACCGGTGCATGAAGAAGGGGTTTCGTGAAAACGAAGCCCCTTTTTTCATGGGTGGTCGATAATGCCGACTCGCTCACAGCGAGACGGGGCACGATAGGGAATAATGCCCGGGCCGTAGTTCGCTGTAACGGCAACACCGTTACTGAACAAGGACCTGCGGATGTTCTCCCCCGCCAATGAAGCCCACTTCACCCTGGACCTGCCCGGCCTCGAGCACGACTTCCGGGTGCTGTCGTTCCGCGCTCACGAAGCCATCAGCCAGTGCTACCGCATCGAACTGCAGCTGGTCAGTGACCAGCCGGACCTGGATCTGGAGGCCCTGCTGCAGCGCAATGCCTGGCTGGGTATTCAGCATGGCGAAGGCGAGGGCACCGGACTGCACGGCCTGATTCACCACGCCGCCATCGGCGAGTCCGGCAAACGCATGACCCGCTACCGGCTGGAGCTGGTACCGCACCTGCATTACCTGTCCCTGCGCCACAACCAGCGCATCTTCCAGCACCTGACGGTGCCCCAGATCATCAGCCGGGTACTGGCCGACCACGGCATCCAGAGCGATGCCTTCCAATTCCAGCTGGGCAGCGAGTATCCCGAGCGCGACTACTGCACCCAGTACGACGAGACCGACCTGCACTTCATCCAGCGCCTGTGCGAGGAAGAGGGCATCCACTACCACTTCCGCCACAGCCCGGACGGCCATCACCTGGTGTTCGGCGACGACCAGACGGTGTTCCCGCGCCTGGCGCCCACCGGCTTTGATCAGGGCAACGGCATGGTCGCCGATGAGCCGGTGATCAAGCGCTTCGGCGTCCGCCTGGAAACCCGCACCAGCCGCGTCACCCGCCGCGACTACGACCACCAGAAGGCCCGCCTGCTGCTGGAAAGCCAGGCCCGCGGTGAACAGCTGCCCGACCTGGAAGACTACGACTATCCCGGCCGCTTCACCGACCGCAGCCGCGGCAAGCACCTGGCCCAGCGCAGCCTAGAACGCCACCGCAGCGACTACCGCCAGGCTACCGGCCACAGCGACCAGCCAACCCTGCGCAGCGGCCACTTCCTCGAACTGCAAGGCCACCCAAGAACCAACTGGAACGACCTCTGGCTGATCACCGAACTCCACCACGAAGGCAAACAGCCGCAGGTGCTGGAAGAGTCAATCACCAACACCGAATTATCATCCACCACCGGTTTGTGCAACCGGAACATGGGTAACACTTTAAACCGGGAACATGGGTTACACCTCTCCCCCCCGCGTGCCACTGGCACGCGGGCTCTAATCGCGATGTCCTGAGGTTGATATAGCCGAGCAGGTGGAAGCTGTAGCGCACCTCCAGCCGATCACCCTCGATTTCTCTCAACCCCACTCGGTGCTGAGCCAGCAGCTCGCTCAGATAGATCAGCTGTCCTCTGCACTTGATCTCACCGTTCTGCCTCACGCTTCTTACCTGCTGGTCTGCGGCATATTCGATTGGCCGCAAGACTGGCGAGTAGATCCGCTGCGAAGGCTGATAGGCGCTGGCAGGCGTCTGTCGGTTCAGAGCTTCATGACTGCGTTGTTCATTAAACTCTTGCCGGAATGCCTGTAGCGCGGCTTGTTGCGTCCTTGTATCAGCCCCTCTCAACTCTCCACCTATGGCTCGATTCAGCGAGCCATGCATCCGTTCGTGGCGGGCGTTCTGGGTCGGGGTGCCCGGTCTGGTGCGGTGCACGCGAATACCCAGTTCCACCCACCACTTCGACAGCCTGGTCAATCCGCCCGCGCCTCGGCTGGCGAACGGGGATCCGTTATCCGACAATATGCCTTCGGGCAGCCCGTGCTCATGAAAGGCCCATTCCAGAGCGGGTCGCGCCAGGGCATAGCTGGTTGCCGATACTGCCTGGCAGCCCAGCAGATAGCGGCTGGCGTTATCTGTAAGCGTCAGCGGGTAACACCAGCTCCCATCCGCCGTCGGATACTGGCCCTTGTAGTCGATGCTCCACAGCGCATTGGGCCGGTTGCCCATCTCAAACGGCTGCGGGTCTGCAGGATAAGGCCGCCTGTACCGCCGCTTCCTGACCAGCCCAGCTGCCTTGAGAATCTCGCCGGCCGTACTGTCAGCCGGCCAGTTAACGCCCGGCTGTTCCACACGCAGCAGGTCCACCACCTTCTTCGGTCCGAAGCTGGGATGAGCCCGCTTGGTTGCCACAATGCGCTCGGCAACCTCCTCCGAGACAGTGTGCGGACAGTTATGGGGAGCGCGGGATCGCTCCTCCAGCCCGGCACCGCCCTGTTCCTCGTAACGCCTGATCCACTTGTACACCGTCTTGCGGCTCAGGTTATAACCGCGGGCCAACTCGCTTACGCTGTACTCATCCCGCAGCCAGTCGGCAATCAGTTTCACCTTCAGATCCATTACACAAGTCTCTTGCCAGGGCATGGGCTGGTCCTCCTTGCCCATACCGTAACTTGTGTAACCCATGTTGCCGGTCTGATCTGTTACCTATGTTGCCGGTTTGCACAGTTTTACCCCCTCTCCCCTCGCGGGAGAGGGCTGGGGAGAGGGGGAAAAGTCCTGGACTAAGGAGGACCCCACCTTCACCCAAGGCTACCGCAACCACTTCCAGGCCACCCCCTGGGACACCCCGCACCGCCCAGCCCTGCGCCATCCCAAGCCCCGGGTGCTGGGCCAGCAGACCGCGGTGGTCACCGGCCCTGCCGGCGAAGAAATCCACTGCGACGACCAGGGCCGGATCAAGGTCCAGTTCCACTGGGACCGCGAAGGTCAGGCCGATGCCCACACCAGCTGCTGGTTGCGGGTGGCCAGCAGCTGGGCCGGCAACCACTGGGGCAGCGTGACCATCCCGCGCATCGGCATGGAAGTACTGGTCAGTTTTCTGGAAGGCGACCCGGACCAGCCATTGGTCTCCGGCTGTCTGTACAACAGTGCCCATCCGGTGCCCTACGAGCTGCCGGCACACAAGACCCGCAGCCTGTTCAAGAGCCTGAGCAGTCCCGGCGGCAACGGCTTCAACGAACTGCGCATCGAGGACAAGGCCGGCGAGGAGCAGATCTTCATCCACGCCCAGCGCGACTGGGATCAGAACATCCAGCACGACCAGCGTATCCGCGTCGGCAACGAACGGCACGAACGCATCGAGGCCAATCGTTACACCGAGAACCTGGCCGAAGAGCACCACCGCACCCACGCCGACCGCAGGACCGAGATCAAGGCTGATGACCATCTGACCATCGGCGGAAGCCAGCATCTTCAGGCCGGCGTCGCCCAGCTGACCAAAGCCGGGCGCGAGATACATCTGAAGGCCGGGCAGAAAATGGTGATCGAAGCGGATAGCGAGCTGACACTCAGCGCAGGAGGCAGCTTTATCCGCATCACGCCGGCTGGGGTGACGGTCGTGGGGCCGACCATTCGGCAGAATGCAGGAGGGCGTCCGGGGCAGGGGAGTGGCAGCCAGCCAGTGTTGCCTGATGAGGTTCATAAAGCAGAAGGCGAGCAGGCCGGGGAATTGCTCACCCCCGTCAGCCCAGCCGTTGCCCTGCAGCGGCTGGCACTCAAGCGGGCAGCAGCGAACGCCATGGCTGTGTGCGAAGTCTGCACGGCAGGAGAGCTCTGAACATGCTGACAACGACGAAACACTACCTCCTGCTGGACGGTGCGCAGATAGACGACCTCATCCAGATAATCTACCAACTGGAACCCGCCCCCGAGTTTAGTCGCCTCTATGACGGGACCCGTTACGCTGAGCTGGCGGATGCAGGCCCGATATTGATTGCCACCAACCGTGGCAGCTTGCTGAACCAATATTTCGAAAAGCAATGGTATATGACTGCCGGCGTAGCTCTTGCCAGTCGTGCGCCCATTGATGAGCTGGTACAGCATCTTTCCAGTCTTGTGCACGTCAGCGTAAGCGGTGGGGTAACAGTCCTGTTTCGCTACTACGACCCTCGCATCCTGCACCTCTGGCTGACGGATATGAGTGACGAGCAACGTGACAGCGCCCTTGGCCCGGTTGAGCAGGTTCGGCTTTGGGGCGGGGCCGGCTGGCAGGACTTCCATAGCTCCGCTTCAACTGACGCCCAATGCTATGCCGACACACCCTGGCTGCAGCTCAACTCCGACCAACTGGCCGGTTTGAACCAGGCCAAGCAGCACGCCTTCGCACAGAAACTACTGGAACATGTGGATACGTGGTTTCCCGAATGTCTCGCCAATCTAGGAACTGACGAGCGTGACGATTGGGTCAGAATCTGTTGCGCCAGGGCTAATGAATATGGCTTCAGTGCAGCAGCTGACATCGTGCGCTGGGCCGGTCTGATGGCCCTGTGCGGACGGGACTTCCCGGAACGTGGCGAACATGCGAACTACCGCGCGCTGTTACAGCAACCGGGCATATTGCCGGCAGAGAAACTTGACGCCATCAGACTTGAAGCCCAGCGGCAGGCGTTGAGCCATAGCAAGGAAAGCATTGCATGACTACTGACAGACAACAGCAGGCTCTCAATCTGGAACGAGCTGACCAGGCAGCTCAACGGGAGTTTGCGATTGACGCTCTCGAGAGCCCGGTAGCAAGCTGCCCAGCGCGCGAAGGCGAGATATTCATTGTGCCTACCCGTTATGCACTGGTAGAGGACGCGGTCGACGATGCTTACCTGCAACCCGGCTACTCCACATGGAGCCATCCCATAGCTGTACGACGGCTACGGCCTGGCTACCTGTATGTCTGGCAGGGAGAAGGTCCGCTCAGGCGCTTCGCCATCACCCCAGGCAGCCAGTTGCTGGAGCAGCCCCTCGGTGCGCCACATACACAGGTCAAGACAGGGCAGCAGGCCGGGTTGGCCCTGGATAAACATCTGCCGCTGGGCATTCTGTATACAGAAGTCCCTCTGTCCGAGGCAACCTGTAACCTGCTGGCAGAATCCGCGGGCGAGCGCGGCAGAAGAATGCAGATAATCAGCTTGCCGAAGGTGGCAGTGGAACTGGAGACTACCCATTGCCCGTCACTGGATAAAGCCGAAGAGCTGATACCTGAGCTGGTCCCGGCGATCCGCAACCGCATCATAGCCTACGAGTTTCGAGCTAATCGTGGAGCATACGAGCAGAGTCAGCAGGCGGTCGCCCGGCATATGCAGGAATATCCTTCTCCGGAGCGTGTGCAAGCCCATATCAACACCACGCTCTGGCTTCAGGACCTCCAGCGTGTTTCAGCCGAAGTAAAGGAAGATATTTCGCATCGTCCGGGCTACTGGAGCAGCGAGGCATGGGACCCCCAGCGCTCTGATGCCTGGCTCAGGCAGGCGCGGCAGCAGGCGGGAGGCCTGCATGCAGTCATGGTCATAGTGGACGATATCCTCGGCATGCTCCGTGATCTGAACCACGAGCAGGCCAGAACCACCGAGATGGAAGAGCAGTGGAACGAGCTCAACGGTCATAAGGGCCTGATGGCAGGCTTCATCAACAGCCTGCGCCACGAAGACAGCGCAGAGCTGGCCGGTATCATCAATTACCGATACCGCGACGTGGATATGCAGCTCACGCCTGAGCAAGGCGAGTTGTTGCTACAGGCTCAGCGTGATCTGCAACCTACTCTGGATGAAGAAACCGAGATAAATCACAACCTGCGCCGCACTGAAGGGCACGCCGCAGCGGATGCCCGTCTGCGTGAGGTACATATCCGGCAAGAAGCAATCTATCAACCGGTTCGCAGCTTTATTCCGGCGCAGCTGCAAGGCCACATCCAGGGGCTGGTGATCAACTACCGCGCTGGCAAGCTGCGCAACATGAGCGACAGCCGCTCTGGCGCGCAGATAGCCAAGCACGTGCGGCTGGCCGAGATGGAGGACTGGATCAAAAATGTAGCCAACCCTCACCGGGAATGGCTGGCCAGCCGACGCGAGGCCCTGTATCAAGATACCCACACCCTGCTAGTACAACACGAACGAGGCAGCTGGTATGCGGACTATGCCGACCGGGTGCATTGCGAATGGCTGAGCGAACTGGCGCTCAATACCCTGAGTGAACTCTGCACTCTTGCCCCCGGTGTCAAGATCGCCACAGACCTGTTGCGCAGTCCGACACCGGCAAAGCCCCTCTCGCTGGTGGCATCGGCCTTTACACCTGAACTGTCCGAACTGGTTGACCTGTCCGAACGGCTTGCCGAAATAGAAGCTGTCCTCAGCGCCGACAACCAAGAACTGGCCGGCATCCTCATCGGCCGTCTGGCCGGCTCCGAAAAACTCAACTGGTTACGGAGCCTGGGCGGCAATGACGGCCATGACTGGGGGCGCGCAGTAAGCCGCCTCGGTGCAGCCTTCGCTGAACTGGAAGCCGAACATCTCAAGGATGCCAGCGCACCAGCCGCCATCCAGCATTTTCCCAAGCCGCTATTGACGCTGATGCTGGCACTCAAGGTCTCCGGCGACTTCGCAATCAGATCAACCCGAACCGGCTACCAACTCACAGGCCCGGCCGGCAAGGCAATCTGGGACTGGAGCCACCAGGCCGCTGAGCGGTTGCGACTGGGACTGGTCAGACAGCTGGAACCAATTCAGGCGCTTAACGCCTACGGAGGTGCGTTGTCGCTCGCAGCTCTGCTACTTCATGGGGTGAATCTGCTGGCGTTGCGGAGTCGAGATGAGCTGCGTGAGCATGATGCTGTGCGGGGGGCGGAGCATCTTAATACATGGTTCAACATCGCTGCTGCGATGACTGCGGTGACGCAGAACGCGGCTTATACAAGAGGAACTATAGAAAAAGGTTTCTTTGGGGCACGATTACCATTAATTACTTTATTGGGTACATTTGCGGGTGCTTTCGCTGCGGCTGCTGGTTTTTCCGAATTGGCCCAGCTAATGAATGAGCAGCGAAAGGCAAACTCATACTGGTCAAAAGACGAATGGGGTCGACTGGCCAGAGGCGCAGGCCAGAGGCGCAGGCCAGAGGCGCAGGCCAGACCGCGTTGGCGGGCTCCTATGCAACTATGGGCGGTTATGCGACCTACATGTATCTGGTTGGTCGCTGGGATGCGGCACGAGCCACGTCTTGGTTTATGCGAACCACGAGTTTAGTAGGTTGGGGAGTCCTGTTGATTGAAGGTCTATATCTTGCTTGGCGTCACTTCACTCATCGTACCGAAATGCAGCGTTTTCTAGAGCAATGTTGTTGGGGTAACAATCGACGCTGGACGGAGACAGAGGAAGATCAGGTTAAGGAACTGCATGCCCTGATCAACATGCTGTTCAAACCCCAGCTAAAAGTACAAACCCGCCTCGTTTCACATACTCGCGGGAATCACAGCTCTTTGAGATCTGAACCTAGCAAGCTAAGTCTCGTGCTGCCGGGTGCAGATCCTGAAGCGACCCGCCTTGGTATCGTTCTTGCCGCGGTTGGCCCGAACCAGTCTATCAGAAATATCACCCCATCCTGGGAAGACGATTTGGAATGCAAGTGGCTGCCAATAGAAGAGGGGATGGGGCTCAAAATCGTAGGAAAAGTTGCGAAGCTGTCCGAAACGGAACATCTAGAGGTACGAGTTCTATATTATTCCCCTCTGGCTTTAATGACAGGTTCGGCCACCGAAGGCAGTCCAGTAGTGGGCGGTAAAATGGGAGTGCGTTATCTGATCAAAGGCGGGAAGATTACCGTACACAGTAATGAGGATGGCCCGTTGCCCAGCGACAAAATGCTGATTGAACAGCCTGTATCCAATAAAAAGCTGCAACCGGAGAGAACTGCATGACTCAGCAGGTAGGCGCTGTAAAGACAGGTCTGTTATGGAAACAGGAGCACCTTTCTCCGCTGCCTATCCCTACCGGTGAGCCGGCCGCTGATGTACTGGGTATGATCTGGCGCAAAAACGAGACCTATCTAGACATCGGTAGTCTTTCATTATCAGCGGGTTGGGTGACCTTACACTCCTTGTCTGTGTTCTTTGCGGGGTTAACTGTATATATGCTGTTTTTCGGCTTCCGATATGACACATATATCGGGTTCTGGCTGTCGCTGATAACAGGCAGCGTAATGATGGGCTTTCTGTGGCAGGGCTATATCAAAGCCTACCGCCGCCCACTAATGCCACCCCTGCGCTTCCACCGCCAACGCCGCGAAGTCCGCATCGTCACCCCAGAGGGAGAGGAGTGGACAGTACCCTGGGAGCGGGTACATGCCATCGCTCCCAGCGCGACCATGATCGGTCAGTTCGGTGCTGCCAAGATGGGTGGACTGCTGTTGTGGTTTCCGTACAAGCATCAGATTGACGAACCCTTTCATATGAACAAGGAAGGCTGGGCCATCATGGTCAGCCCGGGGCCGGGTATCGCGGCCATGCGCCAGTGGGAATGCATCCGCAGCTTTATGGAAGTAGGACCTGAAGCAGTACCAGAACCCACAGACGTCCAGGATAAAAGCCTGCGAGATATCTTTACTGAAGAGTTTCACAAGGCTCGGCAGCACCACGGGCTTCTTCTGACCTTGTTATGGGACGTGGGTATAGGCCAGGTTCTCTTCAACCCGATGGTCTACCACTGGCTGCACAAGAAGAAATTCGCCGTCATCCCCGACCTCACCAGCCCCGAGTCCATCGCCTGGTCCCAGCCCTTACCGCCGGAACAATGGGCCAAACGCTCTCCGGAGCTGGAAGCAGCCGTTGTCGAACGGGAGAAGGACCTTGAGGCTGCCGCAACCGGCAAGCTCGCCTCATCAGAAGCTGCTTGATCCAGAGGAGCAACGGCTGAGCATGAGTCGGGGCAGGCGAGCAGCATTGGCATCAGTTAAAGGCGATGCCTCGCTGAGAGCGTAATCCGGCGCGATCGGGGAATACCTTGTACGGCCTTCCAGAGCCCCCCCCGCGCAAAACTCATCACCGACTGTCACGTGTACGCTCCAGCAAGGCCTGACACTGACTGTCCTGCTCGCCGCTGGGAGCAATCAGCGCCAGCAGGCCGGCGGCTGGCGTCAGAGCGCCCAATGCCAGCATGCCGGTGCCGCGCAGGGCCAGGGGGCCAGCGTGGACACCCGGACTGGGGTCGGCGAAGGTGCCGCGTACGTACAGTGGTGAGCGCAGGGAGAAGATGCGCAATCCCTTGGATTCCGGAACGATATCCAGATCCAGTTCCTCGGTGGCAAAATTGACCGTGCCATCCACCTCGATCAATGCATTCTCGGTGTCGATGACGAAGATCGGCGTGGTCATGCTGCCCTTGTCGAACCTGAGGTCGGCCACGGCGCAATGGATCTGGATCTCCTCGTCGCCGAACATCCTGGCGATCAGGTAGTTGGCAACGTTCAGTCCGGCTATCTCCATCAGGCTGCGACTGACAGTACCGTCGTTGATCACCAACTGCATCTGGCCGTCCGCGCTGCCCAGCAGCGCGGCGACCGAGTTGCCGGTGCCGGTCAAGTCGGCATCGCCATTGAGTTCCCCCAGACTGGTCTGCATGGGCTCGAAGTCCGGTACCAGATCCTTGAGTCTGAGACCGCGGGCCTTGACGCGGGCTTTGCCCTGCAGTGGGGTGTTTGCGCCGTTCAGCGCGATATCGGCCTCCAGCGTGCCGCCGGCCATGCCGAACTTCAAGGGCGTCAGATTCAACTGTCCATTCTCCAGTTGCACCCGGGCGTCCAGGTCGGAGATCGGCAGTTCTTCGTTGTGTACTATGCGCTTGCCTCTGACACGCACATCCGCATCCATGGTCTGCCAGCGCTCGGTACGGAACTCCTCCACGGGCAGGACCTTGCCTGCGGGTTGTCTGGCGTCGCTGCCCCGGGCCTGCTTCTGCTCGTTGGAGTCGGCACCGATCAGCGGGGCCAGATCGCTGAACAGCAACTGCTTGGATACCAGGCTGCCGGAGAGGCGTGGCCGGGGCTCTCTGGCCACATAGGTCAGGTCACCATGAATGTCGCTGTCGCCGATACGTCCGTTGAAATCCCGATAGTGATAGGTGGCGCCATTCTCGCCCTTCAGCTCAGCGCTGAGCTGGCCGTCGGTGGAGTAGGGCGGCGTGTCCGGCAGGGTTACTCCGGTGAGAGGATAGAGATTACTCAGGCTGGTCCCGGACAGCTTCAGCTGCAGGTCCAGAGCACCCAGATTCCGTGGGTCGGTCAGCGTACCGCTTATCTGGATGCGTGTTGAACCGGCACGTACGTCCGCTTCCAGTGGAAACGGCTGATCGGCATCCTGAAGCGCCAGAACGCCGCCAGCCTTGCCTTCTCCCTCCACCTGCTGCCCCTGATAACGTCCGCTGGCTCGCCAGGCGAAGGCATGCTCGGTAGAGCCGGTTGCCTGCGCCGTTCCGACCAGCTCGTCGAACTCCATGGGTTCGCCCAGGGGCTCGATATGCGCCTCCAGCCTCAGTTCGCTGACCGCGTCGTCAATGGTGACCTGCCCCTGATCAAAAGCTATGGTGCCTATATCCAGAATCCAGGCTGATTGCTCATCCTCATTCTGTTCTTCCCTGCCCAGATCAAAGGTCCAGTTGGCGCGCCCATCGGCCAGTCGTTGCAGGCTGGCTTCGGGCTGCTGCAGGCTGATATGCGGGATGCGAACGGTTCGTGTCAGTAGCGCGAGCAGTGACACTTGCATTTCGGCGCGCTGCAGACTGACAAAGGTATCCCCCTCAGCCCAGTCCGGGTTGCCCATGCGCAACTGCTCGGCGGCAATGATCGGCCAGGGGATCCAGCCGCGCCACCCGGATGCGCCTGGGTAGCGGCGCCAGTCCACCGACAGGTCACCCTCGATGGCGAAGGGCCTATCCAGGGCCTCGGAGGCCTTTTCGTTGATGATGGGTCGGAGTCGATTCCAGTCGAACAGCAGTACGGCAAGCACCAACGCCGCCAGCAGCAGAATGATCCCGCTCGCCACCCAGATGAAAACTCGATGAACCCGCGCCATATCCGATAACCCTGACTGAGGATGTCATGGGTTCTGACCAGCAAACGCCGCCGGTGGTGCCCCTTTTCTGAGCAACGGGGAATCGGGAGGGGAAGAGGAAGAGACAAGTGAAGGCCGGTGCGGCGAGCGCCGCACCGGCTGCGGGGATCAACCTTCGGCGTAGTAACCGAAAATGGATTTCACCTCGAGGAAGTCTTCGAAGCCGTAATGACCCCATTCGCGACCGTTGCCCGACTCCTTGTAGCCACCGAAGGGCGCGTCGTTGTCCAGAGGGGCACCGTTGAGATGGACCATGCCGGTGCGAATCTGACGGGCGACATTGCGCGCGCGTTCCAGATCAGCGGAGGAGACGTAGCCGGACAGCCCGTAGCGGGTGTCATTGGCGATGCGGATGGCGTCAGCCTCATCCTCGTAGCCGATGATCGACAGCACGGGTCCGAAGATCTCCTCACGGGCGATGGTCATGTCGTTGGTGACATGGCTGAACACGGTGGGCTTGACGTAATAGCCGCGATCCAGCCCCTCGGGACGACCGGTACCGCCGACCACCAGACGGGCGCCTTCCTCAATGCCCTTGGCAATCAGGTCCTGGATCTTGTTCCACTGGGCCTTGGACACGACCGGGCCCATGGTGGTGTCAGGGGCATCGGGAGCGCCGGCCTTGACCTTGGCGGCTACCGCCTTGGCGATCTCTGCTACCTCATCCATGCGGCTGTTGGGTACCAGCATGCGGGTCGGGGCGTTACAGGACTGCCCGGTGTTGTTCATGCAGGACATTACCCCGTGGGCGACCATCTTCTCGAAGTTCACATCGTCGAGCAGGATATTGGCGGACTTGCCACCCAGTTCCAGTGCCACCCGCTTGATGGTCTCGGCGCCGTTCTTCATTACCTGGCGGCCAGCGCCGGTAGAGCCGGTAAAGGACATCATGTCGATATCCGGATGGGCGGACATGGCCGCACCCACGGTCGGGCCATCGCCATTGACCAGGTTGAACACCCCGGCGGGCACGCCAGCCTCGTCCAGCACTTCGGCCAGCAGCAGGGCAGACAGGGGCGCCACTTCAGAGGGCTTGAGCACCATGGTGCAGCCGGTAGCCAGGGCCGGGGCGATCTTGCAGGCAAGCTGGTTGATCGGCCAGTTCCAGGGGGTGATAAGACCGCAGACACCGATCGGTTCCTTTACCACCAGGGTGTTGCCGATACGCTCCTCGAACTCGAAATGCTTGAGGGCCTTGAGGGCAGCGGCAAAATGGCCGGTACCGGAGGGGGCCTGAGCGTATTTCGACAGCTTGGCAGGCGCGCCCATTTCCAGGGTGATGGCCCGGGCGAATTCGTCGCTGCGGCGCTGATAGATTTCCAGGATGCGTTCCAGCAGGGCAATGCGCTCCTCGCGGCTGGTGCGTGAGTAACTCTCGAACGCAGCGCGAGCCGCCGCCACCGCAGCGTTGACGTCCTCGACGCCGCCCAGGGCGATGGTGGCAACGACCTCCTCGGTCGCCGGGTTGATCACATCAACGGTGTCGTTTGTGCTGGGCTCGACCCACTGGCCGTTGATGTAGAATTGTTTTTCGTGGCTCATTGGTTACTCCTGATGGGACATATTCCTGAAGTGGGTGAAAGATACACGCAAATGCTCTTTGTATCAGCTGTTTTACCCAAATGTGATCAAGAAGAACACGCCGGCGCTTCGACTTCAAGCGTCGGCCTGTACGCTCTATACTATGCCGCCGCAGCGGTCGCCCGGAAGGGTGGCTCTATGGGCTTAATAGTTGACTAAAATGGTTGGATATTGCATAGTTCGAGTCCAGCAAATCCGGATTCGGGTATCGTTATGCGACTGACCACAAAAGGCCGTTACGCGGTTACAGCCATGCTGGATCTAGCCCTGCACGAAGAGCAGGGGCCGATCACGCTGGCGGACATCTCGATGCGCCAGGGCGTATCGGTTTCCTATCTGGAGCAACTCTTTGCCAAGCTGCGACGCAGCAAACTGGTGGAAAGTGTCCGAGGCCCGGGCGGTGGCTATCGGCTCGCCGGCGGTGCAGCAGCCATCAGTGTGGCGCAGATCGTCGAGGCGGTGAACGATTCGATGGATGCTACCCGCTGTCTGGGCAAGGGTGACTGCCAGCAGGGGGATGTCTGTCTTACCCACTATCTCTGGACGGATCTGAGTGCGCGACTGCGCGATTTTCTGAGCGAGATAACCCTCGCTGATCTGGTCTCCCGTGACGACATCCAACGGGTGCGCGCCCGCCAGGACAAGGG
This sequence comes from Halopseudomonas sp. Lyrl_26, assembly GCF_051948695.1. NCBI lineage: Bacteria > Pseudomonadati > Pseudomonadota > Gammaproteobacteria > Pseudomonadales > Pseudomonadaceae > Halopseudomonas > Halopseudomonas sp. Lyrl_26. The sequence continues at coordinate 577,319 of NZ_JAYJLH010000001.1, forward strand.
GGGCTGCGCCGGCCAGCACAAGGTTGCGGACCTGGATCGCATCCTCTGAATACGCGGTTCGCCGCACGTTTTTGCGTAATACCCGCAGAGGTATTGCAGCCTGACACTGACAGCAGCCAGGTAAATCCATGCTGGCTGCGAGATTGAGGTGATACCGTGACTCAAGAAGTCGAGAACCTGATCAAGACGGAATACGCTGCCGGTTTCCATACCGACATCGAATCCGACACCCTGCCGCCCGGACTCAGTGAGGACGTGATCCGCTTCATCTCGGCTCGCAAGGAAGAGCCGGAGTGGATGCTCGAGTGGCGTCTCAAGGCCTACCGCGCCTGGTGCGAGATGGAAGAGCCGACCTGGGCCCACGTCAAGTATCCCGAGATCGACTTTCAGGATATCTCCTATTTCTCCGCGCCGAAAAGCATGGCTGACCGGCCCAAGAGTCTGGATGAAGTGGACCCGGAGCTGCTGCGCACCTATGAAAAGCTCGGCATTCCGCTGCACGAACAGGAACAGCTGGCCGGCGTGGCCATGGATGTGGTGTTCGACTCGGTTTCGGTAGTGACCACCTTCCGCGAGAAACTGGCGGAAGCGGGGGTCATCTTCTGTCCGATCAGTGAGGCCATTCGCCTGTACCCGGACCTGGTCAAGCAGTATCTGGGCACCGTGGTGCCGCAGAAGGACAACTATTACGCTGCCCTGAATTCGGCAGTGTTTTCCGATGGTTCCTTCGTCTACATTCCCAAGGGCGTACGCTGCCCGATGGAGCTGTCGACCTATTTCCGTATCAACGAACTCAATACCGGACAGTTCGAGCGGACCCTCATCGTTGCCGACGAGGGTTCCTATGTCAGCTATCTGGAAGGCTGCACCGCGCCGATGCGCGACGAGAATCAGCTGCATGCCGCCGTGGTCGAGCTGGTGGCACTGGACAATGCCCAGATCAAATACTCCACGGTGCAGAACTGGTACCCGGGTGACGCCGAAGGCAAGGGCGGTATCTACAACTTCGTGACCAAGCGTGGCGTGGCCCATACCAACGCGAAGATCTCCTGGACCCAGGTCGAGACCGGCTCGGCGGTTACCTGGAAGTACCCCAGCTGCATCCTCAAGGGTGACAACAGCGTGGGCGAGTTCTATTCGGTGGCACTGACCAACAACTTCCAGCAGGCCGATACCGGCACCAAGATGATCCATCTGGGCAAGAATACCCGTTCGACCATCGTCGCCAAGGGTATCTCCGCCGGGCGCAGCGACAGTGCCTACCGCGGTCTGGTGCGGATCAACCCGGGTGCCGAGGGGGCGCGCAACTTTACCCAGTGCGACTCGCTGCTGATCGGCGATCGCTGCGGTGCACACACCTTCCCCTACATCGAGAGCAAGAACCCGACTGCGGTGGTCGAGCACGAAGCCACCACCTCCAAGGTCAGCGACGACCAGCTGTTCCTCTGCCAGCAGCGCGGGCTGGACGCGGAGAAGGCGGTGTCCATGATCGTCAACGGCTTCTGCCGTGAGGTGTTCAAGGAGCTGCCGATGGAGTTCGCGGTGGAAGCGGGCAAGTTGCTCGAAGTCAGTCTCGAAGGTTCGGTGGGTTGATTACCCACGCTGTCGAAACGATTCATACAGATTATCAGGCGTAAAATATGTTATCGATCAAAGGGTTGCACGCGAAAGTTGAAGAGAAGGATATCCTCAAGGGTCTGGATATCGAGGTCAAGCCGGGCGAGGTGCATGCCATCATGGGGCCCAACGGCTCCGGCAAGAGTACCCTGGGCAACGTGCTCTCCGGTCGTCCGGGCTACGAGGCGACTGCCGGCAGCGTGCAGTTCAAGGGCAAGGATCTGCTTGAGATGGACACCGAGGAACGCGCCCGCGAGGGCCTGTTCCTGGCGTTCCAGTATCCGGTGGAGATTCCCGGCGTCAGCAACATGGAATTTCTCAAGGTGTCGGTTGATGCCAAGCGCAAGCACCTCGGGCTGCCGGAGCTGTCCTCGGTGGAATTCATGAAGCTCGCGCGGGAAACCAGCAAGCGCGTGGATCTGGATGCCAACTTCCTCAAGCGCGGCGTCAACGAAGGCTTCTCCGGCGGCGAGAAGAAGCGCAACGAGATCATGCAGATGATGCTGCTGGAGCCGGATCTGTGCATTCTCGATGAAACCGACTCGGGGCTGGATATCGACGCCCTGCAGGTGGTTGCCGATGGCGTGAATTCCATGCGTGACGGCAAGCGCAGTTTCATCGTGGTTACCCACTATCAGCGCCTGCTCGATTACATCGTGCCAGACTACGTTCATGTTCTGGCCGATGGCCGGATCGTCAAGACCGGCACCAAGGAGCTGGCCCTGGAGCTGGAAGCCAAGGGCTACGGCTGGCTGGAAAACGGGGAAGGCTGAGGCATGACTGACTTTCAACAGCAGGCCCTGCAGCTGGCGTCCCAGCAGAGCGGCACCGACTGGTTGGCCGATCTGCGTGCCCGCGGTGCCGATCGCTGGGCCGCGGCCGTCTGGCCGACCCGCAAGACAGAGGCCTGGAAGTACACACCGCTGCTGCCTCTGCAGAACGACAACCCGGCCCGCTGGGCCAGCGTGGATGACTGTGCCTGGCAGCAGGCGATTGATCCGATTCCGGTGGATGCGACCCGCCTGGTGTTTGTCAATGGACACTTCCGTCCAGAGCACTCCAGTGCACTGCCGGCCGGCGTGGCTCGCTTCAGCGAGGCCGATGCGGCCCAGCGCGAGCTGATTCGCAGCCAGCTGGGCACCGTCATGGACAGCTCACTGCATCTGTTCGGCGCGCTCAGCGATGCCCTGGCGGCTGACGGCGTACTGATCCATGTGCCGCGCAACCAGACGCTGGACAAGCCGGTTTACATTCTCAACGTATCCACTCCCGAAGCGCAGCCGGCGATGAGCAGTCAGCGCGTACTGGTGGTGCTTGAGGACAACGCCGAGGCTGAGCTCATCGAGCATTACGTATCCGGCGACGAGAAACAGAATCTGTTCGTCACCGCGATGACCGAGGTGGTGGTCGGCAACAACGCGCGGATGCAGCACTACCGCATCAACCTCGAGCAGGAAGACCTGCTGCATGTGGGTGGGGTGCACGTGGACCTGCACCGTGACGCCCGCTTCCTCGGCTTCGCGCTGGGGCAGGGCAGCCGGCTCAAGCGCATCGACTATCACGTCAACCATTGCGGGCAGGGCGCGCACCTGGGGCTCAACGGTGTCTATCTGCCGCGCAACCGGCAGTTGATCGACTATCACACCAACGTCGAGCACAAGGTTGCGCACTGCACGACCGACGAGGTGTTCCGCGGCATCATCGGTGACTCGGCCAAGGCGGTGTTCAACGGGCGCATTCATATCCACCAGGACGCACAGAAGACTCTGGCGGAAATGAGCAACCGCAACCTGCTGACCTCGCCCAATGCCGAGGTCAATACCAAGCCGGAACTGGAAATTTACGCCGATGACGTTCGCTGCGGGCACGGTGCGACCATCGCGCAGCTGGATGAAACCTCGATCTTCTATCTGCAGAGCCGCGGTGTCACTCGCGCGGAAGCAGTGCGCATGCTGAGCTTCGGTTTCATCAACGAGCTGCTCAACGAGGTGCCGGAGCAGGCCATCCAGGATTACCTGCGTCCACGGCTGACTGCCCTGTTCGGTCAGGCCGACGAGAAGCTGGGGCAAATGACCTATGAGTGAAGCGGCGTTGGCAACCCGCACTGCCTTTGATGCGGAACAGATACGCAAGGACTTCCCGATCCTGCAGCAGCAGGTGCATGGCAAGCCGCTGGTGTATCTGGACAATGCCGCCACCACGCAGAAGCCCGAGGCGGTGATCCAGGCCATTGTCGACTATTACCGGCACGACAACAGCAACGTGCACCGGGGTGCCCACGCGCTGGCCGAACGGGCTACCGAGAAGTTCGAGCAGGCCAGGGTCAAGGTCGCCCAGCTGATCAATGCCGCCGAGCCGCGGGAGATCATCTGGACCCGGGGGACATCCGAAAGCATCAATCTGGTAGCCGCCAGCTGGGGGCGCAGTGCCCTGAAGCCCGGGGATCGGATCCTGGTGTCGGCCATGGAGCACCACTCCAACATAGTGCCCTGGCAGATGATTGCTGCGCAGATGGGCGCTACCGTCGAGCCGATCCCGGTGGACAGCACCGGCACCCTGGACCTGGATGCATTGCAGCAGATGCTCGATGAGCGGGTGCGAATGGTTGCCTGCGGTCACGTGTCCAATGCTCTGGGGACGGTGAATCCGGTTGAGCGAATCGTGCAACTGGCCCACCAGGCAGGGGCCCTGTGCCTGATTGACGGGGCTCAGGCAATGAGCCACATCCGGGTGGATGTGCAGGCGCTGGATTGCGACTTCTATGTGTTCTCGGCGCACAAGATGTTCGGCCCGACGGGCGTGGGCGTGCTCTATGGCAAGGCCGCACTGCTCGAGGCCATGCCGCCGTACCAGGGTGGGGGTGAGATGATCGAGTCGGTCAGCTTTGCCGGTACTACCTACAATCAGCTGCCCTACAAGTTCGAGGCAGGCACCCCGGATATCGCCGGTGTGATTGCCCTCGGCGCGGCGGTTGACTATCTGCAGGGGATTGATCGGGACGCCGCCGAGGCGCACGAGCGCGACCTGCTCGAGTACGCCGAAGCCCGTGTCCGCGAGTTGCCGGGGATTACCCTGGTCGGCACCGCGGCACAGCGAGCCGGCGTGCTGAGTTTCCTGATTGATGGCACCCATCCCCATGATGTGGGCATGCTGCTTGACCAGCAGGGTGTGGCGGTACGCACTGGCAATCACTGCGCGCAGCCGATCATGGATCAGCTGGGGATACCCGGCACCATCCGCGCGAGCTTCTGTTTCTATAACACCCGGGCGGACATTGATCGGCTGGTTGAGGCTCTGGTCAAGGCAAAACAGTTTCTTGTCGAGGAGTAGAGAATGACAGTTCAGGCATTCGATCCGACCAGCCAGGTGGTCACCGTGACCCCCGCGGCGCTGGAGCATTTCCGCCGGCAGCTGGCCCGTGAGCCGGGCAAGGCCGTGCGCTTGAGCGTCAAGAAGAGCGGCTGCACCGGCTTCATGTATGTCATCGATCTGGTCGAGGAGGGCGTCGAAGGCGATCTGCACTACCAGCTGGACGATCAGGTGGAGCTGCTGGTGGACTCCGGTAGCCTGCATGTGCTTTCCGGTACTGAAATCGACCTGGTCAACGAGGGCATCAATCGCCAGATCCGCTTCATCAATCCCAACGTCAAAGACCAGTGCGGTTGTGGCGAAAGCTTCAGTGTGAGTTGAAATGGAAAGACGCATGGTAGTAGCCCGGGCGGATTGCCCGGCGCGGCGGGTTCCCGATGGCACTGCGCTGACGATCCCCAAGGATACCTTTGTCACCATTACCCAGGCGCTGGGTGGCAACTATACGGTGACCTATAACGGTCAGATGGTCCGAGTCGATGGCACCGATGCCGAGAAACTGGGACTGGAACCCGAGCTGCTGAGCTTTCCGCCGCCGGTTGACGACCAGATCCGTGAAGAGGACGTATGGACCGCGCTCGGTACGGTTTACGATCCGGAGATCCCGGTGGATCTGGTGAATCTGGGGCTGATCTACTCGGTGCGCATCGACCAGCAGGCAAAGCGCGTGAATATAGAGATGACCCTCACCGCTCCAGGCTGTGGCATGGGCCCGGTACTGGTCGGGGACGTGGAATACCGCGTGCGGCTGGTTCCCAATGTAGCCGAGGTCAAGGTCGATCTGGTGTTTGATCCGCCCTGGAGCCGCGACATGATGAGCGAAGAGGCTCAACTGGAAACCGGCCTGTTCTTCTAAGGATTTTTCATGAGCCAATTTGGTACTGACGTGACCAGCGACGACATTCTCGACAGCCTGTCCTTCTTCGACAGCTGGGAGGATCGTTACAAGTACATCATCGACCTGGGGCGCGAGCTGCCGCCTCTCGACGAGCAGGCCCGGGTCGAGCAGAACATGGTGCGTGGTTGCCAGAGCCAGGTATGGCTGACCAGCCGCAACGAGGGTGGCCGGCTGTATTTCGATGCTGACAGTGATGCCTTCATCGTCAAGGGGTTGTTGGCAGTAGTTCTGGCGGCCTACAACGGGCGTACGCCGGAGGAAATCCTTGCGTTCGACATCGAGGATTACTTCAGTCGTCTGAATCTGCTCAAGCATCTGAGTGTGACCCGGGGCAACGGCTTGCGGGCCATGGTCAAGCGCATCAGGGACACTGCCCAGGCTGCCTGATCTGATAGCGCATAGCCATTGTATTGCCCAGGCCTTCGGGGTAGCCTTACGCAAAATAACAGATGGATCTGTATATGCGTGACCTCTGGAGCCGCCTGCGACACGACGCCTATCTGGCCATCGTGATCTTTGCAGGGCTGCTGGGCCTGGTGAGCATTTTCCCTTTCGCGCTGTATCGATGGATCGCTGGCGAATGGGTCATGGTGGCGCTGGATTCCCTGCTCACCCTGACCACCCTGATGGCACTGTATATCGCCTGGTACCGCGGACAGCCTCGCCTGGCCGGGCAGATACTGTCACTGCTCTACGCCGCCGGCGCCATCATCGCGGCCATCTACCTTCCCGTTACCGGCCTGTTCTGGTTCTACTGTGTCGTCCTGTTCAACTTCTTCATTGCCCCGCCGCTGCGCAGCACGCTGATCACCCTGGGCTCGCTTGCCGCTATCTGCCTCTATGGCCTGTGGCGACCCGGAACGATCTTTACCGATCTGCAGCATCTGATCATCTTCGCCTGCACCGCGCTGATCTGCAGCCTGTTCGCCTACCTCTTTGCCTGGCGTACGACGTTACAACGGCGCAGCCTGCAGGAGTTGGCCAACCTGGACCCGCTGACCGGAGTGGGGAACCGCCGTACCCTGATGCAGGAGATCGAAATCGCCCTGGCCAACTTCAGGCGCCATGGCAACCAGTGTGGTCTGCTGTTGCTGGATATCGATCACTTCAAGATAATCAACGATACCCATGGTCACGCCGAAGGGGACCGGGTGCTGGTCGATCTGGCGAACCTGGTATGGCATAGCTCGCGCCGTGCCGACCGTCTGTTCCGCCTCGGTGGAGAAGAGTTCGTCCTGCTTCTCCCAGGAGCGGACCTGAGCGGCTTGAACAGCGCGGCGCAGAACATTGTTCGTGCCGTAGGTGAGCGGGTTCACACCCCGGGTGGGCCGGTGACGGTATCGATCGGCGGAACCCTGTTGTTGCCCGAGGACGACAGCAGCAGCTGGATCCATCGGGCGGATATCTGTCTCTATCAGGCCAAGAACGGTGGCCGCAATCGCTGCGTCATCCACGGGGCGGAATCCCAAGGGGCGGAAAGTGGCGAACTAATGGCGCAGTAAATGTGATGTGCTATTATTCTGGCTTTTTCATGAGGGGCCAGAGGTTTGCTCATTTCCGCTGTCTGTCGGGTCACCTTTCTCCTGCTGCTGGGACTCGCGCCGTTCCCTGCAGCGGCGCTGAGCATGGCCTTCATCAATCCCGGCAAGAGTGATGAGCCTTACTGGAGCCTCGCCAGTGCAGCCATGCAGCAGGCGGCGGACAGTCTGGGAATCCATCTGGAGATACTGACCGCCGAGCGCAATTATCTGGCGCAGATACATCTGGTCGAAACACTCGGTGAGCGGCCCAGGCAGGAGCGGCCGGACTATGTGATAGTGGTCGCGGAGAAGGCCACCCTGGCTCCCCAGCTGATGGCGGCCGAGCGGGCGGATATCCCGGTCTTTCTGGCATTCAATTCGGTAATCGGGCCTGCCCATGAGCAGGTCGGCTTCCCCCGTCAGCGCTTTCGTCAGTGGCTGGGCAGTCTGGTACCGGTGGCCGAGGAGGGAGGCTATATCGCCGCCCGCGCACTCATTCAGGCAGCCCTGCGCGACCTGCCGGCGGGTGAACCGCTGGAAATGATCGCCATAGCAGGCGACCGCTCCACCCATACCTCCATGGAACGCAACCGGGGGCTCGAACGCGCGCTGAACGAGTTTCCCCAGGTCAGACTGCTGCAGAAGGTATATGCGGACTGGTCCTACGACAAGGCGCTTGAGCAGACGCATCACCTGCTGCGCCGTTATCCCCGTATGCCTCGCTGCATCTGCAGACCGAAACCGGCCTGAGCATCGATCTCGGTGAACCCCCGGCCAGGGCTGCCGACACCACGCTGCTGGTTCATTCGCCGCTGGATGAACATCAGCGTCTGGGTGAGTTGCAGATCCATTTCAATAATCAGCGCATGGCAAGGCTGATCAGGGACTCCATCCTGCAGAGGGTGCTGGAGTTCTCGCTCTACACCCTGATGCTTTTCGCCATCGTGTTCAGACTGCTGCATCGCGACATGGGGCAGCCGCTGCGGCTGATAGCGGACTACGTGGCGACCTTGCGGCCGCAGAAGAACGCCCCGCGGCTTGCCCTGGTACGCAGCGAACGCCCCTGGTTCGACGAGATAGATCTGATCTCACGGGGATTCGAAACCCTGCATGAGGGAATGGCTCACTATGCCGAGCAGCACGAGAACGCCATCGGGCAACTGGCCCGCGAGCGCGACAGTCTGGACCGCCGCGTAGCCGAGCGGACATCGGAGTTGGGCTACCTCAATGGCTATCTCAAACTGATTTCCGGCAGCAGCCTCAAGCTGATGCACCTGCGTCAGGCGCAGTATCCGCGGGCCATGACCCAGACGCTGCAGACACTGGCGCAGTACATGCATCTGGACGCCTGCGCCCTCCTGGATAACGGCGAGCTGCGCGCCCATTGGATGGAGCAGGAGGATCCGCTCTGGCTTGATCGGCTGGTTGGCTTGATGTCAGCCAGCCCGACCGGTTGGTCGGTCACGCATCTGGATGAGCGGAGCCTGATCGTTGCATTTGCCAATCAGCAGCGGCGGTTCCACTTCGTGGCCAGGAGCAAGACCCCCGGTGACATGGTCCCTGAACAGGAGGGGTTGCTGCAGGGCGCGGGGCAATGGTTGTTCAGTCTGGTCCAGCACTGGGATCACGTGATAGGTCTGGAGGCGGCCCAGCAGGAGCTGCTGGAAATGTCACGCACAGATCCTCTGACGGGTCTGGCCAATCGCAGGCATTTCGAACAGCATCAGATCGAGGAGCTGTACCGTGCCCAGCGGCTGGGTTACCCGGTCAGCCTGCTGATGCTGGATGTGGACTTCTTCAAGGGTTACAACGACCGCTATGGTCACGCCGAGGGCGACGCCTGTCTGGCAGCGCTGGCCAATCTCATGAAGGACTGGTTCAAGCGGGCAGGCGAGATGGTGGCAAGGGTAGGCGGCGAGGAATTTGCGGTACTGCTGCCGGGATTGGACCTGAACGCAGCCAGGCAGTGCGCCGAGGCGCTGGGTATGGCCATCTATGATCTGCATTTGCCCCATGCCGGATCAGTCTGGGGGCGTGTCACCACCAGCATAGGCTGCAGCTGCTGGTCGGTGGAGCAGGGCGGCGATACCGAACAGATCATGGACGACCTGGCCCGCACAGCCGACCAGGCGCTCTATGAAGCCAAGAGCGCCGGCAGGAACCAGGTGGCCGCATTGCACGGGAAGGAGCTTATCGGCGAGCGATGATCCACACCGCGTGGATGATGCCCGGGAGATAACCGAACAGCGTCAGCAATATGTTGAGCCAGAACGCGCCACCCAAACCGACCTGCAGAAAGACACCGAGGGGCGGCAAGAGAATGGCGGCGATAAGGCGAATGATGTCCATGTATGCACTCCTGATTAGTTGAAAACATCTGCCCAGACGAAGCGGACTGTGCTAGTTCTGACCGTTGCGCTCACCGCATGGTTCCGCCGGGGCAGGGTTAAGCAGATCGTCAATACAGATCCCGGCGGTAGCGGTTCTGTTGTTGCAGCCCCTGCCATTGCTCCGCCGACAGTAATTCCTGCAGCACAGCATGGATGGCGTTGCCCATGCCGGCCAGCCTGCCGCAGACACGAATGCAGGCGCCTTGATCAACCCACTGGCGTAGCTGGTCTGCCTTGCTGGTCAGGCGGTGCTGGACATACTCGGTCGTCTCCTCGGTACGGGAAAAGCACCGGTCGAGCAGCAAGCGGTCCTGCGCCACCCAGGCCTCCAGCTCCTCAGCCAACCAGCGGTCATGCTGCTGGCAGCGTTCGCCGAAGATCAGCCAGTTGTCCCTACGTCCTTGGTGTTGACGCTGCTTGATCAGACCACGCAGCCCGGCCAGGCCGGTGCCGGCGCCGATGAAGATGGTCGGGGCATCCTGGTCGAGCAGGTGAAACTGTGGGTTGGGGCGCAGCACCACCTCGAGCGTGGCACCAGGCTCGGCATGCTGACACAGCCAGCCGGAACCTTGCCCGAGCTGGCCATCGTCGCCGATGACCTGGCGCACGATCAGTTCCAGCGCGCCGTCCTCGGGGAGGCTGGCAATGGAATAGGTGCGCCGCAGCGAGCCGATGCGCAGTTGGGCCAGGTCGCCGGCCTGCCAGTGCGGCATGTCGGCGACCGGCAACAGGCGTATCAGCCAGGCCGGGGCGCCAGGACTGGACGGATTGAGCTGCCGTCGTTCGGCCAGTACCCAGCTGGTTGCCGCTTCCGGGGTGCTATTGTCCACCTCGGGCAGGCCGAACAGCTGATCGACCCGGCTGCGCCATTGCTGCAGCGTCCCGGGGTCGAGCTGGTCGACCTCGGTATGAGGTATCGCTGGTTGCGCACCGGCGGCACTCAGCCAGCGATCGAGGCGCCGGCCGAAGCCACAGTAGTCGGCGTACTGGCTGTCACCCAATGCCAGCACGCCATACTGCAGTGCGCGCAGGGCCGGGCGCTGATGCCTGGCTCTGCGCCAGAACAGTGCCGCATTGTCCGGTGCTTCGCCTTCGCCATAGGTACTGACGACAAACAATGCCCGGGTGTGGCGGCCGAGGTCGTCCAGCGACAGGTCATTGAGTGGCAGCAGCGCCGGTGCCTGGCCATCGTGCCCGGCGGTCATGGCGAGCTGCTCGGCGATCTGCCGGGCAGCGCCGGACTGGCTGGCATAGGCGATCAGCCAGTCCGCAGCCGCTGCAGGACTGCCCCTGTGCCGGCGGCGCCAGGCCAGAGCCAGGCAATACCAGCACAACAGCAGCCAGCCGCCGAAGGCCAGCGCCGCCCACAACCGACGGGCAGCCAGCGGGTCGCTCAACCACGACAGCTCCAGCAGGCTCATCAGGGAGCCATGACTTCAAGCGTGGCGGTATAGGTGGCACGCCGTTGGTTCAGCGGCGCCTCGAGGCCATCTTCCTGCACCGCTTTGGCTTCCAGCCACCAGAAACCGGACTGCGGCCAGGTAATGGCAACCTTGCCCTCGGCGTCGCTGGTCACCGTGATGTCGTTCAGCTCATCGCGATGGCGGATGCCACCGGGAATGACGTTGACCTCGACGCCGGCAGCCGGCTTGCCGTCGAGCAGGAAGATGAACTCGGCGGTTTCTTCGGCGAACAGGTCATTGGGATGGGTCACCGGCTGCAGCTCCAGGCCCTGGCCAGTGGGTGCGAACACCTTGTCGGTTGGCTGGCCGGAGGTGATGAACACCTCCATCCGCGACTCCATCCGGCTGATCTGTACGTCCTCGGCTGTGGCCGGTATGGCTTGCGCCGCCTCGGCCAGCTCGCCCATCCAACGGCGATCCTCGCCATTCTCCTTGTAGCGTGCGAAGTAGCGCGGGGCACCGGCGATTGCCAGTTTGTAGGTGCCTTTCTGATTGAGTTCCACATCGAAGACGCTGCGGTACTTGCCAACGTGGCCATTCTGCGCGGCTACTTCGCTGCCATCCGGCGCAGTGATCAGCAGGCGATTGGCCGGGCGCGGCCGGGCTGGGGCGGCATCCTGGCCGGCCGGCGCAGCGCTGGCGCGCTCCGGTGCCTTGCCGATGCCCTCCAGTACCAAGGGGTGATGCTCGAAATAGAACAGGTCGTTGGATACCGCTGCGTCCACGCTGACCCAGGCGTTGTCACCGGAAACGATGGTGGTCGAGGGCAGCATCCAGGCACGGTGGGCCTGGGCGGAGAGGGGCAGGGTCATGGCGACGGCCAGCGCCGACCAGCAGGTGAGTCGTTTGAGCATGGGCTTGTTCTTCTCTTCGTTGGAATCAATGGTTTCAGGGTTGAATGTTCAATTGGATCTTGCCCAGTTCGCTGGTACCGGCCGCCTGGTGACTGACCTGCTCGGTTACCGGCCAGCTGAAGGGCAGGCGGACCAGTTCGCGCCCACCCACTTCCCGGGCGGCCTCGACCAGCAACTGGTAGTCGCCGGGCACCAGCGCGGCCAGCGTCGGGTGGTCATCGCCAAAGCGCAGGCTATGCTGGCCGACTGGCCGGGTCGCGGCGGACAGGCCATCGATCGGCAACTCCAGCGCGCGCCCGCTGCGCCGCCACCATTGGCGCATGTCCTTCAGCCACTTCTCTCCCTCACGGTCACGCAGCTTGAGGTCATACCAGACCGACAGGTCGGCGACGTGGCCGTCGGCATTCTCGATCCAGATCGCCACGTAGGGGCGGTGATACTCCGCCACGGCCAGGCGCGGCACCTCGACGGATACTTCCAACTCGGCGGCGCTGAGCGTGGTGATCGCTGTCGCCAGCGACAATAACAACCATTTGTGCATGGGCTCTCTCTCTTCTCAGTGGATCAACAGCAAGGCAATGAGTAGCGGAATCAGCAGGCCGAGCCCGGTCACCGGCCAGGTAGCCGGGCGTGAGCGGGCCTGGCGCATGAGCAGCAGCAGGCCGGTCAGGGTGAAAATCACGCAGACCGCAGCGAATATATCGATGAACCAGCTCCAGGCCGTACCGCTGTGGCGGCCCTTGTGCAGATCGTTGGCATAGGCGATCCAACCCCGGTCGGTGGTCTCGAAGAACAGCTCGCCGGACTCCAGGTCCAGGGTCAGCCAGGCATCCCCGCCGGGCCTGGGCATGCCGACGTACAGCTCCGAGTCCGACCATTCCGCGGCCCGTATTTCGAAACGTACGCCCAGACTATCCTGCAGCCAGCGGTGCAAGGGGTCGGCAAGTAGCTGCTGTTCGGCAGCGACGGGCAACGACGCCATAAGTTCGTCCGGCAGTTGCAATTCGACGCTGCGTACCTGTGGCCTGGCCTCGATCTCACCAGCGTGATTGAGCGTGATACCGGTCACCGCGAACAGCAGCATGCCTGCCAGGCATAATGCCGAACTGACCCAGTGCCATTGTCGCAGGGTGCCGATCGCCAGATGTTTCATTGACTACTCTTGTGGGTCAGTTGGCCCGGGCAGTCCCGGGCCGAGGTTGTTGGTCAGAACCGGTAGTTGGCTGACAGCCAGAAGCTGCGTGCCTTCTCCGTGACGTTGTAATCATTGGAACAGGACCAGCTGTCGTGCGCGCCCAGGGCATCATAGGTCGGCTCGCAGTTGCGGCCGGCCATATTCTTGTCCAGCAGGTTGTTGACCCGGCCATGCAGGGTCAGGTCATCACTGGCCTGGAAGCGCATGCCCAGGTGGTAGATGTCATAGGACTTGTAATACAGCTTGCGAGTAACCGGCTGTGGTCCTGTGGTGGTGGCCGTACCGCGATAGCGCTCGTCCCGTACCTCGGCGATCAGCGACAGGTTCAGGCGTGGCAACACGTCCCAGCTAAGCGTGCTGTTGAACATATGTTCGGGTGTATTGACCAGTGGCAGGCCTTTCTGTCGACCGCTTTTCTGCTCGCTGTCGGTGTAGGTGTAGTTGCCGCTCAGGCTGAGCGTCGGGACGATCTCCCAGCGTGCTGCCAGCTCGATACCCTTGGTCTCGACCTTGTCCACGTTGGTGCTCTGGCTGAAGCTGTTATAGCCCAGCTCGGCCCAGCCTGGACCGACATCCACACAACCGGAACTCAGGTATTTCACACCACTGGCGTTGTAGCAGTTGGGAACGGCATCGGCCGTGGCTATCTTGTCCTTGAAGTCGTTGAAGAACAGCGTAGCGTTGGCGTTGAAGTTACTCAGGTTGTCGTAATAGACCGCAACTTCATAGTTGGTACTGGTTTCCGGCTTCAGATCAGGCGAGCCGGCCATGGGGCTGACACCCTGGCCACCGAAACCGACGATGCCGGGGAACAGCTGGTTCGGCTTGGGTGTCTTGTAGCCGGTGCTGACCCCACCCTTGAGCGTCCAGTTGTCGGTGGTGCGCCAGGTGAGATAGGCCCGCGGGCTGATCTCGGAGCCGAAGATATTATGGTCGTCGTAGCGCGCACCATAGGTGAAGGTCAGCTTATCGGTGAGATCCCAGTTATCCTCGGCGAACAGCGCCCACTGCTTGTGGTCCTGGGTCTTACCGGACTGGAAGCCGGCACCATCCATGCCGAACACCCCGTCTTCCATCTCGGCGAAGAAGTACTGACCGCCGATGGTGAAGTGGTGGTTGCCAATGGAGTTGCTCAGTTTGGTATCAAAAATGGTGTTGCGGATTTCCAGCTCACGACGCTTACGCGGCAAGAAGGAACCTTCTAGTTCTGCACGCAGATCATCGGTCAGCACCGGGGTAGTCACCCCCTGGTCAGCCGCGGCCTGATCCCAGATGGCCTGTAGATCACTGCGCTCCTGCACAGTCAGCGGCAAGGAACGCCCCAGGTTGTTGCTGGTGCTGCGGGTCAGGCTGGTGGTGCTGGTACCGAAGTTCCAACGCCCAGTATGGGCCAGCACGAACTGCTCGCGCTCCACCCGCTGGTACTCGGAGTAACCGACCCGCGGCTGGATGATCCCGCGACTGGCGCGCCACAGGCTCTCGACGGAGTCCAGCGTCCCGGTCTGACCCTCGGTATTGTCATAACGCTGCTTGGCGATATCGTATTCGAACTGGAAGTCGTGATCCTCCAGCGGCGTGAAGTTCAGGGTGAAACCGGCGTTCCAATTCTTCGCGGCGACGATTTTCTTGTCACCGAAACTGCCTCTGTCCTCGAACAGGCTGCCGTCACCGTTGACCAGAGTGCCGACGCTGTAGCCCGGATCGCTCTGCTCGCGGTCGTACAGGCTGGCACGCAGCCCAAGCCCGACCAGGCCCTTGATCAGCGGGCCACTGGCGAACAGGTCGGTCTTGCGGTCGTCACCGAACTGCGAGTCTTCCTGGAATGTCAGCCCGTGGCTGATGGAACCGCCCCAGTTGTCCTGCACCTTGCGGGTAATGATGTTGATCACGCCACCCATGGCATCGGCGCCATAGAGCGTGGACATCGGCCCGCGGATCACCTCGATGCGCTCGATGGCATCCATCGACGGCATGTACATGAACTGACTGTTGCCGAAGTTGTTCGGCCCGATGTCGCCGATATCACTCTGCCGACGGCCATCGATCAGCACGAGGGTGTAGTCCTTCGGCAGGCCACGCATGGTGATACTGATGTTGCCGTTCTTGTCCAGATCCGCGCCGACATCGACACCTTCGACGTCACGCAACGCATCGGCCAGGCCCGCATAGGGCTTGCTCTGCAACTGCTCGCGGCTGATGACGCTGATACTGGCCGGCGCGTCGGTGAGTTTCTGTTCAAAACCGGTGGCCGAGACCACGGTGACATCCGGCAGTTGTACCGAGTTCTCGTTGGCCAGGGCAATACAGCTCGCCAGCAGCCCCATGCTGCCCACGAGATAGGAGGGAAGAGTAGTGTTGATCGACATCCAGGTAGCGCTCCTTTTTGTGCTCTTTTGGAAACTCCAGTGTGATCATCACGCTAATCTAAATAATTATGATTATCATTACGGGGGGTGGAAGTATAAAGCGCTCCTGACAATAGCGCCATACCTGTGGCTAATTGAGGAGAAAATATTACTGGGGGGGGGCAACACCCCGGAAGAATCCGGGGTGTCTTGAGAAGTAAAAATCAGAAGTCGACGGTAGCAGAGAGCCAGAGTCGGCGACCTTCTTCCAACGTTCCTGTAGTGGACTGGGCTGAATGCGTATAGTGCGATGCCCATCCGGTATTCGTAACACCGCCAGACGTATATTGGTAGATACCGCCGTCCAGGAAGTCCTTATCAA
Organism: Halopseudomonas sp. Lyrl_26; assembly: GCF_051948695.1. NCBI lineage: Bacteria > Pseudomonadati > Pseudomonadota > Gammaproteobacteria > Pseudomonadales > Pseudomonadaceae > Halopseudomonas > Halopseudomonas sp. Lyrl_26. The sequence continues at coordinate 593,352 of NZ_JAYJLH010000001.1, forward strand.
ACAGATTGTAGATAGTGGCATTCAGAGTGACATTATCCGAGGCGCGGAATGACCCGCCCAGATGAAACACTTCATAAGCCTTGAGATCACCGACCTGACTCTGGACAGCCTGATTTTCCTGGCTCAGGTTCTGATACAGGCTGGTAAAGCGGTCACGCTTGCCACGATATTCCCCTTTGAACCAAAGTTCCAGGCGATCACTTGCACTCCAGTTCAGACTGGCGTTGAGCATGTGCCTGGGAGTATTGGTGAACGCCGCTCCCTTGTTTGCGCCACTCTTTTGCTCGCTGTCGGTGTAAGTGTAATTTGCATTCAGCTTCCAGGTCGGGGCGAACTGCCAGCCCCCAGCCAACTCGATCCCTTTGGTGACAGCCTCGTCTACGTTGATCAAGGGTGAGCAGCCAGGGTTGGGAGTACCGTTGGTAGTCGTGTTACCGAGGCACAACGGATGGTCGATAATCAGCGGTCCGCTGGCGATCTTGTCTTTGAACTTATTGTGGAACAGCGTGGCATTAGCATTGAATCCTGCCAGGTTGTCGTAATAGACGCCGAACTCGGTATTGGTGCTGGTTTCCGGATCAAGGTCCGGATTACCTACGGTTACCGCACGCCCCTGGGCGGTAATGCCATTGATACCGTTATGCAGGTCATTCAGGTCCGGCGTCTTGTAGCCTCTGCTGACACCACCTTTCAGTGTCCAGCTGTCGGTCGCGTTCCACACCAGGTAAGCCCGCGGGCTGACGTTCCCGCCAAAACTTTCGTGATCGTCGTAACGCACCCCCAAAGTCAGCGCAAGGTCATCACGCAGGCGCCATTCGTCCTCCGAGAACAGCGCCCAGGAGGTCTGTTCGAAATCGGTGCCGGCAATGTCATCGGTCATTTCAGCCTTCCACCACTGGCCGCCGACAGTGAGAATATGCGCATCGCCGACTGGGGCAACCAACTTGCTGTCCAGGACCAGATTGGTCGTCTCCAGCTTGCGATCATCACCGACCGTCGCCCAGGGCGCCGCCGGCAGTGGAGTTCCGATATCACCGCCAGCGCTGCGGCCGGGGATGGTACGCCCAAGGGTCTCTGTGGTGTTATGCATCAGACTGCTGTCCAGCACCCCGAAGCCCAACCGGCCAGTATGGGTAAGCGCGACCTGCTCGCGCTCGAAGCGCAGCTCGTCCTTATACCCATGGGCGGTAGGCGCATCCGCTGCGCACCCACCGGTTGCACTGCCGGTGGCCTTGCCGTCCAGATTACCCAACTGACAGTCATCATTGTCGTAGACCTGGCGGCCACGTTCAAAGTCCAGGGCAAAATCATGATTTTCATGCGGAGTGAGGGTGAGGCGGGCGCCAACCGTGTTGTTACGGCCTTCCACCGGCGCTGCACCACGCTTGCTGACGGTGCTGTCGTTATCGAAACTCAGATCCGAGGCGCTGCGGTCATACAGGCTGCCGCGTACTGCCAACCCCATCAGCCCCTCAATCAAAGGGCCGCTGGCATACAGACTGGCCTTGCTGGCATCGCCATAATCACGGTTTTCCTGGAAGGTATGATCCAGGCTGATCGAACCAGCCCACTCGCTGGCGACCTTCTTGGTAATGATGTTGACTACGCCACCCATAGCGTCGGAGCCATAGAGTGTGGACATTGGACCGCGGATCACCTCGATACGCTCAATGGCAGACATCGGTGGCATGAAGCTGGTGGAGGTTTCATTGAAGCCGTTGGGCGTCACATTGCCAGCTGCGTTCTGGCGACGACCGTCAATCAGGATCAGCGTATATTGGCTCGGCATACCGCGGATGCTGATATTCAAACCACCGGTCTTGCCCGTACCTTGTCGAACATCGATGCCTTCGACATCTTCCAGCGCCTGGGCCAGGTTACCGTAGCGTTTGCGTTGCAGATCTTCCTGGCTGATCACGCTGATGCTGGCCGGCGCGTCAGTGACCTTCTGCTCGAAACCGGCGGCGGTAACCACGGTGTCGGCCAGTCGGACGCTTTGCTGGTTGGCCAGGGCCACGCTGGCAGCCAGAAGGGCAAGAGTGCCGACAACGGCACGGGAGCCGGGCAGGGCTGTGGAGGTATGCAGCATCGAGTGTTCCTCTCCTAAAAGGTACGGCAGCAGCTGTTGGTTATGAGTATCGTGTTGATAAGCATTATCAGTTGCGACATCATACTGATCCGAAGCCGAAGATCAACAGAAAATTGTCGAAAAGCTTGGTGCGACATTACGCCGCTGAACTGAAGGGGTGGGTACAGGACGGGGTGGTAGGAAAGGTGCCCTGGCGGGCACCCTGGAGATCACTTGAGACGGCGCTCGATACCCATGTGTACCAGAATCTTGGCGGAGATCTCTTCCACCGAGAAATGCGTCGAGTTGATGTGCGGGATATTCTCGCGGCGGAACAGGTTTTCCACCTCGCGAATCTCGAATTCGCACTGGGCGAAACTGGCATAGCGGCTGTTGGGGCGACGCTCATTGCGAATGCTCGCCAGCCGGTCCGGGTCGATGGTCAGCCCGAACAGCTTGTGCTTGTGAGGACGCAGCGCTGCGGGGAGCTGCAGGCGCTCCATATCATCGTCCGTCAGTGGGTAGTTGGCCGCGCGGATACCGTACTGCAATGCCATATAGAGGCAGGACGGCGTTTTGCCGCACCTGGATACCCCCACCAGAATGATGTCCGCTTCCTTGTAATGGTGGGTCCTTGCCCCGTCATCGTTATCCATGGCGAAGTGCACGGCATCGATGCGGTCCTGATAGTTGCTGTTGTGCTGGATAGAGTGGGACTTGCCGACCGAATAGGAGGAACCGGCGCCCAGCTCCTGCTCCAGTGGAGCAAGGAAGGTAGAGAAGATGTCGATGATGTAACCCTGGGACTTGGCCAGTTCGTCGTGGATGGCCCGGTTGACGACAGTCTCGAAAATGATCGGGCGCTGACCATCTGCCTCGGCAGCGGCATTGATTTGTTGTACCATGTCTCGCGCTTTTTCAACGGTATCAACATAGGGGCGCAGCAGCTTGCGGAACTCTATGTTCTCGAACTGCGAGAGCAGGCTCTGCCCCAGTGTCTCAGCGGTGATACCAGTTCCATCGGAAATGAAAAAAGCGGTGCGTTTCATGCGCGAAGCCTTAAAATAACGGAATTTTTTCGGGTTCGGGTATCAAACCCGAGTAATACGCAAGCGTCAAAGCGGCATTGTGGCGTATTTATAACTCGCAGACCAGACGGTAAAGCCTGCGCTGCCAACCTATTCATTGAATGACGGAGAGATCACCTTGCTAGAGTACGTAGTGTCCTTTGAGCAACTGGGTGTTGGGGATGTCGAGCGTGTCGGCGGCAAGAATGCCTCGCTTGGCGAAATGATCAGCAATCTGGCCGGCGCGGGCGTTTCCGTACCGGGCGGCTTTGCCACCACTGCTGATGCCTATCGCGAGTTTCTCGAGCAGAGTGGTCTCAACGACCGTATCAATGCTGCCCTGGACGCGCTGGACGTGGATGATGTCAACGCCCTGGCCCGTACCGGCGCCCAGATCCGTCAGTGGATCATGGAGGCCGACTTCCCCGAAGCTCTGGACCAGGCGATACGCAAGGCCTTCGCTGAGCTGGCCGCCGGCAATGACAATCTCTCCGTCGCCGTCCGCTCCTCCGCTACCGCCGAGGACCTGCCGGACGCCTCCTTTGCCGGCCAGCAGGAAACCTTCCTGAACATCCGTGGCGTGGACAACGTCATCCGTGCCACCAAGGAAGTGTTCGCCTCCCTGTTCAACGATCGTGCGATTTCCTACCGGGTGCACCAGGGCTTCGATCACAAGCTGGTCGCCCTGTCCGCCGGCGTTCAGCGCATGGTTCGTTCCGAAACCGGTACCGCCGGTGTGATGTTCACCCTGGATACCGAGTCCGGCTTCCGTGATGTCGTGTTCATCACCGGTGCCTACGGTCTGGGCGAAACAGTGGTGCAGGGCGCGGTCAACCCTGACGAATTCTATGTGCACAAGCCCACGCTGGAGGCTGGTCGTCCGTCCATTCTGCGCCGCAACCTGGGCAGCAAGGCCATCAAGATGGTCTACGGTGAAGAAGCTGCCGCCGGCCGTTCGGTGAAGACGGTTGAAGTGGATGCTGCGGACCGCGCCCGCTTCTGTCTGAGCGATGAGGAAGTGGTCAACCTGGCACGCCAGGCCATGATTATTGAAAAACACTACGGTCGCCCGATGGATATCGAGTGGGCCAAGGATGGAGATGACGGCAAGCTGTATATCGTCCAGGCCCGTCCGGAAACCGTGAAAAGTCGCAGCAGCGTCAATGTCATGGAGCGCTACCTGCTCAAGGACAAGGGCACCGTACTGGTCGAAGGCCGTGCCATCGGGCAGCGTATCGGTGCCGGCCCGGTCAAGGTAATCCGCGATGTCTCGGAAATGGACAAGGTCCAGCCCGGCGACGTTCTGGTTTCCGACATGACCGATCCGGACTGGGAACCGGTAATGAAGCGTGCCAGTGCCATTGTCACCAATCGCGGCGGCCGGACCTGTCACGCAGCCATCATCGCCCGCGAGCTGGGTATTCCGGCAGTGGTGGGCTGTGGCAATGCCACCAGCGAACTCAAGGATGGCCAGGTCGTCACCGTGTCCTGCGCGGAAGGCGATACCGGCATCATCTATGACGGTCGTCTGGAGTTCGATGTGCGGACCAACAGCGTGGATGCCATGCCCGAACTGCCGTTCAAGATCATGATGAACGTCGGCAACCCGGACCGCGCCTTCGATTTCGCCAACCTGCCCAACGAGGGTGTGGGCCTGGCGCGTCTGGAATTCATCATCAACCGCATGATCGGCGTGCATCCCAAGGCACTGCTGAACTTCGACAGCCTGCCGGCAGAGGTCAAGGACAGCGTCGAGAAGCGCATTGCCGGATACAGTGATCCGGTGAGCTTCTATGTCGACAAGCTGGTCGAGGGTGTCAGCACCCTGGCGGCGGCGTTCTGGCCGAAGAAGGTCATCGTGCGTCTGTCCGACTTCAAGTCCAACGAATACGCCAACCTGATCGGCGGCCGTCTGTACGAGCCGGAAGAAGAGAATCCCATGCTGGGCTTCCGTGGCGCCTCGCGCTATATCAGCGATTCCTTCCGCGATTGTTTCGAGCTCGAGTGCCGCGCCATGAAGCGCGTGCGTAACGAGATGGGCCTGACCAACGTGGAAATCATGGTGCCCTTCGTGCGCACGCTGGGCGAAGCCAGCCAGGTAGTGGAGTTGCTGGCGGAGAACGGTCTCAAGCGTGGCGAGAACGGCCTGCGCCTGATCATGATGTGCGAGCTGCCGGCCAACGCCCTGCTGGCCGACGAGTTCCTTGAGTACTTCGACGGCTTCTCCATCGGCTCCAACGACCTTACTCAGCTGACGCTGGGGCTGGATCGGGATTCCGGCATCATCGCCCACCTGTTCGATGAGCGTAATGCAGCGGTGAAGAAGCTGCTGGCCAATGCCATTGCCGCCTGCCGCAAGGCAGACAAGTACATCGGGATTTGCGGTCAGGGTCCCTCGGACCACCCGGATCTGGCCCGCTGGCTGATGGAGCAGGGTATCGAGAGCGTATCGCTCAACCCTGACTCGGTAATGGATACCTGGTTCTTCCTTGCGGAAAACAACGGCTGATAAGCCGGGAGCATGATGACTATGCACTATGTAACTCCGGATCTGTGTGATGCCTACCCCGATGTGGCGGTAGTCGAACCGATGTTCAGCAACTTCGGCGGCCATGATTCCTTTGGAGGCGAGATCGTCACGGTCAAGTGCTTCGAGGACAACTCCGTGGTCAAGGAGCTGGTCGAGGAAGATGGCACTGGCAAGGTCATGGTGGTGGATGGCGGCGGCTCCATGCGCCGCGCCCTGCTGGGCGACATGCTGGCAGAGAAGGCGGCCAATAATGGCTGGGAAGGCATCATCGTCTACGGCTGCGTTCGTGATGTCGATGTTCTCATCCAGACTGCTCTGGGTATTCAGGCTCTGGCCAGCCACCCGATGAAGACCGAAAAGCGCGGCATCGGTGACCGTAACGTGCCGGTGACCTTCGGTGGCGTTACCTTCCGCCCGGGCGAGTACGTTTACGCCGATAACAACGGCGTCATCGTCTCCCCTGTGGCGCTGAAGATGCCCGAGTGACGGTGGTCTGACAGTCGATGGCGCCGCCCGGGTGACACAACCCGGGCGGCGCGCGTCTGTCTCTGTGAATCCACCGACTTCGGAGAATCCCATGGACGATCCTTTCGAACGACACCTGCGCAGTCTGATGCAGGATTCCTCTGCGCATCCCACTCCCGAGGATGACAAGCGGCTGGAGCGGGTATTGCACCGCGCCCATATTCACAGCGGCCTGTTCGACCTGCTCAAGCTGTTTGCCAACTGGGGCTGGGTGATCGGCGAAGGCGGTGCCCGCGGCCTGCGGCACGCCAGACCCGTGCGTCGTGCCCGGGACAACAGCAGTTCTTCCGACCTGAATTCATAGCGAGCCTGTCATGGAACATGAAACCTGGAGCCAGAGCTTCATCTATGCGATGACAGCCCTGTGGACCAAAGTTGCATCCTTCATTCCCGATCTCATTACCGCACTGATCATTGTCCTGCTGGGCTTTGTCGTGGCGCGCATTGTCGACGCGGTACTCAGCAAGGGGCTGGCCAAGCTGGGCCTGGACCGCCTGATGCGCGGGGCAGGGGTCACGCGTATGCTGAGTCGCATCGGGATCGCCTCCCCGGTATCGGCAGTGGTGGGCAAGATCATCTACTGGTTCATTGTGCTGACCTTCGTGGTGTCGGCCGCCGAGACCCTGGGCCTGGCCCGGGTGTCTGCCACCCTCGATGCCTTCGCGCTCTATCTGCCCAAGGTGTTCGGCGCGGCGCTGATCCTGCTGGCCGGTCTCCTGCTGTCTCACCTGGTGGCCGGGGTGGTCAAGGGGACAGTGGAAAGCATCGGTGCGGATTACGCCGGTGGCATCAGTCGCCTGGTGCAGGGGCTGCTGGTCATCATCACCGTGTCGCTGGCCATCGGTCAGTTGCAGATCGAGACCCAGCTGCTCAATACGGTTATTGCTATCGTTCTCGTGTCCTTCGGTGCGGCAGCGGCCCTGGCGATGGGGCTGGGCAGTCGCGAGACGGTCAGTCAGATCATCGCCGGTGTCTACCTGCGCGAACTCTACGAGGTCGGCGACCGGGTCCGGGTCGATGATATAGAGGGTGTGATCGAGGAGATAGGTACGGTCAAGACACTGCTGGTGGACGATGAGGGCCGCCTGATTTCCGTCCCCAATCGCAGACTCACCGAGAATCCTGTCTCGCGTTAATCGCGGGACGACCCGAGCCACACAGTGATGATGATCCCGTCTTGACCAGTTCGTCCGCGTCATGCAGCCGTATCCAGCTATCCGAAATGATGGATGAAGAACTGGTAATTCGTGCTAAGCGTGAACTTTTTCATACTACCGTTGCCTATGAGGAGTTGATGCGCAGATATCAGCGTACGCTCTTTAATGTATGCGCTCGTTATCTGGGCAACGAGAGGGATGCTGATGATGTATGTCAGGAGGTGATGCTGAAGGTCCTTCATGGACTCAAGCAGTTCGAAGGAAAGGCCAAGTTCAAGACATGGCTATATAGTATCACCTATAACGAATGCATTACTCAGTATCGGAAAGACAAGCGGAAGAGACGGTTGTACGACGCGCTGAGCCTGGATACTCAGGAAGAAGCGCAGGAGCCGGAGCAGCCTGCAGTGGACAGCAAGGGGCTTGATCACTGGCTGGTACACGTCAATCAGGTGGACCGGGAAATACTGGTGCTTCGCTTTGTGGCAGAACTGGAGTTTCAAGAGATATCGGACATTATGAATATGGGCCTCAGTGCTACCAAGATGCGATACAAGCGCGCTCTGGAAAAACTGAGGAAGCATATAAGCAACCCGTTCTAGTGCGAATATTTATTGATGTTATTCCGGTTCTGCTATAATGCGTCTGAAGTTTTGCGCAAACCTAACGTCCGAATGGATTTAACGGGGATTCACAGATGAAATTGAAAAATACAGTAGGTATCGTAGTAAGTGCAGCTATCGCGGGATCTGCGCTTCCGGTGATGGCTCAGAGCGCTGGCTCTGTTGAAGTCGAGGCGTTCGCCAAGCGCTACTTCACTGACAGCATGCGCAACCTGGACGACGGCACTCTGGTAGGTGGCAGCCTCGGTTACTTCCTGACCGACGACACCATGCTGAGCGCCTCCCTGGGTACTTACAAGAGCCTGGAATCCGACATCACCGGTGAAAGCATTGACGGTCGCATGGCTACTCTGGAAGCCGTTCACCATTTCGGACAGGGCGCCATCCGTCCTTACGTTTCCGGTGGCTTCGGTCATCAGGAGCTGGACCAGCCCTTCACCAGCCAGCGTGACCGTACCACCATGGCTCTGGCCGGTGTTGGTGTGAAGAACTATCTGAACGAGAACTTCTTCGTCAAGGCCGGTCTGGACGTGCTGCATGGTCTGGATCATGGCAACACCGAATGGCAGGCCGGCGTAGGTCTGGGTCTGAACTTCGGCGGCAGCAAGCCCGCTCCGGTAGTAGCGCAGGCCGAACCGGCTCCGGCTCCCGCTCCGGCTCCAGAACCGGCTCCTGAAATGCAATCCGTACGCGTAGAGCTGGATGTCAAGTTCGACTTCGACCGCGACACCATTCGCCCCGAGTTCCGTCAGGACATCCAGAGCCTGGCCGAGTTCATGCGTACCTACCCGTCGGTCACCACCACTGTTGAAGGCCACACCGACTCCGTCGGCTCCGACGCCTACAACCAGAATCTGTCCGAGCGTCGTGCGAACTCCGTACGTCAGGCTCTGATCGACGAAGGTGTTGAAGCTTCCCGCGTTAACGCTGTGGGCTACGGTGAGTCCCGTCCGATTGCTGACAACAGCACTGACGATGGCCGCGCCATGAACCGTCGCGTAGAAGCTGAAGTAGAAACCCAGGTTGAAGTCCGTTAATCGGTTTCCACCAACAAAAAACCCGGTCATCTGACCGGGTTTTTTTATACCTGAGGGGAAGCGGGACTCTGTCGGATCGGCCCGGTTAAGTCAGCCCTCGATCTGATTGACGCCGGGGAAGCGCAGGCGGAAGTCTTCCGGCATGGGTGTTACCTTGGATGCCAGGAAGTTGTAGAACACGAAGCCGGACTTGGCCAGGGCCACCAGCTCACCGCTTTCCGCCTTGGTGATGCGGAAGATGATATCGCCGCCATACTTGTTCAGGTCCATCAGACCCACTTCAAACACCAGGGTTTCCCGAGCGAAGGCTTCGCGCCGGTAGGTGGTGGCCAGATCGGTAACTATGATGCCGACATCATTGACGCTGACTTCCTCGATGCCGAACTGGTACAGAAAGCGCGCTCTGGCTTCCGAGATCATGGAGATCATGGAGTCGTTTGCCAGATGTTTGCCTGAGTTGATATCGGTGATGCGGACGGTCAGCTGCGTAGTGAAGTAGAACTGATCTTCCGGAAATTCCAAATGTAAGCGTGCCATTTCTCTAAAAACCTGCTGCTACATGAAGTCGAAAATCACTGGGGCAGGGCCGCAGGTTCGACGATGAATCGCGTATTGTACGCTACCTTTGCACGGGCATGACAGCAGCTTGCCAGCGCCCATACGGAAAAGGCCACCCGAAGGTGGCCTCTCCTCAACACCGGGCCGCAGCCCTTGAACCGTCAGCTATCAGCCGAACTGGTTCATGGTGTTGTCTTTACCACCGGCCTTCAGAGCGGCTTCACCAGCAAAGTATTCCTTGTGGTTGTCGCCGATGTCGGAGCCGGCCATGTTCTGGTGCTTGACGCAGGCGATACCCTGACGGATCTCCTGACGCTGAACGCCTTTCACGTAGGCCAGCATGCCTTCCTCTGCGAAGTAGCCTTTTGCCAGGTTGTCGGTGGACAGCGCGGCAGTGTGGTAGGTCGGCAGAGTAATCAGGTGGTGGAAGATGCCGGCTTCGCGGGACGCGTCCTTCTGGAAGGTGCGGATGCGCTCGTCGGCTTCGTTGCACAGATCGGTTCCGTCGTACTCTACGCTCATCAGGTTGTTGCGGTCGTAGGCGGAAACATCCTTGCCCTGGGCAACCCAGTCGTCGAACACCTGCTGACGGAAGTTCAGGGTCCAGTTGAAGGACGGGCTGTTGTTGTAAACCAGCTTGGCATTGGGTACTACTTCGCGGATGCGGTTAACCATGTTGGCGATCTGGCCAACGTGCGGCTTCTCGGTTTCGATCCACAGCAGGTCAGCACCGTTCTGCAGGGAGGTGATGCAGTCCAGAACCACGCGGTCTTCGCCAGTACCGGGGCGGAACTGGAACAGGCCGGAGGCCAGGCGCTTGGGCTTGAGCAGCTTGCCGTTGGCCTTGATGACCACATCGCCGTTCTCGATGTCGTCAGCGCTGGTGATGTAGTCACCGTCCAGGAAGCTGTTGTACTGGTCGCCCAGGTCGCCTGGTTCGTTGGTTACGGCGATTTGCTTGGTCAGACCGGCGCCCAGGGAGTCGGTACGGGCAACGATGACGCCGTCATCAACGCCCAGCTCGAGGAAGGCGTAGCGAACAGCGTTGATCTTGGCCAGGAACTCGGCATGGGGAACGGTTACTTTACCGTCCTGGTGACCGCACTGCTTCTCGTCGGAAACCTGGTTCTCGATCTGGATGCAGCAGGCACCGGCTTCGATCATCTTCTTGGCCAGCAGGTAGGTGGCTTCGGCGTTACCGAAACCGGCGTCGATGTCGGCGATGATCGGCACAACGTGGGTTTCGAAGTTGTCGATCTGGGCCTGGATTTCAGCTTCCTTGGCCTTGTCGCCAGCGGCACGGGCGTCGTCCAGGGCAGTGAACAGCAGGTCCAGTTCACGGGCATCGGCCTGACGCAGGAAGGTGTACAGTTCTTCGATCAGAGCAGCAACGGAAGTCTTCTCGTGCATGGACTGGTCGGGCAGGGGACCGAACTCGGAGCGCAGAGCGGCGACCATCCAGCCGGACAGGTACAGGTAGCGCTTGTTGGTGGTCTTCAGGTGCTTTTTGATGGAGATCAGCTTCTGCTGACCAATGAAGCCGTGCCAGCAGCCCAGGGACTGGGTGTAAGCGCTGCTGTCAGCATCGTACTCGGCCATGTCCTTGCGCATGATGGCGGCGGTGTACTTCGCAATGTCCAGACCGGTCTTGAAGCGGTTCTGAATGCGCATGCGAGCGGCGTATTCCGGGTTGATTGCGCTCCAGCCGTTACCTGCGGCTTCTTTCAGTGCGGCAACAGCTTTCATTTCGTTTTGGTAAGCTGACATGGTCAATCCTTCAAAATGTGCGTTTGGTTCTGACGTTAGTCGACCCCGAACCCACAGCCTTGGCCTGGGCGCGGCACTCCGCAGTGCGTCGAAACAGTGACCGGAATTGAAGAATGACAGGAGAGAGGAGAGGGTGACGTTCAGCCCGTCGTGAGTCGGAGACACTGCCTGCGTCTGGCGCTGGCGGCGTTCTGCCTGAGTCATGCAGTCTGTTCGTTTGGTTCGCTTCCCCGTCCCTCAGGACAACTTCGTTCCAGTCGCAACCTCGTCGAACTGCCTTGTGGGCGGTAAGGACACGAATGACTCCGTAGGTTCAGGAGTTCATCCGGAGCCCGTAAGGGGCTCTGGCTAGCGGGAGCGGGGCAATAATGCGACTTAGCAGAAAAGAAGTCAATGTATTTGTAGTGATTAATACACAACACTACAAATCTATAACAAAACTCAGTCCAGCCGTTCGACCATCAGGCGAATGCTCTGCTGCGCGGTATTGCGGGTGGTGATCCGGCGGCCGACATCCCTGCGCTGACTGCTTTCCAGGTCGTCTACACCACCTATGGTGACCCACTCGCCCAGCCGGGCGCTGACCACGGTGTCGGTACGCTGAACGTCGACCACACCGCGCCCGGCGGTGCTCTGGCGATCATGGTTGGAACTCAGATTGATGGTGGCCGTGTCTCCGTTCAAACGCACAGTGGCGTAGAAGCCCGAGGTCACGTCGTGATACTCAGTCTGCTGCATGACCTGGCCGTAGATACTGGTCGTGGTGGTGGTCAGGGGGATGCTTTGCCCCGTCTGGATCAGCACCGGATACCCCTCGTTGGCCACTATGACCCGTACCCCGTCGTCAGCATGGCTGGTTTCGCGGCGTATGATGCGGGCCTGGTTGCCGCCCCGAGGCTGGCCCACGAGGATATCCCCGGCGCCGGTGCGAATACGCCCGTCGATCTGGTATCCCTGCTCGCTGGCGGCACCGGTGCCGGCATTGGCGACGCTGATGCGCAACCGTGTCGGCCTGCGATCGAGGTCGCTGAGCAGGGCGCGGATTTCCTGCAGACGCTCGGGCTCGGCGCGGATGATCAGCTGATTGCCGTAGGCCGAGGCCCGCTCGTCCGAATGCAACAGCGGCTGCAGGGCCGGCAGCAGGTCCTCGGCCATGCCGTAATCGAGGGGAATGATCTCGGTCCTGGGGGCAGCATATGCGAGCGTGTTGGCCAGGATCAGGAGGGGCAGCCAGATCAGCAGAGGGAGTGCTTTCATCGCAGGGCTCTCGATATCGGGATCTGCCCCAAGTCTAGCAAGACTGCGATTATGGAGTGGGCCAGTGCAGACACATGTCCCGGTGGGGGATGCCTGCGTCGAGATACTCCTCGGAGCAGACGCTGAAGCCGAGCCGCTGATAGAAGCCCAGGGCATGGGTCTGGGCGGACAGCTCCAGCCGCGGCAGGCCCATGCTGCGGGCATGGGCCATGACTGCGCGCATCAGCAGCTCGCCCAACCCCTGTCCACGGGCCTCGGCAAGCAGGGCCACGCGACCGATGTGACCATCCGCGAGCAGGCGGGCGGTACCGAGGGGGCGACCCTCGACGGTGAGCAGGAAGTGCGTGGCATCGGTGTCATGCGCGTCCCACTCGAGTTCCGCGGGTACCTGCTGCTCATCGACGAACACGCACTGGCGGATGTCACGCAGCGCCGGGGTGCGCGACCATTCCACCACCTGGACAAGGGGTTCAGTCATCGTCATCCTCGTTCTCGCTGTCTTGCTCGGGGAGCAGATCCCCTTTGCCGAGCAATTGCTGCAGCAGCTCCATGGCTTCAGCGTCATCGCTCCAGGGTGCCAGCTGCTCGGCGCCCAGATAGCGCCCGTTGCAGATAAGCTGAACCAGGGGACGCAGGTGCAGGGGCAGAATGCAGTGTTCGCCACTGGCAAACAGCATCAGGTAGTCCTGCTGCTCCTGGCGCCAGGCCAGTCGCGCGCTCGGGTTGCGCACCAGCCCGTAGCCGCTGGCCAGCAGCTCGTGCAGCAGTCCCGGTTCCAGTTCCTGCGTCTGGACAAGCTCCGGGTAACGCGGCTCGGTCATGAAGCGGCCGAACCAGGTGCCCAGCGCTTCCCGGTCCTGAACCAGCCCCAGAACCAGCTGTTGTAGGCGCTCGACGGTCTGTTCGTCGATCTGCGCGGGGTCGGCGGGCAGGGACAGGTCCGCGTCACCATACCGTTGCTCGTCACTCAGATACTGGGCCAGGAAGTCGGTGAAGTGGGTCAGCACCTCGGCATGACTGGGGGCGCGGAAGCCGACCGACCAGGTCATGCAGTCGTCTTCGGCAATGCCGTAATGGGCCAGCCGCGGCGGCAGGTAGAGCATGTCACCAGGCTCGAGCACCCACTCCTGCTGCTGCTGGAAGTCGCGCAGAATGCGCAGGTCCGGATGCTCGAGCAGGGGGCTGTCGCTGTCGCACATCTGGCCGACCTTCCAGCGTCGATGACCATGGGTCTGTAACAGGAACACATCGTAGTTGTCGAAATGCGGGCCCACGCTGCCGCCCGGAGCGGCGAAACTGATCATCAGATCATCGACCCGCCAGCTGGGCAGAAAGCGGAACTGATCGAGGATCTCCGCAACTTCCGGCACAAACTGGTCAACGGCCTGCACCAGCAATGTCCAGTCCCGTGCCGGCAGGTCGCGGTAGCTGTCCTCGGTGAAAGGACCACGGCGCAGCTCCCAGGGCGTAGCGCCATGCTCGAGTACGATCCGCGATTCGACTTCCTCCTCCAGGGACAGGCCGGCCAGCTCGTCTGCGGACAGCGGGCTCTCGAACCCGGGAAAGGCCTGGCGGATGAGCAGAGGCTTCTTCTGCCAGTAATCGCGAAGAAACTCTTCAGCGGACATGCCGCCGGGCAGGGTGGATGCGGAAAGGGTCATGACGGTGCCTCGCGGAGCGCTGGAGCGGGTGGAGTGGCGATGGGGCTTGCAGGGTTGCTGCCCGGTCCTGGACCGGGCAGCGCGGCAGCTCAGATCCGGCGTGCCTGGGCGGCGGCATTGCCGATGTAGCTGGCCGGGGTCAGTGCCTTGAGTTCGCGCTTGGCCTCCTGCGGAATCTCCAGACTGTCGACAAAGGCCTGCATGGCTTCCGGGGTGATGCCCTTGCCACGAGTCAGCTCCTTGAGTTTCTCGTAGGCCTCGGGCACGGCATAGCGACGCATGACCGTCTGCACGGGTTCGGCGAGTACTTCCCAGCTGTTGTTCAGGTCTTCAGCAATTCGTTGAATATTCACTTCCAACTTGCTGATTCCCTTGAGAGTTGACTCATAGGCAATAACCCCGTGAGCGAAGCCGACACCCAGATTGCGCAGTACGGTGGAGTCGGTCAGGTCGCGCTGCCAGCGGGAGATCGGCAGCTTGCTCGCCAGGTGTTGGAGAATGGCATTGGCGATTCCCAGGTTACCCTCGGAGTTCTCGAAATCGATCGGGTTGACCTTGTGCGGCATGGTGGAGGAGCCGATCTCGCCAGCCACGGTCTTCTGCTTGAAGTAGCCGAGGGAGATGTAACCCCAGACATCCCGGTCGAAATCAATGAGGATGGTGTTGAAACGCGCCACCGCGTCGAAGAGCTCGGCGATGTAATCATGCGGCTCGATCTGGGTGGTGTAGGGGTTGAAGGTCAGCCCCAGTGTGTCCTCGATGAAGCTGCGGGCATTGGCCTCCCAGTCCACCTGAGGGTAGGCGGACAGGTGGGCGTTGTAGTTGCCGACGGCACCATTGATCTTGCCCAGCAGCGGTACGGCCTCGATCTGGGCGATCTGGCGCTCCAGTCGATACACCACGTTGGCCATCTCCTTGCCCAGTGTGGTGGGGGAAGCCGGTTGGCCGTGGGTACGGGACAGCATGGGAATATCAGCAAACTGTACGGCCAGATTGCGGATCTCGTCGGCAATTCGGCGCATCGTTGGCAGTACCACTTCGTCACGCCCGGCGCGCAGCATGAGCGCATGGGACAGGTTGTTGATGTCCTCGGAGGTGCAGGCGAAGTGGATGAACTCGGCGACGGCATCCAGTTCGGGCAGGGCCTTGGCCTCTTCCTTCAGCAGATACTCCACCGCCTTGACGTCATGGTTGGTGGTGCGTTCGATTTCCTTGATGCGCTCGGCATGACTCAGCTGGAAGTTGTCTACCAGACTGTTGAGCAGGGCATTGGCCTCGGCGGAGAAAGGCTTGATCTCGGGAATGCCGGGATGGGCTGCCAGGCACTGCAGCCAACGCACCTCAACCTGTACACGGAAGCGGAGCAGACCATATTCACTGAAGATACTGCGCAGGGAGGCAGTCTTGCTGCCGTAACGGCCATCAACGGGAGATACGGCAGTCAGGGAGGACAGTTGCATGGGGAATCTCATCTATAGGGCTGGCAGAAAGGCGCAAATTATACATCATCCGCGCTATTCCTTCAGCCGTTGAGAATCGTTCTGACTGCCTCCAGCAGCTTGCGGCGTGACAGCAGCAGCTGCCAGCGGTGACCGCCCAGCTGTCGCCACAGGCGGGCCGAGCGAATCCCGGCCAGCAACAGGGCCCGAATGCGGTTGGCGATGTCCGGCTGCTGGAGGTGGCGCATGTCGCCATGCACCTGAATACGCAGGCGCAGGGTGCTCAGGGTATCCTGATAGGCACCGCCCAGCGCGGCCATCACGTTATCGTGCAGCAGGCCGAAATGGCTTACCTGATTTTCCACCTGCTGCAGACGCCCCCCCAACACCTCCAGCATGTCGGGACGCTTATCCAGCTGGCGTTCCAGTGCGATCAGGTTCATGGCGTAACGCAGGGCATCGCGTTGCAGGGCAGCGGTATCGCGCTCGAGCATGGCTTCCAGGGCCTGCAGGCCGCCACGGATCTGATGGTGGGAGCCACCATACACATCCAGCGTAGTGGCAGGGGAACGCTCCAGAATGCTCTGCACCAGGCAGGCCGCGGGCCCCTCTGCGTACTGGCCACTGCGGGCCAGCTTGTCTACCTGGATGGCGGCCTCGAAGATGCCGCCAAGAGCCAGTGCCTGCTCTTCGTACCCGGTCATGCCTGGGCCTCGCTGAATGCCGGAATGGCGGTCTCGATGACGCCACCGCCGAGGCACACCTCGCCCTGATAGAAGACGATGGATTGGCCCGGTGTCACCGCTCGCTGAGGCTCATCGAAGCGAATCAGCCAGCCGCCTTCGACCGGTTCCAGTGTGCAGTCCTGGTCCGGCTGGCGATAGCGGACCTTGGCTGTGAGGCGCAGGGGCTCCTGTATGTCCATGGGGTTGACCCAATAGATGAGCGAGCACTCGAGTGCGCTGGAAAACAGCCAGGGGTGATCATTACCCTGGCCGACCACCAGTACGTTGCGGTCCAGATCCTTGCGCAGCACATACCAGGGGTCATCGCTGGCCCCCTGCAGCCCGCCGATGCCCAGCCCCTGACGCTGACCTATGGTGTGGTACATCAGGCCGTGATGGCGGCCGATGACCTTGCCGTCGGTGGTCTGGATCTCGCCGGGCTGGGCGGGCAGATAGCGTTTGAGAAAGTCGCTGAAGCGACGCTCCCCGATGAAGCAGATGCCGGTCGAATCCTTCTTGCGTGCGGTCGCCAGCTCGTACTTTTCCGCGATGCGCCGCACCTCGGGTTTTTCCAGCTCGCCCACAGGAAACAGGGTGCGTGCAAGTTGCTCCCCGCCCACGGCGTGCAGGAAGTAGCTCTGGTCCTTGTTGGTATCGACCCCGCGCAGCAGCAGCGACTGACCATCGTGATCCGCACGGCGGGCATAGTGGCCGGTCGCGATGAGATCGGCGCCCAGCGACAGGGCGTACTCGAGGAAGGCCTTGAACTTGATTTCCCGGTTGCACAGGATATCCGGGTTGGGCGTGCGTCCGGCCTGGTACTCCTCCAGGAAATGCTCGAACACGTTGTCCCAGTATTCCGCAGCGAAGTTGGCGGTATGCAGCTTGATACCCAGCTTGTCGCTCACTGCCTGGGCATCGGCCAGGTCTTCCTTGGCGGTGCAGTATTCGGTGCCGTCATCCTCGTCCCAGTTCTTCATGAACAACCCCTCCACCTGATATCCCTGCTCCAGCAGCAGGGCAGCGGAAACGGAGGAGTCGACACCGCCGGACATGCCGACGATGACCCGGGTATCAGCGGGCGGCTTGGCTTGTGTATTCATGTCAGCGGATCAGATCCAGTGGATAACGCGGCCGGTTCAGATAGTCCAGTATGCACTGCAGCACCAGGGGGCTGCGCAGTCGTGATTCGCGGGCGCGGATTTCCTCGAGGGTCAGCCAGTGGGCTGCGAGAATGCCGTCATCCAGCGGCAGTTCGGACCGATGCTCCAGGGCGTCGGCCGAGAAACAGGTGCGCTGATAGGTTTCGCCATTAGCGCCCCGGAACAGATAGATGCCGGTAACGCCGGTGAGTTCGACGGTCCAGGCGGTCTCTTCAAGGGTTTCGCGCAGAGCAGCCTGCATTAGACTTTCGTCTGCCTCCAGGTGCCCGGCGGGCTGGTTGAAAACCACTGAATTGCCGCTGATCTCCTCAACCATGAGGAACCGTCCTTGCCGCTCTACAATGGTGGCAACGGTAACGTGGGGTAGAAAACGCATGCATGACTCCCGATTAAGGGCGATAGGGTAACGCAAACAGCGTCAGTGGTGAAATCTTCCGGCATCATCTATATGGCTATTGGATTTGCCGAAAAAACCAGCCAAGATGCTGTATGCGGCGCTTGTAGCGCGAAATGTAGTCGCACTACATTCTTTGAGTTCGCGCCATGGCCAATTCCCTGAAACAGACGTATTATCGAGGTCGCCACTATAAAGTGCGTGACTTTATGTAGGAAAACTACAACAATACGGCCCCACCAGTGCCGTATTCTTACGACCCGGAACAAGCCTCCGGGTTCTTCATTGACAACGACAACGGAGTCACAAATGGGATACCAAAAGATCCAGGTGCCGGCCAGCGGCGACAAAATTACCGTTAATGCCGACCTTTCCCTGAACGTTCCTGACAACCCGATCATTCCCTTCATCGAAGGTGATGGTATCGGTGTCGATATTTCTCCCGTCATGATGAAAGTCGTCGACGCTGCCGTTGAGAAGTCCTACGGTGGCAAGCGCAAGATTTCCTGGATGGAAGTCTACGCCGGCGAGAAAGCCACTCAGGTTTACGATCAGGACACCTGGCTCCCGGAAGAAACCCTGGAAGCTGTGAAGGACTACGTTGTCTCCATCAAGGGCCCCCTGACCACGCCGGTAGGCGGCGGTATCCGTTCGCTGAACGTGGCGCTGCGTCAACAGCTGGACCTCTATGTCTGTCAGCGTCCGGTCCGCTGGTTCACCGGCGTCCCCAGCCCTGTGAAGAACCCCGGCGACGTGGACATGGTCATCTTCCGCGAGAACTCCGAAGACATCTACGCCGGTGTCGAGTGGAAGGCAGGCTCCCCTGAAGCCGAGAAGGTGATCAAGTTCCTGACCGAGGAAATGGGCGTCACCAAGATCCGCTTTACCGAAGGTTGCGGTATCGGCATCAAGCCGGTATCCGAGCAGGGCACCAAGCGCCTGATGCGCAAGGCACTGCAGTATGCGGTAGACAACGACCGCAGCTCCGTGACCATCGTGCACAAGGGCAACATCATGAAGTTCACCGAAGGTGCCTTCAAGGAGTGGGGCTACGAAGTGGCTCGCGACGAGTTCGGTGCCGAGCTGCTGGACGGCGGCCCGTGGATGCAGTTCAAGAATCCCAACACCGGCAAGAACATCATTGTCAAGGACGCCATTGCTGACGCCATGCTGCAGCAGATCCTGCTGCGTCCGGCCGAGTACGATGTGATCGCCACCCTGAACCTCAATGGTGACTACCTGTCCGACGCCCTGGCTGCCGAAGTAGGTGGTATCGGTATTGCTCCCGGTGCCAACCTGTCCGACTCGGTTGCCATGTTCGAAGCCACCCACGGTACCGCACCCAAGTACGCCGGTCAGGACAAGGTGAACCCCGGTTCCCTGATTCTGTCCGCCGAGATGATGCTGCGTCACATGGGTTGGGTGGAAGCCGCCGACCTGATCATCAAGGGTGTGGAAGGCGCCATTGCCAACAAGACCGTTACCTACGACTTCGAGCGCCTGATGGACGGTGCCAAGCTGCGCAAGTGCTCCGAGTTCGGTGACGATGTGATTGCTGCAATGTAAGCATCTGCCTTACCGACTGCAGAACGACACAAGCCGGCATTTGCCGGCTTGTGTGTATCTGGAGTGCCCGTTACAGCAGGAGGAGCGGGCGGTTGAGGTTACTCGGCAGTTGCAAGATCGCTGGCGGGGGCTTCCGATCTGCGTACCGGCTCACCCAACGCCTGGATGTTGACGGCATGCAGACCCTTGGGGCCCTGAATGATCTCGAACTGCACAGGCTGTCCGGCCTTGAGCGTGCGATATCCATCCATCTGGATGGCAGAATAATGGGCGAAGAGGTCTTCGTTACGTCCTTCCGCGACGACGAAGCCATACCCTTTGGCATTATTGAACCATTTGACCTTGCCGATCTCCATGCTGCATTCCTCTGCTGTCCCCAAACATAACCAACGCCCGATACACTTAAGCGTATACAGGGCACGCCTGTTACACTTTTTAACAGTGGATCATTTTAAGTCAAGTTGGGTGCTGGCAAGCTGTGTACCAGCGCACATTTTGCCTGTAGCCTGATGCATACTTCACTCATGACCTGCCGCGCACAGCGCAACGGCGGGGTTTTCATGGCCTCAAACCGACACACAAGATCTATGCAACGATGGAAATTCAACTAACCTTTATGCAGATACCGGGTCAACCGGAGCATGAGGACCAGGGTGATCTGGCTGTCCAGACCGGAAAGCCCGAACTCAAGCCGCCGCCACGCTATCAGGTGGTCATGCTGAATGACGATTACACACCGATGGATTTCGTGGTGGAGGTACTCGAAGTTTTTTTCTCTCTGGACCGCGAATCGGCTACACGAGTGATGCTTCAGGTCCATACTGAAGGTAAAGCAGTCTGTGGTGTGTACTCCAAGGATGTGGCGGAAACCAAGGCGGCTCAAGTGAATGAATACGCCCGGGAATGTCAGCATCCGCTTATGTGTCAGATTGAACGGGAAGCCTAGACGAACAATGTCGCTTGATGATGGGGGCGCATATGCTTAACAGAGACCTTGAGATTACCCTGAACCTTGCGTTCAAGGAGGCTCGCAGCAAACGGCATGAGTTCATGACCGTCGAGCACCTGTTGCTTGCGTTGCTGGACAACCAGGCGGCCGTGGCGGTCCTGCGCGCCTGCGGTGCTGATCTGGAACGCCTGCGCCGTGAGCTGTCCGAATTCATCGATTCGACAACGCCCCTGATCCCGAGCCAGGACAGCGAACGTGAAACCCAGCCGACGCTCGGCTTCCAGCGCGTGCTGCAGCGAGCGGTATTCCATGTGCAGAGCTCCGGCAAGAGCGAAGTCAACGGCGCCAACGTACTCGCGGCCATTTTCAGTGAGCAGGAAAGCCAGGCGGTCTTCTTTCTCAAGCAGCAGCACATCGCCCGTATCGACGTGGTCAATTTCATCTCCCACGGTATTTCCAAGGTGGCGGATGACAGCGAAAGCGTGCAGATGGATTCCGAGAATCTCGATGAGGAGGCCGGCGAAGCCGTCAGCTCCAGCAATCCGCTGGACGCTTATGCCACCAACCTCAACGAACAGGCGCGTCTCGGCCGCATCGACCCTCTGGTAGGGCGCGCCGACGAGGTCGAACGGGTGGCGCAGATCCTGGTGCGCCGGCGCAAGAACAACCCGCTGCTGGTGGGTGAGGCCGGGGTCGGCAAGACAGCCATTGCCGAAGGTCTGGCCAAGCGTATCGTGGATGGCGAGGTACCCGACGTACTGACCCAGGCTGTGGTGTACTCGCTGGATCTCGGCGCACTGCTGGCCGGTACCAAGTACCGCGGGGACTTCGAGAAGCGCTTCAAGGCGCTGCTCAAGGCGCTGAAGAAACGTCCCCAGGCGATCCTGTTCATCGACGAAATCCATACCATCATTGGCGCCGGCGCGGCCTCCGGCGGTGTCATGGACGCGTCCAATCTGCTCAAGCCACTGCTGTCCTCGGGTGAGATCCGCTGCATAGGATCCACCACCTTTCAGGAGTTCCGCGGCATTTTCGAGAAGGATCGTGCACTGGCACGTCGCTTCCAGAAGGTGGATGTGGTCGAGCCCTCGGTCAGCGACACCATTCAGATTCTCAAGGGGCTTCGCAGCCGCTTCGAAGAACATCATGGTATCCGCTACACCGACGAGTCACTGAAAGCGGCTGCGGAGCTGGCCGACCGCTACATCAATGACCGGCACATGCCGGACAAGGCCATAGACGTGATCGACGAAGCCGGCGCCTATCAGCGCCTGCGACCGGCGGAAGACCGTCCCGAGCGCATTGATGTGGCCGAGGTGGAGGCCATAGTGGCCAAGATCGCGCGGATTCCGCCCAAGCATGTGTCGACCAGCGACAAGCAGTTGCTGAAAAATCTTGAGCGGGATCTGAAACTGGTCGTCTTCGGCCAGGATCAGGCCATCGAGGCCCTGAGTACGGCGATCAAGCTGTCCCGTGCCGGTCTGAAGTCGCCGGACAAGCCGGTCGGCTCCTTCCTGTTCGCCGGTCCCACCGGGGTAGGCAAGACCGAGGTCACCCGGCAGCTGGCCAAGAGCCTGGGCGTGGAGCTGGTGCGTTTTGACATGTCCGAATACATGGAGCGCCATACGGTGTCACGCCTCATCGGCGCGCCGCCGGGATACGTGGGCTTCGATCAGGGCGGCCTGTTGACCGAGGCGCTGAACAAGACGCCCCATTGCGTGCTGCTGCTTGACGAGATCGAGAAGGCGCACCCTGAGGTCTTCAACCTGCTACTGCAGGTGATGGACCATGGCACCCTGACCGACAACAACGGGCGCAAGGCGGATTTCCGCAATGCGATCATAGTGCTCACGACCAACGCCGGGGCGGAATCCATGGCCCGTGCGTCCATCGGGTTCACCACCCAGGACCACAGCACTGATGCCATGGAAGTGATCAAGAAGACCTTTACCCCGGAATTCCGCAACCGTCTGGATGCCATCATCCAGTTCGGCCGCCTGACCCACGACAGCGTCAAGTCGGTGGTGGACAAGTTCCTCACCGAGCTGCAGGCCCAGCTGGAAGACAAGCATGTGCTGCTGGATGTGGACGATGCAGCACGCAACTGGCTGGTCGAACACGGTTACGACCCGCTGATGGGGGCTCGGCCGATGGCGCGGCTGATCCAGGACAAGATCAAGCGTCCGCTGGCGGAGCAGATCCTGTTCGGCGATCTGGCCGATCACGGCGGCACGGTGCACGTTACCCTGCGCGATGGGGAGCTGGTTCTGGACGTGCCGGAGGAGGAAATGGCCTGACCAGGGCCACGCAAGCCTGACGCCGGCAAGCGGCGTCAGGCTCCGCGGTCAGAGGCTGAACCTGGCCCAGACCGGGGCGTGATCCGAGGGCTTTTCCATGCTCCTGATCCCGTAGTCGATGCCAGTGTCGATGCAGTGCTCGATAAGCCCCTTGCTGGCCATGACCAGGTCAATCCGCAGGCCGCGCTTGGGGTTATCCTCGAACCCGCGACTGCGGTAGTCGAACCAGCTGAAACGATCATTCACTGTGGGATTCTTATGCCGGAAGGTATCCACCAGCCCCCAGTCCTTGAGTCTTTGCAGCCACTCCCGTTCCTCCGGCAGGAAGCTGCACTTTCCGGTACGCAACCAGCGCCTGGCATTGGCCTCGCCGATGCCGATGTCGCAGTCCTCTGGCGAGATGTTCAGATCACCCATCACCACGATGCGCTGGGCGGGATCGAAATTCTGCTCCAGATGGGCCTGGAGGTCCGCATAGAATCTGGTTTTGGCGGGGAACTTGATCGGGTGGTCCCGGCTCTCGCCCTGGGGGAAATATCCATTGAACACGATCAGCGGCTGGCCATCGGCACAGGGCAGGGCGGCGCTGATCATCCGGCACTGTGCGTCCTCGCCGTCATTCGGAAAGCCCTTGCGTACCCACAGGGGTTCATCACGGGTCAGCAGCGCAACGCCGTAATGGCCTTTCTGGCCATGATAATGCACGTGATAGCCCAGCTCCTGCACCGCCTCGAGGGGAAACTGCTGATCATCCACCTTGGTTTCCTGCAGCCCGATCACGGCGGGCGCATGCTGATTGACCAGCTCCTGCAGCTGATGAGGTCTGGCGCGCAAGCCATTGATGTTGAACGAAACTATTTTCATGTAAATCCCATTGAAAAGACGCGGAAAGGGCAAATAGGGGATCGGCCCTTCAGATTATGCATGGTAGCATTCCCGCAAGCGTCGTTGATGTGTTCCCGGCCATGGCCACCATCGACCTGCTGCCACCCTTGATCGGATTGAATCATGGCCCGTTTACTTGCACTGCTGGTACTACTGTTTTTTACCGCCGGGATCAGGGCGGAGCTGGAAGTAGTGATACAGCCGCGCAATGACGCTGCAAAGCAGAACATAGAAGCCTACATCGGCCCCATTTCGGCAGACAGCCGACAGGCCATGTGGCGCATGGCGCGGGCCAGTCGGGAGCAGGCGCTCAGTGCATTGCAGGCCCTGGGGTACTACCACGCACGGGTTCGCCCTCGGGTGACAGGTACCGATGCCAAACCGGTGCTGCGTCTGGATGTGTCGTTGCAGGAGCCGGTTCGACTGGATGAGGTGACTCTGGAGGTAAGCGGCGAGGGTGCGGAGGAGGACTTCTTCCGGCTACCACGCAGTCGCCACCTGCGTCCCGGTGCGCAACTCCATCACGGCCATTACGAAGACACCAAATCCCTGCTGGAAAACCAAGCGCTGCGCTACGGTTATTTTTCCGGGCGCTTTCTGGAAAACCGCATGCTGATCGATGTCGAGCAGCGCATGGCAGATATCATCCTGCGCTATGACACCGGCCCTCGCTTTCACCTGGGTGCGGTCAGCTTTTCCGACACACCCTTCGACGAAGAGCTGTTGCAGCGTATGGTGCCGTTCCAACCCGGGGTGCCCTACGATGCCGACCTCATTGCCAAACTCAACCGGGAGTTGCTGGCCAGCGGCTATTTCGATGCGGTGCAGGTATCGGCGCCCGCCAGCGAGGCCCAGGATCTGCAGATACCGGTGCAGGTCACCCTGAACGCCCGCAAACGCCATTCGCTGGGTTTCGGCGGGGGCTTTTCCACCGACGTGGGCCCCCGTGCGCGGGCCGAATGGACACAGCATTGGCTCAATTCCCGTGGCCACAGCCGGGGAGCGGAGATGGAGCTGTCGCGGCCCCGGCAGAAAGTGTCCAGTTGGTATCAGATTCCGCTGACACCACCGCAATCCAGTCATCTGCGATTCTTTACCGGCTGGCAGCGAGAGAATATCGATAACACCGACAGTCAGAGCATGGTGCTGGGGGCAGTGCATCAACGGCGACTGGCCAGTGGCTGGGACCGCAGCATAGGGCTGCGTCTGGAGCAGGAACGCTACTCCCTGGGTGCGGATTCGGGGCGCAGTACTCTGCTGATTCCCAGCCTGGGCTTCCAGCGCACAGTCAGCGACAACACGATAGATCCTTCCAGAGGTTACAGCCTGCTGATGGACTTGCAGGGTGCCAAGGCGGGGGTGCTTTCGGATATCGATTTCATCCGACTCCACCTGGGTGCCCGGGGACTGTATACGTTGCATGAACGGCATCGGTTCCTGGGGCGTCTGCAGGCTGGGGGCATCGCCAGCAACGGATTCGCCAGTGTGCCGGCATCGCTGCGTTTCTTCGCCGGTGGTGACCAGAGCGTGCGTGGCTATGACTACCGGACGCTGTCGCCGACTGACGAGACTGGGGAAAGGGTTGGTGGCCGCTTCATGCTCGCCGGCAGCATCGAATACCAATACGAATTCATCCCCAAATGGCGCGCCGCGACCTTTGTGGACCGTGGTAACGCCGTGG
This sequence comes from Halopseudomonas sp. Lyrl_26, assembly GCF_051948695.1. Classification (NCBI taxonomy): domain Bacteria; kingdom Pseudomonadati; phylum Pseudomonadota; class Gammaproteobacteria; order Pseudomonadales; family Pseudomonadaceae; genus Halopseudomonas; species Halopseudomonas sp. Lyrl_26. The sequence continues at coordinate 618,701 of NZ_JAYJLH010000001.1, forward strand.
ACAGCTGGACCGACCCGATGAAAACCAGCGCGGGCGTCGGCATTCGCTGGGTATCGCCGGTAGGGCCGATCCGTCTGGATCTGGCCCAGTCGATCAGCGACCCGGATGAGGGCTTTCGCATTCACTTTTCCATGGGGGCTGAGTTGTGAGTCGGTTTCTGCTCAGGGCCCTGTTGCGTGGCCTGCTGATATTGCTTGTCCTGTGCGTATTGCTGCTCACCATGCTTGCGGGGCTGTTGGGAAGCGAAGCGGGCAACCGCTGGCTGCTGCAGCAGGCAGAACGACTGGAACCGCGTCTCCAGCTGGAGTTCGAAGGAGGGCGGCTGTGGCAGGGCTGGGCTTTTTCGCGGATTCTCTGGCATGACCAGACCCTGCGGGTGGAAGTGGAGCAGGCCCAACTGAACTGGTCACCGGGGTGTCTCGGAGGCAGGCGGCTGTGTATCGATCTGCTGGCCGCCGAGCGCGTTCAGATATTCACCGAGCCCGATGACAGTGAGGACCAGCCCCGTCGGGACATCGATCTGCCCGATATCCGGCTGCCGCTGGGTATTCACCTGCATGAGGCGCGCCTCGGCAGGCTGGAACTCAATGGCGCGCCGGCGATGCTGCAGGATGTGCAGCTGCAGGCACAGGCCAGCGGCGATAACCTGCACATCACTCGCTTCAGTGGTCAGGGTATGGACATGGCCTGGCAACTGGATGGGGACGTACGCATGAGCGGGGATTGGCCACTGCTGATTCTCGCTGATATTCAACTGCCTCCGATCGATGGTCGCCCCTGGGCGCTACAGACTCGGCTGGGAGGCAGTGCCGCAAATCTCGAACTGGAATCGCGCAGCAGCGGGTATCTGGACGGTCAACTTACCGCCCAGGTGCAGCCCCTGCGCGCGGAGCTGCCGCTGCAGGCACGCTGGCGGGGGAATGCCTTCCTCGCAACGCAGTCGCTTCCGGAAACCCTGACCCTGCATCATCTCCAACTGGACCTGGAGGGTGATCTGGACCAGGGCATCGGGGTGGCCGCGCGCAGCCGGCTGGAGGGCGAGGGCGGTGATGTGGATCTGCAGCTGAGTGGGCAGCTCACCACCAGCGAGTTCAGTGGCGTTGAGCTGCAACTGAACGTGGCAGACGAACCTGCCCGCCTGCTGCACCTCAACGGCCGGTTCGGCTGGGAAGACCAGCTGAGCGCCGATGCCGAGCTGCAGATGCTGCAGTTTCCCTGGCAATGGCTGTATCCGCAGTCGCTCGGCGACCTGCAGGTGAACCAGCTTAATGCCCAGGCGCATCTGCGGGGTGAGCGTATCGAGTCCAATCTGCAGGCCGGGCTCAGTGGGGCCGGCGGCCAGACTGCGGATTTGAGCCTTTCCCTGAGTGGTACGGCGCGCCAGCTCGATATCAATCCACTGACGCTGACCACCTCGGGCGGCAGCCTCACAGGCGCAGCCAGTGTTGGAATGGAAGAGGCGATAACCTGGCAGGCTGACCTGCACCTGGACGGATTGAACCCGCAGTTGTTCGTCAGCCAGTTGCCAGGCTCCCTGAGCGGCCCTGTCACCAGTACAGGTCGCTTGCACAACGGACAACTCGAGCTGGACGCGAACTGGAATATCGGCGGCACCCTGCGGCGCCAGCCCTTGAGCCTGCAGGGTGCGGTGGGCGCCAGAGATGAACAGTGGCAGTTGCGCGAGCTGAATCTGCAGCAGGGTGAGAATCGGATCAGCGGAGCCGGGCAGTGGGGGCAGACGGTGTCCGGTGCGCTGGACCTGCAGCTGCCCGCCCTGCATACCCTGTGGCCTGGCCTTGGAGGACATCTCGCCGGCCGGATTCAGGCATCCGGAGCGGCAGCGTCGCCGAAAATCAGCATGGACATCAAGGGGCAGCGTCTGGCCTTCGATGCCTTTGCAATGGCCAACGTTGATCTGGCCGGTACGGTCACCCTCGACGAGCAGTTGCCCGGCAGTCTGAACCTGACAGCGGCGCGCCTGCGTAACGGCGATACCCGCCTGGGGGATCTGAGTCTCTCGATCGATGGAAACAAGGCCTCTCACCATCTGGCAGCAGACCTCCAGGGCGGTGTGCTGGAGCTGGATGTCAGGCTGTCGGGCCGGCTCGGTGGCGACGCCTGGCGCGGGTCCCTGGCAAGCGGCAATATAGCCGTTGATGACATGCTCTGGCAGTTGCAGGATCCGGCGAGCATCGCCTATCGGATGCATGATGGGGATCTGCGCCTTGGCGCCCATTGCTGGGCCCATCTGGACAGTCAACTATGCTTCAGCGGCGAGCAGCAGCTGCTACCCAACAGGCAGCTGAACCTGCAGCTGGAGAATTTCCCGCTGGCTTCCCTGCATCCCTGGTTACCCGAGGATTTCGACTGGCAGGGCAGGCTGGATGCGGCAGCTCGATTGCAGCAGCGCAGCGGCGCAGCACCGGTCGGCACGGTACACCTGAGCAGCCATCAGGGTGAGATCCGCGTCAGCAATCCGGATCAGGAGTTGCAGCTGCCCTATGACACCCTGGAGTTCACCGCCGAATTGGACCAACGCCGGGCTGAAACGCGCCTGCAGCTGCTCAGCAGCGGGCTCGGCAACCTGAACGTCCAGGCCAGTATCAGCGACCCCGGCGGTGCCCAGACGCTCGTCGGTCAATTCATGCTGGACAACGTCCAACTGGATATTTTGCGGCCTTTCCTGCCCCAGGTGGAAACCCTCAGTGGTGACCTGATCGGCAATGGAAGCCTGAGCGGCACGCTGAAGGAGCCGTTGGTGCAGGGCCAGGTACAGCTGCGTGATGGCCAGGTCAGCGGACCGGATCTGCCGGTCAGTTTCGAGCAGCTGGAAATGCTTGTCGCCATTACCGGTCAGCAGGCGTCCATCGATGGCCGCTGGAACAGCGGAGCGGGGCAGGGCAGGCTTGCCGGGACTGCCGCCTGGGCCCCGGCTATGCATGTGGACCTCAAACTGTATGGCGAGAATCTTCCCATTCGCGTGGCTCCCTATGCCGACCTGCTGACCAGTCCGGACCTGCACATCGGACTACAGGACAACAATCTCAATATCACCGGCGACATCGCGGTACCTGAAGGGGAAATCACAGTGCGAGAACTGCCGCCGGCGGCGGTTCGCGTATCTCCGGATGCGGAAATCGTTGGCGCCGAACCCGAAATGGAGCAGGACGCACCGCTGGGCATCACCGCCAATGTCCGCCTGCTGGTCGGCGATCAGCTGCACTTCAGCGGTTTCGGCCTTACCGGGCGGCTCAGCGGGCTGCTGCAGGTCCGGGAGAACCTGACGGCCACGGGCGATCTGAATATTCTGGATGGACGCTTCCGAGGTTATGGCCAGCGACTGGAGCTGCGCCGTGCGCAGATCCTGTTTGCCGGTCCGCTGAGCAAGCCCTATCTGGACATCGAAGCAATACGCCGAGTCGATGATGTCATCGCCGGACTGCGCCTGACCGGACAAGCCGAGGCGCCTGTGTCTGAAGTGTTCTCCGAACCCGCCATGGCCCAGGAACAGGCGCTGGCCTATCTGATCCTCGGACGGCCGCTTGGTGCCGATACCGGGGACAGCAACCTGCTTGGACAGGCTGCCCTGGCGCTCGGGATGGCAGGCAGCACGCCGATCGCCAAGAACATCGCCAGCTCACTGGGCATCGATGACTTTCAGCTGGATACAGAGGGAAGCGGCCTGACCACCAGCGTGGTTGCCACCGGTTATATCACCGAAAAACTGAGTTTGCGCTACGGAGTTGGCGTTTTTGAACAGGCAAATCGGCTGGCACTGCGTTACGATCTGACCAAACGATTATATCTGGAAGCCGTGGGTGGCCTGGCCAGCTCACTGGACTTCTTCTACCGCATCGATTTCTGATGCACTTGCGAGCTATAGGAGCTAGAGAATGGCAACTGTTACACTGCGCGGTAATCCGATCAGTATCGGTGGCACTTTCCCCTCGGTTGGCGATCAGGCACCTGCCTTCAGCCTGGTACGCCAGGACCTGTCGGATGCCAGCCTGTCGTCCTTCGCCGGCAAGCGCAAGATCCTGAACATCTTCCCCAGCGTCGATACGCCCACCTGTGCCACCTCCGTACGTACCTTCAACAGCAAGGCCAGCAATCTGCCCAATACCGTAGTTCTGTGCATTTCTGCTGACCTGCCTTTTGCTCAGGCCCGTTTCTGCGCTGCAGAAGGCCTGGAGAACGTGATCAACCTGTCCACACTGCGCGGCAGCGAGTTCATCCGCAACTACGGCGTCGCCATCGAAAACGGCCCCATGGCCGGCCTGACTGCTCGTGCGGTGGTAGTGCTGGACGAGAACGACAAGGTACTGCACAGCGAGCTGGTACCCGAAATCGGCAACGAGCCCGACTACGACAAGGCGCTCGCAGCCCTCAGCTGATTGCTTGAACCGAGGGGACAGTGACGTTCCCTCGGTGTGCAAAATTGATAAAGGATGGAAGCAGATATGGCGAGGCAGCGCGTTTGCAGTAGACGCAGCCGACCAGCACGGCGTAATTGTAACAAGCACATCAGTTCGCATAAGGTATATTATGTTAAATGCTGCATTGCAACGTTTACGGGCTGTTGCCCCGGCTCCGGATATGCTGCCCCATTGACCGCTGTCCGATACCAGCTATATCGTCCATCACCTTCCCGCTCCTCCTGAGGATCTGCATATGACCACCGATGCACGGCCGATCTACGGCACGCAAGACGCTTCCTATCAGGCTGCTGGAGGCATCGAAGGTATTCGCAGACTGGTGGACGACTTCTACGACATCATGGACAGCTGGGAACCCGCCCGGACCATAAGGCGAATGCACGCCGAAGATCTGACCGTGGCGCGGGACAAGCTTGCCTGCTTTCTGAGTGGATGGCTTGGCGGGCCCAAGCTGTTTCAGGAGCGCTACGGCTCCATCAGCATTCCCATGTTCCACACCAGCTGGCCCATCGGTGAGACCGAGCGCGATGCCTGGCTGGGTTGCATGGCCCAAGCCATCGAGCGTCAGCCCTACAGCCCGGATTTCAAGGATTACCTGCTGCGCCAGTTGCGCGTGCCCGCCGAGCGTATCGTGAAGGTGCAACAGCCTGCTGGCTGATGCGGGTGCTGAGGCTGTGGCTCTGTCCCGGAAAGACAGTTCCACCCTACTCCACTCCTCCGGATGCCTGAGTTCAGTACCTTGCCACCCGTGGCGCCAACCTGCTCGCCACGGGCGCGTCCGGTTCAGCTACTTTCTATGCGGAAACCGACCTTCAACACCACCTGGTAATGGCCGACTTTGCCGTCGACGATATGGCCCCGGGTTTCCATCACTTCGAACCACTCGATATTCTTGACGCTCTTGCTGCACTCGCCGATGGCGTTGTTGATCGCGTCCTCGATGCTGGTCGGCGATGAACCTACCAGTTCAAGCTTCTTGTAGGTGCGATGATCTGACATATCTAGCTCCTCTTTTGCCTGTCCTGAGTATGGCAAAGGATTCGGGCAGTGGTTCAGATATCCTCGCGGGGCTGGCATGTCGGCCTGGGCGCCGGGCGGACGTCAGAGGGACGGCCCGATGCCGGGCTGGCGTTCTGGCGATGGCGATCAAGCGCCTGGAGGCTATGCCAGGCGCGGCACAAAGATTGTGGTGTTCCCGCCATCAGGGTGATGCTGCTCATGATCCGGACTCCTCAGTCTGTGAACGCTTGGAGTATCGACCCGGCCATGAAATCTGTCAATGAGAATGATTATTGTTTTCTAGCGACTGGACACCATGCGCTCTATGCATTGCCGGGACTCGTCTGGCAGGTAGGTGAACTGCAGTCCAGTCCAGAACTGCTGGCCGCCGATGCTCTCGCGATTCCATCGGCTTTCCGCATCCAGGGTGAATTCGCTGACACCGTCAAGGGTCATCGGCAGGTTGACCTGCAGAGCCCAGGCCCGGTTCAGCTCGATGGGTTTCTCGCTCAACAACATCAGACCTTCGGCGTGCAGATCAACCACACGGCCAAGTAGCTGTCCGCTGTCGAGATCATATACTTCAAGGCTGCTGCTCACGTGATGGCGCTCCAGTTTTCGTCTATCCCGCATGATGTGCTTCGTCTCGTATATGACTCGATTGTGGACCATTTGTATGGTGGCGATAAGCTATATCCCTCTTCTTTAAGCGGGCTTTTCTCGAGTTTGTGATCGAGTTCAATTACAGCTGCGGTTGCGCCCTGTTCACCTCCTGTCCCATACTCGGTCCGCCTGTACGGGTTGCCCGGCCAGCGTCCTGCCAAGAACTTCTAGGGGGTCTCATGCGTATATTGGCTTCAACTCTGTTGCTTTTAGGCAGCAGCCTTATCGGAATGGTTCATGCCCACGATTATCAGGCGGGAGACCTCCGGGTGCAGCACCCCTGGTCCCGCCCCCTGCCCCCGGTCTCCCCCACCGGCGCGGCTTACATGGTCATAGAGAACCATGGGCAGCAGCCGGATGCCTTGATCGGGGTCAGCACTCCGATCGCGGGTCACGCCGAGCTGCACGAACATGTCCACCAGGGTGATCTGATGAAGATGCAGCAGATCGAGCGCGTGGAAATCGCACCCGGCGAACGCGTCGAGTTCGTACCCGGCGGCTACCATGTCATGCTGTTCGATCTCCGGCAGCCGTTGACCGCGGACACTGCCTACGCCCTGACCCTGGAGTTCGAGCGCGCCGGAGAGCTGGTGGTGGAGGTGCGTGTCCATGAACAGCCCTCCCCTGCAGCCGACCGCGCTGTTCATGACCACCATGGGCAGGGTCACCACCACTGACGCCGCCGGGCGCCTCGATCAGTCGCGGCGCGAGGGCGTACGCATGGTAACGAACTCCTCCGCCGCCGTCGGATGGATGCCCAGCGTGGCGTCGAACACCGACTTGGTTGCACCTGCCTTGAGGGCTACCGCCAGCCCCTGAATGATCTCGCCGGCGTCGGGGCCGACCATGTGCACGCCCAGCACCCGGTCGCTGGCCTGGTCCACCACCAGCTTCATGAAGCTCTGCTCGGTATTGCCGGCCAGGGTGTTGCGCATCGGACGGAAACGACTTTCGAAGATATCCAGCTTGTAGCCCTGTGCCCGGGCCTGCTCTTCGGTCATCCCCAGGGTGCCGATGTTGGGAATGCAGAACACTGCCGTTGCCAGATCCTCGTAATCTACCGGACGATACTCCTCCGGCCGGTACAGGCGCCGAGCCAGTGCCATGCCTTCAGCCAGTGCCACAGGCGTGAGCTGGATGGTGTCGGTGACATCGCCGATGGCGAAAACCGCCGGATCGGTAGTCTGGTACAACTCATCCACCGCAATGAAGCCTTTCTCATCCAGGGTGACGGCCGTGTTTTCCAGGCCCAGCCCATCAAGCTTGGGGCGCCGCCCGGTTGCATAGAGCACCAGGTCGGTTTCCAGTGTCTCGCCGTTGTGCAGGTGCAGCAGCAGGCTGCCATCAGCCTGCTTGTCGATGCGCTCGACCTGGGCATTGAACTGCAGATCCAGCCCCTTGTTCTGCATGGTGACCACCATATGGTCACGCAGTCCCTGATCGAAACCCCGCAAGAACTGCTCGCCCCGGTACAGCAAACTGGTCTGGCAGCCCAGACCGTTGAATATGCTGGCGAACTCGACAGCGATATACCCCCCGCCGACAACAGCGCAGCGGGCGGGCAGCTGCTCGAGATAGAAAACCTCATTGGAGGTAATGACGTGCTCGCGTCCGGGGAACTCGGGTACGAAGGGCCAGCCTCCGGTCGCCAGCAGTATGCGCTCAGACGTGAAACGCTTGTCACCTACGGCTACCGTGTGCGAGTCGAGCAGACGGGCTCGACCCTGAATCAGGGTGACACCGGCGCCGGTCAGCAGATTGTGATAGATGCCGTTGAGGCGGGTTATCTCGGTATTCTTGTTCTCTACCAGGCGCTGCCAGTTGAAGGATTCCACCTTGAGACCCCAACCATAGCCCCGGGCATCCTCGACGTCCTCGGCGAAATGTGCGGCGTAGGCAAACAACTTCTTGGGCACACAGCCCACGTTGACGCAGGTGCCTCCCAGATAGAGCTCTTCAGCCACGGCCACTCTGGCGCCAAACCCAGCAGCCATGCGACTTGCGCGCACGCCGCCGGAGCCGGCACCGATAACGAAAAGATCAAAATCAAACTCTGACATGCTCGCTGTCCGTTCCGGAATACAAGGGGCCAGCATACCCTATTTGTGCGACCGCTGAGTCAAGGCGGTACGGCAGACTATGCTGAGCCGTCCGACGGATATAGAATTCACCAGATAAGGATATAAGAGCGGGTGTCAGGGATGGCCAGATCAGGTTCTACCCAGGTTCACTGGGTCGTGCGGCTCAACTATCGAAACCGCAGTCTCTCCTTCATGCTGCTGTTCGGTGTCATCGCCCTGCACTGGCTCGATGACCCGCCCGGTCCTCTGCTCTGGGTGCTGCTGGCCATTCAGCTGCTGATCTATCCGCATGTCGCCTATCAGCTGGCCCGGCGAGCCCGTCGCATGCTTCGGGTAGAAACCATCGTCATGCTGCTGGATGCCGGACTCTTTGGCTGCTGGGTGGCAGTGCTCGGGTTTCCACTGTGGATCAGCTTTGCCATGCTCGTCAGCGTGCATATCAATCTGGTGGCCTTTCGCGGCGTGCCGGGGTTGCTCAGCTGTCTGGCTGCAAGCCTGACGGGTGTTCTGGTCGGCATGCTGCTCGCCGATGTGGAACCGCGGCCTGACAGCAGCATGCAGGTCACGCTGGCCTGCATGGTCGCCCTGAGCCTGTACCTGCTGGCGTTCAGTCACAGTGCCCACTTGCGCAGCCTGTCGCTGCGCGATGCCAAGGAACAGCTGCGCAACAGCCAGAGGCAGTTACAGCGCAAGCTGGAGGAGATCAACGCGCTGCAGATCCAGCTCCGTGAGCTGGCCCATCGCGACCCGCTCACCGGGCTCTACAATCGCCGTCATCTGGACGCTCAGCTGCTCGACACTGTGGTGAACCGCAAGGCCGACAGCAATCTCTGCCTGCTGTTGATCGATATCGATCATTTCAAGCGCATCAACGACGAGTTCGGCCATCAGGCCGGGGATCAGGTACTGGCCCGATTGGCGGGACTGCTGACCAGCCACTGTCGCAGCAGCGACATCATCTGCCGCTATGGCGGCGAGGAGTTCGTCGTGCTGATGCCGGAAGTGACGATCGGAGCAGCGGTAGAGCGGGCGGACGCCATCCGTCTGGCCTTTACCGGGCTGAAAATGAGGTTCAACAATCGGGATCTGGCCCCCACGCTCTCCGTGGGTATTGCCGCCTGTCCCCTGCATGCAACTTCCGGAGACAGGCTGTTTGAATGTGCCGATCAGGCCCTGTATCGGGCCAAGGCTGCAGGCCGCAATCGTACCGTACTGTGGTCCGCCGACAGGCTTTCACCGACAGACCCCAGTACCATCTGAGCCCTGCCTCAGCCGGCGTCCAGTAACTGTTCGAATTCACGGTTGTACAGGCCGGCCAGCTCGGTTTTCTGTGCATCACTGAGCAGTTTGCCGGCCATCTGGAAGAAGCGTCGCTCTTCCTCTTCCAGGTGGTGCAGGACCTTGTCCCCGAGTTCTCTGGCGGTGGTCAGCCAGCTCGAGCTGGACATCTCGATCTCATCCAGCTTTTCCAGCAGTTCGTCCATTTCATGGTGCTCGGCAATGGCGTGCCGACTCAGGTCCACACCATTATCGTGGGCCATGAGCGGAATATAGAAATGCCGCTCTTCGGCGGTTTCGTGGGCCAGCAGTTCGTCTTTGAGCCGCTGGTAGCTCTTGCGGCGCTCTTCACTGTCGCCCTTGGTAAGCAATACCGCATCGATGTATTCGCGCTGCCGATCATGGCTGATTCGCAATGCCTCGAAGATGGTCATACGGCTCCTCCAGGTTGGCTGTATCTGGAATACGGACCCGCTTCGCTGCAGCTAGTTCAGCCTAAACACTTTCCAGGAGTGTCGAAAACCCGACACAAAATTGCTGCCCCCTTTCATATGCTGTCCGGCAGGCATACAATACCGGCATTCGCCGCAGGCCGCCTCAGAGTGGCTGCGCATAAAACTTACAAGCCGTTTCTCCAAGGAGTGCCGGCATGCCTGATGTTGCTGTATCTACACTGCCCCATAACTGGGCGCTGGCGGCCTTTCTGCTGGGTGTTCTGGGTCTTTGCGCCTTCATGCTTCTGGTGTCCAGCATACTGGGCAGCCGCGCCTGGGGGCGCAGCAAGAACGAGCCCTTCGAATCGGGCATCGTTTCGACCGGTGACACCCGGTTGCGCTTCTCCGCCAAATTCTATCTGGTCGCGATGCTCTTCGTGATCTTCGATGTCGAAGCCCTGTTCCTCTTCGCATGGGCCGTCTCGGTGCGCGAGAGCGGCTGGGCAGGGTTCATCGGAGCCTCCGTTTTCATTTCAATTCTAGTTGCGGGTCTTGTCTATGAAGCATCCATCGGTGCCCTTGATTGGTCACCGGCGGGCCGGCGCAGGAGGCAAGCGAAGCTAAAATGAGGCTCTTGACATGCAATATGAACTTATTCGGATCGATCCGGATGCCGTCAATGACGAGTATCCCATCGGTACCAGGGAGAGTGTCGACGAACAACTGCTGAAAGACCAGGTTCACCGCAACATCTTCATGGGCAAGCTCGAAGATGTGATCAGTGGTGCGGTGAATTGGGGACGCAAAAATTCACTCTGGCCATACAACTTCGGCCTCTCCTGCTGCTACGTGGAAATGACCACGGCCTTTACAGCACCGCATGACGTTGCCCGTTTCGGTGCGGAGGTCATTCGTGCGTCTCCGCGTCAGGCGGATTTCATGGTCATCGCGGGTACCTGCTTCGTCAAGATGGCTCCAGTCATCCAGCGTCTCTACGAGCAGATGCTCGAACCCAAGTGGGTCATCTCCATGGGCGCCTGCGCCAACTCCGGCGGCATGTATGACATCTATTCCGTCGTTCAGGGCGTGGACAAGTTCCTGCCCGTGGACGTGTACATCCCCGGTTGCCCTCCCCGTCCCGAAGCCTTTCTGCAGGGGCTGATGCTGCTGCAGGAGTCCATCGGCAAGGAGCGTCGCCCCCTGTCCTGGGTCGTCGGAGATCAGGGTATCTATCGGGCAGATATGCCTTCGCAACGCGAGCAGAAGCGTGACCAGCGCATCCAGGTCACCAATCTGCGTACACCCGACGACGTGTGATCGGGCTTTTGTGCCCGCACCGCCGCCGTATTCCACCGTTGACCGATAGCGATACTCATGATGACTGCAGATCAGGCATTGCACATACCTCCCTACAAGGATAATGACCAGAGGGTCATTACCGAGCTCGGCACCCAATTCGGCGCCGATGCCATCAGCGTCCAACCCACCCTGACCGGCGTGCCCGTGATCTGGGTCGCACGCGAGCAGCTGCTGGCAGTGCTGCGCTTCCTGCGCCAGCTGCCCCAGCCCTACGTCATGCTCTATGACCTTCACGGGGTGGACGAGCGGCTGCGCACCCACCGGCAGGGCCTGCCCGCCGATGTGGATTACACGGTCTTCTACCATCTGATGTCACTGGAGCGTAACAGTGACGTGATGATCAAGGTCGGCCTCCGGGAAAATGACCTGCGGGTTCCTTCCGCCGCCTCCATCTGGCCGAATGCCGACTGGTACGAGCGTGAAGTCTGGGACATGTTCGGCATCGAGTTCGAAGGCCACCCGCGACTCAAGCGACTGCTGATGCCGCCGACCTGGCAGGGTCACCCGCTGCGCAAGGATTATCCGGCGCGGGCCACCGAATTCGACCCTTATGCCCTGAACGCGGCCAAGCAGGACCTGGAGCAGGAAGCCCTGCGCTTCCGACCGGAGGACTGGGGCATGAAGCGTGGCGGCGAGCATGAGGATTTCATGTTCCTCAACCTCGGCCCGAACCACCCATCGGCCCACGGCGCCTTCCGCATCATCCTGCAGCTCGACGGGGAAGAGATCGTCGACTGCGTACCGGAGATAGGCTACCACCACCGCGGCGCGGAAAAGATGGGGGAGCGCCAGAGCTGGCACAGCTACATCCCCTATACCGACCGGGTCGACTACCTGGGTGGGGTGATGAACAACCTGCCCTATGTGCTGGCCGTCGAGAAGCTGGCCGGCATCAAGGTGCCGCAGCGGGTCGACGTGATCCGCATCATGATGGCCGAGTTCTTCCGTATCCAGAACCATCTGCTGTTTCTGGGCACCTTCATCCAGGATGTCGGCGCCATGACGCCGGTGTTCTTCACCTTTACCGACCGGCAGCGGGCGTACAAGGTGATCGAGGCCATCACCGGCTTCCGCATGCACCCGGCCTGGTACCGCATCGGCGGCGTGGCCCACGACCTGCCCCGTGGCTGGGACCGGCTGGTTCGCGAGTTCCTCGACTGGATGCCCAAGCGCCTGAACGAATACGAGAAGGCGGCGCTGAAGAACAGTATCCTGATCGGCCGGACCCGCGGCGTGGCGGCCTACAACACCCGTGAAGCGCTGGACTGGGGCGTGACCGGCGCCGGTCTGCGGGCTACCGGCTGCGATTTCGACCTGCGCAAGGCCCGCCCCTATTCCGGCTACGAGAACTTCGAGTTCGAGGTGCCGCTGGCGGCCAATGGCGATGCCTATGACCGCTGCATGGTCAAGATGGGCGAGATGCGCGAAAGCCTGCGTATCATCGAACAATGCCTGAACAACATGCCTGAAGGCCCGTACAAGGCGGATCATCCGCTGACTACGCCGCCACCGAAGGAGCGCACGCTCGAGCATATCGAAACGCTGATCACCCACTTCCTCCAGGTCTCCTGGGGCCCGGTGATGCCGGCCAATGAGTCCCTGCAGATGATCGAGGCGACCAAGGGCATCAACAGCTACTACCTGACCAGCGACGGCAGCACCATGAGCTACCGCACCCGGATCCGGACGCCGAGCTTCCCGCACCTGCAGCAGATCCCCTCGGTGATCCGCGGCAGCATGGTGTCGGACCTGATCGCCTATCTGGGCAGTATCGACTTCGTTATGGCTGACGTGGACCGCTGATCATGAGCAACCTTATCAAGACTGATCGTTTCGTTCTCAGCGATGCCGAACGCGCCGCCATCGAAGAGGAAATGCACCACTACGAGGACCCGCGGGCGGCCTCCATCGAGGCACTGAAGATTGTTCAGCAGGCTCGCGGCTGGGTGCCTGACGGCGCCGCCGATGCCATCGGCGAGATTCTCGGTATCCCTGCCAGCGATGTGGAGGGTGTGGCCACCTTCTACAGCCAGATTTTCCGCCAGCCGGTTGGCCGGCACATCATCCGCGTCTGCGACAGCATGACCTGCTTCATCGGCGGTCACGAGTCGGTTCTGGACGGTATCCGCACTACCCTCGGCATCGAACCGGGGCAGACCACCGCCGACAACCGCTTCACCCTGCTGCCGGTGTGCTGCCTGGGCAACTGCGACAAGGCGCCGGCACTGATGATCGATGACGACACCTTCGGTAACGTGACTGCAGACAGCGTAGCTGCGCTGCTGGAGGACTATCCATGAGAACCCTTTCCTCTTTCGGACCGGCCAACCGCATTACCCGGTCCGAGGAAACCCATCCCATGACCTGGCGCCTTCGCGATGACGGGCAGCCGGTCTGGCTTGAGGAGTACCAGCAGAAGAACGGCTACGCAGCAGCGCGCAAGGCGCTGCTGAACATGGCTTCTGCGGATATTGTCAGTACCGTGAAGGACTCCGGACTCAAGGGCCGGGGGGGCGCCGGTTTCCCCACTGGGGTCAAGTGGAGCCTGATGCCGGCTGACGAGTCCCAGAACATCCGCTATCTGCTGTGCAATGCCGACGAGATGGAGCCCAACACCTGGAAGGATCGTTTGCTGATGGAGCAGCTGCCCCACCTGCTTATCGAAGGCATGCTGATCTCGGCGCGGGCGCTCAAGGCCTACCGGGGTTACATCTTCCTGCGCGGTGAATATGTCGATGCGGCGCGCAATCTGAACCGCGCCATCGACGAAGCCAAGGCCGTGGGCCTGCTGGGCAGGAACATTCTCGGTTCGGGCTTCGACTTCGAGCTCTTCGTGCACACCGGTGCAGGACGTTATATCTGCGGCGAGGAAACCGCCCTTATCAACTCGCTGGAAGGTCGCCGGGCCAATCCCCGTGCCAAGCCGCCCTTCCCCGCCGCAGTGGGTGTGTGGGGCAAGCCGACCTGCGTCAATAACGTGGAAACCCTGTGCAACGTGCCGGCGATCGTCGGCAATGGCGTGGAGTGGTACACCTCGCTCGCCCGCCCGGACAGTGGCGACCATGGCACCAAGCTGATGGGCTTTTCCGGCAAGGTGAAGAATCCCGGCATATGGGAGCTGCCCCTGGGTATCACTGCCCGGGAGCTGTTCGAGGACTACGCCGGCGGCATGCGCGACGGTTACGCCCTCAAGTGCTGGCAGCCGGGCGGTGCAGGCACCGGCTTTCTGCTGCCGGAGCACCTGGAGGCCTCGATGTATTCGGGCGGCATCGCCAAGGTCGGTACGCGGATGGGCACCGGCCTTGCGCTGGCCGTTGACCACACGGTGAACATGGTCTCGCTGCTGCGCAACATGGAAGAATTCTTCGCTCGGGAATCCTGCGGCTGGTGTACTCCCTGCCGGGATGGATTGCCCTGGAGCGTGAAGACTCTTCGCGCCCTGGAGAGTGGCCGGGGCAGTACCGAGGACCTGGAGATCCTGGCGCGCCTGGTGGAGTTTCTCGGGCCGGGCAAGACCTTCTGCGCCCACGCCCCCGGTGCGGTGGAGCCGCTGGGCAGTGCGATCAAGTACTTCCGTGAGGAGTTCGAGGCGGGGATAGATCCGGCAGCGGGCAGAGGACGCCCGAAAGCCGAGTTCGTCCAGGCCTGACAGCATTGAGAGTCCTGTGGGGATGTTGCCTCGGCATTTCCCCCGCCGGACGATACGGGAGTCCAAGCGACTCCCCGAGGATTCCATTATCAGGACCCGTAAACCGGGTAAGAAGAAAGTACAACCATGGCCACTATCCATGTAGACGGTAAGCAATACGAAGTCGATGGGGCGGACAACCTGCTGCAGGCCTGTCTGTCCCTCGGCCTCGATGTTCCCTACTTCTGCTGGCACCCTGCGCTGGGGAGCGTGGGCGCCTGCCGCCAGTGTGCGGTCAAGCAGTATTCGGACGAGAACGACACCCGCGGGCGCCTGGTCATGTCCTGCATGACGCCGGCCACCGACAACAGCTGGATTTCCATCGATGACGAGGAAGCCAGGGCATTCCGGGCCAGCGTCATCGAATGGCTGATGATCAACCACCCCCATGACTGCCCGGTGTGCGAGGAAGGCGGGCACTGCCACCTGCAGGACATGACGGTGATGACCGGTCATAACCAGCGCCGTTATCGCTTCAGCAAGCGGACCCACGTCAACCAGGATCTGGGCCCTTTCATTGCCCACGAGATGAATCGCTGCATTGCCTGCTACCGCTGCGTCCGCTACTACAAGGACTATGCCGGCGGCACCGATCTCGGCGTGTTCGGCGCCCATGACGAGGTGTATTTCGGCCGCATCGAGGATGGCGTGCTGGAAAGCGAGTTCTCCGGCAACCTGACCGAGGTCTGCCCCACCGGGGTATTCACCGACAAGACCCATTCCGAGCGATACAACCGCAAGTGGGACATGCAGTTCGCACCGAGCATCTGCCATGGCTGCTCTGCCGGATGCAATATCAGTCCCGGCGAGCGATACGGCGAGATCCGCCGTATCGAGAACCGCTTCAACGGCTCGGTAAACCATTATTTTCTGTGCGACCGGGGTCGTTTCGGCTACGGCTACGTCAACCGCGAGGACCGGCCGCAGCGCCCGCTGCTGCAGCGCTCCCGACTGAGCATGGGCATCGATGCTGCCCTGGATCAGGCTGCTGGTCTGCTGAACCGTCAGCGTATTCTGGGGATCGGCTCGCCCCGCGCCAGTCTGGAAAGCAACTTTGCCCTGCGCGAACTGGTCGGCGCCGAGGACTTCTATTCCGGTATGGCCCGGGAAGAGCTGGCCAACGTCAACGCCATCCGCGAGCTGATCCAGCATGGCCCCCTGCCCACCGCGTCCATTCGCGATATCGAGAACCATGATGCGGTCTTCGTGCTCGGTGAAGATCTGACCCAGACCGCGGCGCGGATCGCCCTTGCCCTGCGCCAGAGTGCCAGGGGCAAGGCCACCGAGATCGCCGAAGCCGCCGGTATCCAGAGCTGGCACCAGGCAGCGGTGCAGAATATCGCCCAGGGCGCCCTGAATCCCGTGTTCATCGCCAGTGTCGACAGCACCCGTCTTGACGATATCGCCGCCGAGGCAGTGCGCGCCGCGCCGGCCGACCTGGCCCGCCTCGGCTTTGCCGTTGCCCACGCCATCGACCCCAGCGCGCCGGCGGTCGATGGGCTGGAAGCGGATGCCCGCGAGCTGGCCGGACGTATCGCCGAGGCCCTGCTGGCGGCCCGACGCCCGCTGTTGGTGTCCGGTGCTTCCCTGGGCAGTCGTTCACTGATCGATGCCGCGGCCAACATTGCCCAGGCGCTGAAGAACCGTGGCAAGGATGCTTCCATCAGCATGGTGGTGCCTGAAGCCAACAGCATGGGCCTTTCCATCATGCTTGCCGACGAACCGGGCGACCGTTCGGTGGAAGCGGCCCTGGATGCTGTGGTCGAAGGTCGCTACGACGCTCTGGTGATACTGGAAAATGATCTGTATCGCCGTGCCGATAGCCAGCTGGTCGACGCCGCCCTGGCCGCCGCCAAGGTGGTGATAGTGGTCGATCATCAGCAGACACCCACTGCGGAAAAGGCCCACCTGCTGTTGCCGGCCTCCAGTTTTGCCGAAGGCGACGGTACCCTGGTGAGTCTGGAAGGCCGCGCCCAGCGCTTTTTCCAGGTATTCGAGCCCGGTTACTACAACCCGGACGTGCTGATCCGCGAGGGTTGGCGCTGGCTGCATGCACTGCGCCATACCCTGCTCGGCAAGCCGGTCGACTGGACCAGTCTCGACCAGGTCACCGCGGCCTGTGCCGCTGTGCATCCGCGCCTGGCCGGCATTACCGAAGCGGCGCCGGACGCCAGCTTCCGCATCAAGGGTCAGAAACTGGCCCGTGCTCCGCACCGCTACAGTGGTCGCACCGCCATGCGCGCCAACATCAGCGTGCATGAGCCGCGCCAGCCCCAGGATCTGGACAGCCCCTTTGCCTTCTCCATGGAAGGCTATTCCGGCGCCGGTCAGGATCGCCAGCAGATTCCCTTCGCCTGGTCCCCGGGCTGGAACTCGCCCCAGGCCTGGAACAAGTTCCAGGATGAGGTAGGCGGTCATCTGCGTGCGGGTGATCCGGGTGTGCGTCTGCTCGACGGCGCCCGCATGGACGTCGACTGGGCCCAGCCGCCGGCCGCCTTTGCGCCGGACGCTGGAACCTGGCAGGTGGTGCCGCTGTACCACCTGTTCGGCAGCGAGGAGAACAGCGCGCGCGCCGAGCCCATCCAGCAGCGCATGCCCCAGCCCTATGTTGCCCTGGCTGACGCCGAGGCCCAGCGACTGGGTGTGGCCGAGGGCGCCATGCTCGCGCTCAGTCTGGGCGAACAGCAGCTGCAGCTGCCGGCGCGTATCAGCAGCGAACTGCCGCTGGGCGTGGTAGGCCTGCCCGTCGGTCTGCCGGGCATCCCGCCGTTGACCGCAGCCAGCACTGCGACCGGAATCAAGGAGGCGACCCGATGAGCTGGTTCACGCCCGAGGTAATGGCGATCCTCATCGCCGTGATCAAGGCCATTGTCATCCTGCTGGCGGTGGTCATTGCCGGCGCCCTGCTCAGCTTCGTCGAGCGCCGCCTGCTGGCCGTCTGGCAGGACCGTTACGGCCCCAACCGGGTAGGTCCTTTCGGCATGTTCCAGATCGTGGCGGACATGTTGAAGATGTTCTTCAAGGAGGACTGGACGCCGCCCTTCGCCGACAAGCTGATCTTCACCCTGGCGCCGGTGGTGGCGATGAGCTCGCTGCTGGTGGCCTTCATCGTGGTGCCGATCACGCCCACCTGGGGTGTGGCGGATCTGAACATCGGCCTGCTGTTCTTTTTCGCCATGGCCGGGCTGACCGTTTATGCGGTGCTCTTCGCCGGCTGGGCCAGCAACAACAAGTTCGCCCTGCTCGGCGGCCTGCGTGCCGCGGCCCAGACCCTCTCCTACGAGGTGTTCCTGGGTCTGTCGCTGATGGGCGTGGTTGCCCAGGCAGGTTCGTTCAACCTGCGGGATATCGTGGCCTATCAGGCCGACAACCTGTGGTTCATCATTCCGCAGATCTTCGGCTTCCTGACCTTTTTCGTGGCCGGTGTCGCGGTGACCCACCGTCACCCCTTCGATCAGCCCGAAGCCGAACAGGAGCTGGCGGATGGTTACCACGTCGAGTACGCAGGCATGAAGTGGGGCATGTTCTTCGTCGGCGAGTACATCGGCATTGTGCTGGTATCGGCGCTGCTGGCCACCCTGTTCTTCGGCGGCTGGCACGGACCCTTCGACCTGCTGCCGCAACTGCCCTTCCTGTGGTTTGCGCTGAAGACCGGTTTCTTCATCATGATCTTCATCCTGCTGCGCGCCTCCCTGCCGAGGCCGCGCTACGACCAGATGATGGCGTTCGGCTGGAAGGTCTGCCTGCCATTGACCCTGATCAACCTGCTGGTAACCGGCGCCATCGTGCTGGCAGCGGCCTGAGGAGACAGCCATGATCAAATCGATTCTTCATGTAATACATGGCTTCTATACCCAGCTTCGCAGTCTGGTGATGATCTTCGGCCATGCCTTCCGCAAACGGGACACCCTTCAGTATCCGGAGGAGCCCGTTTACCTGCCGCCGCGTTACCGTGGCCGTATCGTGCTGACCCGCGACCCTGATGGCGAGGAGCGCTGCGTTGCCTGCAACCTGTGCGCCGCCGCCTGTCCGGTCGGCTGCATCTCGCTGCAGAAGGCCGAGACCGAGGACGGGCGCTGGTATCCGGAGTTCTTCCGCATCAACTTCTCGCGCTGCATCTTCTGCGGGCTGTGCGAGGAGGCCTGTCCGACCACCGCGATTCAGCTGACCCCGGATTTCGAACTGGCCGAGTACAAGCGCCAGGATCTGGTGTACGAGAAGGAAGACCTGCTGATTGCCGGTACCGGCAAGAACCCCGATTACAACTTCTACCGCGTCTCCGGTCTGGCCATTGCCGGCAAGCCCAAGGGCGCCGCGCAGAACGAGGCCGAACCGGTCAACGTCAAGGGGCTGCTGCCATGATCGTTGCGAGGACAATCTGATGGAATTTGCCTTCTACTTCTCCGCCGGGGTCGCCGTCGCGGCCACCCTGATGGTGATAACCAATACGCGCGCAGTGCATGCGCTGCTCTATCTGGTCACCTCGCTGCTGGCGGTGTCCATGTGCTTCTTTTCCCTCGGTGCGCCCTTTGCCGGGGTGCTGGAGATCATCGTTTACGCCGGCGCCATCATGGTGTTGTTCGTGTTCGTGGTGATGATGCTCAACCTGGGTGAAGGCAGTGAGCGCCAGGAGCGACAGTGGCTCAGCGTCCGCGGCTGGATAGGACCGGGCGTCCTCTCCGGACTGCTGCTGGCTCAGCTGCTGTATGTGCTGTTCAGCGCGCCCTCCTCGGGAACAGTGACCGGCGCCGCGGTGGACGCCAAGGCGGTCGGCTTCGCCCTGTTCAGCCCCTATATCCTGGCGGTGGAGCTGGCGGCGATGATGCTGCTGGCCGCCATGGTCACGGCCTTCCACATCGGACGTCACGAAGCCAAGGAGATCGCATGACAGGCATACCCATGGAGCATGGCCTGGCCCTGGCCGCCGTGCTGTTCAGCCTTGGTCTCACCGGGCTGATGATCCGCCGCAACATTCTGTATGTGTTGATGAGTCTGGAGATCACGATGAACGCCGCCGCCCTGGCCTTCGTCGTTGCCGGTGCCCGCTGGGGTCAGGCCGACGGTCAGGTGATGTTCATCCTGGTGATTACCCTTGCAGCGGCCGAGGCCAGTATCGGCCTGGCGATCCTGTTGCAACTGTATCGCCGCTTCAAAACCCTGGATATCGATGCTGCCAGTGAGATGCGCGGATGAACATGTTATTTCTTACCCTGTTGTTTCCGCTGATCGGCTTCCTGCTGCTGGCCTTCTCCCGCGGCCGCTGGTCGGAAAACACCTCGGCGCTGGTAGGCGTCGGCTCGGTGGGCCTGTCCGCCCTGGTCAGCGCCTGGATCATCTTCCAGTACAGTACCGGCGCCCTGCCCGAAGGGGCCTACATCCAGATGCTCTGGCAATGGATGGCGGTGGGCAACTTCACGCCCAGCCTGACCCTGTATCTGGATGGCCTGTCACTGACCATGCTCGGCGTGGTTACCGGTGTGGGCTTCCTGATCCATCTGTTCGCCAGCTGGTACATGCGCGGTGAAGCCGGCTACTCCCGCTTCTTCGCCTACACCAACCTGTTCGTCGCCAGCATGCTGTGTCTGGTGCTGGCCGATGACCTGCTGTTCCTGTACCTGGGCTGGGAAGGGGTCGGCGTCTGCAGTTATCTGCTGATCGGTTTCTACTACACCGAACGCAAGAACGGCAACGCCGCGCTCAAGGCCTTCCTGGTGACCCGGGTCGGCGACGTGCTGATGGCCTTCGGTCTGTTCATCCTGTTCGTCCAGCTCGGTACGTTGAACATTCAGGCACTGCTGGAGCTGGCACCGCAGCGCTTCGCCGAGGGCGACTTCTGGCTGAGTCTGGCCACCCTGGCCCTGCTCGGCGGCGCCGTGGGCAAATCCGCCCAGCTGCCGCTGCAAACCTGGCTGGCCGACGCCATGGCCGGCCCGACCCCGGTCTCCGCGCTGATCCACGCCGCGACCATGGTGACCGCCGGTGTCTACCTTATTGCCCGTACCCACGGTCTGTATCTGCTGACCCCCGAGGTGCTCCAGCTGGTCGGCGTGGTGGGCGGTCTGACCCTGTTGCTGGCGGGCTTTTCCGCCCTGGTGCAGACCGATATCAAGCGTATCCTCGCCTACTCCACCATGAGCCAGCTCGGTTACATGTTCCTGGCCCTGGGAGTGGGCGCCTGGGAGGCCGCGATCTTCCATCTGATGACCCACGCCTTCTTCAAGGCCCTGCTGTTCCTGGCCTCTGGATCGGTGATCCATGCCTGCCACCATGAACAGAACATCTTCCGCATGGGTGGCCTGTGGAACAAGCTGCCGGTGGCCTACGCCAGCTTTATCGTCGGTGGTGCGGCACTGGCAGCCCTGCCGCTGGTGACCGCCGGCTTCTACTCCAAGGACGAGATCCTCTGGGAGGCCTTTGCCAGCGGTAATACAGCCCTGCTGTACGCCGGCCTGGTCGGCGCCTTCCTGACCTCGATCTATACCTTCCGCCTGATCTTCGTGGTGTTCCATGGTCAGGTTCAGACCGAGGCCCATCCCGGTCGCGGACTGGCCCATAACCTGCCGCTGATCGCACTGATAGTGCTGTCCACCTTTGTCGGCGCCTGGATCACTCCACCTCTGGCCGGTGTGTTGCCGCAGAGCGTCGGCCATGCCGGAGGCGAGGGTCGCGTGGGGCTTGAGATCCTGTCTGCCGCGATCGCCGTGGCCGGTGTCCTCCTTGCTGCCTGGCTGTATCTGGGCAAGCAGACTCTGGTGGAGCGGGTCGGCAACAGCGCTCCGGGGCGGATACTCACTGCCCTGTGGTTCGCTGCCTGGGGCTTCGATTGGCTCTATGACAAGGTCTTCGTGCAGCCCTACCTGTGGCTGACCCGCATACTGCGGCGTGACCCGCTGGACCGCACCATCGGCATCCTGCCGCTGCTGGCCAGAGGGGGCAATGCCCTGCTGAGTCGGACCCAGAATGGCCAGATCCGCTGGTATGCCGCCACCATTGCCGCTGGTGCAGTGCTGGTGCTCGGCTTCCTGCTGCTCTCGGTAGCCTGACCATGAATTTACGCAAGGAAATGATCCCGTCATGATTCTGCCCTGGCTGGTACTGATTCCCTTTATCGGCGGCCTGCTGTGCTGGCAAGCCGAACGCTTCAGCAGCACCCTGCCCCGCTGGCTGGCGCTGCTGACCATGAGTCTGGTGCTGGTTCTGAGCCTGTGGCTCTGGATCAGTGCCGATTATTCGCTCGCCGGCATCAGTGGCGGCGCCCCGGTATGGACCCTGGAGTTCAACCATGTGTGGATAGCCCGGATGGGCATCAACCTGCACCTGGCACTGGATGGTCTGTCCCTGCTGATGCTGATCCTCACCGGTATCCTCGGGGTGCTGTCGGTGCTCTGTTCCTGGAACGAGATCCAGCACCGGATCGGTTTCTTCCACCTCAACCTGATGTGGATCCTGGGCGGTGTGGCCGGGGTATTTCTGGCCATGGACCTGTTCCTGTTCTTCTTCTTCTGGGAAATGATGCTGGTGCCGATGTATTTTCTCATCGCGCTCTGGGGCCACAGCGGTGAGGGCAAGAAGACCCGCATCAATGCGGCCACCAAGTTCTTCATCTACACCCAGGCCAGCGGTCTGATCATGCTGGTGGCCATCCTCGGTCTGGTTCTGGTGCACTACAACCAGACCGGCACCCTGACCTTTGCCTACGAGGCGCTGCTGGGAACCGAGATGCCCGCCGGCGTCGAGTATGTACTTATGCTGGGTTTCTTCATCGCCTTTGCGGTGAAGTTCCCGGTGGTACCCCTGCACTCCTGGCTGCCGGACGCCCACGCCCAGGCACCCACCGCGGGCTCGGTGGACCTGGCCGGTATTCTGCTGAAGACGGCGGCCTATGGCATGCTGCGTTTTGCCCTGCCGCTGTTCCCCAACGCCTCGGCTGAATTTGCCCCCATCGCCATGACCCTGGGTCTGATCGGCATCTTCTACGGAGCGATCCTGTCGTTTGCCCAGACCGACATCAAACGTCTGGTTGCCTATTCCAGCATCTCGCACATGGGCTTCGTGCTGATCGGCATCTACGCCAGCACCCACCTCGCCCTCCAGGGCGCTGTGGTACAGATGGTCGCCCACGGTCTGTCGGCAGCGGCACTGTTCATCCTGTGCGGCCAGCTCTACGAGCGCATCCATACCCGGGACATGCGTGAGATGGGCGGGCTCTGGGCACGTATTCCCTATCTGCCGGCACTGAGCATGTTCTTCGCGATAGCCTCGCTCGGCATGCCCGGCACCGGCAACTTCGTCGGCGAGTTTCTCATCCTGTTCGGCACCTTCGCCGACAATCCCTGGGTGGTGGTAATAGCCACCTTCGGCCTGGTGCTGGCTTCGGCCTATTCGCTGATCATGATTCACCGTGCCTACTTCGGCGCCGAGCGTTCCGGCGATACGCTGCGCGGCCTCGATACCCGTGAGCTGCTCATGGTGCTGTCGCTGGTGGTGCTGCTGGTCCTGCTGGGGCTCTATCCGCAGCCGGTGCTGGATACCTCGGCACAGAGCATGAACGCCGTCCAGCACTGGCTCGGCGATGCCCTGTCCAACCTTGTTCCGGCCCGGTAGCAGTCAGATGGAAAACGACATTATGCAACTTACCCCGTCCCACTTCGTCGCCCTGTTGCCACTGCTGATAGTGGGTGTCACCGCTATTCTGGTGACACTGCTGATCGCCTGGCGGCGCAAGCACGACCTGACCTTCATCCTGACCGCAGCGGGGTTGAACCTGGCCCTGCTGTCGCTGATTCCGGCGCTGCAGGTGACCCCGTCGCCCTTTACCGGACTGATGCGGATCGACAGCTTTGCCCTGCTCTACATGGGGCTGATACTGGTCGCCACCCTGGCCTGTACCACCCTGGTGCATGCCTATCTCGGCAAGACCAACACCGGTGAGGGCTTTCCGGGCAACCGCGAGGAGATGTACCTGCTGATGCTGCTGGCCGCGGCCGGCGGGCTGGTGATGGTCGGCGCCTCCCATCTGGCAACCCTGTTCATCGGTCTGGAACTGCTGTCAGTGCCGGTCTACGGCATGGTGGCCTACGCCTTCTTCAACAAGCGGTCGCTGGAAGCGGGCATCAAGTACATGGTGCTGTCAGCCGCCGGGTCAGCCTTCCTGTTGTTCGGCATGGCCCTGGCCTACGCCGAATCCGGCAGTCTGGCCTTCGCCGAACTGGGCGCGGTGGCGGTCACGCCCATACTGCAGCTGGGCTTCGGCATGATGCTGATCGGGCTGGCATTCAAACTCTCGCTGGTGCCCTTCCACCTGTGGACGCCGGACGTGTATGAGGGTGCTCCGGCGCCTATCTCTGCCTTTCTGGCCACCGCTGCCAAGGTCGCCGTATTTGCCGTGCTGGTGCGTCTGTATCAGGTATCGCCGGCCACCAGTGGCGGCTGGCTGAACGAGCTGCTGGCAGGTATCGCCATTGCCTCCATCCTGTTCGGCAACCTCCTGGCGCTGATGCAGAGCAACCTCAAGCGCCTGTTGGGCTATTCCTCCATTGCCCACTTCGGCTATCTGGTCATCGCCCTGATTGCCGGCACCGGTCTGGCCGTCGAGGCCGTCGGCGTCTATCTGGTGACCTATGTGCTCACCTCCCTGGGCGCCTTCGGCGTGGTGACCCTGATGTCCACGCCCTTCAAGGGCCGGGACGCGGACGCGCTGTACCAGTATCGGGGGCTGTTCTGGCGCCGGCCCTATCTGACGGCGGTACTGGCGGTGATGATGCTGTCGCTGGCCGGCATTCCGCTGACCGCCGGCTTCATCGGCAAGTTCTTCATCATCGCAGCGGGCGTCGGCTCGCAGCTGTGGTGGCTGCTGGGCGCCCTGATTCTCGGCAGTGCCATCGGCCTGTACTATTATCTGCGGGTCATGGTCACGCTGTTCCTGGTCGAACCGGGCATACGCCGTCATGACGCGCCTCGGAACTGGGGGCAGAATGCCGGGGGCATCATGCTGCTGCTGATAGCCCTGCTGGTGTTCGCGCTGGGTGTCTACCCACAGCCGCTGCTGGAGATCGTTCAGCAGGCGACATTGGTCATGAACTGAAACGGATGATATTGCGCCGGGGCCTGGCCCCGGTTCTCTGAACCTGCAAAAGGAACCCGATATGAAACGCCTCACACTCGTTCTGGGCTTGGCTGTGCTGGGTCTGGCCGGCGGAGCCCAGGCCAGCAGCTTCATCGGTACCACTGATGCCATCGGCGGCTCACTGGTCAACAGCATCGAGGGCACAAGCGACGCAACCTCGTCCATCGGCAACGACAAGGTGGTGCTCGACGCTCGCGACGACGCGGCCAGCTTCGTTGCCAGTGGCGGGGAAACCCGGGGTGTCCAGCTGGAGGCGGCGTTGCAGCACATCCGCGAGCAGCTGCCCGAGCTTCAGGCTACGGACATGCAACTGGCTGAGGCCATTCTCGCTCTTTGACCCAAATTTCTCGCCATCGGAGCAGGCAGGCTGTTGCTGTCCTGACCTGCCTTCTGCTCCTCCTCAGCCTTCCGGCAGGCGCCGATCTGCGGTTGGAGCCGGATACTCGACAGCTGTCTGATGACCAGCTCGCCTTGACCCAGCAACTGCTGAGCGAGGTCGATGAACGTCTGCCCCCGCGCATGAGCCAGCAGCTGGACCGTACTGTTCAGGTCCGCTGGAGCCATGGTCTGCCTGAGCAGGTAATGGGTCGCGCCAGCCGTACCGACCGCATTCTGTTGAACGGACGCTTTCTCGACCAGCTGTTGGAGTCGGGATCCGCCACTCTACCCGGCCGAACCCACCCCGATCTGTATACCGAGCTGCAGGCCGCACTCATTCACGAACTTGCCCACCTGTATGATCAGGGCCGCTACTGGCACCCCGCCGAGACGCTTCAGTTGCGCTATTGCCGAACGCGATTCGAGACCCAGAGTTCGCCGGGACTGCCCGCGATCTGCCGTGGGCAGATCAACCGGCGCTATACGTTGAGTGACTCTCCACGCCTGCTGGATCTAGCTGGTTGGCCGGAGCAGGTCGGTCGTCGGAATCTGCGCGAAAGGATCAATCATCAGCGGCTGCGCACACCGGATCCGTATGAGCTGGAGGATGCCCAGGAGTTCGTCGCCGTCAATCTGGAGTACTTTCTGCTTGATCCGGAGTATGGCTGCCGCCGCCCCGGACTGGCGGCCTTCTTCCGAGACCATTTCAGCTGGGAGCCGGCCACGGTACTGCCCTGCGCCTCGTCATTGCCCTATCTCTCCGCCGAGCTGAACGCAGAACATGCGGCGCTGGGCTGGCTGGATCCCAAACGCATCTATCAGGTGCATTATCTGCTGGCAGAGCCAGATGACAGCTGGGCCGGACGCTGGGGGCACAGCATGCTGCGCCTGGTCATCTGCGCTCCGGGGCGCGCGCCGGGACCGGAATGCCTGCTGGATCTGCAACATCATCTGGTGCTCTCGTACCGAGCTTTCGTCGACGACCTGCAGTTGTCCAGCTGGGACGGCCTGACCGGCGTCTATCCATCGCGGCTGTTCTTCCTGCCACTGCAGCGGGTGATCGACGAGTACACCCGCACCGAGCTGCGCAGCCTGACCTCGGTTCCGCTGAATCTGTCCCCTGCGCAGATCAATGACCTGGCAGTTCACGCAATCAGCCAGCACTGGAGTTACGACGGAGTGTATTACTTTGTTGGCAACAACTGCGCGGTAGAAACGCTCAAGCTCCTGCGAACCGGCAGTCATCACGCCGCCCTGCTCGACCTCGACAGTCAGACCCCGCGGGGCCTGCTTGATCTGTTGCAGGCCCGCGACCTTGCCGACGCATCGCCGCTGCGCGATGCGGAGCAGGCCAGACGTATGGGGTACCGCTTCGACTCCTACCGTCAACGGTATCAGCAACTGTACGAAACGATACGTAGGGCGCTGGCGTTGGGGCCGACGAGTGTGGATCAATGGTTGGAGATGCAGGCGACAGACCGTGCCCGATACCTGAGCGAGACCGATTTGCGAACCACTGCGGCACTGCTGATGCTAGAGCATGCAGCGCTGCGGCGTCAGGTGCAACGGTTGCAACATGAGCTCAAGCAGCGTTACCTGTCGGACGGCGCGGGGGATACCCTGCTCAACGAGGCGGGGGATCTGATGCAGCAGCTGTTGCGAGGGGGTTCCGTGCTCAGCCGACCAGCGGATCTGCTGGACAGCGGCTATGGTCTGCCCCAGCCGGCTGATCGGCACTTGCTCGAGTCACGGGCGCGGCAACAGTACACCAGTTTGCTGGCAATGAGTGACCGGATTGAAGAGCTGCTCCCCATGCTGTTCACCGCGCGCCAGCGCAGCGAGCTCGAAGGTATCGGGAGCAATATCCAGCAACTCCAGCAGCAGTTGAGAAGGCTGCACCGGGAAGCCGGCGGGCTGCAGCTGCCCTGACTCAGGTGTCCAGGCGGCCGGACAGCAACTGCCGCAATGGGAGCCGCGCCTCGCCGGACGTTGCCCCGAGAACGGCAATGGGCGTACCGCTGAGCTGATCTGTGACCAGCTCCGACCCCGGGCCGGCCAGGCCAAGCGGGCAGTCAATCGTCAGCGCGAGTGCCCGAAGCTGGCGCAGCATCATGGTGTCCAGTGGCGCGTTCAACCAAAGCACCAGGGCCATGGGCTGCTGGGCCTGGCACAGCAAAGCCAGCTCTTCGATGGGCTGTTCCGCCGCCACCGGACTGACCGACAACTGATGGTCATCCCCCAGCAACAGTGCAGCGCTCAATAACTCCAGCTCGCGGGCCTGAATTCCGGCGAGCATTACGCGGGGCAGGCTCGACTGCTGGGTGCGCTGCAGTCGCTGCAACACGCGACTGCGCAGAAACTGATCGTAGAACAGCCAACGGCTGCTGTGCCCGAAGCCCTTGCTCTGCCTCAGTTCGTGCCACACCGGCAGGAGGATATCCTGGAAGGCAACCAGCAGAGGGTACCCCGTGTACAGCTCACCATATGCCAGATGCAACTGCCGGTCGTCAAACTGCTCCACCAACAGCATGATGCGCTCGCGCCACTCCCGTATATCCGTATCGGACTGGCGCTGCTCAGCGGTAACATCAGTCGCACTGGATACCTGCTGGCGTGCCAGCAGTTCCCCGACCTTGCCGACCGCCACCCCACGCTCGATCCAGCCAAGTACCTGCCGGATGGTGGCCACATCCTCCGGGGTGTACAGCCGATGCCCGCCCTCGGTCCGTTTGGGCTGGATCAGACCATACCGACGCTCCCAGGCACGCAGCGTAATCGGGTTGACCCCCGTCAGCTGAGCCACATCACGGATCGGCAGAAGATCATCGTCGGTCGACGGTCTGCCGGCAGGAGGCGTGGCAGACAGGTCAGTCATGTTCGAATGGTTCACAGAAGCTAACGACTCGCATTAATAAATAGCTGGTTTCCGCCTTCCAGTGGTTTATGATGCCCCACACCCCACATGGAAGGAAGTAACAATGATTAGCGCAAAATTGCTGCAATTGATGGTAGATGCCTCCAATGATGGGGTAGTCGTTGCTGAAGAAGAAGGCGATGACAACATATTGATCTATGCCAATCCTGCCTTTCAGCGCCTGACCGGCTATGCACCGGAAGATATTCTCTACCGCGACTGCCGCTTCCTGCAGAACGACGACCGGGCCCAATCCGCCCTGCCCCTCATCCGTGAGGCCATACGCAATCGACAGCCCAGCCGGCAGATCCTTCGCAACTACCGCAAGGATGGCACGGCCTTCTGGAACGAGCTGTCGATCACTCCGGTATTCAACGAGGCGGACAAGTTGACCTACTTCATCGGCATCCAGAAAGATGTCACCCGTGAGGTGGAAACCCGCGAGCGTGTCAAGGAACTGGAAGCCGAGGTAGAGCATCTCAAGCGACTCCTTGCCAACCGGGAAGTGGACGCCTGATCAACTCAGGTGTCCGCTCTATCATGCTCGACCCAGATCAGCTCTGAGGTATCAAAACCCAGCGCCTCTGCCTTCGCCAGCAGCTGATCGACTATCGACTGGGGCAGCTCCTTTTCGCGGGCCAGTATCCACATGTATTTGTGGTTCTGGCCCACGACCAGCGCCCAGCGATAGTCCTCATCCAGCTCCACCACATGGTATCCGCCATAGAAGGGTCCGAAGAAGGACACCTTCAGTGACCCTACATCCTGCGCACCGATGAATTTGGCGACACCCACCGCTTCCTTCCGCCTGCCGCTATCGGTACGGTAGCCCGCGTTGATTACCTGCACATCCCCGTCGGAGCGGAGACTGTACCGCGCACTGACATTGTCCAGCTTGCGTTCGAAAGAATGATCCAGCCGGGCAATTTCATACCAGGTACCAAGGTAGCGCTCCAACTGGAATCCCCGCACTGGTGTCACGCCTTCCGGCGGCGCTACGGAGCAGGCGGAAAGACTCAGCAAACTAACGAGTAAAGCCGTGACGGCGAGGCTGCGGGATGTGAACATGTGAGGACCCTCCAGCGGGCGAATGAAAAACTATACATCAAATGTTGACTTGTACAAGTATGCACCTATTATTTGTACATGTTTCAAGCGTAGCAGTTCCCTCACGACAAAACCTGTACAACTTTGATGAGGGATGCGTTGGTCGGACGGTGGCAGGCCATACATAATGGGTGGCCGCCGGCACGACCCCTCTCATCCCGGACCGCAAGACGGTGCCGTGGATCACTTCAGTGGTTGCACGCCCTGCAAGGGCCTGCGATGGCTGCCATAAGAGCTCGGCGCGCCGATGCATGTTTAGGGAGAGACATCGAATGAAGCTTGCGATAGCTGCAGCGATGACAATGACGATGACCGGGGCACTTGCCACGGCCCAGGCAATGGAAAATGCTGGTTTCCTCGAAGCGCAGTGGCACTCCTCCCAGATACAGCTGCTCGCCGAATTGCAGAAGGAACGGCGTCGGGTCATACGGGATAGCTCCCGATCCGTGACCACCGCCCGATCCGCCCGTGCTCCGGATAACACCCCGACCGCAGACCCTGCTCATCCGAACCTCCACGAGGTAGAGGCGCAGCCCAGACAGCTTGAGCCGGAGCATTCCCCGGGCTTCGAATACCATCGTGCGCCCAACCCGAATCTGAACCCCCGCGTCTCTCTGTGACCCGTCTCAATCTCCCCGGCACGGGTTCTCATCCCGCTGCCAGGGTTCTCGCGGTACTACTGAGCGAGCCTCCTCGAGAGGACATTGGCCGCAGCCCCCTGATTGAGGGCGCGCCTGCGGATGGAGTTGACGGAGTGATTGTGCTGTCTCACGCACAGGCGCTGGATACCGCCCTCGACAGGGTGCCGGTCGAGGCATTGGGCCATCTGAACGACCCGCAGGCACTGGACAGTTTCCTCACCCGCGTCTATTGCCACGCGCGCTGGCGAGAGGTGCGGCAGCAGGGTCTCAGCAAGACGAGCCTGCAGCGCTTCCACGGTCGCCACAAATATCTGCTGATGGCCAGCGATCGCCAACAGTACCAGGCGCTCGGGCGTGCGGTCGCCCAGTGCCCGGACGATGTTGGTGACTTCGCCATCAGTTATATCCACCAGCTGCTGAAGGCGTTGCGCTCCCCTGCCAGTCGGAAAGGGCATACCAATGTACTGCAGCACCTGGCCGGCTACCTGAAACGGGATCTGGGCGTGGTGGAGAAACGCCAGTTGCACGAACTCATTCTCACGTATCGGGCCGGCGACCTTCCGCTGGAGCAACCGATAGAGGTGCTGAAAAAGCACTTCAGCACCTTCCCACACAGCTACATCGCTGATCAGGCGTATCTCCAGCCGTATCCGCAGGAGATACGGCTGCGCCATCTGCTCTGAAGGACACCATGCTTCAACTGATGTGGTTTCGAAACGACCTGCGGGTAAGAGACAATTCCGCTCTTTCAGCCGGCATGCTCGCCGGCCCTACCCTTGCACTCTTCGTCGTTACTCCCGAGCAATGGCGACGCCATGACGAAGCCGCGTGCAAGATCGATTTCTGGATGCGCAATCTCGCGACCCTGAAGGCCGAACTGCAGATACTGGGAGTGCCGCTACTGATCAGACATGCACAGACCTGGGATGACATACCCGCGGTGCTGGCCGATACATGCCGTACCCATGGCGTGCAGCACGTTCATGCCAACGAGGAGTATGGAATCAACGAAGGCCGCAGGGATACAGCGGTCGACGCGCAGCTGACGGCAAGTGGAACAGGCTTCACTCGTCACGTCGATCAGGTATTGTTTGCGCCTGGCAGCATCCTCAACCGTTCCGGCGGGTATTTCCAGGTCTTCTCCCAGTTCCGCAAGGCCTGCTGGCAGAGACTGCACAGCAGTCTGCTGCCCTGTACTGGCAAGCCGAGACCGCAGCAGCCACTGGCCGTACGGAGCGATGATGTCCCCATGCACATTCCGGGGTTCTGCGCGCCCGCCCCGGATCTGGGCAGTCTGTGGCCAGCCGGCGAACAGTCTGCGTTACTCCGACTGCAGCGCTTCACCGACGAGGCAATGCCCGACTATCACCGGCAGCGAGACATGCCCGCGTATCCCGGTACCAGCAGTCTTTCGCCGTATCTCGCCTCCGGCGTCCTGTCGATACGCCAGTGCCTTCATGCTGCATTGCAGGTCAACCAGGGGGAGTTCGACAGCGGCAATGAGGGTGTCGTCACCTGGATCAACGAATTGCTCTGGCGGGAGTTCTACAAGCACATCCTGGCAGGATTCCCCAGGGTCTCCAGGCACCGTGCCTTCAGATCCGAAACCGAGGCCATTCCCTGGCGTGATGCCCCGGAGGATTTGCAGGCCTGGCAACAGGGAAACACGGGTTTTCCGCTGATTGACGCGGCCATGCGTCAGCTGCTGGCCACCGGCTGGATGCACAATCGACTGCGAATGGTGACAGCCATGTTCCTGACCAAGAATCTGCTTATCGACTGGCGAGAAGGCGAACGCTACTTCATGCGCCATCTCATCGATGGTGATCTGGCAGCGAATAACGGCGGCTGGCAGTGGAGTGCGTCAACAGGTACGGACGCCGTGCCCTGGTTCCGAATATTCAACCCTGTGACACAATCCCGCCGTTTCGACCCTGAAGGAAGGTTCATTCGCCAATGGATACCGGAGCTGGCGCATCTGGATAATCACGATATCCACCTGCCGCCGCAAGGGACCCTGTTTTCGTCGGCCAACTACCCTGCCCCCATGGTTGACCTGAAGAGCAGCCGCCAGCGCGCGCTCGAGGCTTTTCGAGGAAACGGGCGGCACGCGTCATGAGCCACGAGAGGGTATTGGGAATATTTGCTTGCGACGGAGGGGCAGAAGTAAGTAAAGCGCCAAAGCCCAGCCGGGGCCGGGTTTTGGTATGGCAAAGGTCATGAGTCGATACGATTTCGCGCATTAGCGTAAACCTTCCCTCGCTCACGCTTTCCAACAGCAATAACCATAACGATGATCTCCGACTGGATGACCTCGTAGATCAAGCGGTATCCGCTGGCTCTCAGCTTGATCTTGTAACACCCGGGCATTCCGCGCAGTCTAAACGCCTCAACCTCAGGATTGTCTAGCCTCTCCTTGAGTTTGCTCGCAAACTGCCGCTGAATGACCGGACCAAGCTTATCCCACTCTTTCTGCGCTGACTCTTTGAATTTGAGTCGATATCTCTTACTGGATGCTTCCTTGTTGGAGGAGCTCATCGATATTTACCTCGATCGAGGGCTCATCGCGGCGGGCACGAATGGTTTCTGCCAGACTCATATCATCGATCATCTCGAGCATTGCTTCGTATAGATCCGGAGGTACGGCATAAAATGCCGGCTCGTTACGATTCAGAATCACAACAGTTTCACCGTTCCCCTCGCGAAGAGTACCCATAGGGTCTTTTTTGAGGTCTGTGACCGATGCAGCTACATCGGCCAAGACCGGAAATGTCATAGCCATGGTGGTCTCTCCGGTGCTTTCAATATCAATTTCAGTATGAGTATCAGATACAGTATTGGCGTCTTTTCCGGCCTAATAACAAGGATTCATACGAGTGTAGTTTTCGCAGCAAGCACAATTTTCGTACTCTGTCGGCTATAGCCTCACGTTTCCACGAGACCTGCAGAAACCTTACCCACTTTTAATGGTGCTGTAAAGAGTGCTTTTAATAGTGCGCCAAGAAAGCCCATACGCACCCTCTCATATCCATACTCTACCGGCAGCCGATCCCAGCAACCAAATGCAAAAAAGTCCTTCACGAATGTCTGGGGGGACCCGCACTTTTCGTTTTCAGAATGAGGTGAGGTGGCGACATCCGGTCATGATGGTTGTGCGACCAACACCGCGAGCACCGTCTCATGTCATCTGCGCGAACTGAAGAACCTGCGCGCGTTTGACAATGGCCCGCCCCGCTTGATGCAATTCAGCCACAGCACGTTCGCCAGTATCTGTGCTGGCGAAGCTCGGCACCGGTGAGAGCGAACCGCGAGAAATCGCTGCATTTCAGCTGCGGGATCTGCGGGCAAAGGCCGCCACCGACAAGGCCGAATCCAGTGGCGATATTGTCCAGGCCAGAGGCCAGCTCGGCACACCACAGTGAACATGACGGAGCACTATGTGCGCAACCGGAAGGGCAAGAAAATCACACCCACCAAGTAGAATTGCGGACCGATGCCGTAATTGCGGACCACGTGTAGAAGGGAGGGAAGTAGAAGGACCGCTCTAGAATGGTGCCCGGAGTCGGGGTCGAACCGACACGAAGGTTACCCTTCGAGGGATTTTAAGTCCCTTGCGTCTACCAATTTCGCCATCCGGGCTGGACAGTGCGTGGCAAGGCAAGAAGCCCTTGCCATCGATTCCAGCTCACTTGCCAGCAACGCGACCTGGAGCGGGAAATTCAGAAGATTCAGGATCTTACAGACAATCCCGATCGCCAACAAGTGCTAATTCCGCCCCACATATCACCTGACGAATATCAGGATACGGAGCTTTGCCAGGAGCGCCAGGAGCCTTGTATCCCGCGTTTTGCTGCATAAAAAAGCCCCGCAGACCAGATATCTGCGGGGCTCTTCATACTGGAGGCCGAGGTCGGAATCGAACCGGCGTACACGGATTTGCAATCCGCTGCATGACCACTCTGCCACCCGGCCTCAAACGGGTGTGCTGTCCTGTACAAGACAGAACAACAAAATTCACAAGGATCAGCTACTTTACCGCGACAAGTCAGCTTACCGCTAACTTATTGATTGTAAAACGCTTTCCGTGAGTGTCGTCTGAACAACGGACGCAATTATGGACTTAAATTTCCCGACAGGCAACCCCAACGGCGTGTTTTATTGGGTGCACCCTGCTCAATCACAACTATATTGATTTCAGGCCGTGTGGCTATAACCCTGATGACGCGGAGTGCTCGCATGCCTCTACCCCACCCTCTCAACGATCAGAACCGCCAACAGCACGCCAGCGCGTCATCGCTGCTGCATCCCGATGCTGGGCTGAATCTGGAGCAGCTTTTCAGTCAGGTCAGCCAGCATTACATGGTTGATGAGGACACCCTGGTTTCAGAACTCATCCGCGTTGTCGACCATCAGCCCGAACGCATCCGGCTGCTGCACCAGCGCACCGCGAAACTCGTGGAGCAGGTGCGTGCCCAGGGCGATGCCGTGGACAGCCTGGACCAGCTGCTGCAGCAATACAGCCTGGATACCCAGGAGGGCGTTTTGCTGATGTGCCTGGCGGAGGCGTTGCTGCGAGTGCCGGATTCGCGTACCGCTGAGGCGTTGATCAGGGACAAGCTGTCCGTGGCAGACTGGAAGAAGTACCTGGGCCAGAGCGACTCCCTGCTGGTCAACGCGTCCACCTGGGGTCTGATTCTGACCAAGGGCGTGGTGAGGGTGGACCAGAGGGACGACCAGCCGGTGCCCGTAC
The DNA here is from genome assembly GCF_051948695.1 of Halopseudomonas sp. Lyrl_26. Classification (NCBI taxonomy): domain Bacteria; kingdom Pseudomonadati; phylum Pseudomonadota; class Gammaproteobacteria; order Pseudomonadales; family Pseudomonadaceae; genus Halopseudomonas; species Halopseudomonas sp. Lyrl_26. Next base: position 653,555 of record NZ_JAYJLH010000001.1, read on the forward strand.
TCAACCGCATGGTCAGTCGCCTGGGGGAACCTGTGGTCCGGCAGGTCATGTCCCATGCCATGAAGCTGATGGGGTATCAGTTCGTGCTGGGCCGCACGCTGCCGGAAGCCCTGTCCAACGGCAAACCCATGTTCCGCCAGGGCTACACCTACTCCTTCGACATGCTTGGCGAGGCAGCCTGTACCCGAGAGGACGCTCAGCGCTATCTGGAAGCCTATCTGGATGCCATCCAACGCGTCAGCCAGGCATCAGGACAGCTTGCCGTCCAGGCGCCGCCCCCCTCCATTTCGATCAAGCTGTCCGCCCTGCATCCTCGCTACGAGCGCAGCCAGCGGGAGCGGGTATTGACCGAACTGGGCGCCACACTCGGGCAGTTGGTGGCCCGCGCCAGGGAGTTGGATGTTGCCATAACCCTGGACGCTGAAGAGGCGGATCGGCTGGAGATCTCTCTAGAGCTGTTCGAGCAGGTCTACCGTCAGCACGCCAAGGGCTGGGGGAAGTTCGGCCTGGTAGTACAGGCCTACTCCAAACGGGCATTGCCCGTGCTGCACTGGCTGACACGGCGCGCCGGGGAACAGGGTGACCAGATTCCGGTTCGTCTGGTCAAGGGAGCCTACTGGGATACCGAGATCAAGGAAGCCCAGATGCTGGGGCTGGCCGACTATCCGGTGTTTACCCGCAAGCCCAATACCGATATCTCCTACCTCGCCTGCGCCCGGTATCTGCTGTCGGAACCGGTAAAGGGCCACCTGTTCCCGCAATTCGCCACCCATAACGCACACACGGTAACCTGCCTGCTTGATATGGCTGGTAATCGCCCGCTGGAGTTCCAACGCCTGCATGGCATGGGCGAGGCACTCTACAAACAGGTATTGAAACAGGCGCCTGAGGGTAGCTATTGCCGAATCTACGCGCCCGTCGGGGCACACAGGGATCTGCTGCCCTATCTCGTACGGCGCCTGCTGGAAAACGGTGCCAACTCTTCCTTCGTCCATCAGCTGGTTGACGAGCGGGTGCCGGTCGACCAGCTTTGCCGGCATCCGCTGGAGTCACTCAGCGCCAAGACAGCCTATCGCAATACGGCCATTCCCCTGCCCCACCACCTGTACGGCTCGGATAGAGCCAACTCCCGCGGGCTCAACCTGATGATCAACAGTCAGTTGCAGCCGCTGCAGCAGGCTCTGCAGGCCTGGGACCTGCATTATTGGCAGGCCCGCCCCTTGCTGGCCGAGGGCTCGGGCGCCGGGACCGGGATCAACCATCCGGTCTTGAGTCCTTTCGACCGGCGCCAGCAGGTGGGTGAAGTCCAGTGGAGCACGCCGGAGCAGGTCCAGCAGGCATTGAACAGCGCAGAGACGGCCTTCCCCCGCTGGAATGCAGTTCCTGTCGCCGACCGGGCGGCAATGCTGCGGCGGCTGGCTGACCTGTTGGAAGAGCATTTTGCCGAACTCATGGCCCTGTGCGCGAGGGAGGCAGGCAAGCAGCTGGCGGACGGCATAGCGGAGATCCGCGAGGCGGTGGATTTCTGCCGGTATTACGCCAGCCAGGCCGAACATCACATGGGGCACCCCATGCGTATGCCGGGGCCGACCGGCGAGTCCAACGAGCTGTACCTGTCCGGCAGGGGCGTGTTCGTTGCCATCAGCCCCTGGAATTTCCCCGTGGCCATCTTCCTCGGTCAGATAACGGCCGCACTGGTGTCCGGTAACACGGTGCTGGCCAAGCCGGCGGAACAGACCTCCCTGATTGGCTACCGATGCGTGGAGCTGATGTACGAGGCCGGGGTGCCGCGAGACGTGGTGCAACTGCTCCCCGGTGCCGGGAAGGAACTGGGCCCGCTGCTCACTGGCGACCCGAGGGTAGCTGGCGTGGTATTCACCGGTTCAACGGCCACGGCCTGGCAGATCAACCTTGGTCTGGCTCAACGCCAAGGGGCACCCCTGGCAGCCCTGATCGCTGAAACCGGAGGGCAGAACGCCATGGTAGTCGACTCCACTGCCCTGCCGGAGCAGGTGGTCGCTGACGTAGTGGAGTCCGCCTTCGCCAGTGCCGGGCAGCGTTGCTCGGCATTGAGGGTTCTGTTCCTGCAGGAGGACATAGCGGAGAAGGTGGAAACTCTCCTGTTCGGAGCCATGCAGGAGCTGCAGGTGGGTGATCCGCGGGATCTGGCCACGGACGTTGGCCCGGTAATTGATGATACAGCCCGCGAGAAGCTCCTGAAGCACATAGAACACTATCGTCAGATGAAGCGCCTGTTGGCACAGGCTCCGGTTCCTGAGCAGCTCCGCGAGGCTGGCGAGTTCGTCGCCCCCACAGCGCTCCGGCTGGAGAGTATCGGCAAGCTCGACCAGGAACATTTCGGGCCGGTTCTGCACATCGCCCGCTACCGCGCCGCAGATCTGGACCAGGTCATCGACAGCATCAACCGCTGCGGTTTTGGTCTGACCTTCGGCATCCAGAGCCGAAATGAGAGCTTTGCTGCTTATATCGAAAGCCGGGTCCGGGTGGGAAATGTCTATATTAACCGTAATATGATCGGTGCCGTGGTGGGTGTGCAGCCCTTTGGCGGGATGGGCCTGTCCGGCACCGGCCCCAAGGCCGGCGGTCCGCATTACCTGTTGCGCTTCGTAACCGAACGAACCAGAACCATAAATACCGCGGCCATTGGCGGAAACGCCAGCCTGCTGGCACAGGGGGATGGCTGATCAGCGAGCTGTTGGATGCTGAATAACAATAATACCGGCTCCGCTCCGGGGTCGACTACAAGCAGAGGGCATTGCCATGACGGACCAGACATATCAGCTGATAGCCATCGGCCTGTATTTCCTAGCCATGCTGGGGATCGGCTACTACGCCTATTTCCAGACCACCAGCCTGGATGACTACATGCTTGCCGGGCGCAAGCTGTCGCCCGGCGTCGCGGCGCTGTCAGCCGGCGCCTCCGACATGTCGGGCTGGTTGCTCATGGGCCTGCCTGGCGCCATTTACGTTTCCGGTCTTGTAGAAGCCTGGATTGCCATCGGCCTTACCATTGGTGCCTATCTGAACTGGCGCTTCGTGGCGCCACGATTGCGCTCCTATACCGAGGTATCGAACAACTCGATTACCCTGCCGAGCTTTCTGGAAAGTCGCTTCAGGGATAACACCCGGCTGCTGCGTATTGCCTCGGGACTCATCATTCTGGTGTTCTTCACTTTCTATGTGTCGTCCGGCATGGTCGCCGGGGGCGTATTCTTCGAAGCCTCATTCGGTACTCACTACCTGTTCGGCATGCTGCTGGTGGCAGGCATCACCCTGACCTATACGCTGTTTGGTGGCTTCCTCGGGGCCTCCCTGACCGATGTGGCGCAGGGCATGCTGATGTTCGCGGCTTTGATCATCATCCCCGTTACCACCGTTTTCGTGCTGGGTGGGATAGATGAAACCATCGCAGCGATCAACGCGGCGGATGCCGCTCATAACGCGACCAACCCCGACAACCCGTTACGGCGCACGTCGCTGCTGTTCGGCGGCAGCATACTGGCGATACTCTCTGCTGCGTCCTGGGGGCTGGGTTATTTCGGCCAGCCGCACATCATTGTCCGCTTCATGGCCTTGCGCTCCCACGCAGACGCCAAGGCCGGCCGTCGCATCGGCATTGGCTGGATGGTCCTGGTAGCCAGTGGTGCGGTGCTCACGGGACTCATCGGAGCAGGTTATTTCCACCTCAGTGATCGAACCCTGGATAACCCGGAGACAGTGTTCCTGGTACTGTCCCAGATCCTTTTCCACCCTTTCATTGCGGGCCTGGTGCTGGCGGCGGTACTGGCGGCGATCATGTCTACCATTTCATCTCAGCTGCTGGTGTGTTCCTCGGCGCTGGTCGAAGACCTGTACAAGATCTTCGGCCGCAACCTCTCGGCACAGACCCAGGTCTTGCTGGGTCGGCTGGGGGTACTGGTGGTGGCCGTCATTGCCGCACTGCTGGCGATAGACCCGCGCTCGAACATCCTGGGGCTGGTGGCCTTCGCCTGGGCTGGATTCGGTGCAGCTTTCGGGCCGATCATCCTCATGTCGCTGTTCTGGCGGCGTCTGTCCGCCATGGGTGCGCTGGCCGGGATGATCGCGGGCGCTGTGGTGGTGGGCTACTGGGGCAACGTGCCGGAGCTCAAGGCTCAGATGTATGAGATCGTTCCCGGTTTCATTGCCTGCGCCGTTGTCGCTGTTGCAGTGTCGCTTGTGACCAGCAGACGCGATGACGAGGAGATCCAGAGGGAATTCAGTGCCATGGAGGCCAGACACTGAGGTGCTTCCGGCGCTGCACAGGATCCTGCGGCGCCGGATCCCTCCCTTTTCCGCTGACGGGGCTGCGCCCCAGTCAGCCCGAGGCGCCAGGCGAACTGCGCAGGGTTTGCATAAGCAGACTGAGCATGATCAGCGCCATCCCCACCCAGCCGGCGGGCGCGAGCCATTCGCCTACCACCAGAACTGCCAGCAGCACCGCGACTACCGGTTCCAGCAGGGTAATAAGCGTCGCGGTACTGGCGGCGATGTAACGCAGCCCGTAACCGAAGCACAGATAACCGACGAACATCGGAATCAGCGCCATGTACAGCGCCACCCCCGCATTTATTGGCGTGGCGAAGAGATTCTGTCCGGTCAGCAGCAGACTGGGGAGCAGCACTATCGCCGCAACACCGAACATGCTCGCCATGGATGACGCGGAACCCACGCCCTGCTCTATCATGTGCCGCGCCGCCCATGAATAGGTGGCATAGGTCAGTCCGGCGAGGAGTCCGACGAGAACCCCGAGCCAGGTCCAGGCAATGCCGGTATCAGCGCTGCCCGGTTCGGGTCGTCCCGTGGCCAGCAAGGCTATCCCCGCGGCACCAAAGGTAAAACTGAGCCCCCAGCGCAGCGAAACGGATCGACGGGTGCATGCCCACTCCAGGATTACCGTGAACAGCGGAGCGCTGGCGATGGACACCACGGTGCCCACGGCTACGCCCGACAGGCGCATGGCGCTGTAGAAAGCCAGCGGATAGATGGCAACTGCCAGCCCGCCCAGCAGCAGAATCCGGGACTGGACGAGCAGCCGGGCGCGATCGAGGGCAAGCTCGCCGAGTGAACGCAGCACCAGAAGGAGACCGGCAACCCCCATGGCGAAGGCACCGATGGCCAGAGCGCTGACATCCGGAGCAAAGGAGGCGGCAGTCCCTGTGGTCCCCCAGAGCAGGCTGGCTGCGAGGATGGCTGCAATGCCACGGGTGTGATGCTGCATTCGATCCATGGGATGTCCAGACGATGCCCAAACGAAAAAAGGGCCCTGAGGCCCTTTTCTGTATCTTCAGCTACGCAAGAAGCTGAAGATTGCAATCTGGAGCGGGAAACGAGACTCGAACTCGCGACCCCGACCTTGGCAAGGTCGTGCTCTACCAACTGAGCTATTCCCGCTTTGGAATGGCGCCCATTTTATACTGCCGGAGCGCCTTGTCAAGTCATTGATTCAAAAAAGTTTATCCAGAGTTCATTCGGGGCTTTCGGGACGCAGATGGGGCCATGCTGCCATCAGGTATTTGACCATGGACCACAGGGTCAGTACGGCAGAAACGGCCAGCAAAACGTAGCCGAGCCCCACCCAGAAGGTGACAGGCTCTGCCGGATTGGCGAGCAGTACCACCAAGGCCACCATTTGTGCAGCGGTCTTGTACTTGCCGAGCCTGGATACCGCAACCTGGGCCCGTGCTCCGATCTCCGCCATCCACTCGCGCAACGCGGAAATGACGATCTCCCGGCCGATAATGACCACCGCGGGGGCGGTGACCCAGAAATTACCGTGGCTCTGCACCAGCAGTACCAGCGCTACCGCCACCATCAACTTGTCTGCCACAGGGTCGAGAAAGGCCCCGAAAGGAGTGCTCTGCTGCCACCTGCGCGCCAGATACCCATCCAGCCAGTCGGTCACACTGGCCAGGGTGAAGACGATGGCGGCGGCCAGATAGCTCCAGTGAAACGGCAGGTAGTACAGCAGGATGAAGATGGGAATCAGGGCGACCCGCATCAAGGTGAGCATATTCGGAATGTTCATGACGTCTCTGTGAACATGGATGGTGTCGGGATTCTAGTCGCTATGCAGCGCAGTATATATCTGTTCGGCCAGTTTTTTGCTGATTCCCGGCGCTTTGGCAATTTCGGCGGCGCTGGCGCGGGTCAGTTCCTGCAAACCGCCAAAATATTTCAGCAGCTCCCGTCGGCGCTTCGGCCCGACACCGGGAATACCCTCCAGCGTCGAGGTATTACGGGTCTTGCCGCGGCGCTGACGGTGTCCGGTAATGGCGAAACGGTGGGCTTCGTCGCGGATATGCTGGATAAGATGAAGCGCCGGCGAGTGTCCGGGAAGAACCAGCTCGTTGTGCGGATCGTTGAGGTAGAGGGTCTCCATGCCGGCCTTGCGAGTGACGCCCTTGGCAACGCCCAACAGCGTCAGATCATGGATGGCCAGCTCCTGGAGCACCTCACGAGCCATCTTCATCTGCCCCTTGCCGCCATCCACCAACAGGATGTCGGGCATCTTGCCTTCCCCTTCGCGCAAACGGGTAAAGCGGCGCATGAGCACCTGGTGCATTGCCGCATAATCGTCACCCGCGGCGATATCCTGGATGTTGTAACGGCGATAGTCGCTTTTCAGCGGACCTTCCGGACCGAACACCACGCAGGAAGCAACCGTGGATTCACCGCTGGTGTGACTGATGTCATAGCACTCCAGGCGGGTCGGCATCTCATCCAGACTGAGGGCTTCCTGTAACGCTTCGAAGCGGGTCTGTATGTTCTGGCGGTTGGCGAGCATGGAGGCCAGCGCCTGCTCGGCGTTGGTAACGGCCATGCCCTGCCAGCGGGCGCGGGTGCCCCTGACCTTGTGGCTGAAGGTGACGGAGAAGCCTCTGGCCTGCGCAAGGGCATCGGCGATCACGGCCAGGTCGTCATGCACCGCATTGACGATGATCTCACCTGGCAGCTCGCGCTCGGCGCCACCCAGGTAGTACTGCGGCAGGAAGGCGGCAAGTACCTCGCCCGGCGTCAGCTCGATCGGGACCCGGGGAAAGTGGTTGCGACTGCCCAGCACCCTGCCCTGACGCACCATGATCACATGCACGCAGGCGCCGCCCGGCATCACCGCTGCGGCCACCACGTCCACATTGCCATGCTCTGTATCCATGCTCTGCTGGTCCTGGACCCGCCGCAGCTGACCGATCTGGTCGCGCAGCTCCGCAGCGCGCTCGAACTGCAGCTGCTGTGCGGCAGTTTCCATGGCCCGTGTCAGCTCATCGGTCAGGGCACTGCTGCGACCTTCCAGGAACATTACCGAATGGCGGACATCCTCGGCGTACTCCTCCTCGCTGACAAAGCCCACACAGGGAGCCTTGCAGCGCTTGATCTGATACTGCAGACAGGGGCGCAGGCGATTGCGGAAGTAGCTGTCTTCGCATTGACGGACCTTGAAGGTCTTCTGCAGCAGTCCGAGACTTTCCCGTATCGCACCGGCACTGGGATAGGGGCCGAAATAGCGTCCCCTGGCCTTTTTCGGACCGCGGTGCAGCCCCAGCCGTGGATAGACATCTTCACTGGAGAGGTAGACATAGGGATAGGACTTGTCGTCCCGAAGCAGGATGTTGTACGGCGGTCGGGATACCTTGATCAGGCTCTGTTCGAGCAACAGGGCCTCGGTTTCGTTGGCCGTGATCGTGGTATCGATATGCCCGATGCGCGCAACCAATGCCGCCGTCTTCGGGCTCAGCCCAGTCTTGCGAAAGTAGCTGGCCAGGCGCTTCTTCAAGTTGTTGGCCTTGCCTACATAGAGCAACTGCCCTTCGGCATCGAACATCCGGTAGACGCCCGGCTTTGCTGTAACCGCCTTGAGGAAGGCCGAAGCGTCGAAGGGGGTACCGGTCATACCTGATCGGGGGAGGCGTCAATCATCCCGTGACGTACTGCCAGCAGGGTGAGCTCCACATCACTGGTGATATTGAGTTTCTCGAAGATGCGGTATCGGTAGGTATTCACGGTCTTGGGACTGAGGTGCAACTTTTCAGAAATGCTCTGAACCTTCTCACAGCCGACAATCATGAGGGCAATCTGCATTTCCCTCTCGGAGAGGGAATCGAAGGGGCCGCCGTTGTTATCGTCATACATTCGCGTCAGCAGAATCTGGGCGATGTCGGGACTGATGTAACGCTGACCTGTTGCCACCTTGCGAATGGCCGTCACCATCTCATCAAGCGGTGCACCCTTGGTCACGTAACCGGCAGCCCCGGCCTGCATCAATCTGCTCGGGAAGGGTTCCTCCTCACAGACAGTGACGGCAATCACCTTGATGCCCCGGTCATGCTGGAGGATCTTGCGAGTAGCCTCGAGGCCGCCGATGCCGGGCATGCGCACGTCCATCAGCACCACATCCGGCTTGAGCGATCTGGCCTGGATGACAGCCTCTTCGCCGCTGCTGGCTTCCCCTACGATTTCCAGTCCATCCACATCACTGAGCATGCGGCTGATGCCCATACGTACCAGGTCATGGTCATCAACCACCAATACCTTGATCAAATCGAACCCCTTTCGTGAGCGCAACCGACGACAGGATACCGCCTGAAACATCTCGCAATGCGTTCACGATAGCAAATCGATGGATTTTGCGAAACGTATCACACTTATAAAGTGCAACCAGCTTCAGGTATACGGTGGCGCTTTATGCCAGCCGGCCGCGGCCAGCTGCATTACACTTTGGTCTCATTGGCAGCTGCACGCCGGATGCGCTGAACTGCCCTTCAGAGGTGCCTGATGAGCAGAGAAGACGCTTTCAATCAGATCGGCCGTGACGCCGTAAAACAGAATATTTACGGCACCATGAGTTTTTTGCTGAGTTATCCGCCTTTCAATCAGATGGAAACTCACCATCTGGCATGGATGGTCGAGCACTGCCTGCTGCGCTTCTTCGGCGCTGGCGACAGTATCATTCGCCCGACCGCCGGTCCTGTTCAGCACTTCCATATCGTAAAACAGGGGCGCGTACGCGGCGAGCGACTGCTTGCAGGGCAGTCGGCGCCGGAAACCACCTTCGAGATCAGCGTGGGAGAATGCTTCCCTCTGGCCGCGCTGATAGGCGAGCGGGCCACCCGCACCGAACACGTGGCGGCGGAAGATACGTTTTGCCTCATGCTCCCCCGGGAAGATTTCCAGGAGCTGGTCAGGCTCTCTTCTGCGTTCCGGGACTTTGCCCTGCGCGGCGTCAGCAGCCTGCTGGATCAGGTAAACCAGCAGGCCAAACGGCAGGCCAGGGAAGCCATGGGTGAGATGTATTCCCTGGAAACGCCCCTTGATCGTCTGGCCTTGCGTAATCCGGTAGCCTGCGAAGGGGCGACCCCCATCCGTTCGGCCGTACGACGGATGCACGAAGCCAGCGTGGGCAGCATAGTGGTGACTGATGCCGACGCTGTGCCCCAGGGCATCTTTACCCTCCGCGACCTGAGGCAGCTGGTGGCCGAGGGAGAGATGGACCTGCAGCAGCCCATAAGCCGCGTAATGACGCGCGCCCCCTGCTGTCTTCCGGTTAATGCCACCGCTTTTGACGCCGCCATCGCCATGACCCGGGAACATATCGGTCATATCTGCGTGATCCGCGGACAGTCGCTGGTCGGCGTGGTGTCCGAACGGGACCTGTTTGCGCTGCAGCGGGTGGACCTGGTCCACCTCGCCCGAGCCATCAGCAATGCGGCCAATACCGCCGAGCTGGTGGCGCTTCGTGCTGACATCCATCGGCTGGTGGACAACATGCTGGCCCACGGCGCCTCCGCCAGCCAGATCACCCACATCATTACCCTGCTCAACGATCAGACCACGGTCAGGGTCATCGAACTCTGCCTGCGTCAACATGGCGATCCGGGCGTCCCCTTCACCTGGCTCTGTTTCGGCAGCGAAGCCCGGCGCGAACAAACCCTGCATACGGACCAGGATAACGGCATTCTCTTCGATGCTGCGAATGACGAGGAGGCGGATCGGATTCGCCAGTCGCTGTTGCCGCTTGCCCGGCAGGTGAACCGGATGCTGGCAGACTGCGGATTCACGCTCTGCGTCGGCAACATCATGGCAGGCAATCCCGAACTCTGTCTGGCGCAACACGAATGGCGCAGACGCTTCAAGGAGTGCATTCGCTCTGCCACACCGCAGAATCTGCTGGCGTCCTCCATCTTCTTCGACCTGCGCGTGGTCTGGGGCCCCCGGGAAGGCGCCGAATCCCTGTTCCACGAGGTCCTGGAACTGGTGGCCGACGCCCCGAGCTTCCAGCTGATGCTGGCCCGCAATGCCTTGGCCCACAAGCCTCCCCTGGGGTTTTTCAAGGGTTTCCGGGTCTCCGGGCGTGGCGATGAGAAGCATACGGTCGACCTCAAGATCCAGGGGCTCACGCCTTTCGTCGATGCAGCCCGCATCCTTGCCCTCGCCAACGGCATCCGTGAGACCGGAACCACACAACGGCTGGCGCAACTCAAGCAGCGCGGTGTCCTGGATGCATTGGATGCAGACGCCTACGAGGAGGCATACCAGTTCATCCAGCTGCTGCGCATGCAACAGCATCAGTCGCAGGAAAGCCTGCAGCGGGCGTTCAGCAACAGGCTGGCGCCTGCTTCGCTCAACCAGCTGGACCAGCGGATTCTCCGGGAATCGTTCCGCCAGGCTCAGCGACTGCAGTCCAGCCTGAGTACGCGGTATCAGCTATGAACCTCGCCCGCCTTTTTCGTCAGCGCCATGCCCCACGCTGCGGGATACCCCCACAGCCTATCGACGATACAGCGCTGGCTGCCGTTCGCTGGGTAGTCGTGGACCTGGAAACCACCGGGCTGGATATCTACCGGGATGAGATCCTTTCCATTGGCGCTGTCACCGTGACTGAAGGTGCTCTGAGCATGGCGGGCCAGTTCGAATGCACGGTATATCAACCTGATCATCGACCAGGCGAAGCCACCCTGCTCCACGAGATTGCGCCCAGCCAGGTTCGCACAGGGCAACCGCTGGGCCAGGCCCTTCAGGATTTCATGGATTACGCAGGCAGCTGCGTGATGGTGGCCTATCATGCCGGATTTGAACGGCGCATGCTGGATCGGGGGCTGCGTCGGGAATGGGCGCAGCGCCTGCAACATCCTTTCATCGACCTGGCCGAACTGGCGCCCATGCTCCACCCGGACTGCCAGGACAGATGCCATACCCTGGACGATTGGCAGCAGCACTTCCATCTGACCAACAGCGAGAGACACAACGCAGCAGCCGATGCCATGGTCAGCGCCGAACTTTTGCTGATCATGTTGAACCGGCTGGCCCGTGAGGGGACAAATACTCTGGCTGAACTGGATAACCGGCTGGCGCGCTGGCGACGCCTCCATCGCCTGCGCGCTGTCCGTCTTTGAAGGATCATTGGCCGAAAGGTCATCCGGCGACTGTACAGTCTTTCAGCAATTGGCTGCCGGATTACGATTTTTAACGCGAAATAGCCCGTTTTTCCCGAGCCATCATGGCGTGCGCGAATGAATCCTGCTAGGTTCGCGCCTCCGTCAAAACAAGTAGGAAACAACCTGATGATCACACATGCCTGGTTCAAGACTACCCTCGCGATCGCCGTGGCCACCGCCTCCTGCCAATTGATGGCTAATGGCCTGGCCATCAACGAGCAGAGTGTCAGCGGTATGGGTACGTCTTTTGCTGGCCGTTCGTCCTCGGCTCAAGACGCCAGTACTGTCTTCGGCAACCCTGCCGGAATGTCCCGCCTGCAGCGCGCCGAGATCAGCGGTGGTATAGCGGCCATATGGCCGGAAACCGATATTGATGCATCCACAGCCAACACGGCACCCGGCACTAACAAGGGTGACATCGCACCCGACGCACAGGTCCCCTTTGCCTACTACGTTCGCCCCCTTGATGAAAAATGGCACTTCGGTCTTGGGCTGTATGTGCCCTTCGGCGTGATCAGCGACTATGAGAAATCGTTCCAGGGACGTAATCACGGCCTGTACAGCAAGGTCCAGGTGACCACTCTGCAGCCCACCTTCAGCTACCGCATCAATGATCGCGTCGCCGTCGGATTCGGCCCGACCATCAACAAGATCGATGGCAAGCTGACCAGCAATCCGATGCACTCACTTGTGCCTGAGGCTCAGGTGCGCATCAAGGGTGACGATATCGGCTATGGCTACAATCTCGGTGTGCTGGTTGACGTCACTGATCGCCTCGCCTGGGGCCTGAGCTATCGCTCCAAAGTCGATTACGAACTTGAAGGCACCATTCGCTTCAGCGACTTCCCGGCATTCCCGGGCCTGACTCCGGACAATGGTCGCTTCAACGGCTCCCTCGACTTCACTACCCCCGAGTCGGTGGATACCTCGGTCACCTACCAGGCCAACGACAAGTGGACCATCTACGCCGGTTCCACCTGGACCCGCTGGAGCCGCCTGAAGGAAATTGAAGCTGTCTATGCGACCGGCTCGATTGGTGAGGAGCTGAGCTGGAAAAACTCCTGGGCACATGCCATCGGCGTCGCCTATCAGTTGAATCCGGCCCTGGTTCTGCGTGCGGGCTTCGCGCTGGATGCCTCCCCGACCACCAACGAGCATCGTACCGTGCGAATCCCGGTCAGCAACCGCAAGATCTACTCGCTGGGCGCCGGCTGGAATATCGATGCAGACTGGACCGTGGATGTGGCCTACGCCTACGTGAAGGAAAGCAAGGGTCGTGTGGATCAGGAGGATCAGACTCCCCTGGCCCAGAACTATTCCGCCCAGTACAGCAACAGTGCCCACGGCCTGGGTGTCCAGCTGACCCATCGTTTCTGAACACCGCCGTTCATACACAAACGCCCCGCTGGTCGGGGCGTTTGCGTTAGCGCGTTATCAATCCAGTCAACGGGACTCGCCCGGCGCCGGATCGGTTTCCGGGTCATGCAGGTTTCCCTCCCGCGGTACCTCGCCATAGGGCTCGGCAGAGGGCGGCATCGCATCAGGCTCGTCGATACGGTCATCGACATCCTGGCCGCAGCCGGCCAGCATCAGAACAAAGGCAGGAATCAACAGGTAGGTCAGTCGCATCAGCGCGCTCCTTCAGTGACGAATGCCTGACATTGGACAGGACGCCGAAGCGGAAAGTGCGAAGAAATTCGAGCACGCCTCTGATGGCCACCAGCGGCAGAAACAACAAAGCCCCGGAATACGGGGCCTTGAGGATGCATTAGTGGCGGAGGGACAGTCCGCCCACTTAGGGTTTCACAAAGACTCACTAGCACTCTAAAATCACAATAACACATTGATTTAAAACAATTTATATTCCGATAAAGTCTTTTGACGTCTCAGGTGTTCCCAAGCTAAAGTATGGGCCAGAGTATGGGCCAGCTTGCCGACTCATACGCACCGCTTCACCAGCCAAGGAAATAGCAATGGGTAGCCTCACCGCCAAGTCTGTAGAAAAGCTGATCAGAACACTGGATGCCGGAATGCATAATGATGGCGATGGGCTATACCTGCGTATTAGGAAGACGGGTAGCAGCAGCTGGATATACCGCTATCGCTTCAACAGCAAGCTGCGAGATATGGGGTTAGGCAGCTACCCTGAAGTGTCCTTGGCCGAAGCCAGAGGGCTGGCTGCCGAGGCACGCAAACTGGCCAGGACGGGGACAGACCCGCTAGAAGAGCGCCAGAAGCAACGGGAAGAACTGGAAGCAGAAAAGATCCGCCAGGCGGCTCAAGCAATAACCTTTCAAGAGGTTGCCCAGGACTACATAGAAGCCCACAGACCCGGCTGGAAGAACGTCAAACATGCTGGGCAGTGGGTCAGCACCCTGCAGACTTATGCTTACCCCAAGATCGGACATCTTCCACCCAGCGAGGTCAGCACTGAACATGTACTGGAAATTCTCAAGCCAATCTGGACCAAGATTCCAGAGACAGCTAGCCGGGTACGCAACCGCATTGAGCTGGTGCTGGACGCGGCGAAAGCGACAGGACTGCGGGAAGGCGAGAATCCGGCACGTTGGCGCGGCCACCTGGACAAGCTACTTCCAAAGCGCAGCAAAGTCAGCAAGGTCAGACACCACCCCGCTCTGCCCTGGACCGAAGCATCTAGATTCATGAAGGAGCTGGCTCAGCAAACAGGCCTAGCCTACCGGGCACTGGAAATGACCATACTGACCTGCTGCCGAACCAGCGAAGTACTGGGTGCCCAATGGAGTGAAATCGACCTAAAGACCGATACCTGGACAATCCCCGCTGAGCGCATGAAAGCGGACAAAGAACATCGCGTCCCCATCACTGCACAGCTGAAGTCACTCCTAGAACAACTGCCCAGGGTCGACAACAGTCCATACCTGTTTCCTGGCCAGAAAAAAGGCCAGCCCTTGTCGAACATGAGCATGCTGATGGGCCTGCGCCGGATGGGTTACAGCCATATCACCGTACACGGATTCAGATCCACCTTTCGAGACTGGGCTGGCGAAAACACAGCGCACCCGCGTGATGTTTGTGAGCAGGCCCTAGCGCACACACTGGACAGTGCTGTGGAGTCAGCTTATCGGCGGGGGGATATGTTTGAGAAGCGGCAGAAACTGATGGAAGATTGGGCCAACTATCTTGATAAATCTGACCAAGACGCTCAGCCTACATCCTCACCATAGACGCTGTAAACGCAGTACAGCTACATGTCTGCTCTGGAGCAGCCTAAGCTGATATTTCAGCTGAAAGCACCTAGCGTCCCTTCAGATGTTCTTCTGGCACCATCCGTTGGTGCAGCGCCGCAAGCACCACCAGTTGCTCCTTTTCCAGCCGGTAGTAGAGCATGTGACTGCCATACGGAAAGCTGAACACCCCGTCGTCTACATCCTGCCTGGCCAGCCCCTGACCGGGAAACTCGACCAATAGCTCAATCGTCTCCCTCGCGCCCTGCAGGTATTTACTGGACTGCTCCTGCCCCCAGGTATTCACCTTATACCCAAGCCTGTCTGCGGGGGGGGGATCACAGCATGTTGAGTACGCCAACGATGGTAAGCAGGTTACTTATATAAGCAATTCAGGCTAACTCTTCTTATTCAAAAGAGTCTCGGCCATATTCAACTCTTGAAAAACCTGACTCTCGATCTGACGAGCCTGCCTATCCAGGGCTTCACTTTTTATAATTTTTTTTGCAAAAGACAAGTATTTGAAAAAGCCCAAGCGCGGAGCCCCTTTAGGTAGCACACCATCACTCAGTTTTTCATAAATGCTATCGCCATAAGCGCTGCCATAGCCAAGACTCGTCAGCCTTGCGTAGAGCTGCCTTTTCTTTATATACCCTGAACCACTTTTCTCCGCTGCAATCCTTGATCGTTCTATCGCTCTTTTTGCCTTGATCATAAATCTTGAGATGGTGGAGTCACGAACTCGGATATGGCGGCCATCAAAAGAGAACCCCAAATAAGAAGCTGCCGAACAAGGCCCTAAGTTATAATTTTCATCAAGAGAAAAGGAGGCTAGCCCCTCATTACTCATCAGGTACCGATGACGCTGGGTTTTATTTGATTGAACTGACAAGCACACGCTAGAAAGCACCTCTATAACAGTTCGCTCCCCATCCCCTCCCTTACCTTTCGGCATAACCAGCAGAATATCATCGCTATAACGTCGATAACTTCCTCCCAGCTCCCGAACTCGTTGCAATATATCGTTGTCGGCTCTAAGCATATACACATTGGCCAGCACTGCACTTATCGGCAACCCCTGGGGTATCCCCGCCCTTATGCTCGGTGGCTGCTTCCGTTTAACCTCCCAAGCAACCTCATGGCGTGATCGCAGTCTCGGCTTAACTACTGCCCGGAAAGTTTGTGGCGTACAGATAGCTCGGCCTTCCAACCCAGCTCTGCGCCGCACTTCGCCACCAAATAGTTCACGTAGAACAGGTACAGTAATAGCTGAGTCACGAGTACATGCTTTGTAAACGGCGAAGTGGTCGTCAGGTAGTCGCTGCGTGGCTAACAGGTTAGACCACGCCTGCTGAAGTTTATTGTGATTAAGACTATCAAAAAACCCCTCAACATCTAATGCAACCACATCGCAATCGCCTCTCTTCCGAATTTCCTCAAAAGCTTCGTACGCGAAATGAATATTATTTCGTGCAGGATCAAACTTCCGGTAGGCAAGCACATGCGGAGCGCCATCCAGCTTCTCATAAGTTATTTCTAGATGATCAGTCAGCTTTTTAGCGTAATAAGAATATATGTGCGAGTCGCTATGCGCGGCAAAAGCAATTGGCCTATATTTTTTAACATAAATACGGCCTCCCTTTACCTTATCTTTCTTTATAGAGACAGTTTTTTGCGGATTAATAATAACTGGCCAAAAAGCATGCCTTGTAACAGCTTCAGGAGATTCCACTAAACGTTGGGCCTGATCCCTTTGCAGCGGCCGATCAAAATGGGAATAAGATCTGTTGCGGTACCAGTCATCACCTTTAGACATAGATACATCCTTTTGGCTCCGGCGACAGCAAGCACGTTGCAGCCGCTTGCCCTGCGTCGCCGTCTTTGATGTACCTCTCGACACACCTGACCGGTAGCTAAAGCTACAGAGGTCTACATGAGGAACTGAAACGTGTTCATTCCTCAAGCTGCAATATTACCTGCATGTATCATCTGTTTGGAGGAATGCTCTAATGAAACATTACCTGAATCACAGTTGTCTGGATATGCTGAGCAGCGCTATACAAGGAGCTGTACGGCGAGCAGTGACCAACTACGCGATCGCGTGGTTGGTTAACATAACCCTTGACAAAGGGATAACCAATCAGCCACCCATTCCATAATGGGAGTGATTGAGATGCTCACCTATTGCGTCTTGGAAGTCAATAGGCCATCAGTGGATTACTGGCTGCCCGGATTTATTCATTTCAAAATAATCCCACTCATACATAACCCTCATGAACCCACCACAGCCAGCCACTCAGCTGGCCTATCTCATGAGGAACCCCCTATGACACAACCCTGCCCCCAATGCGGCTCGCGCGACGTCATTCCTAGCAATCATGGTCGGCGTGTCGGCGGAGCTGTCGGCACCGTCGCCGGTGCTTTCAGTGGTGCTACAGCAGCAACCACCAGCGGTGCACGAGCGGGCATGAAAGTCGGTGCGGCTGGCGGCCCTGTGGGCGTCGGCGCGGGCGCGGTGCTGGGCGCTATTGCCGGTGCCCTTGCTGGCTGCGTAGCCGGTTTGCAGCTGGGTAAAGTCGTTGATCAGCAGGTAATTTGCAGTTACCTGTGCCTCGACTGCCAGTCACGCTTCTGAAATTCCACCCCTTCCTAATTCATTCCATACACCATCCAGGCTGCTTGTGGCCTGAGCGATGTATGCCGTCTTGGAGAAACAACCATGGCGCACGAAATTGAAAACATGGCCTATGTAGGCGCTACCCCCTGGCACGGCCTGGGCCAACAACTCTCTCCCAAACAACCCCTTGAAGTCTGGCGGCGCGAAGCCGGTATGGATTGGGAAATACTGGACAGCCCGGTCCATTTCAAAGCGGACACACGCGGCCCGCTGGGCAGTATCCACACCTATCCGGAGCAACGGGTGCTGTACCGCTCGGATACCAAGGAAGCTCTCTCGGTGGTGTCCAAGCGGTACCAGATTGTCCAGCCTCGGGACGTCATCGAGTTTTACCGCGATCTGACCGAGGTATCTGGTTATGAGCTGGAAACCGCCGGTGTCCTCAAGGGTGGGCGTAAGTTCTGGGCGCTGGCCCGTACCGGCCTGGACTTCGCCCTGAAGGGCAAAGATCAGGTAAACGGTTACCTGCTGTTAGCCACATCATGCGACGGCACCATGGCCACGACAGCGACCCCCACCACTGTTCGTGTGGTCTGCAACAACACCCTGACCGTTGCAGTGAATGGCGCTCCCCGCGCTATCAAGGTGCCGCATAACACGGTCTTTCAGCCTGATGTAGTAAAACAGGACCTGGGTATTGCCGTTTCCCAGTGGGACGACTTCAAGTACCAGATGCGCCTGCTGTCACAGCGCAAGGTTAGCTGGAAAGAGGCAATGGCGTATTTCATGGGCGTGGTATCTGAGATTGATGAACATGAACCGCTGCCAGAAAAACTCCCCAACGAGCGTGGTCTCAAGCGTGTCCAGGAACTGTTTGATGGTGCTGGCCGGGGCAGCGACCTGGAGTCCGCACAGGGAACAGCCTGGGGCATGCTCAGCGCGGTTACCGAGTATGTCGATCACCACCGCCAGGCCCGCAGCACTGATTACCGGCTGGATTCCGCCTGGTTTGGCAATGGTGCACAAATGAAGCAGCGTGCCCTGGACAATGCCTTGCAGCTGGTCGCCTGACCCCCTACCCCGTTTTACCCCTTTCAAATTCAAATACTGAACTGGAGTGCATTATGGAAGCCCATAATCTGCAGCCTATGGCTGTGCCTTACCGTGCCCTGCGTTTGGTCAACACCAAGAACATGGAGCGCGAAGAATGGCTGAACGTCCGCAAGCAAGGCATCGGTGGTTCTGATGCAGCGGCGGCTATCGGCCTGAACCCCTACAAATCACAACTGGAACTCTGGATGGAGAAAACCGGGCGTGACAAGGAAATCCCCAAGCCCGATCCAAATGATGACAGCACCCCGATATTCTGGGGCACGGTCCTGGAGCCTATTGTAGCGGTGCAATACGCCAAGAAGACCGGCAACAAGGTGCGCCGGATCAATGCCATGCTACAGCACCCCAACCCTGACCTTCACTGGATGCTGGCCAACCTTGACCGTGAAGTGATGGGTAACCCAGAAGTGCAGATCCTGGAGTGCAAGACAGCGGGGATCAATGGTGCCCGACTCTGGAAGGAGGGTGTTCCCGAATACGTACAGGTCCAGGTGCTTCATCAGTTGGCAGTCACCGGCAAGCAGGCCGCTGATGTAGCCGTTCTGATTGCAGGTCAGCAGCTGGAAGTATTCAGGATCGAGCGTGACGAAGCCATGATTGCTCAGCTGATCGAGCTGGAACGGCAATTCTGGCATTACGTTGAAACCGATACGCCCCCACCAGCAGACGGCTCTGCTTCTGCGGACCTGGCCCTTCGTTGCTTATTCCCTCGCGACGATGGCGAAGCGTTAGATATGACGGAGAACTCGGAGCTTAATCAAGCCTATGAGGAACTGAAGCAGATCCGCCGCGAGATTGCTGAGCAGGAAAAGCGCGAATCCAGCCTGAAACAGCAACTGCAACAGGCCATGGGCACGTCCTCCGAAGCGATCTTTGTCAGCGGCTCTGTCACCTGGCGCAAAGCCAAGGACAGCCTGAGTTTTAACACCGCAGCCCTGCTCAAGGACCTGCCGCACCTGCAGGAAAAGTATCAGACGCTGCGCAAAGGCAGCAGACGTTTCCTTATCAATTAACCATCACACCACAAGCATAAGCCCCCAACTGCACCAGGCAGCCGGGGGCTTATGCGTTTATGGGAGAAACAACGTGCTCAAAGGTCTAGCAATCACTCCGCCAGTTGCCGGGCGGATCTCTATCGGTCGAGTCACCGAAAAGAACGGCAAGCGATTACCGGAAAAGGACGACCAGTTCACCATCACCAGCCAGATCCAGCACCGCCAGGAATGGCTGCTGCATCCGCTGAATCAGACACTGAGAGAAACCAATCCTGAGGAGAAGCTCCGGCGTATCCCCATCCGCCTGATGTTCAATGACCCGGTACTCAACTTCCGCGCTGAATACAGCTTATTTGACCGCAGCACCGGACGGCCGATGTGCATAGGCGACGGTGAAAGCTGTAAACGCATCACCAATGAAGGAATCCAGACCCTACCCTGCCCCGGAGCAGACACCTGCCCCCTGGCGCAGCATTCCGGCTGCAAGCCCTACGGACGCCTAACAGTACAGATTGATGACGGTGAGAACACCGACAGCTTCATCTTCCGCACCACCGGCTTCAACAGCATCCGCACGCTGTATGCACGGCTGCATTACTTCAGCGCCCTGTCCAACAACAAGCTGGCCTGTCTGCCGCTGGAGCTGCGTTTGAGAGGCAAGTCCACCCGGATGAGCCACGGAACCGCCATTTTCTATGCGGACATTACCCTGCGCAGCAATATGATCATGGAAGAAGCCCTTGCATCGGCCAACGCTCTCCACCAACAACGAGTCGCCGCCGGTTACAACCAGGAAGCCCTGGACGCGGCTGTCCGCCACGGCCTGAGCAATGGCGTCTTCGAAGAGGATGAAGATGATGTAGCCAGCTTGGTGGAAGAGTTCTACCCCGAGCAACCAGCCCATGCAGAAGCATCCTCCGCAATTCAGGAAGAACACCAGTCCCAACCGACCCACAACCTGGCGGACAAGTTACAGCAAAAAGCTCGATCCCAGACCGCAAGGAAGGTCTCTGCTACCGAAAACAACCGCCCCACCAGGCATTAGCCACATCCCCATCGATACAGCCGCCGCCCAGGCGGCTTTTTTACATCTGGAGAAAAGACCATGAGATTCCACAAGCTGAAAGCCGGTAGCGAACCCGGCACTTACATCGTGGCCAGCTCGGAGGTCACAGAAGAAGACATCATGACCATGGCCAAGCAGCTGTCACGCAAGCGCCTGAGCCGAGGTCGAACCATATCCAGCGCCATTGAGGTCAAGGACCATTTGCGCAACCTGATGCACGAATACGAAAGCGAGGTATTCGGTCTTTTGCTGCTGGATACCAAACACCGCATCCTGGCCTTCTGTGAACTCTTCTACGGCACGATAGACTCAGCCACCATCTACCCCAGGGAAGTAGTCAAAGAAGCCCTTAAACACAACGCAGCGGCCGTTATACTGGTGCATAACCACCCCTCCGGAGACTCTGACCCAAGCCAGGCTGATAAGCTGCTGACTGAACGTCTCAAGAACGCACTGGCACTGATCGACGTGCGGGTGTTGGATCACATCGTGGTAGGGACGGATAGCTGCACCTCGTTGTCCGAGTGCGGTTATCTGTAAATACGCACATCTGGCGGCGAAAGCTGCCAGATGTTTTTTTGCCAATTTTAGCGCATAGTTAGCTCCCCCTAGATTCCGCCCCGGTCATGCGCGGCGGACACGCTCTTGCATTTGTTGAATCTACTGCAAAATCCCGTGAAAAGAGCAATTGCAACGCAAGCGGGGCGGGAAGATAGTAAAACCATTGTCGGGAAACACTACTCGCAGCATCGAGAACGCTGGCGACCAAGAAGAAATAGCTAGGAAGGTGTAAATGAAATCTTTTGAAAAATCCCAAGAATTAATGCTTAAAATAATTAATGAAGCGATGATTGTTTTTCCAGCCCCACTAAACATAGAAGCTAGTAATCTAGTATCCCAAGCCCCATCCATAAAAGATTTTGAAAACATTTTCAGCTATTTAGCAACGCACGACTCACCAAGATATGAGACAACTAAATACTCATTAGAAGAGCTCCTTAAAAAAGTTGAATCAGAGCTAAAAAAGGATAAAAAACAACTTTTTGAGGAGAAAATTTCTGCGCATGAACTCTTGCTTGCCAAAACTTCTGTCGGGAAAAATCTTTCAAAAGAAGAGCTACGCTCTTTTGCAGAAAGCAAGATGGATCAGTCCGCTGAAGAAATAAAATCCGAACACAACAATAGCCTTGATTCGACAAAAAAAGAAATAGTCGAGTTAATAGCGCAACTGGACGACTATGAGTCAAAAATGGAGAGCCTGAAATACACCCTTATATTCTTGCACTCCGAAGGCTATCTGAAAACCATAAACATCAAGGGCAAGCATTACACTTCCAACCTTCGTCACGCTACAAGGGTAGACCCTACTGTGGAAGGCAGAATTTACAACAACCTTGAAGAGGAAAACTTCATCCTTACAAGCAAATCTCTTGCAATACTAAACAAAAGCATAGGGAAGGACAAAAAACCTCTTTACAAGACAATTAATGAATGGGTGGAATCCGCATTCACTCTTCCAGGCGCAGTTTCCACTACGACTGGACTTTTATCAACATTTCTTGGGGGTTAATCTCCACGGACAGCGAGAGGCCCCTCTCACTGTCCTACCCTCCCTCGTATAAATACAAGTGGATCTGGTCTCGCTGGAAACTGAGGTACCTTTCTCCAAGAATATTGTCATCACTGACCGGAAGACTAAGCCTCCACAGTCCAAAGCTCCTACTCCACAATCGCCTTCAACAACGCATCCCGCGCATCCTGATAAAACTGGATATCAATCTTGGTCGCCATGTCATCCGACAGGTCATACAGCTGGCGGCGGGCGGTGACCGGTATCAGCAAAGTACCAGCCCCCTTCTCTATCGCCAGCTCAGCGATGTTCACCGCATTGCTGAGGGGTTCGATAGAGCCGCCCAGGTTGATCTCTCCGACCACGATCAGGCCACCCTTAACAGACTTTTTCAGCAAGCTGCTGCACATGGCAATCAGTGCTGCCATCCCGAGCTTGGAACCGCGCTTGGCAGCATCAAAAGCGCGCAGCTGTACAGAGAACTCATGGGCGCGTGGGTCGCGGTCACCGACCAATTGCCCTGCCCGTGAATACAGGTTCTGCTCGGCGTAACGCACTGACTCCTTGAACGCAGCGGGTGCCGGGTTGTTGAGAATCCTCACGCCAGAACCAGGCCCCTCGTTGACCTCGATGCGGTAAAGACCGGCGTTGTCTTCCATGTCGGCACCACCCTCACTGATAGTCCAGATCTGGCCCGGCTCCAACGGGTCATCGCCGATCTCGTTGTCAGCTCGCAGCTCAGGCGTCGCCACGAATTTCTCCACGCCATCATCACCGATGAAATAGCTGAAGTGGGTATTGCGGAACTCGGCAGCACCGACCCGCTTCTGCTGCTCTTTAACCCGGCGGCGTACTTCAAGGCCCAGCCGCGTCGCCCACTCCAGGTCTTCATCGGACACCGACATTTCCTGGCTGGGATACATAAGCTTGAGTAAGCCAGATACAGTTTTGTTGACCGCGTTGGTATCACGCCCACTGAGCGCGCCACCCAGGTGGACTCGATTCTGCATCACCGACACACGGCTCTCGAACCGGAGGCGGCTCATGCACTCGGAGAAGAAGTCACTGACCAGACCAAAATGGTCAGTAGTCAGATCCTTGTTCATCTTCGGCACATCCCAGCCAGGCAGGTAGCAGTGGATCCGGTCCATCCAGGCGGTGTCATCGCGCATTTCCGGCGGCAAGGGGCCAAACAGATGCCCAACCCGTTGTTGGTGCTCGACATCCACATCAAAGTTGCCGACAAACACCATGGAGCCATCCGCACGGATGCTCTCCTTGCCACGGCTGAATTCACCTGACTCCATGTAGCCCTTCATGATGTTGATCCCTTCCTTGGTGTCGAAGGAGATCCCACTGACTTCATCAAAACAGACCACATCGTACTGGCACACCAAACCGCGTTGGCCGCTGGCGTTATTCACGAACATCTTGGCGATGGTCGCCTTGCCACCGGAAATCAGATGCGCATAGGGGGAGATCTGCTGGAACAGGTGGCTCTTACCGGTACCACGCGGTCCCAGCTCCACCATGTTGTAGTTGCGCTCAACGAAGGGCACCATCCGCAGCAGAACGGCGTCTTTGGCTCGCTGGCTCAACGCGCTGGGCTCAAGTCCAATAGAACGAATCAGAAAATCACGCCACTCTTCGCTGGTGAAGGTGCTGCGCGCCTCGGCCATCACATCCAGCACATTGCGTTTGGACATCTGTATCGGCCGCAGCTCGGAGATACCAAAAGCGTTGCCCTTCTCTTCAGCGATTACACTGTCGTACTCCAGTGTGACCTCAGCATAGAAGCCGCCGGTCAACAGGCGCTCGTTGTCATCAACGATCTTGTCGGCAATGCGTACACGGTTCAGGTTCAGGCTTGGCAGGCTGGCCAGATAGCCACCCTCTTTCTCCACGAAGCGCACGCTGACAATATCGATCAGCTTGGCCTCGCCTTCCTTATAGGCCCGCGCCTTGAACAGCTCTTCTTCACCGGCACGAACCGTCCTGGATGACAGTTGGCGCTGTACGATCTCCAGCCCTTCCTCGATCTCGTCCGGATCGGTCGATGCGCAGTAACGACCCAGCATGAACTCGACCACATAGGTCGGTACCGGGAATTGGCGGGCAAAGGTTCGGACCAGATCCTTACGGACCAGATACCCCTCAAAGGCATCAGCGGCCTTGTGATCCAGCGTGTCCATTTCCACTTATTCGTCTCCTACCAGCGTTGGCTTCTTCGCCAACACGTTACCTTGATCGTCCAGCAACACCAGCACTGCAGAGCTGCCCTCGTACTGATCGTCCACCATCAGGCTGCATTTGCCTTTTTTCAGCGGCTTGCGTTTGCTGATTTCAGAGTCCGGATCGCCCGGGTGGGTTCTCAACACAGCCAGTACGCCGTCTGCCTCGGTCTCTGCCTGCACTCTGCAGGTCAGACCGAGCCAGCGAATATCCGACAGCGTCGCAGTAACCGCAGAAACCGGCATGGCAGGCTGTGAACTGCGTATTTCGATAACCGGCGTCAAGCATTCCTGTAAGCTCAAACCACCGTGATCATAATGCTGTCCGGCCTTGAAGCTACAGGCTCCGGGGGCAACAGCGACACTCACCGCACTGTTCCAGTACCAGCCCACTTGCTGGTAACCACTATCCACCGAATCCTTGATCAGTGCGCAGCGGCTCCAGCGGGTCTCGGTCAAGTGCTTGGGCAGATCAACCTTGCTCATGGGCTTGGGTGTCAGGACCCAACCGTGGTCAGTGACGATGCGAATCTTCTGCCATCCGGCGGCGATCAGTTCCTCAACACGCTCCACCACTTCATCAAGCAAGATATCGATGCGTGAGGCGAGCTTCAGACCCCGCACGTGGCCTTCTTTGTCGATATCACCGCTTTGCAGCCAGGCATTGGATGTCGGGTCACCCGACTCCCCTTCTTCCAGGTATTGCCAGCCTTTTTCCTGCAGCAGCTTCCTCAGGTAATAGGCTGAGAAAGTCTTATCTTCATCCAGCAGGCTCGGCTCAAAATCACGATCTGTAGTGCGGCCTGTCAGTCGCTCATGTACCGGCGTTATAGCCGCCTTGGCGGTCGCCGTCACCGAAGGCATGGCTGACCAGTTATGTCCCGGTCGCACTTCACCCAGCCCCTGCAGTTTCAGCATCAGTCTCTGGGCAGTGTCATAGCGCAACCCATCTACAAAAAACACTGCCTCGCCAGTAGCCGCATACTCAGCAACCGCCTCATTAATTTGATCAGCTCCCGGGTACCCCTTGCTCCGCACCAAGCCTTGGAAATTACGTGTGACGCCATCCAACCAGGGCGTATAGATCACATCAAGAATGCCTTGTACCAGCGATTGCTCTGCCGCCGGCAAGGGATAAGCCAGCGCCTTCAAAGCTTGATCATCCGCCTGCCAGTAGCGATCTCGGTACTGCGCAGCCATCTCTTCGGGATCCGCACCGGAAAACACCGTTGCCGTATGCGTGGCGATTTCAGCCAGATGTTGCAGTACCCCAGCCAAAGGTGACATGTCCAAGGCAAACCAGATCCACTGGCGACGCTCGGCATGTCGACGCTCAAGCTCTGCAATAGCCAGACGCGCCTTGGCCGGATCCATCTGAAGCAAGCGTGACAGCTCAGCCTCCAGCTGCTGTTCCTCGTTGGCATTGATGGACGGATAGCTGGCACCGCTGGCAGCCAGATCAGCCTGCACCTTCATCAGCAACTGCGGCAGCTGCGGGTAGTGATGGCAGGACTCAATAAAGCGCTGCCACACGCCCTCCCAGGCCCCCTGGCGCTGGCACAATAACTCCGCCGCTGTCAGTTCTCCGTCCTGGTCTGGATGGAAGCTGTATTCACTTTCACAAATACCGACCAAGGCTTGCCAGCGTGAAGCGTCCCAGCGCTCCCTGCATACCTGGCTGTCATTCATCCAGCTAAGCAGATCGCGTACCGGATCGCTGCTGACCAGTTTGTTGAAATCTGCAGCTTCCAGGCGGCGATTACTCAGATCATCGCGCTCGCTATCGAGGATTTCGGGCAACACACGCAGCATGGCCTGCTGGGTTTTCTCATCCTTGGCCACATCCAGCCCGGCACCGCCATTTGCCGAGATCAGGAAAGCATTCACAGTCCAGTCCCGACCGGAGTTGCTGTAGATCCACCAGCAACCGCGATACTGCAGCTCCGCAAGCGGCTTGAGCGGTTCTGGGCAGTCAGCAATGGCGCGCAAGTCACGGCGCTCATAACCCGGCAGATAAACGATAGGGGTCCGGTCAGCCGGTAGCTCTATATCCGGCAGCACACCCTCAACCACACACTTGATCCAGATCGCCGGTCCGGTTTTACGCTCGGGGGCATAATTACCCAACACAATCAGCTCGGGCAGCGCAGCCTGTAACAACGGCAACGCTGACTCCCACTGTCGCTGTTTGTCAGTCCAGAGAATGACGCTGGGGGCTTCTTGCACATTCGAGTTGTAGGCAGCACTGGCCCGAACTTCCTGGGCCAGCAGGTCAATCAATTTCATATCTGTCCTTTCAGGAGGTGCCAAAATCAGCGAATCATCTTGGTTTAATTCAAGGGGGCGTCAGCGATTTTCAAAATACTCAACTGATAGCCGCTGGGCCTCAGCTATTTGTTGGGGTGTCATCGCCGCTGAAAGAACATTTCGTGGTTCTCTGGCCTCGGCATAGGTCACAGCCGCAATGTTGTACCAAAAATATGCTTTCACTAAGTCCTTTGGCACCCCCTGACCTGTCGCATACAGACGGGCAAGATATGCTTGCGCTTTGTCATTTCCCTTTTCTGCTGCCATTAGATACCACTTTGCAGCTTCCTCGAAGCTTTGTGGTACGCCCTCGCCAAACTCATACAGCAGTCCCACGTTGAACTGCGCCCCAACATTCCCTCCCTCAGCCTCCAAGCGATACCACCTCATTGCTTCCCGGAAGTCTTGCGGCACCCCTTTGCCGCTCACATACAGGCCACCCATCTTCGCTTGAGCTTCGCTATACCCCTGTTCAGCGGACATGAGATACCATTTCGCTGCTTCTTCATCACTGAGTGGTACCCGTTCGCCTTCTGCATACATATTCCCCATAAAAAACTGGGCTAACGCGCTACCACCCTCAGCTGCTAAGCGATACCAACTTACAGCCTCCTCAATATTTTGCGGTACCCCATTACCATTCTCTAGCATAAGAGCCAGATTGAGTTGCGCCCTGGTATCTCCTTGCTCAGCCGCAAGGCGGTTCCACTTCGCAGCCTCTTCTTTATCCACATCAACACCCTCGCCAAACCCATAACCATAATAAAAGCCAAGTTTTGACTGGGCTTCGACATCACCCTGCTCAGCGGCAAGGTGATACCATTTCACGGCCTCCCTAGTGCTTCTTTGTACGCCATCGCCTGTCTCATATAGCCAGGCCAGCAAGGACTGGGCTGGGGCGTACCCCTGCTCAGCAGCCAAACGAACCCATTTCACGGCCTCATTTATATTCTTTGGTATGCCTTTACCCCGCCCGTGTAACACACCCAGGGAGAACTGGGCTTCGCTAAACCCCTGCTCAGCTGCTAGGCGATACCATTTCTCTGCCTCTTTTACGTTCTGGGATACCATCTCACCCTGCTCATACAACAGACCAAGAACATATTGGCCTTCTGGTACTCCCTGTTCTGCCAGCATGCGCACGTCTTCATAACTAAACGCCAACGCATCAACAGAACACATCAATATCAAATAGAAAAAGATTGAGCGCAGTGAGTGATGAAACTTCATACTAAGATTCCTTTCTTTGGCAGGCCTATTACGCGGTACTACGCGTGGCTCGCACTTGATTTCTGGTCCGCACTTGATTCCGTAACTGAGAATTCGGTCAGCTCCGCCCTGTCGTGTCACCCATGGCTGCAACCGTTCTTCAACCATTTCACTAAGCATGCGGAAGTAATCGACAAAATTGCTCTTCCCAACGCCATTAGCGCCAATGAGGACATTCAGGCCCTGCAGACGGAGCCGATCCAAATCCCTGATGGATTTGAACCCTTTGATAGTCAAGTAATCGATGGGATTTTTTGTGCTCATGATTCTATTCTCTGCATGACCATGCGTGTGCGGCCTGATACCAATCAATCGGCCTTGAGTCGATAGTCTGTAGCTTCATTACGCAACAGCTCACTGTACTCATCAAAGTAGCTGGCGTGCAGTGCTCTCGGCATGGCTGAAAAGTCCACGCGAACGCTTTCGTCGACCTGAAACCCTTTGTCATAGTCTACGCCTCCATGAATGTTGAAGACGTACCTTCCATGCATTTCTGCCTCGCCTGCAAGAGGATAAACAGTCAAGCTGCAGCCTTGAACCATATGTTGACGTAGATGCCGCTGAGCGAGCGAGTCAAAGCTTTCCCGCGTGGCAAAGTGCTCTAGCTTGCAGAAAAAAACGTAATTGGTATCTTTTGAATCCGGATGCTGGAGCAATGCCTGCAGGAATTTTATGTACTTAGCCTTCCCCAGACTGAAGTAGGGATCGATAAAAAACACTTCCAAACTGGTTTTCAGGATGACATCCATGTATTTGATGATGTTCTCAGCTGTTCCATAGTCCCGAGCACCATCAGATATGGGCAACTCCCCATCGGCCACATCGTCGAGAGTGAAAATCTGTTCCGAGCCCACATCATCGTTGCACAGAGCACCGTGCAAGCAGTTCTGCTCGATCAGATGCAGAGAGTTTTCCAACCAAGTCTTATTGCCGTCATAAGGCAGGCCAAGCTTCAGCAATGCATGCTTGTTTTTTTCAACCAGTGCCCGCACTCGCTTCCCTTCCAGTTCAGAGAAACCGGCAGCAGTATCGAACAGCTCCCTTAGAAAGGATTTTGGCAGTGCGGCCAAAAAACGCCCCTTATCGAAGCCGAAGCTATTCAGGACGATGCCCACCTCGGTAGCATTGGTGAAGATTTTGGGCGAGACGGAATAGAACCTATTCATCAGAATAGCTCCTGGTCTCGTTCTTCAAAAAAACCCTCAGGCCATTTATCGAGAAAATCGCCATTTTTTGAAATGCGCAAATGCTTATAGGCCGTGACACCTTTTTCGTCCTTGACGGCGAAAATCACATTTACATCATCCGCCAGAAGAGCACGCTCCTTGAGCAGGTTCTTGGTCTCATAATTCTTCCGTATCACCTTCAACATGCGGAGAACAATAAGCTCGCTGTGTGTTTCTATAATGTAGTTTCTAGCCTTGTCATTCGTGATAAACGAATCGATAAAAATTTGAGCCATGCTGGCTTGTAACCTTGGATGCAGATGAAGCTCAGGCTGCTGAATATAAACCGAGCCACCAAAAAACCCAGATAAGGACATGTAATAAAGAATTGGCAACACCTGGGATACACCGGTACCAACATCAGAAAAGTCTATCAACTGCCCCGAGGCGATGTCCTTTAGCATAAGCTTGGAGTACTGCAGGCCACCCACATCACTAACCCGTGATACTAGAGAACTAAAACCATTCTCTTTCACAGACTTAAACTCATCCATTCCGACAAGGAACTTAAAGTCCCCGCAAAGCTTATACCCGCTATTCAAGTATTTTGGTTCGCCAAGCCACTTATTTATCCTTACCAGCTCGCCCATAAAGCTCGGACTTTCTAACTTCTCCTCTAAAACAAGTGCTTTCAGCTTCTCCCAATATTCTTCACCAGCATAGCGATCACCCTCCAGCCGCTCCTTACCCTCTCTGATATCCCCTATATATTTTATTTTTGAGGCTTCCGATACAAAATGATGAATACCTATAGCAGAGAAAAAAGCCAGAATATATCCAACATCAGACTCATTCTCTCCCCAAAAATCATCAGCCTTCGACCACCTGTATCGCTCCATAATAGGGTTTGTGAAAAAAACACCATCTGGCTCTAAGGCGAACTCGCGCAAATCTTTACCACTAATAAAACTGGACACCTCCAACCCACCCAACAACATCCTAATTAGCTCATGATTCTTATTGAAGGAAATCAACAGCGCTCCTTCTTGCTCAGAATACACCTCAGCAAAAACCTCAAGCTCAACTAACCCAGAATCTCCAATTCTGCCAAGACCGATCTCGGTCTTGGTGTCATATTTTTCATCTCGACCTGAGAACCCCTCCTCATGCCACTCGTACTCAACACGAACCAGGGAATCAACCAAGTATTCCGAGAGCAATGATACGTATTCGTTATCAGTATCGACATCTATAATTGACCCAAACCCACCATCAACTAATGAATCACTAATCATGTGTTCAATTATGTAATTTTTGTCGCCATAAGCATCTGAAACAGCGAAGCAATATGCAAGCCTCACCGGCTCAGAGTTTTCGCGCGCACGAAAGTTAATCCACTTTTCGGGCGGACTGTTAAATGCAGGCCCCCTGTGCATATTCAAACCCATTTCCAGTGCATCTTTAATAATGCTCTTTCCGCTTGAATTATTACCATACACAAGGGTGATCCCGCTTAAGGGTACTTCTTGCATAGTCCTAACGGACTGAAAGTTTTCCATTCCTATTGTCAACATGCAGCCACCACCCCTTGTATATACGGACGCTTTGCTTTCATCATCACCCTCCTCGCGCTCTGCGCTTCTCTTCCAGCGTCAGATGGTGGTCATTGATACGAGCGCCTACGCCTTCGCCATATTCCAGACCCAGCTCATACCAAGGCGCAGACTCAACGTCCTTACCACGGTCTTTTTTCCAATGGATGTTGGGCTTCCAGCGTAGGATGCCGGCGTCTTTTTTGCCGACGTCGCGGGCTTTGAGGAAGGGGCGGATGTTGAGGCGGACGCCGTCGTTGAGGTCTGGGGTCCAGCCGATGGGCTGTTCGGCCAGGGGCTTCCAGCGTACGAAAATGTCGTAGGGCTTTTCGCCTTCGAGGATGGCTTCGAGCTGCTTTTTCAGGGCTTCGGCGGCGGCGAGGCGTTCCTGGGCGCCGTCTTCACCGTTGGCCAGGCCAGCCTGTTGGGTACGGATCCAGTCGCCCAGGTAGGTGTAGATCAGGCGTTCAAGGCCGGCTTTGTCGAGGTTGTGGTAGTTGACCAGTACGCTGAAGCCGTCTTTGAGACCGTCCCAGATGTGCCAGATAAAGGGCCGGTGCTGGAAGAGTTTGCAGTGCTGTTCAAAGAACTTATCGCGCAGCCAGAGGCTGAGGGATTTGCTGCCGACGGCGTCGAGCAGGCGGTTTTTCAGCGGGGTGGTCCAGGCATCGCCATAGGCGGCTTGCAGCAGGGCTTCCAGGCGCTGGTCGGCGGCCTTTTCGCCGCGCACCGGCGGCAGGCAGACAATGCCGTCGTCATCGACAAAGCTGGCCAGAGACTGGCAACGCTCGACCCATACGCGCTGTTCGGCGGCCAGCTCCATTTCCGGGTCCAGCTCTGCCGGCCAGCGGTAGCCGAGCAGGCGGGCGACGGCGACTTGTAGCACGGACTCATCGACGCGCAGATCACCGTGGGCGGTCCATTTGCTGTTTTCGTCCCAGATTACCGAGCCGCAAGGATGGCCGTGGAAAATCCATTGGGTGGGATCGTTGGTGTAGGGCTGAGGCAGGCCGTTTGGGTATTTTTCTTCGGCGACTGTAGTCCAATGATTTTGATCAAATGGAATTTTTACCAAGTCACCACGGACCTTTAAAGTCTGATTAATAGCTCTGACATCAGCCCCGTAACTACTCGATGACAAATATGTAAATATTGAAGGCTGCAGAAGCGAATTTTCAATTGTTACAACGACAGTGTTTTCATCAAAAAATCCCCCCGCATAACGAGTAACAGGCAGTTTACCCATCGCGCTAACGAGGACTCCCGGTCTCCCCCAGGCATTTTTGCCGCGAAGCCAAGAACCAACCTGATCTTCTCCTAGTTTTTCAAGAACGAACTCATACAGATCACCGTGCCCATTCTGCCAAAAAACAAGGTTGTCCATACCACCAAAATCTACCGTATCCTCTACGGTTCCTTGCATCCAACACCAGCCGTCCAGCCTCGAAGGCTGCTCCCAGACTTTTTTATAGAATCGGATTGCATCACCGGTGCAGATGCCAAGGTTGTGGTAGGTATGTGCATTAAGTAGCGCTTCAACCTCACCATTCAGCAAACTCACACGAGCATCTGGATTCTCCAACTGCCTCCCCTGCTCCACACTCTTCACTTCATCCACCAACAACCTTGCCGCCTTCTCCCCCGCCGTACGCGGTTCGGACACATCCACCCCACGAATCCAGTTGCCCTGCTCGCCACTGTGCAGCAGATCCGCCGACTGTCCCGCCGCATTGCCACGGCTCAGGGTAAGCAGTTGCACGTTGAAATCCCACATTGGGGTCTGGAATGCCTGCGCCCCTAGTCGCGCAATCAAATGCCAGCTATCGTTCTGCAACAGCTTTTCGCGGAACTTGCGGTAGCTGGTCAGGAACAGCCAGTTCTGCGGCAAGACAATACTGGCGGTGCCGCCCTGCACACAGAACTCTAGGCAGCGATCAAGAAACACCGTAGCCAGATCATTCTTACCTGCGGGATAATGGGTTTCGCAGTAGTTCTTAAGGGTGTCATGCTGCTTGCCACGCGCCAGATAAGGCACGTTGGTGATCACCCAGGTGTATTGGCCAGCCAGCAGCTCGGCGGCTTTGGCCAGGCCCTGGGCGACAATGCCGGCTTCCAGGCGATTGGTTATGGCGGAGATTTCGCTATCAGCTCGGTTTTGCTGGTTGGCCTGATCCTGAGTGAGTGCCTCACCCAGCAGTTGCTGCAGTTCGCTCCACTGGGCAATTTGTGCGGCCTTGCTGCGGCGCGGGTTGATCAGGCTGCCGAGAACCGGGGCATCCTGGAAGGTCTGGTACATCCAGTCCAGGGCGATGGTCAGGTTCTGTTTGCCCGCCTTGCGGCTGAGTTCTTTCCATTCGTCACGGGCAGCAGCGATGGACAGGCCACTGCAGGCCAGGTGCAATTCGGGCAGTGTGCGATAGCCACCGGCATCCGGGTAGCGCCAGGCTTCCAGCGCCACGGCAAAGGCCGCCAGTTCGACACAGCGCTGATCCAGCTCCAGGCCATGGAGGTTTTCGCTGAGCACCTTGTCGATGGCTTGTCGGGCATTGAGTTGCTCGGCCTGCATGCGCATGGGTACCAGCATCAGGAAGGCAGCAACCAGGAAGTGGCCGGAGCCGCAGCAGGGGTCGAGGGCTTTCAGCTCGCTTAGGTGCTTGGGCCAGGCTTCGAAGGTCCCGGAAGCGGGCTGCCATTGCTGTGTTTCGTCGTCTTTCACAAAGCGCAGGTAGCTAAGCGGTACGCCGGGGATGGCGGCTTTCTCTCGCAGCTCCTGTTCGCTTTGGGCGGTTTGCCAGTCGTGGTCGGTGAGTCGTTGGCCTGCCCACCAGGCGCCCAGGCTGTTATCCAGCAGGAAGCTGACCATATAGGGTTCGGTAAACAGCTGGGTGACCGGTGACAGTTCATCCGCGCCGATCTTGACCTCGGACTTGTTGACCTCTTCCTTGCGCTTGCTTTGCCAGAACTGGTAGACCCAGCCGAGACTGTCCTGGGCCTGGAAGGTGTCCGTTGCCAGGCCGATAACCAGTTTTTCCAGCTCCCGCTGGTGCTCGGGGGCGAACTCCAGGGCAAACACCGGCGAGTCGATACGGAAAATCTGCGGCAGCATTTTCGAGGCCAGCACGCCGGCCAGCTCCCAGCCGCTCTGGCAGCGACGCTCCTGCTCATCGCGCAGGGTGTCCGGATCCTGCACCAGCTCATTGCATTCAGCCAGGCTCAGCGGCGTGTGTTCGTCGTACATCAGCAGGTTGTTCTGTTCCAGAAAGCGCGCAAACAACATGCGGTGCCAATGCTGGTAGGCGGCTTCTGTCACCAGACGGCTGATGCTCTGCTGCTTGTTGTCCTGCTTGATGTCGCCCAGCTGGCGACCGTGGGCACGCAGGCGGTTGCGCAGTTCGCGCTGCTCCTCATTCAGGTAATCGGCGGGCTTGGCCTCGCCTACACTCAAGCGGGTCAGCGCTTGGGTAGCGGCCAGCTCAGCGATGTCGCGTGCCTTGATTACCGCAGCCTCCAGCGCGCGGCGCAGGGCTTTATCCAGGGGTTGGCGATGTGTGGCTTGGCTCATCAGAAAGTTACCGGTCCGTCATTCAGTTTGCTGAGAATCTGTTGTTTTACCTCTGCCAGCCAGGCGTCCACCTCGGCTTCGCTTTCAAAGGTTTTGCGCGGCAGATTGATGCGCTGCAGCTTGGGCTGCAACAGTTCGGCGGCTTCCATGCGGGCGCTGTCGAACTTGCTGGCCAGGGACTCGGTGCGGTCGGTCCACTGTTCCAGGCTGACATCGCTGAGGCTGTCGATAATAGCCTCTGCATCGTTCAGCGCCGGCTGCTCCAGGGTCAGCAGCTTGCGCTTTTGCAGAATGCTGTTCTGTTGCTCGGCACTCAGCTGCTGCCAGTGGCTGTCCGCTTGCAACTGGGCAAGGCAGGCTGCGTGGCGATCCAGGTAAGCCTGCACATGATGCTGCACCGCATCGCGCAGTTTGCTCACCAGCTGCTGTATCAGGCCCGTCGCCGGGTTGGGGTCATCCAACAGAGAGCACTGCTGATTGATGGCGTCGGCTTCGGACTGTATCGGCGCGTGGAACGCCAGGCCACGGCTGGCATCCAGCAAGGCGGTCAGCAGTGACCAGTCGCCGCGGCGGGCTTCAATGCGCTTGGCGGTATCGCTCCACTCCTGGATCGCCTGCTTGATGGCGTCCTGCTCGTCCAGCACATGCTTAAGCTGGGCATTGCCGGATTGCCGGGCCAATTCGTCAAACACTTTGGTATCTGGCACTGCTGGGAATGGCGCGGCGCCACCGGCGCGCTTGGCCAGTTCTCTGCCTTTTTCTGCCAGTAACGGCAGCTTGTTGGCTTCTTCACCGGGCTGGCAGTCAATACCACTGCTGCTGAGCACTCCGCGGATCTTGATCAAATCCACCGGGCGGATGGTGATACTTTCCGGACGGAAGCTGGTCTGGGTGATCTGCTTACGCTCCAGCGTGCTGGCGGTGACAGGGTTGTTGCGGTTGTCGGTGGCAATCAACAGGCCACCGGACAGCAGCACATAGAGCGCGCCATCGATGGCATCCTGCGGCCATCCATACGGGGCGGCGAGGAAATGCTCGCGGATTTCACTGCCCTTTTTTGACACGCCGATATAGCGCATGATCGCGGAACAGACCGGGTGCTGTTCGGCATCACCGCTGTAACCCAGCAACTCCAGCGCATTCTGGCCTCCATCCTTGCTGGCCCGGTCAAAGACCTTGCCCCAAGCCGGGTGATCGGCTTGATCGAACTCGCGGTACAAGCGCACCAGAGACGATTTGGCAGCGGTAGCGACCCGGTCGGCAATAGTGTTGCCATCGACCTCGTTGCCACCGGCTTGCAGTACCTGCACACCATCGAATATTTCACGCAGCAGGGTTTGTACCTGCTTCTGCGCGTCGCGGTGGCGGGTTTCCATGGCAATGCGCGCATCCTTGCCGGCATCGGTATTGGCGATGCCACGCTTGTCCAGGGTGGCGGCGGCGGCGTGTTCGGCGATGATGGCGTTGGTCAGCTCGGAGCG
Source organism: Halopseudomonas sp. Lyrl_26 (assembly GCF_051948695.1). Lineage (NCBI taxonomy): Bacteria > Pseudomonadati > Pseudomonadota > Gammaproteobacteria > Pseudomonadales > Pseudomonadaceae > Halopseudomonas > Halopseudomonas sp. Lyrl_26. The sequence goes on from NZ_JAYJLH010000001.1 coordinate 689,201, forward strand.
ATTGCGCGCCGGTGCATAGATAAAGATGGTCGGCTCACTGGGGTTGCGGCTGCGCGCCTCGGTCATGAAATTCTTTTCATCCAGCGACCAGCCGTCCTGTACCCAGGCGTAGATCTTTTCGTTGGCGTCCTTCGGCAGTTCCTGATCAAAACAGGGGATGACCTGACGCGGCTCGTTGCATTTTCCCTGGGTCAGGCGTACCTGTGCAATCTGGCTGCGCAGCTCTTTGTGCAGCAAGTCCACGCGGATGTTCTCCACGCGCTGCAGGTTGCCGCGCAGATCGGCCTCTTCCTGGCGCAGGGTGTCATACCACTGGGCGCTTTCCTGGGTTTGCAGGCGGTATTCGGTACCGGTGCTGGTTTGCATGGCCATGACCAGACCTTCGTCGGCCAGCTCCTGGAGCAGCTTGGGTACCTCGGTACGAATAAGGTCTTTGCCCTGATTGAGGTCATCAATCAGCAGGTCAGCCAGCATGTCTGGCGTGGCACGCACGCCACAGTCAGCGGTGGGGTCGGTAGGCAATTTGCCAATCAGCAGCACCAGGGCAAGGATGCGGGATTTGAGCTGCTCGTCTGCATCACCGGCGGACAGGCGGCCAATGATTTCCGCGATCTCTTTGGAGATGACCCCGGTTTGCAGCAGGTTGACCGAGATCTGGTTGTAGATGAAGTCAGCCGGTACCACATGCCCCAGCGGCTTATCGGCAGTGGCCTGGGCGGCTTCGTGGATCACCTTGAGCTGGTTGCGCAGCTGGGACACGGTGCCGGTGGTGTCGACAATGCGCAGTACCTTTTCCCAGAAGCGCCGACGCACCGGCAGCAGCGGGTAATCGGCAATCATGACTTTTTCATCGTCACGATGGTGCTCGATCTTGGTGCCACGCAGCTGTCGGGAGATCTCACCCAGATGGCTTTGCATGACCTGCTCAAGATGCGGACGAGCCGAGGCCTTTTTGCGCAGGATGACCTTGCGGATAACTGATTCCACGTCGGTATCGGACAGCTGGACGGTAATCTGAAAACGACCGAGCAGGCGCTGCAGGTTGGGCATGCCGGACAGGGCACTTTGGCCAGTGGCGACAAACAGCATCTTGCTCTTGAACTTGGAGTGTTTGCAGCAGGTTTCGACCACCTCCTGCACCTGGTGAGCCTTTTCCGTATCCGAACCGACGTACTGCTGCACCTCGTCGAGAACAATCAGCGTGAGTGGGAACTCACCCTCCCTGGCCAGGGCGTCATGGATGGCATCCACCATCTGTTGGTTAGTGACGTCCTGTACGTTGGGGTACTGCTCGCGCAGCAGCTGGCGTACCTGTTTGACGTCATCCCCAAGGGTGCTGTCGATGGCCAGCAACGCCCGGGCGATGCTACTGGAGACGTAGAGATCTTCCAGCTCGTCTTCCCAGTGATCACCATCTGCTTCAACGTGGGCTTTCACCTGATCGAAAATTCCCTGCTTGTGCAGCCAGAGAACGAAGCGCGCCTGATGGTACTGTTCCGGCAGGCCGGCGGACTTGAAAACGATATTCAACAGCGCCAGGCGCACGTTGTTGTTGGCGCCAGAGCCCAGGGTGCCGGAGGCCGCATGCAGGCCGCCGTGGCGCTTGGCCTGGATGCTCAGCTCTTTGAGGTGATCCTTGATTTCTTGCGGCAGGTCGGCAATGTCGCGGGCCGCTGCGCCATCACTGAACGGTTGATTGGTCCAGAGCGCGCGGAGCATTTTTGCCAGGTGCGATTTACCCGAACCGAAGAAGCCGGAGATCCACACGCCCGGCTGTTCGTGCCCGTCGCCCAGGTTGCGTAGATAGGTGGAGAGGATCTTGTCGAGTCCTGACTCGTACTCACCATCACAGACAAAGGTTTGCAACTCATAGCGCAGGGTTCTGAGCGCCTGGGTTGATTGGTCGTCCTTAACTTCTGCAACACCGTTGTTCTCCAGCCGGTTCTGTTGCGGATCCAGCTCGTAAATTTCACGGTTCAACATACTGGCGTACTCCCTGTTGCGCATGCGCGCATCTCAATTCAAAACGGCAGCGACTGCCGATAATCAGTTGTCTGCAGTAATTGCGGTAGCCTGATAGCCCCAACCATCGCGGGCATCCAGCAGGCGGTAGGTGTTGTTGACGTATTCCCCGGGGAACAACACCAACAGACGCCCTGACACATGCTCGGCCAGTTGCTTGACGAAATCGGAGACCGAGGCAAACCCGAACAGGGTGCCGCAGCCGACCAGGGCAACCAGCGTATTGCTGTCTGCCTGGTCCTCTATGCGCTCGGCCAATGCAGTCACCGACTGGCGGACAAAGGTTTTGTATTTCGGGGTGAGCGAGTCGGGATCCTCGAAATATTCTTCTCGGTATTTCTGCTGCGCCATCCATTCCGGGAACAGGCGGGTAATATCCAATTCCAACCAGGGGTGGCCGGCACTCTCGGTGGCCAGCCGGAACTCTTCAAGCCGGGCGCGCAGTTTCAGCTCGTCTTCCTTGTGGTAAACAGCAAACAGCACCCGCTGCTCGTTGGCCAGGCCGGTAATCCACGGCAGGCTGATGTGGTTGCTGTAGCTCTTCAGCAGTCGATTGAGTCTGTTACTCATGCAACCAGCTCTCCTCTTCCCTGGTCAGGTAGTCGGGAAAGGTGATTTCCACGACCTCGCTGGAATGTTTGAAATTCAACAGGCCGCTGTAACTGGCTTGTCGGGCAAGCTCCAGCAGTCGCTCCTGACGACAACACAGAACGCGGGTCCACTCAGTACTGAACAGGCGACTGCCGGTTGCGCCCTGCAGATACCCCAGAAACAGAGCGAAGGCAACATTCACCGGACGGATATCCGGTTCGCTACGATGCTTTTTGGTGCGCCCTTCCAGATAGCCCGCATGAGTCCAGGTGCCGTTGACGTTTTGAGCAATGGACTTCAGGGTTGCGGCGCTGTAACGATCAGGGCACCGCTCGGCAAAGACCTGCTCCATATCTTCCCTGGACAAACGCTCTCCCGGGGTCAGCTGCAATATCTTGTCCATGGAGATCCGTAACAGCGGGTCTCGGGCCAGGCCCATCTGACAAGCCAATAAGGTTCGAGCGGACTCATCGCTGTCCCACAGGCGGCGAAAGACCCTGAACAACGGAATACCGGTATCCATCCCATAAAGGTCCACCAGGTGACGCCAGGTAAGCTGTCGGGACTTCTCGGTAGGCTTGTGCAGGACGTTGAAGAATTCGATGTCTTCTTTGTACTGGGCAGCGGTTGCGCTTGCGGGACGGCCATGGAACAGCTCGCTGATCTCAGCCAGCATCATGGTGCGGCTGGAGTGCACACCATTGCGGCCAAACTTGAAGCCCAGTTTCTGCTGTGTAGCGGTGCTGCTCATTAACGATCATTCTCCAGGGTAAAGCCGGGGGAAATTGCTAGATTGGCTTGCTGCGAGACACCCTGGGGGTCGCACAGAGCCAGCTGGTACTCATCCGGGTTGAGGCGTGCATCCAGACTGCAATCCACACCCCAACGCCGCAACAAGTAGGCAGCGGTGGCTGCTCTGGCGGTAAGCTGCAGTGATTGGCCAGGTTGCAGGCTGTAATCGAGCTCTATCGCTCGAGCGTAAGCCGCTCTGGGGTGAGGAACAAGTTCCAGCTTCACCAAGCGTTGCCAGTCCTGATCCCGGTCAATGGATTCGGTTTGCCTATCCATCGGGGTAGCTGTGGTATGAATAGCGGTAATCCGCGTCAGTACAAAATCCCTGAACTGCCCATGGGTACGGCAATAAGCACGCACATGCCAGCGCAAGCCAGTGTTGACCAGGCTGTGCGGAACGATCTCTCGACGGGTTTCACCGCTGCTGATTGAGACGTAGCTGATGCACAGAGCCTGTCCGCCATATATGGCGCGGGACACCGCAGCCAGGATATCCAGATCCGGCTGATTAAGCGCAGTGGCGTTATCAACCAGTATCGTCTGAGTGCATGGCTCCAGCCCAACCCCCTGCCCCAGGCTGAGGGTTTGCAGGGTGTGCTCCCGGTCGTAAGCAAACAGCGGCTTGAAACTCGCTGCTCGCCGATAAACCTTATCGCTGTGATCGTAATCCAGGTTCTGAGGTGCCAGCTGACGGTACAGCGTGAAGTCACGGGTGGCGTTGGATAATGCAATGGCGAAGCGCTCTACCAGATCCTGCCGGGTGACCTGCCCACGGAAACGGGCCAGAAAATCGATCTGCCACAGGCGCTCGCGCTGGTTGGGTGAAGCTTCCTGCGGGGTCGTCATCAGCATTCAGCAAAGTCCTTGTCTGCATCGCCAGGAAAGTCATGCTAAAAATGATGATAACAGGGAGAATGAACTGGTTCTATAGCTCGCCACACTTACCTTGAAGCGCAACGAAAAGAATGAATAACAGGCCACACATGTGGCCTGCCTCCTAGTACCCGGCTATCAGAGGATCAGCGGGTATGACATTGAGGACTGCAGTGTGCGCATCCGTCAGCCCGGGAGTAGTACATTCTTGCCGCCTGAACTGCAGGGTAGCAGCTGGCGTGGTAGCCAACTGACTGCCGTGACAATGGCATCCATGAGCAACCCTCCCGATGGACTTCGTGATCACCATTGGGCTGCGCAAGGGTGTTAACAAAATACTGTTTCAACATAGGGATACCTCAACGTTTCTCGGTTTGAGTTGTGCGCGGGTTTCTCCGCACCGTTTTCTCGGTAACGAACCTTCCAGTGATGGAACTCCGGTGTATGGTTCGCTTGGCGTTACCGCTTTTCTTTGCAGCCATGAGCTACCTCGACTATCAAGACTGCTAGCAGCAACTGGCCGAGAGACAGATCAAACCGATGCAATACGCTTGCTTAAGCCGCGATTGCCGCGATATAGTCCCAAGCCCAGTTTCTGCTTAGCAGTCGTTGGGGTTAGTCTTCTGGTCTTAGTTTTCCAAGACGCAAGCCAGATAGACCGTGGAGCTCCGGCCTCTCATAGAGGGATCGGAGCTTTTTTATGGGCGTTTTTTACCCATAGCTGGCTTTATAGCGAGCCACTAAAATGATGTCAAGCCCAAAACCGCAATATGTATACTGAAATAAAAATAAAGACACAATATATTGTGTATCCATCTGGATAACGTACGCAGAAGAAACCGAAATTATGCTTTAGCCTTCTTCATGTAACTGCTCAAGCCGCGTAAGGATCAGTTCCGCATCACTGGCTGGGTATGCCCAGTTCCGGTACCTGCGTCTATAGCTGCCGCCCACCTCATGAGCCCAACCTTTGAGAAGCTCTGCTACCTGCGGGTTATATACCCAAGAGCGCACCATCAGATCCCCGGAATCTAAACGCACGGCGCTCACCCACATACCCAACACCGTGAAACGCTGCTGCTTGCCAGCATCCGGATGAGGGGGCGGAACTTTAAGAGCGTGCAGAACCGGCGTCGGGTCATTTTCGACGGAGACGTCCGGCGGGTAACAATCAGGCTGAATGGGGTATAACCACGATTTATGAAGGGTATCGTGGATTATGTGCTGGCAGAGCTCCCCATATGGCTTACTCAACATGCCAAGTAGATATCGCAAATCAAGCTCGACCGTTTTCTCCTGAAGCCGCTCGATTTTCTTCTGTTTCTGATCCCCCACAAATGAGGTCACTGCGATTTCAATGAATAGCTGAGTACCATCCTTGAGCTTGGCTACCAGATCAGGGCGAAAATCCTGCTGCGTCTGCTCCTCCATTACCTCGATGAAGTCCCACCAGCTGGTTCGGTCTCCAACGTAACCTGGCGTGTTTTGATAGCTGCCGGGTAAGGCAGGCAGTTGCAGTCCCATCCCTTCCAGAATGACCTGCTTTCCCAGCTTGTGCAGCAGCGTTTCTGGCCGGATAGCACAGGGCTCCTTTCCGCCCTTGTGAGCAAAGTGGTGCCTGTTACGCTTCCCCTTCTTAGCGACAACTGGGTCACCACACTCCAGGCAGGTGGAGCTGCACGCCAACCCACGTTCAGCATCATCAATGTGCAGCAGCCGGCCATCTTGGGCAGTGGCATAGAACATACTCATGGCTTGAACCTCTCTGGTATAAAGACGGCTCAAGCTTTGCGCAATGATGCGGTATGAACATCCACCGAACCCTACACGAAGGGTACGGGTGGGCTTTTCAGGGAGAAATGTGGAAGTGCGTGACGTATACCAACTGCTGGCTGAAGAGCTCAGGAAGAAGCCGACGAGCAGTAAAGGCCACGCGGTTCTTTTGCTCATGGCTGAGGACAAGATCAAGGCCCTCGATAGTGGTCGGGATGAAGCTCTAACCTACGAGCGGGCGACACTGATGACCCATTTTGTCGATGCGAAGAGCAGAGCCACTCAATCTCCTGCCCGCTGGTTGCCGGCCAACACGCTGGAGAAATATCTGGAAGACAGGATGGATGAGCTCAGCTCTCGCCTGAGAGCTGCTGGACTGGCAAGCAGACCTGTCATCCGAACAGACAATGCCCTAGGCGGTGCTGGTAAACAGCGCACTTACTGGCTTGATGTCGAGCCGCTGCCAGCGGAAGAACTCGAGGATTCTGAGACCCCTGAGCTCGGCACGCAGGTTCGTTATCAGCGATCACCTGCTGGAGAAGTGAAGCCCTCTTGGTTATTCCGTCAAATCTTCTACCAAGGTGAGCTGAAGAATCGCAGTCATCGCGGGTATTGGTTGCTGGCGTGCATTATCTCGACCGTGGCGGTACTAGCTTTTTGGGTCTTGCTCGGCCTATTCGGGGCTAGCCGCTCTTCATCCGGGATTACTCTCGGCCAGCTGCTCAATATCACTCTGGTAGCCGGCGGAGTCTGGATGATCTGGTCTCAACTGTGCCAGCCCTGGATCCAGCTGGTCGACCACCGTGTAGTAAAAGCACCGCTGATGACCCTTCATTGGACGGAGCAATCCGCTGAGCTGGAGATGCACCGCGACAATGAAGGCAACCAATGGACGCGCTTCGTGCGATTCTCGGCCGACTGCCCAATCTGCAACGGCCGGGTCGTGCTGATGAGCGGCAAGCCTGAGCACCGGCTACCGCTGGTTGGTCGGTGTGTAGAAAGTCCGTATTCACACGTGTTCAGTTTTGATAGAGCGCAGCTGGACGGCAGGTATATCGGGCCAGGGAGAGGTTAAAAGGAAGCATTAGACCTGGCCTCGACACCTACCGTAACAACTGACACCTCTAGCCTGGAGCAGTCATGAGCCCCGACCACTGGGCCACCTTCCTGTGGAGTAGGTTCGGCCATTCTCGGGCTTGATCCGCAGGTACTGACTGCTCTTGGCTAGGTAGGTCATATACCTGGCCACCCGACGGCACGCGCATGCATCAGCCCTTCGGAAAACGCCCGTTGTGCAACGCTCCCCACGTCCATGCTTAGCTACCCACGCCCTGCCGCTGTCCTGCCAATACCCTTTCCCAGAGGTGACCCGTTGCCACACCTCCCCAATACGCTGCGCTCGATAGGCCTCGCTCTGAACTTTGGAAGCATCGAAGAAAAATGCCCCATGCACATGAAAGCCCTGCCTGTCAGCTTGTTCAATTCGCAAGATGTATCCTGACAAATGCTCAAACGCAGGATCCCGTCCAATCAGACTGGCCAACCGGTTTCGGTCTGCAAACACATCTTCGACCTTAATCCATGGCTTGCTAACATTCCTGTAGTAAAAGTTGACCCTGACAACCAACGTACGCGCATAACGCTCCATCACATTTTCAACGTATTCCTCCAACTCTTGGGACTGCTTTCTGGATTCATAGGCTCGATCGCGCTTGCCTCGAAGGTACTGACTGCTGGTGCTATTCTCCCTCATACGCTCAATCAGCACATTGACAGCCTCTTCTTGCGACAGAAAGCCGTAGTTTCCACCGGGTGCCGGACAGGTAAAATGAGACCCCAGATCTTCCAACCCCATCTCAAGACGCGTGTCATTGAACAGATTCAAGTGCTCGCTGAAATCGTAGTCAGCCCATCCGTTGAATACATCTACCATCGCCCGAAGGTAACGAGTGTAGTGAGCGAGCTTGGGATTCACCCGTTGATGCGGAGCTGCTTTATCCTCGTAAGCAAATCCCGAGCTGTGCAGGACTTCCCCAACGAAATCATCGATTTTGATAGCGGCTTCTGACTGAGAAAGGTTTTTATGTGAGTAGATGCTGATATTCATGGAATGCTCCAATTATTGTGTGCATACCACTCACTGCTTGCATGTTTTTTTACTTGCGCCCCTAGCTGCTGCTCCACCCCCTACGCCTCACACCCTCCGGGCCTCATTAGCCATGTTGGTACCACTCACTTGATGATCAGCCACGCTATACACTTATAGGTAATATCTATCACCACTCACAGTATATAAACCAAACCCGATAGCGGAGAGGCAACACCCTCAATCAATGCCCGGGGAAACCCAGCAACAATGAGGAGCGCGAAGGAAATTCGTAAAGGGAGTTAGCTGATAAAAAGCACCCAGACAGCATAGGAGCACCACGGCGCGAAGCCGTGGTGCTCCTATTACATCCTCCCGTATCGCTCATCCCGAACTTGGATGCGACTAGCAAGCCACTCCAAGACCTCTTCTTTAACCCAGCCCACGCTGCGCACGCCCAGCGGTACCGGTCGTGGAAATATTCCCTTATCCATGTATCTGTAGATCGTGGACCGGGACAGCCCCGTCAGCGTGGTGACTTCTTCTCTCCGAATAAAACCTTGTTTCATGATCTGCATCCTCTGGTGGGTTCAGAACATGCAGGTGTTATGTTTTGTTTTATTTCTCCTGTGGATGAAGCTGATGCCGAGCCAGCGCACTGGCATGGCTCCTGACATCTAAATGCATACATGCGCAGCCTTCAGAGCACCCCTGACACTCTAGGTATACGAACAGGAACGGGCGTCGCCTCCTTTGAGGCCAACCATTAACCGCGCTTTGATGAAATAAGCATCGAAACTGTGTTCTTAGCCAGGCCATCACGATCAGCAACCCTTTCTTTGTGCAGATGTGTTGCTATCTGGCGTCCGCCTCTTGCAGCCCCGCCCCCTTATAAAGCCCCCAGGCCTATAAAACCGATTACCAATCCTATCTATTTAAGCATTCAGGCCCTATGAATAGGGCTATACAGCCAAGCGACTAAACTATACGATTCCTAGAACCGCGATATCACCCCCCTTTAATCCGGCCTATTTCTCCGTAGAACGAGATTAAGATCAGCCTCCATCTATGCTAGGATTTCGCTAAATAGCGCTGGGAGTAGGAAAAATTATGGCTTCACAAGACCAGGGTTCCCATCAATCGATTGAGTTAGAAGAGATCATCGATCCACACAGCCGTCGGGAAGCTATTTGGCTTTGGCTTTGCTTGCAGAGGAACTGGAGAGCAGAATTCACGCCAGATAGCTGTAATGGCGACAGCATGATCCCGGTGTTGAACAGCCACCTTAAAAGCTTGTCGCACCGGTACGCAGACCGTATAAGACGGACAAAAGACCGCAATCTGCTTCCCGAGCGACACATCGATTGGATCAAAGACGATCATCGACAGCTAACGTATCTTAAAAGCCAGATGAAAGAGGTTCCGACCCTTGAAGACTTACCAAGACTGGACGGAAGAACCCTAATTATTGCTGAACTGGATCACTGGGACGTGAAGCTATCAGATAAGAAGAGCTTCATTTTTAAGACCATGCAAGGCTGGGAAGAAAAGAAGAAAATAGCCGATCAATGCAGATGGCTGATGACAGGCGAGGAAACCATCCAGAAACTGCAGCACACCATACGCTGGATTGACGACAATCGCTCAAAAGTTGGTATTACCAGGAACGCTAGGCTTGCTGACAGCGCCACCCTCGAAAACCTCCTCATTTTTTTCGACGAGGCAGAGCTCCGCCCGCTGGAAGTGAGGAACATCATCGCCTCTGTCAGAGGCAGCTGGAACAAGCAAAAATATAGGGAACGGAATACTGGAAAAAGCCAAATGAATGTGATGCTTCCTAACACCACAATCAAAGCGCTGGATGACCTGGCGGAAGCGCATGGACTTAAACGACCCGCCATCATTGAGCGTCTGATCACCCTAGAGAGGCAGTGCGGCCAGTACCTAGATCCGAGAAAGGACTGATCAGAGCCAAGCCAAAGTATGGGCCCGAGTATGGTCCACACCACCCCATAAACAACAAGGCCCCGATATACGGGGCCTTGGGGATATAAAGTGGCGGAGGGACAGGGATTCGAACCCTGGAAGGGCGTTAACCCTTGCCGGTTTTCAAGACCGGTGCATTCAACCGCTCTGCCATCCCTCCACGGCCGGCAATACTACCGGAAACTGGTTCGCAGTCAATGGGATAATGACGCATCAGGTAACGTTTTTGAGAATTGGATGTTTTGATTGTCCAAGGTTAACTAGTATGATCCAAGACATGAAAGGATCATCTGCATTACAACTACTGGAGCCTACAACCATGCAAATGCAAGAACGTCATACCACGTTGCAACAGGCCGGTGTAAATGAAGCAGAAGTAAGCAAGCTGTTTCGCAACACCTACTCCCTGCTGGCAATGACGCTGGCCTTCAGCGCCGTCGTCGCCTTCATCTCCATGACGCTCAATCTCCGCCATCCCGGTCTGATCATCACACTGGTCGGCTTCTATGGATTGCTGTTCGGCATCCACAAGGCCCGCAATTCCGGCTGGGGTCTGGTGCTGACTTTCGCGCTGACCGGCTTCATGGGCTACACCCTTGGCCCGCTGCTCAACTTCTACCTGTCGCTGAACAACGGTGCCCAACTGGTTACCATGGCATTGGGCATGACCGCCCTGGTGTTCTTCGGTCTGTCGGCCTACGCCATCATGACCCGCAAGGACTTCAGCTTCCTGTCTGGCTTCATTCTGGCTGGATTTGTAGTTCTGCTGTGCGCCGTTGTGGCCAGCTTCTTCGTGCAGATGAGCGGCCTGCAACTGGCCATCTCCGCTGGCTTCGTGCTGTTCTCTTCGGCAGTGATCCTGTATCAGACCAGTGCCATCATCCATGGCGGTGAGGACAACTACATCCTGGCCACAGTGACCTTGTTCGTCTCCATCTATAACCTCTTCCTCAGTCTGCTGCAGTTGCTGGGTGTGTTCAGCAGCGATTGAGCCAGCGACTTTCGCTATAATCCGGAGGCTCGCCAACTGGCGGGCCTCCTTGTTTTCTGATCGGTGCAATCAATGGATTTTGCTATCGCCCTGCTTGCTGGCCCTCAGGACCCCGCCGCCCGGAGCGCATTGGAGTTCTCCCGCGCCGTTCTGGCAGCCGGTCACCGGATCAGTCGCCTGTTCTTCTATCGGGACGGCGTACTGGTAGCGTCACAGCTCAATGTCGTACCCCAGGATGAAAAGGATATTGGTGCAGAATGGCGCCAGTTCATTCAGGATAACCATCTGGACGCGGTAGTCTGCATCGCAGCCGCCTTACGCCGAGGGGTTTTGAACCCAGCCGAAGCCGAGCGCTGGAACCGTCCTGCAGCCAATACGGCTGGGCCGTGGGAACTTTCCGGGCTGGGCCAATGGGTTGATGCCCTGCAGTCTGCTGATCGCGCCGTTACATTCGGGACCTGATCATGAAGAGCCTCTTGGTAATCAGCCGTCACTCGCCTGCCCGTCCCCAGGCCCGCGAAGCCCTGGACGTAGCGCTGTCAGCCGCGGCTTTTGGGGTCCCTTGCGGCATTCTGTTCATGGATGACGGCGTATTTCAGCTGATCAAGGGGCAGGATGCCGCGCAGATTGCCCAGAAATCCTTGGCGGCCAACTTGCAGGCACTTCCGCTGTATGGTGTTGAGGATGTGCTGGTCTGCCAGCATTCGCTGGGCGACCGTGGAATACAGGCAAATCGCTGCATGCTGGACGCCCGGGTCCTGAACAACGCGGAAATTGCTGCCCTCATTGAACATTACGACCAGGTTCTGACGCTCTGAGCCGAGGAGGCGAATCCGATCATGCTGCATATTCTCCGACACTCGCCCCACGCTGAGACCCGATTTGCGAGCTGCCTGCGCTCGATCAACGCAGGTCAGGCACTGCTGCTGATAGAGGAAGCAGTCTATGGCCTGTTGCCTGGCACAGCTACACGGGACTCGCTGGAATATCTGCCAGCAAGCATTGCGCTGTACGCTCTGGATGTGGACCTGCAGGCACGCGGCCTGGCCCTGGATGATCTGCCTGGGCGAACCCAGGTAATAACTCACGCGATGATGGTGGAGCTCTGCGTGGAGCGTACCAAGGTGGTGAGCTGGTGACCGCGCTGCTGGTAGACGGCCGTTCGATCGAGCTGGACAAGGACGGGTTCCTGCGGGATCTGGACGACTGGTCTGAAGCCGTGGCCGAAGCACTGGCGGAGTCTGAGGGGCTGACACTGACGCCCGAGCATTACGATGTGATCCACGCATTGCGACGCTTCCACGCCCAGTATCAGCTATCGCCAGCGATGCGTCCGCTGGTGAAATACATTGGCCAGGAGCTTGGCGCGGACAAGGGTAACAGCATGTACCTGCTCAAACTCTTTCCGGGTAGTCCGGCAAAACTTGCCAGCAAGATCGCCGGATTGCCGAAACCGGACAACTGCCTGTAACCCTTCTGAAACGGGGCCACCATGGATTACCTGCACAGCATTGTTGGCTGGCTCTGGGCCGGGCTCTACTGGCTGGTAACGGCTGCGGTCACGTTGAGAATCATCGCCCTGCGCCGACCAGTCAGCGTCACACTGGCCTGGCTGTTGATCATCTATATAGTCCCCATTGTGGGAGCGATACTGTACCTGCTGTTTGGCGAGCTGAACCTGGGGCGCAAACGTGCCGCCAGAGCCAACACCATGATCGAGCCCTATCTGACCAATCTCACCACACAATTCCACGACAACAAGGATGCCCTGCCCGGCGGCGAACTGACCGAGGCAATCAACAGCCTGATGACGACTCAGGTAGGCATCGGGGCTTTGAACTACGGAGCGATGCATATTCTCAGAACGCCCGAGGATATCTTCGAACGCCTGATAAGGGACGTTCATCAGGCCCGGCGCAGCATTGTTCTGGAAACCTATATCTGGCATCCCTATGGGTATGTGGAGCGACTCACCAGCGCCCTGATCAACGCCCGCAACCGAGGCGTCACTGTTCGCCTGCTGATCGATCACGCCGGCAGTCGCCGTTTCTTCCGTTCCAGGTCATGTCGAGCGATGCGTGAAGCGGGAATAGAAGTCGTTGCAGCGCTCCCTGTACGCCTGTACCGGACCCTGGTGCAGAGAATCGATCTGCGCATGCACCGCAAGCTGGTAGTGATAGATGACAGCATTGCCTACACCGGCTCGATGAATATTGCTGACCCGGCCCACTTCAAGGTCGAAGCACGTGTAGGCCAATGGGTCGACATGATGTTGCGACTGGAAGGAGAAGCGGCTGCTGGGCTTGCCAAGGTGTTTGCCTGGGATTGGGAGGTGGAGACGGGAGTACGCGTATTCCCCACATTGCCGGCCGCCGATGGGCAAAGACGTCACTGGCTGTCCATCATTCCTTCCGGTCCCGGAATGGGCGACCTGATCAACGAAGCCGTTTTGACCAGCATCTATCGTGCGAATCACAACATCACCGTCAGTACCCCCTATTTCGTCCCCTCTCAGTCGGTACTGGATGCCCTGTGCCAGGCTGCAGCCAGAGGCGTTCAGGTCAAGATACTGGTACCAAGGAAAAACGATTCGCTGATGGTCGGATGGGCGAGCCGATCCTATTTCGACACCCTGCTGGAAGCGGGAGTGGAGATTCTGTTGTTCGATGGGGGATTGCTGCATACCAAGGCAATGCTGATGGACGAGCAACTGGCACTGGTCGGTAGTGTGAATCTGGATATCCGCAGCTTTCAACTCAACTTCGAGCTGACCGTAGCCATCTTCGCCCCCGACAGCTGCCAGGAAGTGCGTGCCCTGCTGGACGGCTACGAGACCTCCAGCGAGCGCCTGGACCCCGAGCGCTGGGCGCAGCGCAGCAAGCCGGCGCGAGTACTGGAGCGGCTGATGTTCTTCATGAGCCCCCTGCTCTGATCCCCCCGGATTCTCTCCGCCACTCACGTTACACCGCCCCCTGGCTACTCGAGTTGGGATCCACCGGCGGCTGGCTCTCTTCAAACGCTGCACGGATGATCAGCCAAGGAAAGCCTGTCGCGCACTCTTTCCTTCGGAGAATGAGCCGCCAGAGCATCTAGGACTCCGCCGTGATGGACAGCCTGACCGGAGAGGGAGAACAAATGCATGGGATATGAGACCCGGAACGGCAGGCAAAAGAAGACGGGTAATGAAGTATCTGCGCAGCCAGCAGCGGCAGTCCTGGGCTGGTCCGGTTGACTGATGGCGTGCATTTACCCCTGCACGGGGAAACGGCAAAGAA